>JAGRIU010000015.1 GCA_020443075.1 Alphaproteobacteria bacterium
GGAAAAAACACTAAAACTCAGAAAGCAGTTGCATCAACAAAAGATCGCTGCTTAACCTTAACCAAAGGAGCCAAAACACACCTTAGCTTTTTACCTGTGTGTGTCCAAAATATCCTGACGACGGACAATCGATCACAGCCTTTTATGAAAATCGTTTTCTGATCTAAGGCGCTAATCGTAACACCTACTTTTTTCCTGACCAACCAACAATTCCATAGTTAAGTGTGATAATCTACAGTATGACAATAATTAGAATGATAACCTCTATTGAGGAAAAAGAATGTTCATTATCAATCCTGAATGGTTATGAAACAGTTTAATTTCAGCATTGTGCAAATCTGCTATCGCTGAAACAATGCTTAAACCAAGGCCATTTCCGGGCGTTGTTCTGCTGCGTTCTGCTCTGTAAAACCGCTGAAATATTTTTTCTGCCTGTTCGGACGGCACACCGGGGCCGTTATCGGATACAGCAAATTCTATTCCTTCAGGTGTTTTGCCTAAAGTCACGCTGATTTGTGTGTTTTCCGGCGTGTGAACAATCGAGTTTTCAACAAGGTTGTAAGCAAGCTGGGTTAGTAGTTCTTTATCGCCGGAGAGAAAAATATAGTCTTCAATATCGTATATAAGGTTTTGATTTTTTTCTTCTGCTACCGGAGTAAGCGCTTCCGTCACAGAAGAGATAATTTCGCTTAAATTCACCTCCGAAAATCCGGCACGGCGGGAGCCGGATTCAATCTGCGCAATCCTGAGAAGGGCTGAGAAGGTGTTTAGAATTGTATCGACTTCTTCGATCATACCGCCGATGCAATCTTTATATTGCGGCACCGTCAGGTCTTTACTTAAAGCTTCCTCAAGCCGGAATTTTAAATGCCCGATAGGGGTGCGAAGGTCATGTGCAATATCATTCGATACCTGCTGAATGTTTTCAATAAGCCGACAAATTTTATCGAGCATCCGGTTTAGGAGCAGAGCCAGATTATCAAGTTCGTCATGGTTTTTTGAAACACTCAGGCGGTGTTTTAAATCCCCTGCGATGATGGCCTGTGTAGATTTTGTGATGGCTTCGATTTTTTTCAAGAAAGAACGCGTTAAAAAAAATCCGCCGGCCCCCCCCGCCATAACTACAAGCAGAATGCCCCATGAAAACGCATTAACGACTGCATCTAAAGCGTCTTCAACATAATCGGCATGATACCCAACCCCCAGCCAATAGCCCTTTGATAACGGGACAACTTTCACGTTTAGAAAATCGTCGTCGTCCTTACTGTCTTTTTTTTGTAGAATAGGAACCGAAATCCATCCTTCAACCTTGTCAAAATGGGTGATGTTACCAGCCAAAGATTGCCCATCCGGGGTCAAAATTCCGTACAGATAAAGTTGCCCCGCTCTTGTTTTGGACTTGCCTACAATTTCATCTTCAAGAGCAGATACTCCTCCTTCGTTATATTCGGCAACGAGACTGGCGACTTCCAGATCAATGCCATCCTTCATTTGCTCTTCCAAAATGCGGCTGGCCAGAAAATAGACCATAACGCCTACCATGAGGAAGGACAGCAAAAATACGCCCATATAAAGAGCGGAAAGCTTGAAACTGGTCGTACGGGTAAATCTAGGCAGCTTCATTGATGATATATCCCGCGCCACGAACTGTTTGGATAAAATCGTTTTTGCCATTCGCATTCAACTTGCTGCGGAGGCGGCTGATATGTGTTTCAACGATATTGGTTTGCGGATCAAAGTGAAAATCCCACACATTCTCCAAAAGCATCGTTCGCGTTACAACTTGTCCGGCGTGACGCAAAAGATAGTCAAGAAGCTTGTATTCGGTAGGCTGTAAGACGATAAGATTATCACCGCGCTTTACCACCCTTTTTAAAAGATCGACTTCAAGGTCTTGAATTTTGAGCACCGTCTGCTCATTTGTTCCCGGCGGTCTGCGGAGCAGTGCATTAACACGCGCAAGAAGCTCACTGAAGGCAAAAGGTTTGACCAGATAGTCGTCGCCCCCGGCGTTCAGACCCTCCACACGGTCGTCAATGCCGCTCATTGTTGTTAGAAACAAAACGGGAGTGCTATGATGCGCCCCTCTTAATGCCTTAACAACACTCAGCCCGTCCAGTCCCGGCAACATGCGATCAACAATGAGAAGGTCGTAACTCTCACCCGTTGCCAGAGCCAGACCTGACGGGCCGTCTTCCGCCGTATCGACAGTATGGCCGGATTCTTTCAGGCCGCTTTTAACGTATTCCCTTGTTTGTGCATCGTCTTCAATTATCAGTATTTTCATGGCTTGTCATTATGCCATATTCAATCTTCTTTGTCGGCATAAACCTTGAGAACCTTGCCCGTGTTGCCGTCAACAATCACATCCAGCAACTTGTCGTCTTTCAGGATGTCGATTTTGTAATGAACGACCTTCATATCGTCATCCAGAATACCTTCAACGGCCTGCCCTTTGGTTTCCTTCTCAGCCGTTTTCATGGCGTCCATCAGGGAAACTTTGGCTTGCTTTAAATGTGCGATCTCGTCGGCTTGTTCCTGATCGTCATCGTCGTTCAGCAGAGCTTTCAAGCCTTGTTTGCCAAAAATTCCAGCAGGCTTTTCATATATATCGCCATTCGTGGCTGAACGATCGGCTCCGCTAGGATACCGTGCTTCGGTGTTCATATTGGCGCAAGCCGTGACAGATAAAATAACGGGCAGCGATAACAGCAGGTGTCGTGTTTTCATGGTCGGGAACCTTTCTTTTTATGGAGAAAAACTTTTTATTCTCAATAATTGCATAAGATAAATTGAGGTGAGGTTTCAGAAACTATACAATTTTGTAATGTTTTCGTGGGTAACTATCATTCCGGAACCTTCACAGGTACAGCAATCCTGATGCATAACGTAATCGCCATGCCAGCCAAGCCCCATGCAGACCGGACAAGGTTTCTTGACTATTTTTTTAATTCCAAGTGCTTCAAAACAGGTTTGAAAAACTGGGCGCGGATGCCGAATCGTTTCTGGTGATGTTCCGAATTTATTAAATCCGAAGAGAAAAAACAGGTCATCATTGTTCTGTGTATATGCGGCAAATGAAGGAATGGGAGATGTGTTGTGTTGATGGTGGGTCATAGGAGCCTCGCGGGGTTGGAGATTGAGAGAAACTATTCTCCAATTTTGCGACTGCTCAGATTGCGGATATGCTTCCGCAGCTATACAATCTTGTAATCAAGATATTGTGGATAGTTCCTTAGGGAAGCTATTTGATGAAAACTCCTTTCCATCCCCCGGCAATCAGAGCGGTGGTTTGCAGTAAAATCGAGGGGGCGCTCAATCCCGGCGGAACGGCTAGATAGCGGGGATGCCATGCTGGTTCAAACTTCGCCTTGTATTGGTAAAGCCCTTCAAAATTATAAAACTCCTCGCCCAGATCAAAGACTGTGGTGCCAACCTTGTGCCACAGTGGCGCAAGAGGATGCCGTTCCAGCCCTGCCAGCGGCGCCATACCGAGGTTAAACCATGCAAAGCCCTGATTCTTGCCCCAGAGCATTAGATTGGCAAAGAGATAGTCCATGATTCCTCCGGGGCTGTCCGGATCATAACGCATAAGGTCGATGGCAAGCTCTTCATGACTATCAAGCGCCCACAAATTGGCAAAAGCCATGATCCTTCCTGTCGGATCACGAGCAACAGCTACGCGGGTGCGGGCGATGTAGTCTTTGTCAAAAAACCCAAGTGAAAAGCCTTTTTCATGGGTATTTTTTCTGGAAAGCCAGGCATCGGAAATTTCCTTAAGGCGCTCCATATTGGCTGTAACAGCTTCATGTTCGAGAACCTCGAAGGTATAATTCAGTTTACTGAACCTGTTTTGTCCACTGCGTAAATCTTTGCGTGCTTTTCCGTCCAGAGTAAAATCCTTCAGATTGATTTTGGCATCCTCGCCCATTTTCAGCATGATAAGACCAATGTCCATGTAAAGCGGCAGATAGGCTTGTGTGACCTGATAAAACACGGCCTTGGCTCCTGCTTTATCGGCCTGTTCGCGGAAACGCCAGAGCAAATCAGCAAATTCTGCCGGATCGCCCAGAGGATCGCCCATCGCAATCCAGTATTTCGGCACGGGGGCATACATGATGAAACTGCGTTTCGTTTCACTCCATAAAAAATGCTTGTCGCCCAGAATGGATAAAAACCCTTGTGTGTCTGTTCCTTTTTCGGCCAGCGTTCTGGCAGCATCAATCTCGGCTTCGTCGGGTAATGTCCGCGCCTTCGGCTTGGCAACACCTGTCAACCGCCAGAGCGCGTAGAAAGTGACGGATGCAGTAATAATAACCATAGCACGTAAGAAGCGCGGTGCGTCGTCCTTATAGGAAAACTGCCACCACAGATCATTCGCATACTCAACGTGACGGTAAGAGAAAAAGCCGATCCATGCTGCTCCGGTCAGCATGGCTCCTGTCAGGAAAATCCATTCCGGGGTAAAAGTCATGGTGAGAAGGGAAGAATGCCGCCGGAAATATCGCCGCGTCGGCAGCATAAGCACCAGCATAATGCAGAGGATCAGGGCATCTTCCCATTCCAAACCTTTAAGCAGTGAAAGAATGGCTCCAAGAGCGAGCATCAGGATGCTGGCATACCATGCGGCGTCAATACGCAAACGGATACCGCGCGCCAGAAACAAAAGAAATGCGCCGATCAGGCTTCCCAGAAGATGCGAAAACTCGATGACAGGTAGGGGGAAGATGTCTTGAAGCCATTCTACATTTTCCGGCACGGAAGGCGTGGCACCCGATACCAATAAAACAGCCCCCGCAATGAGAAGCAGGACAGAGAAAATTTGCGGTACAATCCCCGACAATGCTTTTGATATGTAATGCCCGGTCGTTGCCAGCGCACGGCGCTGTTGCACAGCTTCATATCCCAAAAGGGCAACACCGGCAAAGCCCAGAGGAACGAAGTAGTATATGATACGATAGAGGATCAAAGCGCTAATGATTTCTAAATGCGACCCTGCCAGACCCGGCCCGGCCAGCCACAAAAAAGCGCTCTCAAATACACCGATACCACCCGGCACAGAGCTTAAAAGACCCGCAACTTGTGCAACAACGAATAGAACCAGAAACGTTTCGAACGGCATATCGACGCGGCCCGCCAGCAAAACCCACATCACGAGCGAGGCCAGCAGAAGGTCGAAGCAGGAAATGATCGTTTGGGTCAGCGTAACACGCGCAGATGGCAGAGATAGTGATACGCCCTTAATCGAAACTTGTTTTTTCCAGAAAAAGATAGCAAGCCAGTAAACCCCCAAAATACCGCCACAAGCCCAACCAAGCCATGTTACGAGTTCAGGATGGCTGATTGTGGCGCGGATATCATCGGGCATTAAAATCGTACCGGCCAGCCCCATTGTAAAAACGCCGATCACATATGTGAGGCCGAGAAACAGCGAGATTTTGACAATATCCCAGCCCGGTACATTCCATGCGCTGTAAAAACGATAGCGCACGGAGCCGCCCGTTGCCCAAGCATGCCCTGTGTTATTGCTGATCGCATAACCGATTAATGAGGTCAGCATCACTTTAATCAGCGGCACTTTGTGTCCCGTGTAGCACAAGGCCAGAACATCATACCCCGCCAAAACGATGTAATTTAAGAGCGTCAGGACCAGTGCCGAAGCCATAACAGCGATAGGAACGGAAGACAGCGTTCCTCTAATATCTGTAATGTTATGGGCTTTGATTTCATGGTGAACGATAAAGATCGCCACCCCAAACAATGCCAGGGGCAGTAAATGAAGAATATGACTCAAGATGGCTTTTTTATTCATGGCCTTGGCTCAATTATCAGGAAAGGTGTAGTCAACATAAGCCATTGATAGATATGAGACAATACTCAGGTTCTGTTGAAGGAAACCGCTCACACTAAAAATGAATAGTGTGAGCGGCTGTGGGGGCTTGGAGGAAGAGATAAATTCTAATCGTCTTTTTCTTCGCCTGTTTCCGGCCCTTCGTCGTCAGCCGAGACTTTAACAACGGCTCCTGTTTTGCCATCGACCATCACCTGCTGGATCTCACCATCTTTCAGAACCTCGATCTCGAACTGGATCGTTTCCGATTCATCGTCAAGCGAGGCATCCATGGCCTTTCCGCCAACTTTTTTCTCGGCGGATTTTATGGCATCGACAAGAGAAACTTTAGCCTGATTGAAGAGCTGTATTTCCTGCACTTCATCGTTTTGTTCTGCCGCATAGGCCAGTCCGGCAAGTCCTGAAACCGCCAAAGATGCCGCGATGGCCAGAGACATGATTTTTTTGTTGAGTGTCATCGTTTTTCCTTTCGTCATAATCGGCTGGATTGCCGTTTCTAACAATCAGAATAGGTCATTGCAGATTTCAGGTAAGTTTCTGGAACTATACAATATTGTAATTATTATTAACGATCTTAATGCCCTACAATGAGTAAAGAATGTGCATTCAACCCAATAAAAAACGGACTGAATAATGAACAAGCTACTTGATAATGCAAATGTAAGTAAAGTCGCGGAAATAACTCTCTATTTTTGGATATTAAAAATTCTCGCAACGACCTTGGGAGAAACAACAGGAGACATGCTGGCGCAAACCTTAAATATGGGGTACGTGGTTGGCTTGGCCATTACCGGTGCGGCTTTGGTTAGCTTGATGTTTTTTCAAATCCGCGCTGAAAAATTTCATTCTGTACTTTTTTGGGCGACAATTATCGGCACGACAACGGTCGGGACTGAGATTTCCGATATGATCGACCGGACACTGCATCTGGGGTATTTCTGGGGGTCCGTACTGCTCGTTGCCGGTCTGCTCGGAACGCTTGCGTTTTGGCATTCGAAAGAAAAGAGTTTGCGGGTTTATCCTATCAACCGCAAAGGGCCGGAAATGATGTTTTGGCTGGCCGTTTTATTTTCAAACTCATTGGGAACGGCTTTCGGTGATTATCTGACAGACAATCTGGAACTAAGCTATATACAAGGCGCTCTCGTGACTTCCGGCGTGATCGGCGTTGTCATTTTACTGCACTACGCCACGCGCATAAACGAGGTGTTTCTGTTCTGGATTGCCTTCGTATTTACACGCCCTTTTGGGGCAACGTTTGGCGATCTTTTGACCAAGCCTCTGGATCACGGCGGGCTTGATCTTGGCACGATCAACGCCTCGGTCGTGACGGTCGTTATATTTGCCGCCACACTTTACATTTCCAGACGTACTCATCATCAGGAATGATCAATAAGGTATCAGGGTCTGCAAAGTAGTGTGATTTGGAGAATAGTTAGCGAAAGACTGCAAGCGCTGCCATTAAACCAAGCGGTCATCGATAACTTTTCTCTTATTTGTATATTTAAATATACATTTAAATTGACATTTTCTCTCTTTTCTTTTAATATTAGGAGGATAGGAGAAATAAAATGGAAATCTTATTAAGCAATCTAACAGCATCGTTAACAGAGCTAAGAGATCCTAAAAAAGTGATAGAGCAAGCAGGAGATAAGCCTGTGGCGATTTTAAATCGCAATCAACTGGAAGGGTATTTTGTACCGGCCTCTGCGGTGGAGAAGTTAAGTTTTGAACCGGCAGCTCCGGAAGAAATTACGGCCGCTCTAAAACGCCGAAAGAAAGCTCTGCGTTCGACGCTAGATTATCTAAAAGATAAATAATTATGAAATTTTTGTCTGCGAAAGACGTGATTACAGTTCATGAGGATGTGATTGATTCCAATGAATTACAGGGAATGGCAGCTAATAAATCCATAGAAGCCGTGATCGCGCGGATCCATAATCGTATGGCCTATGGTTTGATTGCTGATGTTTATGAATTAGCAGCTTGTTATGCTTGCTATATTGCTGTTGGACATGCTTTTCACGATGCAAATAAGAGAACGGCTTTTGCTTCCATGGATATTTGCTTGGCGCTCAATGGTATTGAACTAAGTTTTGATACGGAAGAGGCCGGGAATATAATAATTAAGGCGGCGCAACGTATTATTGATGAACGTGAATTGGCTTCATGGCTAAGAAATCTATCTCGCAACCGAGAATAATTATCCCCAGACTGTACGTACTGCCATTCACCAAGGCTTTCAGGCCAACCAAAATCACCGACTGTACTCTAAATGAGATGTGTACTCTTCAAACATGTTTTTAAGGTTTGTGAGGGGCGTTTTTCGAAAGTTAGGACTTCTGTTGTTTTTTCTGTTCTAATTCTTGATGATCGTGCATATAAACGGGCAGAGTATTAGAGAAAGTTTCGTGGATGAAAAGCAAGAAGATGAAATCCTCACGATGGCTTGCCGTCGCTGGTTTTGTTGTGAGTCTGGCTGCTTCCGGGCTTGGACTTTTGGGCTGGAGTAGTCGGTCCGGGGCGGCCGATAACGGCATTCAAGTGGGTGCGGCTCAGGCTATGCCTGCCCGGATCGAGGCTGTGAAGTCTCAAGATGTACAGATCTGGAAGAATTTTTCCGGTCATGTCGTGGCAGTTGACCGCGCTGAAATTCGTCCGCAGGTTAGCGGCCGGATTACCGATATTCAATTCGAAGACGGGCAGCATGTTGAAAAAGGCGATGTGTTGTTTGTGATTGATCCGCGTCCTTATGAAGCGACGCTGGCGCAGGCCAAAGCCGCTTTGCAGGCCGCGCAAACACAGGCTGCGCTGGCGGAGAAGGAGTATCAACGTGCTAAAAGCCTGATTAAAAACCAGACTATCTCCCAGAGCTTGCTTGATGAGCGCCTGAACAAGCGGCAAACAGCGGCGGCGGCTGTACAAGGGGCGAAGGCCCTTGTCGAAAGCGCGCAGATCAATCTTGATTATGCTCATGTGAAAACGCCGATTTCCGGCAAGATCAGCCGGGCGGAGATAACGGTCGGTAATCTGGTGCAGTCTGGATCCGGCGCGCCGTTGTTGACTTCGGTTGTTGCCGATGAGCATGTGTATGTCGATTTCGAAGTGGATGAGCGGACCTATATCGGGTTGATTGGCGGCAGCGCGGATGGGGCGCTCGATATTCCGGTGCGGGTGCGGTTGGTGCGGGATGAGGCGAATGCGCAGGCCTTTGAATATAAAGGATTTTTGAAAAGTTTTGATAACCGCATTGATCCGGCCTCGGGGACTATTCGGGCGCGGGCTTTGTTCGATAATGCTGAGAAACGGCTGCTTCCGGGGATGTCAGTGAGTGTTTTGATGGGAGGCAATGGCGGCGAGACGAAAATCCTTATCCCCGAGCGGGCTATCGGGACGGATCAGGACCGTAAATTTGTTTATGTCGTTGATGAGAACGGCATGACCCAATACCGCGAAATCCGGATCGGCGATAGTGTTGAAGGGCGCCGGGTTGTTCTTTCCGGTCTTCAGGACGGGGAGAAAATTATCGCTGACGGGCTTATGCGCATTCGTCCGGGGATGGTGGTGAGCGCGAAAGTGCCTGATGATGGAAACGGCTCTGAGCCCGCAGGCGAAGCGCATTAATTTTTAGCGAAAACGGACACAGCAAACATGATTTTATCCAGCCGTTTTATCGACCGTCCGATTTTTGCCGGCGTGCTCTCGCTGATTATTTTCCTGATGGGGGCGATTTCGCTTTTCCAGTTACCGGTTTCCGAATATCCGGAAGTCTCCCCGCCATCCGTTCAGGTGCGGGCCAGTTTTCCCGGTGCTAATCCGTCCGTGATCGCCGAGACTGTGGCGACGCCTTTGGAGGAGCAGATTAGCGGCGTGGAAGACCTGCTTTACATGAATTCTCTGGCTTCGGCTGACGGAAATCTGTCTTTGACCGCGACTTTTGCCATCGGAACCGATGTTGATCTGGCGCAGCAGCTGGTGCAAAACCGGGTTTCGCAGGCTTTGCCCCGTTTGCCGGATGTGACGCGCAGTCTGGGTGTGACGGTGGCGAAAAGCTCGCCGGATTTGACGATGGTGGTTCACCTGACCTCGCCCAAGGCGCGCTATGATATGCTGTATTTGCGCAATTATGCGACGCTGAATATCAAGGACCAGCTCGCTAAACTGCCCGGAGTCGGGCAAGTGCGTTTGTTCGGCTCTGGCGATTATGCGATGCGGATTTGGTTGAACCCGAACCGGATTGCCGAGCGCGATATGACGGCGAGCGAGGTGATTAACGCTATTCGCGCCCAGAATATTCAGGTTGCGGCCGGGGTTATCGGCGGGCCGCCCTATGATCAGGGGACCGAGCTGCAATTGCCGGTCAGCACGCAAGGCCGTCTTTCCACGCCCGAGGAGTTCGAGGATATTATTATCAAGCGCGATGCTAACGGCGTGATTACGCGGTTGGGGGATGTGGCACATGCGGATTTAGATGCGCAGACCTATTCTTTGCGCTCGATGTTGAATAATGAACCGGCGGTGGCTATTCCGATTTTTGCCGCGCCCGATGCCAATGCGCTGGAGATTTCGGCCAATGTGCGCAAGGCTATGGCCGAGCTTAAAAAGAATTTCCCCGAAGATGTCGATTATACCATTGTTTACGATCCTACCGTTTTTGTGCGCTATTCGATTGATGCGGTGATTCATACTTTGCTTGAAGCCATCGCTCTTGTGGTTTTGGTCGTGATTGTTTTTCTCCAGACCTGGCGGGCGTCGATTATTCCGTTGCTGGCGGTTCCGGTTTCCATTGTTGGAACTTTTGCCGTGATGCTGCTCTTGGGATTTTCGATTAATGTGCTTTCGTTATTCGGGCTTATTCTGGCGGTCGGGATCGTGGTGGATGATGCGATTGTGGTTGTCGAAAATGTCGAGCGCAATATCGAGGAAGGCAAGAAACCACACGCGGCGACCGTGCAGGCCATGAAGGAAGTGACCGGGCCGATTATTGCCACATCTTTGGTTATTGCCGGTGTGTTTATTCCGATTGCTTTTATCAGTGGGCTGACCGGTATGTTTTACCGCCAGTTTGCTTTGACGATCGTGATTGCGACTTTTATTTCCATGATCAACTCCTTGACGTTGAGTCCGGCGATGGCGGCTCTTTTGCTGAAGCCGCGCCATGAGCAAAAAGACTGGTTTTCACGGTTGATGGATTTTTTCCTTGGCTGGTTTTTTAAAGGCTTTAATAAAGTTTTCCGCAGCGCGCAGAACGGCTATGCTAGGGTGGTGGGTTTTCTGGAGCGCCACAAATTTGTGATGTTTGTGTTTTTTCTGTGCTTTGTCGGGGCGACCTATTTCAGTTTCCGGCTTGTCCCGCCCGGGTTTGTTCCAGCGCAGGACAAGCAATATCTGATCAGTTTTGCCGTGTTGCCGCCCGGGGCGACTTTGGAGCGCACCGAGGGTGTTTTGAAGAAAATGGGCGAGATCGCTATGGCCGAGGACGGCGTGGCGAACGCGGTGCAATTTCCAGGTTTGTCTATTAACGGTTTTGTGAACTCTTCTAGTGCAGGGATTGTTTTCGTGCCTTTGGAGGATTTTGAAAAGCGCAGTGATCCGCATTTGAGCGCGGGGGCGATTGCCGGGCGGTTGAATCAGAAATTTGCCGCGATTGACGATGCTTTTATCGCTATTTTCCCGCCGCCACCGGTGCGCGGACTGGGGACGACCGGAGGGTTTAAATTACAAATCCAAGACCGGGCCGATCTGGGGTTTGAAGCGCTGGATAATGCGGTAAAAGAAGTTATCGGCAAAGCCTATGCCGATCCTGCGTTGGCCGGCGTGTTTACCAATTATAATGTGAACCAGCCCCAGCTCTTTGTCGATCTGGACCGCACCAAAGCGCAGCAATTGGGTATTCCTATCGACGAGGTTTTCCGCACTTTGCAGATTTATCTGGGCTCTATCTATGTGAATGATTTTAACCAGTTTGGCCGCACGTATCAGGTTGTGGCGCAGGCTGATAAAGAGTTTCGTTCGCGGCCTCAGGATATTTTGCGGTTGCAAACGCGCAATCAGGACGGGCAGATGGTGCCGCTGGGGGCGGTGGTCGATGTTAAGGAAACGTTCGGGCCGGAAGTGGCCTCGCGGTATAACGCTTTTCGCGCGGCCGATTTGAACGGGAATCCGGCGCCGGGATATTCTTCCGGGCAGGCGCAGGCGGCGATTACTAAAATCCTGAAGGAGACTTTGCCGCAGGGCCTTGAATTTGAATGGACCGAGCTGACTTACCAGCAAATTCTGGCGGGCAATACGGCGGTTTACATTTTTCCGCTTTGTATCTTTTTTGTCTTTTTGGTGCTGGCGGCCCAGTATGAAAGTCTGACGTTGCCGCTGGCGGTGATTTTGATTGTGCCGATGAGCATTCTTTCGGCGATTATCGGTGTTTATCTCTCGGGCGGGGATAACAATATTTTCACGCAGATCAGTTTGTTCGTTCTGGCGGGGCTGGCGTGTAAGAACGCGATTTTGATTGTCGAGTTTGCCCGGGAACTGGAGCATGAAGGTTATTCCGTTTTGGATGCGGCGGTGAAAGCATCCCGCTTGCGGTTGCGGCCGATTTTGATGACGTCTTTTGCTTTTATTATGGGCGTTTTACCGCTGGCGACATCCCACGGTGCGGGCGCAGAAATGCGTCAGGCCATCGGGATTGCGGTATTTTCCGGTATGCTGGGTGTGACGTTTTTCGGTCTGATCTTCACGCCGGTTTTCTATACGCTTTTGCGCAGTCTGGAGCGCTCGCTTTTCGGGTATAAAGATCCAAAGCCTGATCATGGGTCCGATGCCGGATGATTTCTCTTAAGCTGTTGTGTTCGGGTCAGTATGATCTTGGCCCAAGACGACGATTTTCTTGATGTCGTTATTTTCAATGCCATAGAGCAGGGGCTGTTTGCATTCGGGCAGGAGCGCGACGTCGTAGATTTCTCTGACTGCGCCGGTGATCTCTATCGAATGGATCACGCTCATGTTTTTCATGTCGATGATGTCTAACGAACAACGCGCGGTTTCTTTTCTTTTTTCAAGCTCGTCATCCAAAGGGAGGCCCTTGAATGTTTCATCGCGGGGCTTGGACGAGCAAATGAAAGCAAATTGGCCGTGAAAGCGCAGGCCGCGTAGAAAGCCGGGACGCCATAATAGTTTTTCTATTTTTTTTGTTGCGATATCCATGCAGCAAAACCAGCCTTTGCCTGCTTCGAGGAAATATAGTTTTTTGTTATACAGGCGGGGCGTGTGAGGCATGGATAAGTCTTGGGCGATCATCTCGTTTGTTTTTATATCTATTATGATGCCGCCGTTATCGCGGTGGGCTCTCCATCCCTCTTTTTCGTTGGATTGTCCAACGGCTGTGGCATAGGCCAGATCCCCATCATTGAGGCAAAAGCCGTTTAGGTGGCAGCGGTCTTCGGCGATGATTTCTGAAATGAATGAAGGCCGCCATAAAGGTGAAAAGCATCCGTATTCATCATCCATGCGGGCAATACAGTTATACAAGGTGATGACGCCCAGAAGATGACCTTCTTTATTCAGGGCCAGATCATGGACATCGACGCCGCCTGTTACGTGCGCTGTGCGCGGCAGGTATATCCGGTCCCATCCGTCATATTGCTGGTTTGGTTGAAGGCCGTTTTCAAGACGCCATATTTGATGGTCGCTGGAGAGCCAGATATTTTTTTCGTCTTCTGTATATAGAGCCATGCAGCGTTCGAAGTTGCGCTCTGTGACTGTAGTGCGTCCATCCAGACCCGGCCCGATGATGATCAGTTTGGCGCCTTCGTATGTTGTGAGCGCTAGGCTCAAACGTTGCTGTGCCAGCCACGTGCGAAACTCGCCACTGAAGTGCAGGTGAAAGGGGTTTTCAATTTCAGCCGGTGTGTCTCCGACTTGTGCTGCAATTTGCCCTGATGAACCTGTTGTCATTATTTTGTTGTAAGGTTTTTCAGTTACCAGTTCAAGCGCAGTCCGGTAGTGAAGGCGTGATCCTGGGCATCTGAAGCAATCCGGCCGTTATAGGAGATGTAGTAGTTTGTATTGTACTGCGCATTTGATCCTGCGGCGTTTAAATCAAGCTGGATTTTCATCGAGTCGCGATCCTCTTTTGCGCCCTGACTTTGGAAGGCAATGGCCGGGGCGGATGCGAAACGGGCTTGAGTTTGTGCGCTTTGGTCAAGGAATTCGTGTTGCCATGAAAGGCGCATGCTTGGTGTGAGCGTTTCAAAAGGCACCCATGACTGATCGGTTGTGTCTATTGTGGCCGCGCTTGCGGCGCCGATTTCGGAGGCGAGTTTTTTGGTTGTGCTGTCATCAATGCTTAGATTGAGGACGCCCGCACCTTGTTCCTGATAGGACTTATGGTGGAGAAGCGCGCCGGACGCTCCTATGAAGGGCGAGATATTCAGGTTTTCAATGGGCCTGTTGTACAGGGCTTCGAACTGGGCAAATCCTCCCAATCCGCTGAAATCAGCGCTGGCCAGTCCGGCTGTGGTGGGGCGCGCCGTTTCGAACTCAAGCCATGCGGCGGAGGCCGAGGCGCTCAGGTTGAACGGGCCGTAGCGTTTGCCTGCATAAAGACCGGCTTGGTGCGTTAAAGTCGTGGCGGTATCTGTCAGGCGTTCTATTTCGCTATTGGATACGGCGAAAGCTCCAAAGACGCCGATTTTAGCGCCTGAGTCGATGTCTGTTTCTGCGCCTGCAGCTATGCCGGTTGTTTGATAGGCGGTGGCGCGAGCTTGCCGGTCGCCGTTGATCTTGCCGCCGCCGCCTGTGACTTGTGCCCAGAAGACCCCGGAATTTTTGCGGGTTTCGATTATGTTCTCTTCATCGTCACTGCCTCCGGCGGCCGGAGCGATAGAGGCGAGGGGGGTGTTTCCGGAAGCGGGGGCTTGGACGCGCCCCATGGCTATGGATGTGTTTTGATTGAGCGCGTTTAATCCGGCAGATACGGAAGAGCTTTGTATGATGCCGGATTGAGAGGCCAAGAGGTTGGAGGCGGACGTGGTATCTGCCGCGCTGTTGAGGATCTGGTCAATGCTGGCATAGGCGGCCGGATTCGTTGCAAAGGCCTGATCAAGGGCTTGGGCGATGCTTTGTTCGCTGCTTGTCTGGGCGGCGGTTTCTATGGCGATGCGGTTTAAGGTCACCTGCACGTTGTTGGCGTTGGTTGTTACAACAGGGTTAATAAATACGGAGCTATTAACGCTCGTGAAGGCTCCGGCCACCCCGCCGGTTGCTTGCAGTACGGTATAGGTGGTTCCGCTGGCGATCCCGCCGCTGAGATCGCTCAGGTTGAGCGTTCCGGACAGATTGGCCGTGCCTGTGATGTTGAGCAGGTCGACGGCGGCGGCGCTATATTCTACATCGAGCGCGCCGCCGGCATTTTGGACATAGTTTCCGGTGATGGTCTGGGTGCCGATGGATGCACCTGGTTTTATGGTTCCGCTATTCGTGACATTGCCGATGGTATTGCCTGTGCCGCCGAAGGCCGCGCTGGCACTGACGATGGCGTCAGCAGTTATGGCGCCGTTATTGCGCAGGATGCCGTTGTTGATGTTGGCGGTGCCGAAGGTGGAGGTTCCGGATAAGGTCCACTCCTGCCCGTTCATATTGAGGGTTTCGAAGTTCAGGAAGTTATCATCTTCCGCGCCTGTGCCGAGCAGGTTGGTGGTGTCCGTGCCGAAAGAACCGTTTATATCGCCTACAAGTTCTGCACCTGTGTTCAAAGTCAGGATATCATCTCCGCTCCAAAGGAAAACAGATTGTGCTCCCCCCTTCACATATCCGGAAATCGTGATGGTATCGGCAGATGTACTGGCCCATATACCGGTGCCTGCGCCGCCTGTGGCTATGATTTTTGATCCGGATACCATTGTCATATCTATAGGACCCACGGTGCTGCGTACACCGAAATTTGAGCCTTGAACTTCGGTATTGTCCTGAAGGGTGATATTGGCACTATATTTATTGTAGATGCCGAAAATTCCTGTGGAATGGATTTTCGATCCGACTCCTAAAGTGATGTTTGTGGTGCCAAGTCCGCCAATTCCTATGTTTCCGGCGTTGATTTGTGCATTTTCGCCTAGCGTTACATCAAGATTTCCGGCTAGGGAAAAAATGCTACCAGAGGCACTATTGACTTGGGCGCCGTTTCCCAAGGTGATGGTCCCGCCGTTTGCTGTATGGATGGCGTATTCAGCGCCGGAATTAATTTGTGCATTGGTCCCTAGGGTGACCGTTGCATTGTTCAGCCAAACAGCTTTTGTTCCCCCTCCCGATGTATCCAGTAAAGCGCCGTCTTCCAGATTGACGGTCGCCGTGGTTGAACTATCTCCGATTCTGGCGGTTGACGTTGTATTTGCCGCGCAGGTCACTGTCGCACCGTTCGCGGGAATCGCTACGGTTCCGGCGGTGCTGACGCATTGCGCGTAGGCCGGCGCCGGGAGTACGCCGGTGAAAAGCGCAGGGGCGGCCAGTATGGATGTGCTTAAAAAGCACTTGATTGACAGATTATGAGACAAACGGGGTTTCATAGAGGTACAAAAAAATGTTTAGACTGTGCCCGGAATAACTTAAAGAGGCTCTAACCCTTGAACCCAGCGTTTATCTTAAGATTATGCCTATAGGATGTCAATGGAGCCTTTTTAGGCGTAGCCTGTGGTTTTGATTGTTTTGATGCTCTGATATTGTTTGTCGGGGTTTCTAGTGGAAAGATTTTGAACATGGAAAATGCAAGGGATGATCTGTTCAAAGATGTGGAGTTTTATAAAACTTTTTATAGGCACAATCTTTTTAATGTTTATGGCAGGACTACGCCGTCATTACGGGCGATGATTATTGATTTATGGCAACGCAATAATATTTTGCCTGCCGGCGTGGATTTGGAGCAACGCGCGCACCAGGTGGCGATGATGGCTGTGCGCGAGACCGGAGAGCTGGGCGGAGTCAGCACTGTTTTTGTAGGGCGGTTGAGCCGCGCGGGGCTTTATGATCCGGATGATGCGCCGTATTATTTTTACCGGATGTTTATTCAGCCGGAAGACCGTGTGCCGGAGCTTATGTTTGCCATGACCGACGGGACTTATGAGCTCTTACGCGACTTTTGTTTTGAAGGCGAAAAGCCTGCCGGGCTTGTTTTTATTGCTGAAAATCCTAGCTTAGTTAGGCGGGGTATGAAACGGAAGTTAGACCGTCGTGGTTATGTTTCCATAGGGCAAAATCATGTGGGTCAGGGCGTTTTTTTGCGGCGTTTTTGAGTTGTTTGTATTGGGATTTTGAGAAAAATCCCGGAAAGGCTTTGGCTATGATTATGATTGAAAACAATACGGGCAATCTTGTTGAGGTGACAGTTCAGGGCGCTTTGCAAGAGGGGGATTTTAAAGATCTGGCCCAGAGGGCGGATGCGCTTATCGAAAAATACGGGCACGTTCGCATTATGGTGGATGTGTCTCGTTTTGAAGGCTGGGAAAATTTTGAAGCGGCGGAGCGGCATTTTGATTTTGTTCGCCGTCATCACGAGAACGTCGAGCGGTTGGCGGTGATTGCCGGTCATGCGTGGCAGCACTGGATGGCGGCCATGGGCGGCGTTTTCTTGCATCCGGAGGTCAAGGTTTTTGATCCGGCGCAAAGGGAGGATGCCAAGCGGTGGGCTTTGGCGGGTGGCCGTATCGCCGCAGAATAGGCGGTAAGCTTGTTTACGGGTTGGCCGGCTTATAACTGAAGATGCCCATGGAGCGGCCTTTGTAGGGCTGAGAAAATTCTTCTTTATAATTCTCTAGGATGTGGTGGGTTTTGTGGCGCATCATGGCCAGTCCATCGGGGTGGTTTTTCAGCCAGTCTTCAAGCTGATCGTATTGCAGGCTGGTAATAGGTTTTTCGACTTTGGCCAAAAAGCCGATTTCGCCTTGGTATTTGGGGGCGAAGGCCCAGTCTTTGTCTCTTTGTTTTTTGTACTCTTCGGCTACGGGCGTGAGATCGTAGCGTTCGATGAATGTGTGATGTGCTATGAGTTGACCGATGATGATCAGTGTACACATGGCCAGAGAGATTTTCTTGACGGGCGGCGCTTCCAAGAGAATGGATATGCTTATGATGATGAAGGGCAGCAAGGGCAGCAGATAATGCGGTTGCTTGCCGGAGATGAGCGAAAAGCTGATGAAGGTTGGCAGGGCGGCGGCGATGAGGAATTTAAAAGCAGCATGGTTTTTAAGCGCAGACCAGTTTTTCCAGACTCGCGGGTGACAAATCCACGGCATAAACAGGATCGGCGCGAGTAGCAAATAGAAATAAACGGGCCGGGCATGGGAGGCGCTGAAATTTCCGGTGACGCGTCCGGCGGTCTGGTTCCAGACAAGCCAGAAGGCAAAATCATTGCCGGTCTGCGTCAGGGCCGGGATAAGCCATGCCAGAACCGGTAGGGCAGAGACAAGAACGGCGATTGCGGTCGCAGCATAAAAGCGGCCTTTATTCACGGCGTCTTGTGGTTTCCAAAACGGGTATAAAACCAGTGGCCACAAGACATAGAGATACATAACAGGGCCTTTGGCCAGAACGCCTAATCCGATGAGTAGTCCGGCCAGCAGGGGTTTGTAAAACCGTGGGTTCTGGCTGTGGCTTAGCATCGTGGTGAGGACCGCCAGCAAAATGGTCATGATCATGACATCGAACATGATGAGCGTGTTATAGATCAGAAAAGGCAGCGAGCCTATCATGATCCATGGGACTTGTTTGATGACGCCGTTATCCAGTTTGAGTGTGGTGGCCAGCTTTTGTGTAAGAAACATGGCTAGAGCCGAGGCCGTGAAAATCGGGATCAGTGCGCTCCAGCGGCTGACGCCCAGAACTTCCCAGACACCGTTAATCAGCCAGAATAATAAAGGCGGTTTGTGGTGGTAGGGCTCGAAATTCAGGCTGAGGACGGCGTATTGTTTTTGCAGGAACATTTCCCACGCTACGGTGAGGTAGCGCGTCTCATCAATGGGAAGCAGCGGGCGAAAGGCCAAGGCGGCTACAAAAAGCAGGGCTAGCAGTCCGTAAGGCGCGAGGGCTTCAAGAGTCTTGTTGTTCATTCTTGGTTTTCTTCAGGAAATAGATGTTGCGCAGATAGATCAGCAGGCCCATGCCTTGCCCGAGGATAAAGACGGGATCTTGGCGGTAAAACGCGTAGGTGAGCAAAACGGCGCCGCCACTGAGGCTGAAATACCAGAATAGGTCTGGCACGACGCTTTTCTTGGCTTTTTCCGAGGCCAGCCATTGCACGAAAAACCGCATAAAGAAAAGGGCTTGGCCGACAAAGCCGATGATGATCCAGATGGTGCTGCTTTCAAAGGAAAGATGGAGCAGGTTGTTAAACATCGTTTGATATATCCTTTACTTCGAAATTTTTTGGCAGGCCGCGGAATAAAAGCCAGCGTACGCCAACCAGATCGGAAATGCCGACCCATAAACGGTCCCAAAATCCGTATTTTGACTGGCCGCGCTCGCGCGGGCGGTGCGAAACATCGGCGGTGAGAATTGTGACGTGATCGCGCATCAAAAGCGCGGGTAAGAAGCGGTGCATGTGGTTGAAATAAGGCAGGCGCATGTAATCTTCGCGGCGGATCAATTTCAAGGAGCATCCCGTATCGCGGATGGTGTCTTGTAAGATAAAGCTGCGGATTTTATTGGCCAGAATGGATGAGATGCGCCGCAGGGCGTTATCGTGGCGTTTTTCACGCTGGCCGGCGACCATCAGTTTTGGGGATGTGGCGGCGTGTTTTTCGTATTCCGCATAGAGTTTTGGGATGTCGGCCGGATTATTTTGTCCATCGCCGTCCATCAGGACGATCACAGGGTTTTGGGCGGCGCGCACGCCGCTCAGGAACGCGGCGGACTGACCGGATTTTACGTTGTGGCGCAGAATGCGCAGCAGCGGGAAGTTGTGGGTTGCGTCTTTTAGAATTTCAAATGTTTTGTCGGTGCTGGCGTCGTCAATATAGATGATTTCGGTTACGGAGGCGCTTTGGGCGGCCTGCGTTAGCTCTTCGAGAAGGGGGATGATATTATCCTGTTCGTTATGGACAGGAACGATGACGGTTATCATTGCAGATAAGTTCCTTAAAGTTTTTAATTTTACTTTTGCGCAGACGCTCATCCATATAGTGTTCGCGTCCTGTTTTAGTTGTGTCTTATTTAATCTTTTTTCTACGGCTTGTCTATGTGCTTGCGCTCTTGCATCTTTGCTATCAGTTTTTATTTTCATTTTTCGGAAAAAACGCGTAAGAGGAGGACGTGATCGAAACCATTATATCCAAAACCATAGAGTATCTGGGTGTACCGTCTGTTGTCGGTCACGAGCAATGTTTTATGGATTTTCTGGAGCGTGATTTTCAGGCCCTCGGGCTGGAGATCCATCGTCAGGCCCAGTATCTGGTTGTCAGCGGCCGCAATCCTTCGTCCGCGATTGTGTGTGCGCACATTGACCGGCACGGTTTGATCAGTTTGGGCGATGATGAATATGTGTATGCGGCCCAGTACATAAAAGAAATCAAGTACGGCGAAAATAACCGTTTGGCTCAGCAGCAGCTTGAAAGCATTGCGCGGCGTTTTGAGGGTGAGGATATCTATGCCTATGACCGCGTGAGCGGGGTGCGTCTGGGGCAGGGCGTTATCGAGATTTGTAATCCTTGCATGTTGAACGGGGATGCGCTGTTTTTTGTTAAGGATATGGCGAGCATGAGGGCCGGGGTTCCTCTGGCGTATGCCCGTACGGCACGGTACGAGGATGGCGCTTTGAAAGGGCAGCTTGATAATGCGATTTCGTTGGGGGTGATCTATACGCTCTTTCAGCAGGGGTTTCAGGGGACAGCTATTTTAACTACGGAGGAGGAAATCGGTAAAAGCTGGCTGCATATTCTTGATTATCTTGAGGCTGAGGCGCTTGAAACCCGGAATCTGGTTGTGATTGATACCAGCCCTTATACGGATCAGGCGATCATCAATAACGGGCCTGTTGTTTTTCGCAGCCGCGATATGAGCGGCGTGTTTAATGCGGAGCTGGTGGGGGCTATGAAAGAGCGGGCCGAGAGCTTGGGGCTTGATTTTCAGGTCAAGGACGAAGTCTTGCTTGCGGCAGGAAAGACGGTCGAGCAATTAGGGTCGACGGAGCTTGGACGTCTGGTTAAAGGCACGCAAGGGCGCTGGAACGGGGCGACGGTGCAAATTCCGACTTTGATGTATCATACCAGTAATGAAACAACGACGGCGCAGGCGATCGGTAATTTTTGGCTTTTTTTGGCTAGTATACTGATTGAAAATCCTCTTTCTGTGTTGTGTGTTCGGCAGGAGGCCAGCGTCGATGGCGCGTAAGCCCAAGGTTATTATCGGGTGGGAGGAATGGTGCGCTTTGCCGGAGCTTGGTTTGCCGGCGATCAAGGCCAAGATCGACACAGGGGCCAAGACTTCGGCGTTGCATGCCTATGATATCAAGCGTTTTCGTGAAAACGATCTTGAATGTGTGCGTTTTAAAATTCATCCGCTGCAACATGATCATGTTTTTGCATTAACGTGCGTTGCGCCTCTGGTGGATCACCGTCATGTGATCAGTTCAAACGGAGAGCGTGAAAAACGTTATGTGATTGCCGCGCGTCTGGTCTTTCCGAATGTCTCGATCAAGGCCGAGCTGACGTTAACCTCGCGCCATAACATGGCTTTTCGTATGTTGCTCGGGCGTGAGGCGCTGCGCAAAGCCAAATTTGCTGTCGATCCTGCCAAATCGTTTTTGCTGGGGCGGCAGAAGAATGTCGAAAAATTATATCAAGAGCCGCAAACATAAGGAGCTTTGCATGAAAATAGCTGTTTTGGCGACCGATCCCGATCTTTATTCCAACCGGCGGCTTATGGAGGCCGGGGCGGCGCGCGGGCACGAGATGCATTTTGTGGCGATCCGTAACTGCTATATGGATATTACGGCTAGCCGCCCGGAGATTCATTATCGCGGCGGCGAGATTTTGACGAAGTTCGATGCGATTATTCCACGTATTCGCCCCGCTTTGACGTTTTACGGGACGGCTGTGCTGCGCCAGTTCGAGATGCAGGGGGCTTACTGCCTGAACGGGCCGATCGGGATCGCGCGGGCGCAGGATAAGCTGCGGACGATGCAGCTTTTGTGTAACAAGGGCGTTGATATTCCGCGGACCGGCTTTGCCAATTCACCGCTGGATACGAAGGATTTGATCAAGACTGTGGGCGGCGCGCCGGTGGTGATCAAGCTGTTGGAAGGCACACAAGGCATGGGCGTGGTGCTGGCGGAAACAAACAAGGCCGCCGAATCAGTGATTAATGCCTTTAAGACCCTGAAGGCCAATATTTTGGTGCAGGAGTTTATCAAGGAATCGGCCGGAGTGGATTTGCGCTGTTTTGTGATCGGCGACAAGGTGGTTGCGGCGATGGAACGGCGCGCGGTTGACGGCGAGTTCCGGGCCAATATTCATCTGGGCGGCAAGGCCGGAAAGATTAAAATTACGCCTCAGGAGCGTAAAATTGCGCTGGCAGCGGCTAAGGTCGTAGGGCTGAAGGTGAGCGGGGTGGATTTGATCCGTTCGCATAGCGGGCCTAAGGTGCTTGAAGTGAATGCCAGTCCCGGTCTTGAAGGCGTTGAAGGGGCGACGGGGAAAGATCTGGCTGGGTTGATGTTCGAGCATATCGAAACACAAGTACAACGGCGATTCAAGAAAGGCGCATAGCGTTTAGAAATATGAATGGAGTTTTGCCACAGGATTATAAAGACCAGGTGGTTTGGATTATCGGAGCTTCCAGCGGCATTGGCGAAGCTCTGGCGAAAGACATAGCCCGGCGCGGCGGGAAGCTGGCGCTTTCAGCGCGGCGCGCGGAGGTTTTGCAAGCCTTGACCGAGGATCTTGAGGGCGGCGATCATTTTATAGCGCCTTTAGATGTGGCTGATCCGGAAGCTGTTGCTGACGGATTTTCGGCTATTACCGGGCATTTTGGGCGTTTGGACCGCGTGGTGTTCATGGCGGCGGTTTATTCTCCGCATGACGGGCAGCCTAAAGATCTGGCTTTTATTCATGATATGTTGGCGGTCAATTTAGGCGGGGCGTTTAACATGCTGGATGTCGTGCGGCCTTATTTCGAGGCGCAAGGGTCTGGGCAGATTGCTTTATGTGGGTCTGTGGCCGGGTATCGTGGGTTGCCTTTCGGTCAGCCTTATTGTGCTGGGAAAGCTGCTTTGATTAGTCTGGCTGAGAGCTTGCGTATAGAATTAAAACCGACCGGTGTGGATGTGAAGGTTATTAATCCGGGCTTTGTGAAAACACCTCTGACGGATAAGAATGATTTTCCTATGCCGATGATGATTGAAGCCGAGGTGGCAGGGCGGGCGATTGCGAAGGGACTTTTGCGCCGCGGGTTCGAGGTTCATTTTCCCAAGCGGTTTACTTTTTTGATGAAAACGCTCCGGATCTTGCCTGCTCCGGTTTACTTCTGGTTGATGAACCAGATTGCCCATAAACTTTGAAAGCGCGTTTGCGTTTTTTAGTTCAAGTTCTGAGATTTTCGATTGTGCACGTTTACAGCGTCTTGGTGGACTTTGCCTTTAACGCTGACGACGTTCCATACGGGGTAATTATTTTGTATTGCGTGTTCGGATACTTCGAGAATATTGCATTGGAACGGAACGCGTTTGCCGTGGTATTCGATGGTCGGGCCTATTGTGTTATAGACCAGTCCCGCTTGTGCCAGGCGTTGAATATTGATTGATTCCATGACGCCGATGACGTTTAGGATATTGTTTTTTAGGGCCAGTTCGTAGGCTCCACGAATAAGACCCAAGGGCGCCATGGCCAGAGCGACTTTGAGCAACATTTTTTCATGCGGCAGGAAAAACCCTGCATTTTTAGCACTAAAAACCTTGCTGCGCTCTTGCAGATCTTGTTTTACATAGTTTCTAAGGTCCCGGGAAATACAAAATCTGGAAAATTCACACGCATTTTGAACGTATATCTCGTTTTGTATGAGTGGTGAGTCACACAGGTTTTGCAGAGGAAAAGATTGGCTCCAGCTTTCCTGATTCGGTTTAATTATACGGATGGTTCCTATAGGAAGATTATCCGGTTTGTAAATTAACAGAGCGTGTTCCGTATTGCTGTCGTAATGATCCGTTTCCATGCCTGAGGGGTGCTTGCTCGGATCCTCGTAGCCATCATGTTCTTCACAAAAAACTTTGTAGCGCAGGCGATAAGCTTGCTCTAGCAGCTCCGGCGTGTCTGCATGCACGACATCGAAGATTTTGTAGAAAACATTGAAAATCACATCGGCTTTTAATTTTGATAATAAATCGTGATTGACCTCTGGATTTAATTTTAATTCAGAAGGTAGTACAGGCGTGTTGCTCCGATACATAAGCGTTACTCATCTCTCTATAGTTTTTATACTTCTTGAGGTTTTCAGACGGACGTCTTTTATAAACATGAACCCCTAAACCCTTAATTTTCAGTTTACCCCTTTTTGGTTATGAAAATATTAAAAAAATCTAGCATGCATTTTATTATTATGTCAAATTTTTTCGCTAGATAATTGTTTTTATGAGATTTTTAAGTTTTTGATGGCGGTTTTTTGTTACCTTATGATTTTTTAATGCGTTTATCCATAGCATTTTTGTTATTTTATTGCGATTTTAAACAGACAATTGACGTATTTATCAACATAAAATACAGATCGATTTTTTTTGAAGGGCTCATTTCGTATAAGATGAACATTTTTTAGGGTTTTGTGTATTTATTTTTGATTTTCTCCGGATGTTTCAGTGATTAATTGTTCGATATTTTTTCTGATCGAACGTTTTATGTTTGTTTTGACGGGATAACCGAAACGTCCTGCGAATACCGTGTGCTCAGGTTTTAGTTTATGGGGGTCTAAAATTTCCTGTGAAAAATGATCGTAAATTTTTTTGGCCATTGCTTTTCCAAAAGCCGTTTTAGTGAATGCTATTTCCTTTTTATGATAGTGGGCCAGTATTATTGGTAAAAACCAGGGCTGCATCACCATGTTGTTTTCAGAAAGTGTCAACCATAGACGTTGGATGGCTTCGCCAGCCCTTAAAAAGTCTTGAGTCGAAGGTTTCGGTGTTTTTTCCGGATCAAAAGCCAGAACGAAGTGAGCTGAGCAAAACAGGGCGGGGATTATATCCAGTTCAAGTTCGCTGGCGAGCGTGGCACCGGGTAGATTTATAAGTGTTTGGTAGCGTTTTTCGTTTTGAAGTCCCCATTTCATGAGCATGAGTGCGGCCTTACTGGCGCCGAGAGAGCTGGCCGGCATTTTATTTGGGCTATCTTGCTCTGACCAGTCGATCATATCGCGATGAACAGTGTATGTTTCCGGAATTTTTAGTCTCAAACGCGTACATTTTGTCAGAAGACGAGCGATTTTAATTTTTTCTTGCCAGCTTTCGAAGCATATAAATCTTATATCTTCGTCAAATATTTCATTGAGTTTGGTTTTGATATTTACGGGAAGCGGTTTGTTTTTGTAGCGATAACGATTGACCGAGCGGGTTTTTATGGACGAGAAAAGCGGGTTTTTTTGTGTTTTATTGTTTTTCTTGATCGCGGCTTTTATCAGGTTGGGTGTTTCGCTTACCCATTTTAGTTCATAACCGTACTCGTTGGCGGCGATTTGTGCATTTTCCAAGAACATGCCTGTGCTGAGCAGATGCGGGAGCGGCAGGAGACTGTATGTATTGGGCCGATAGTTTGATAAATCCAGTTCGAATTCTTTCTGTGATTTTAAGGCGATCTCCCAGGGTTGTTCATTGTCTCCGCTGGGCGCCCATTTGGCGAAGTCCAATATTTTTTCAATGTCTGTAAGTCGGTTTTCAGGGGTGATCGTGTCGTACTTGATGCTGCTGTTTAATTTATTCAGAACGAATCTTATTTTGAGTTTGTTTAATGGATTGTTATTGCCCATCCAGTTGTATGTTTTGCGATAGCGATTATTGAGCATGTCGAATTGTTGTGTCCAAGGCACATAATGTACGGGCGTACGCTTTAGGAGTATTTTGAGCGCTTCTGAGCAGGCGACAGCGCTGGCGGCTTGGCAGGCGACAGATAGTGACGGGCCTTTTTTCTGATTAAAATCTATGCATGAATGATCAACGATGTGGTTTTTTTGTCCCAGTTCCGGGGCAAGGCCGAGCAGAAAATGTACGGCTTTTTCGTTATCATTTTCAGCTTGGTCTAACCGGAAATATTCTTCAAAGCTCATGCCTTGCGGATCGAAAATCAACCAGGCGGTGCCCATTCCGATCGGTCCGGCGGTGATGGCTGGAATATTCTTTTGTCTGCAGGCCTTGAAAGTCTTGGCTCTGATATCCAGCACGAAAAAATCCAGGCCGTCTATATAAAGGTCCACACTTTCTAAAAATGCGTCGAGATTGTCTTGTGTAACTCCTTTTTCAAAGGTTGTGATTTGACATTCCGGGTTGATGTCTAGAGCTACGGCGCGCATGACCTCGACTTTAGGTTTTCCGATTGTGTCTATAAATGCGCCAGCCTGGCGGTTTAGATTGTGAAGCTCAAAATGGTCGAAGTCAGCGATGTGAAAGTTTTCAAATCCCATGCGGACGAGGGTTTGCAGGTGCATACCGCCGACACCGCCCATACCTGCGATGGCGACTTTTTTGGCTTTTAGAACTTGTTGTTGTTCTTCTGTTAAGAGTCCGAGGTTGGAGCGGAAAGCTTGCTGGTAATCAAATGTCGTATTGTTTTCGGTTTTCATTAAGGTTTTTCTTATTATTCTTTTGATTCTTTGTGATCGAGGGTACAATTCTGAGGCTACTATTAGGAGACTCTTTTTTTCATTTATCATGTTTAGACGACTTTTTTCCCCTGTTTTTTGCGCGGTTTTTCTGGTCATTTTTTTAGGAATCGGTCTTGCCGGACTTTCTTTGACATCCGTTAATCATGCTATGCGCGCCTATTTTTCTCATGATGATCGACAATATAAAGCTGATCAACATCTCCAGAGTTTTTTCCCCGGTGATGATGTTTTTATTTTTCTTTTTTCGGGTCAAGGGTTGTTTGAAGATGCTTTCTTGAAAAATATGCAGACGGCTATTCCTCAGCTGAAAGCGGTTAAAAATGTCGATCGGGTTTTATCCATTTTTACTCTCGATCATATTTCCGGGACTGAGGACGGCTTTGAAGTCCGGCCTTTATTTTCGCAGTCCGATTGGGCGTTACCGCGCGATGTGCGGCAGCAAGTTGTTTTGGATGACAGAATTGCGCCCGGGTTTGTTGTGTCTGAGGATGGAAAAGCGCTGGCTTTGGTTGTGCGGCTCGAAAAAAACCTGGCCACCGCCCAGCAAATCGAGGTTCGGACAAGGCTTTTCCAGATTTTAAAACAGCAGAACTTGAGCAGTTATTTAACGGCTGTTTCGGGGCCCAGCGAGGTTGTTTATATGCAGTATCAAGCTATGATCGATAGCTTGAACATCTTGATGCCTCTTGCATCTTTTTTAAGTTTTGCATTATTGATCTGGCTTTTCCCTCGTGTGTTGGCGATCGCTCTGGCGGGGTTGAGCATTGGGTTGTCGGCTTTGTCTGCAATATTTGTTCTCAATGTTGCCGGGCAGGATTTTACGATGATCCATTCCATGATTCCGCCCATGATTACGGCTTTGGCGACGGCTCTGATTATCCATTATTATAACCGGATTGTTCATTATTCTTCTTTAGGGCTTTTGGCTCGTGAGCGCAGTTTACAGGCAGCAGAGGATATTTTTAAGCCAGCGCTTTATACGGTATTGACGACAGCCGGGGGGTTGGCTTCGCTAAGTTTTAGTCCGTTGCCGACCATCCAGAGTTTTGGTTTATCGAGCGCTTTTGGCGTTTTATTTATGTTTTTTGTTGTTTTAATTTTGATGCCTCCTATCCTGATGCGTTGGGACCGCGATAGGCCGTGGTCTAAAGGCCGTGGACCGGAACGTTTTTCAGCGTTTCTTGCTTTATCTTGTGGCCGGTTCGCCTTGCGGCATGCGGGAAAGGTTCTGGTCGTCGTTTTTTTGATGTTAGCGGTGGCTTCTCCTTTTCTTTCACGCGTGCGGGTGGAGACGGACGTGTTCAGATTTTTTGATGAAAAACACCGTATTACGGTCGATACGCAGACAGTTGAAGACCAGTTGTCCGGTACAATCACGTTAGGTGTTCTTTTTGAAACGCCTCAGGTTGATGCGTTTCAATCCCCGGATTTCTTGCTTTATTTGCAGGCTTTTCAAAACTGGCTGGAGGGACTTCCGGAAATTGACGAGAGCACTTCGATGGCCGAGATTATAGAAGATATGAATTGGGCTTTTCATGGAGAAAACCCTGATTATCGGCGTATTCCCGATAACCAGGACCTGGTTGTTCAGTATCTGTTTTTTTACGATGGGGATGATCTGTTTGAGCTGACGAATCGGGATTTTAATGCGGCACAAGTCACTATCAATTTGAATGTCCATGAAACCGGTGAAATTCGAAGAGTTGTAGAGAAAATCGAGACTTATCTTCGGGAACATCCTTATCCAGAAGTTCGCAGCACTGTTGCGGGTTTCGGTTCTTTGTTTGCCCGTTTGGCGGATATGATCGTTAAAACCCAGATTTACAGTCTTTTGAGCGCTCTTGTCGTTATTTTTATTTTTCTGGTTTTTGTTTTTCGATCATTCGGCAGCGCTTTGTTGTGTATGGTTCCGAATATTTCTCCGGCGCTGATCACTTTTATTTTAATGGGCGCATTTAATATTTGGCTGGATATTGGAACGGCGATGATTGCCAGTGTTAGTGTCGGGATCGCGGTTGACGATACGATTCATATCTATCATGGCTACATAAGCCGTCGCCGCAAAGGGTGTAGCCCGGTATTTTCCTTGATGCGGTCATACCAGCATGCCGGTCGATCTGTTGTGGCGACGTCTCTTGTTTTGGGCACCCAATTTTTTATTATTGCGTTCTCCGATTTCGCGCCGACAAGTCACTTCGGACTTTTGAGCGGGATCGGAATTTTGACGGCGCTCTTTTTCGATTTGCTGGTCTTGCCGGCGCTGATCCTGGTTTTGAATAAGTATTTCGTCCGTGCTTCCAACTGACCGTGCGTGTTTTGCTTTGTGCGCAGATCGTGTATCTTTTAACTAGAGTTGGTATTTCCAGCCCAGCATGAGCGCCGAGTTATTTTTATAAAATCCTCCGGCGGTTTCTTCGTTGCCATCAAAGAAATGGTATTCTACGAAGAGTTCATGGCTGTTGAGGCCTTTGTAGCTGATTTTCGGGTTCAGGTAGATATCTTTGCGGTTGAGTCCGGCCGCGTAGTCCAATTCGGCGTTCCAGCGGCCCTGATCGAATTCGTTATGGATGGTGCCGTTTATGCTGTAGGTTTCGGTGCGTTCGATGACATTGTCGGCGTCGGGGTAAATTACAGCTGCGGCTTGGGCAATAATGCGCAAATCGCCGTCGCCGGGGTAAAATTCAGCGCCGGCTACGATATGTGCCATATCCGCTTCCGTTTTGTTTAGTGCCGTTGTGTGTAAGGGCACATCGGTAATCCAGGCGCCTTCCGCGCGTAAGATCGTGCTGCCGATGGGGATGGCGATATCGCCGCCCATGACCCAGCCCCAATCATATCGAGCCTCTAATGTTTTGCCGCTTGCGCCGGCTAGCGCGGCTGCGGGAGGCGTTCCGGCTTGTATAGCGCTGAGGATTTGCGGGTTAACGGCGTAGAATGGAGTGTTTCGGCGCGCGCGTTGCGCTGTTACGGCCCAATCGGCGCTGTCTCCGGTTTTGCTGAAGCGGATACCGCCACCGCCAATACCGCTTACATCGTCATCTATTGTTGCGTTTTGGATGAGTGGTGTTAAGGCCGGGTCAGTTTTTACGCCTAGAATCTTTCCATTGTCCTTGTCGATGAAACTCCACAGGCTGTCTTGATCGGGCAGAGCCTGACGCAGGTCTGCGACAAAGAGACCGTCCAGCTTATAATCGCCCATTGTGTATTCGCTGCGCAGGGCGGGTACGGCCATACGGCGTTCTTCGTAATCGTTGGTAATAAAAGTTCTTAGATCTTGCGGGCCTAATTGATCTGTGGGTTTGATATCGTCGACGCGTCCCCAAATTACTCTTTGGGCTCCTAATGTCGTGCTGAAATTGCCATTTTTATAGCGAAGGTAGTTTTCATCGTAGCGCACATCTGTTTCCGAAAAATCATGTCCCCCCGTTTCTTGTATGTGATCAATATCCAGGGAAGCCTTGAAGTCTAGGTTGTCATTGATCTGTCCGGTTGCGCTTAGACTGGTTTTGGCATATCCGGTGAAATCCGATCTGGAATCACTATCGGGGAGGTAACCGCCTTTGAGTTCGAATTTTGCCGAAAGATCGGGCTCACAACACGGCTTTTTATCTTCTTCCGGGGGCATCATCGGCGTTTCTTCGCTGTCGGTTACGCCCGGTTCTTCTGCCGTGATGCTTTGTCCGAAGGAAAAAGATTGCCCGTTGCCGGAGGCCGGCTCAATATTTTGTACTGGTTTGTTTTGTTCTTGGTTATTTACATTGGCACTGGCACTGGCCGGATTCGATGATGTTTGTGCATTGTTTTCCGGGAATGTATAAATTTTGACTTGTCCACCGCCATCGGCCAACAGGGCGTCGATTGCCGGTTTCGAGATGTTTTGCGCCTGAGCAGGTGTGGCGATATATAAACTGACCACCGCACAGCTTGTCAGTAAAGTTGTCAATTTGGCTTTTGCGTTTGAGCGGATGATTTTTTTATTTTTCATAGTTTAAAATACAGCTTGTCAAAGAACTATGGACGGTATTTTTGATCTTCCAGAGGGTTTTGTAAAGTTGTTTGAGAGAAAAGCTCATCAGGCAGTTCCTGATCATAGATGGTTTTATGATTAAGGATATGCGTTTCATAGCCTTCCTGCAGGTCCGTGATCTGGGTTTCTATCACTGTCCAATTTCCTTGTATATTTTCAATTTTCTTAACTTTAAGACGTTTGACGGGTTGATCGTTTGCGTCTTTATAAAAATCAATCCGGATAGGAATAAGGGTTTGCGGGTGGACCCATAATATGCGTTTTGAGTATGTGGAGTTTCCCGCATCAACCGGAACGCTCTCTATGACGTCGCAAGCGGCGCCTTCAATGGTTTCGCGGCCTTTGTAGGTGTGGGTATCCTGGTTTGGTTTGCGGTCTTGCAAATCCTCGTAATAAATTTCCGAACCGACAAAGCGGCCGCCTTTACGTTCGCCAGCAATGCGGCGTTCGCGTCCCAATGCGGGCAGATAGAGCCATTGATCGCTGGTGCCGTCGGCGTGGCTTTGCGTTAACAGGCCCGTATCTTTTACATCTTTGGGCAGGGCGAAGCGAATAAGGGAGAGAATTTCTCCGTTGTTTAAGTCTTTGCGAAAACTGTAAAACTCACGAGAGCGTTCGGACGCATCTTTGCTTCTCAAAATCATGGTCGTTTGTAAAACCGCAGTCTGACCATCAGGGCGATCATAAACAGCTTGAGCTATTTTTTGTCCTTTTTCGTCGGCACGAGCAGCCTGAGAACACAGGGCTGTTATGATGATGAGGGTTGCAAGGCCTAAGAGTTTTAATGTTGCGCTGTTTTTGATGTCCATATTTGTACTTTTACGTGAGAGCGTTTACTTCTTTCCAGCATATCATATTCATATTTCGAGAGGATAGCCAACGTCTTTCTGTAGAGTTCCAGGTATTGCGCTGGTGTTTGGGGGTGTAAAAATGGCGGAGAGGACAGGATTCGAACCTGCGAGGGCTTGCACCCAACACGCTTTCCAGGCGTGCGCCTTAAACCGCTCGGCCACCTCTCCCAAGGACTTTTGCCTAAAGATTTTTTGCGTGCGCAGACTAACGTTCTGATGGCGAAAGTGCAAGAGGTCTTTTCGAATGCTTTGATCGTTGCTACACTGCTTTACAGTGTTTTATTTTTATAGGGGCGTTTTCCATGCGCGGCGGCTTTCTGATTTTTCTTCTTTTGATCCCGGCTTCGGTGGCTTTGGGGCATGATGTGTATCTGTTTTACCAGAATTATTTGCTGACGGAACCGTTTTCGATTGATCTGGTTCGAGAGCAGTTTAAGTTCAGCGCTCTGGGGTTTATCTGGACGACATACGAGGTGAATAGCTATAAACAGGCCGTCGAGACGCTCGATCCGCAGACATGGGCGTGGATTGATTATTTTTTGACGTTTAAAGCGTTTTTTGTCGGTCTTGGCTTTGCCGGGTTCTTTATTGTTTTGTTCGGGGTTCTGGCCCTCTTCGGTGTGGGGCCGTTCGCCAGTGAAGGCGGCATTGTCTATGGTTCCGATAAAAAAACCGGCGGGCATGTTAAAGGCCAGACAATGAAATATAACCGCAAGTGAGGCGGTTTAGACGCCGGAGGCTTTCCGGATGGCCGAATCGATCTGTGCCAGGTCTTGTGGACGCGATAAGCGGTGATCACCGTCTTCTATAAAGGTGATTTCGACGTTTTTTTCTCCGTAGCATTTCTGGATTTTTACGGCTGTTTGCCACGGCACGTCGGCGTCTTGTTTGCCTTGAAAAAGATGGATGGGGCAAGGCGGGTTTTGAGGTTTATCTAAAAGCAGGTGGTTTTTGGCTTCTTGATAGAAGCTTTTGCTGAAATGGTATGGTTCATCGCTGTAATCGTTTTCAACGGCGACGATGCCCGTTTCCATTAGTGTTTTTTGTTGTTCGGGTGTGAGGCGCTGCGCGAACATGTCCTCGGTGAAATCGGGCGCGGCGGCAATGCCGATCAGGCCGCATAAGGCTTCGGGCCGATATTCGGCCAGGAGAAGGGCGATCCATCCGCCCATGGAGGAGCCAATGACAAGCACTTTGCCGCTGTGTTGTTTCAGGCCATGGTCTAAAATGGCGAGCGCGTCTTCGAGCCAATCGCCGATCGTGCAGTTTTCGAATATGCCTTCGGATTGGCCGTGTCCGGAATAATCAAAGCGCAGATAGGCTTGTCCGCGTGTGGCGCATTGTTCTTCGAAGTATTGGGCTTTGGTGCCCTGCATGTCCGAGCGGTATCCCCCGCAAAAGATAACAAGTGGAAGGTTTTCTCTTTCCGGTGAAGCGGGTTGGTGGATATAGGCTAGCGCAGGCTTGTTTTCGCGGTGCAAATAGGCCATGGTCATGCGGCTTGATCTTTCTTTTATGTCGTTTCTATGTGATATATAGGCAAGCGCGCGTTCGGGCAAGGCCCGGTCAGGCGATGGATTTTGGATCAGTAAATTTGACAAGGGCTTAGAGGCTTTAATTTATGGGCGGATTTCAGACGCAGCCGGTTATTATGCAGGTTATTCCCTGTTTGGGTCCCGGCGGGGCTGAGCAGGGCTGCATTGATGTGGCCTCAGAGCTTGTAGCCGGGGGCGCTCAGGCGCTTGTGGTGTCTAATGGCGGAAGCCGTGTGCCCGAGCTGGCGCGGATCGGGGCTGTGCATATCAATATGCCGGTGCATTCGAAAAACCCTTTGGTTATGTGGAAGAATATTAGCGCTTTGCGCCGGATCATTGATCGTTATAACGTCAATATCGTGCATGCGCGCAGCCGTGCCCCGGCCTGGAGTGCTTATGCGGCGTGCCGGAAATCCAAGGCGCATTTTATGACGACGTGTCACGCGCCTTATAATATTAGCGGCGAGCCAAAACGGTTTTATAATAGCTCGATTGCCCAAGGTGAGCGCGTGATTGCGATTTCTCATTATGTTTCGGAATATCTGAAGACCAATTTTCAGCTCGATGATCGCACGATTCGTTTGATCCCGCGCGGTATTCCGCTGGACCGTTTTCATCCGACGGCCGTGACGCCTCATCGGATGATTACGCTGGCTCAGGAGTGGCGGATACCTGACGGGGCGAATATTATTATGCTACCCGGGCGTTTGACGCGCTGGAAAGGGCATCAGGTGATGATCGAGGCGCTGGAGCGGATTGGCCGGAAAGATTTGTTCTGCGTTATTATCGGCTCGGATCAGGGCCGTAAAGACTACCGGTTGGAACTGGAAAAGACAATTGAGGAGAAGGGGCTTGGTGCGCAGGTGCGCATGGTCGATCATTGTAACGATATGCCCGCAGCCTATATGCTTTCGACGGTTGTCGTGTGTCCTTCGACGGATCCGGAAGGGTTTGGCCGCGTACCGGTTGAGGCGCAAGCGATGGGGCGGCCGATTATTGCCAGCGATCATGGCGGAGCGCAGGAAACCATTATTCGCGGACAAACCGGTTGGTTGGTTGAGCCGGGAGATCCTCAGGCATTGGCCAAAGCGATAGAAGAGGCTCTGGCTTTGGGACCGACCCAGCGGTCTATGCTGGCGACGCGGGCCATGGCCCATGTGGCGGCGTATTTTACCAAAGAACAAATGGTTGATAAGACTTTGGATGTGTATGCCGAGCTTTTGCGTGGTGAAATCCAGCCGCATGCGCAGAATGAAAATCCATTTCATTTGCACAGGGTTGCTGGCGGGCGATATTAACAGACTAATTGGTTTGTAAAATGGTTTGATGTTATGGCTGAGAACGAAGTTGAACATATTCTGGTGATCAAGCTCGGTGCTTTGGGTGACTTTATTCAGGCGCTGGGGCCGATGGCGGCGATCCGCCGTGCGCATCCAGGTGCGCGCATTACGCTTTTGACGACCAAACCGTTTGAGGGTTTTGCGAAAGATTGCGGGTATTTTGATCAAATCTGGATTGACGAACGGCCGGGCTTGTTTAATTTTTCCGGTTGGCTGGCTTTGCGTAGGGCCTTGAACAGCAAGCCTTTTAAACGCGTTTATGATTTGCAGAATAATGACCGGACAGGGTTTTATTTTAAATTATTTCGCCGCAAACCCGAGTGGGTCGGGATTGCCAAAGGGGCTTCGCATCAAAATCGCGATTATTGCAAAAAGACCCAGCATGGTTTTGATCGGCATGTACGGGCGTTGACTCTGGCCGGGATTACGGATGTCAGTCTTGATCATCTGGACTGGATGAAGGGGGAGTTGTCTCGGTTTTCCTTGCAGCGTCCCTTTGTGCTGCTTGTGCCTGGGTGTGCGCCGAGCCGGCCGGAAAAGCGCTGGCCTTCCTCTCATTTTGCGCGTTTGGCGCAAATGGTGGCGGGCTTGGGCTTTCAGCCTGTTGTGATCGGTACGGGCTCTGAGGTGCAGATTGCAGCCGAAATGGTGGAGCAATGTCCGCAGGTTTTGGATTTAACATCACAAACCAGTTTTGCGCAGATTGCCGCTCTGGGGCGCGAAGCGGCCGGGGCGATCGGTAATGATACGGGGCCAATGCATTTGATCGGGGCGACGGGGTGTCCGTCTCTGGTTTTGTTTTCCTCGCGTTCAGACCCGGTGCTCCATGCGCCTAAAGGTGACAATGTGCAGGTTCTTCGGCGTGATCCGTTAGGGATTTTAAAACCGGAAGAGGTTTTAGAGCGTTTTTCTCCGCGGCAGATACTAGGCGAAAAAGCCCAGTGCACGATGCATTAGCATTTGAGTCTCAGGGCCCGTTCGCTTTAACAACCTTTCGATAGGCAATCTTTGCAGTAGTAATTGTAAAGACATTCCAGAACACTGCGGGTGGCCGGATCGTTTAAGGAGTAATATATGGTTTGAGCATCGCGGCGGGTTTTGACGAACCCATCGCGGCGTAAGCGCGCTAAATGCTGTGAGAGTGCCGATTGGCTTAGATTTACGAGTTTTTCTATATCCCCAACACAGAGTTCTTGTTCGTATAAAGAACATATAATCATCAAGCGTTTTTCGTTTGAAAGCGCTTTAAGAAGACGTGAGGCGGCCTTCACATTTTCCTCTAATTTTTCAAAATCAACGTTCATTTAAGATCCTGGTTTAAAGGTACAAAGACAACCGGACAGGCTTTGTATTATGCCTTTTCTCGCCGGTTACTTGTGGGTACACGAGTAAAAATAAAAATCAGAAAAAATTCTTATTCTCCATTTATACCATGTCGTAGACCAATATTTCAATTTTTTAATATGTTTGTCTGGTTTTTTTGATTAAAATCAATCGTCAAAACTAATTAGATCAGTTATACTTTGAGCGTATCTGCGTCTGTCTTCCATTATCATAACGAGAGAGCATTCATATGGCCCTGTCTATCGTGCCGAGCGGCGTCGAGCGTTTTTTTGAACCCGATGAAATTATCGTCAGCAAAACAGACCTGAAAGGACGTATGATTTACACGAACCGTGTTTTCATGCGCGTTGCCGGGTATAACGAAGCCGAATTGATCGGGCAACCTCATAGTATGATCCGGCATCCGGATATGCCGCGCTGTGTCTTTAAATTACTCTGGGATACACTCGAGGCGAAGAAAGAGATTTTCGCCTACGTTGTCAATATGTGCAAAAACGGTGATCACTACTGGGTTTTGGCCCATGTAACGCCGTCTTATGACGGGGCGGGAAATGTCAACGGATATCATTCGAACCGCCGCGTTCCTGATCGCAAGATTTTGGATTCGACAATTATTCCTCTTTACAAGCAGCTTTTGGAAGAAGAGCAGCGGTATAAAAACCGTAAAGACGGTATGAACAGTGCGTATAATAATCTTTTGCAAATTCTAAAAGAAAAGGGCGTTGGCTATGACGAATTCTTCTTCTCTCTCCAAGGCTAAGTTTAGCGCCACGGCTGCGATGGTGAGTGCTGTTTTATCGTGGCTGACCGGTTTTATAGACGGGCCCGGGATGCATATTTTGAGTTTGTCTTTGTTGTTTGTTACTTTGGCCGCTTTGGCTGGCATCGTTTACTTTCAACGCCGCGTGGAGGGCGAGTTGCGCCGGACACAGGATGTATGCGCTGCTGTTGCGAAAGGAGACTTTGAATCGCGTTTGATTGATATTTGCGAGGGCGGAGATTTTGGAGATTTTCAGTGGAGCGTCAATGAAATGATTGATTACATGGATGCTTTCGTGCGCGAAGCGACGGCGGCCATGGTTTATGTCGGGAATAACCAGTATTTCAGGCGGATTATGGAAGGGGGGATGCAAGGTTCTTTGTTGAACGGTACACGTGTTATCAATCGTGCGACTGAAAGCGTTGAAGCTAAAATGCAGAGTTTTACCGATGTTGCCAATGATGTCGACTATTCTTTGAAAGATGTTGTGAGCGACATTACAACCAATGCGTCTAGCTTGTCCCAGACTGCGCAGGTTATGGGGGAGGCTGTCGGGCAAACACGTAGCGGCGCTTATGCTGCGGTGAGTTCTTCTGATGATACATCGGTGAATGTGCAAGCGATTTCTGCCGCAGCCGAGGAGATGTCGAGTTCGATTGCCGAGATTAGTCAACAGGTGAGCCGTACGTCCGATATGGCGAAGAACGCTGTTGATGAAGCTCGTGAGTCCGGGAAAACGGTTCAGGAGCTTTCAGAGAATGCTCAGAAGATTGGTGAAATTGTCCAGTTGATCGAGCAGATTGCCGAACAGACAAATTTATTGGCTCTGAATGCTACGATTGAGGCGGCGCGCGCGGGGGATGCCGGTAAGGGTTTTGCCGTGGTGGCGGCCGAGGTTAAGGATCTGGCCCAGCAGACGGCCGGGGCGACCGAAGAGATCGGACAACAGATTGCCAGTATTCAAAATGCTACTCAAAGTGCGGTTCGTTCTTTTGACGGGATTGGTAAAATTATTACGGATATCAGCGAGGCCGCTTCGGCTGTGGCAGCGGCAGTGGAGGAGCAGAATGCGGCTTCACGGGAGATTGCGTCGAGCGCCGGGAAGGCGTCTGAAGGGACATCTCAGGCCGCGCAGAATATCCGCAATATTAATGACGAGATTGGTCACGTTGATGAGGCTGCACAGCGTGTGGCTGAGGTTACGAGTGTCTTATCCGATCAAACCGTTAAGAAGGTTCAGGATCTTTTGGAGAAGATGGATCACTTTATGGGTGAGCTTAAGAAGATTGCCTGAGCTTTGAGTTCATTTCCAGACAAAGCTTGACAGCTTTTTAAAAGCGGGCCATAACATCTTTCGTCTTTCGATGTGGCGGAGTAGCTCAGCCGGTTAGAGCAGAGGAATCATAATCCTTGTGTCGGGGGTTCAAGTCCCTCCTCCGCTACCATTTTTTATCTGATCATTATATTTGCGGTAAAAAGTAGATTTGGCTATGCCGAGGGCTTGAGCGGTTTTCGAGATATTTTGCTCGAAGTGTTCAAGGGCGATGTGCATGATTTCCTGCTCTATTTGCTTGATGGTTTTGAAATGGCCCTCAGAATTGAGGAGCGGATAGGCGGTTGCCGGATTTTGTACACCGAGCGTTTTTCCGGTGCTTTGGTTTTTTTCGATTTTAGGAGCCGTTTTCAAGATGTTTTCGATGGTGAGAACATCACTGTCGCGCAGGACCATGGCACGGTTGATGGTGTTTTCAAGCTCGCGTACGTTTCCCGGCCAGCCGTATGTGTATAGGTGCTCTTCAGTTTGTGTATCTATGGTGCATGGTGGCGCATTGTTCTGTGCGCAGATGCGCTCTATAAAATAGCGGGTTAGAAGCGCTATGTCGCTCTTGCGTTCACGAAGAGGCGGGATTTTTATTTCAAGGACGTTGAGACGGAAGTATAAATCTTCGCGGAAGCGGCCTTTTTGTATTTCTGCTTGTAGGTCGCGGTTGGTGGCCGAAATGATGCGTACATTTACAGGGACAGGTTTGGCGGCACCGACGGGTTCGACTTCTTTTTGTTGCAGGACCCGTAAGAGCTTGACCTGGGCGTCGAGCGGGAGCTCCCCGACTTCATCGAGCAGAATAGTGCCGCCTTCGGCTTCACGAAATTTTCCTTTTGTTTTTTCGGTGGCGCCGGTGAAGGCGCCTTTTTCATGGCCGAACAGGGTGCTTTCAACGAGCTGGGTGGGGATGGCGCCGCAGTTTATCGCGATGAATGGGCTTTGGGCGCGGATGCTTTCGCCGTGAATGGCTTTGGCAAAGGCTTCCTTGCCGACCCCTGTTTCACCGGTGAGCAAGACCGGGATATCTGATGCGGCGGCTTTTTGTCCGATACGTACGCTTTCACTGAGGCCGCCGTTATAGCCGATAAGATCTTCGAAACTGAAGCGGCTGTTTTTTTCGCTTTGCAGGCGTTTGACTTCTTTGGAGAGCAGGCTGAGTTTTAAAGCGTTTTTGACAGTGACGGCCATGCGGTCGCCTTCATAGGGTTTGGTGATGAAGTCTATGGCGCCCATTTTCATGGCTTTTGTGGCGTCTTGTATGTCTTTGCTTCCGGTGAGCATGATGACGGGCAGGGACGGGTATTGGCGTGTGAGGATATCGAGCGTTTCCATGCCGCCCATGACGGGCATTTCCAGATCGAGGATGATGAGTTTGATTTGTGAGGTTTTGTCGTCTTCGAGGATTTGCAGAGCATCTCGCCCATTGGGCGCGGTGAGTGAGTTTAGGCTGAGTTTCCTTTGAAGCAAGGTCGAGAGCATTTTTTGTTGCATCAGGTCATCATCGACGATCAGGACGGATGCGTTCATGGCGTGTATATCCTTCTTTTTAGCTTTTTTATCTCGTTTTATTATACAGCCAAAGGTTTTAAAGAATAGTTTCAAAACGAGAATTTTTGTTTATTTTCTCATAATAAAACGTTTTAAAATGAGAATTTTGTGTATGATTTAATTTAAGTTATTGATATTATTTATAAATATAAATGGCATGGCTTGTGCAGTTATAGTTATTAGTTAAGGAGGTCTAAATATAACTATAGGGTGTAAAGTATGAGAATTATTGTGCAAAAAGCTGAAAGGCAATTGTTAGACGCTCTTCAATCCGAATGGCAGGCCGGACAAGCGCAGCGGTGTCTTCACTTGCGGTTTTCATCCTTTCCATTGCAACAAGATTTAACCTCGGATGACGTGCTTTTGATTTTGAGCCGCACTCTTATGGTTTTTGACGATATTCGAGCTTTACGGCTTTATCGGTGCCATGACGGCGATGTTTTTATACTGGCGCGTTTTTTGACGCAGAAAAACGTTAGCCTGTTTTTATCTCACTTAGCCCCCAAACTCGGGCCAGCTTCCTCTTCTTTGGAGGAGCTGGCCTTTCTTTATGAGGTGCAAGTGGATTGGGTGTATTTGAAAGGGCTGTGCGAGACTAAAATCAGGGTTTATGAAGAAGAGCAGGCCCGTGTTAAAAATCTGGCGGACCAGACACAAGTTCAGGCTCATATTCGTAAAGTTCTGGACGGGCAAATTGATTCAGTTGTGACACATGATTTGGTTCGGCGCCGCGCAAACCGTACGTCTCCTGAGATCTTGCTGGTTGAAGATGACGTTTTTACACAAAAGCTTGTGCGCAATGCGATTCAGAACTCTTACAGCGTTTCTGTGGCCGGAGAAGGTCTGGAGGCTCTGCGGCGTTATATTGAGAAAGCGCCGGATGTTTTGTTTCTGGATATCGGTTTGCCGGATGTGAACGGGCATGAAATTTTGAAGAAAATTTTTGAAATTGATCCCAGTGCTTATGTGGTGATGCTGAGCGGTAACGGCGATCGGGACAATGTTCTTAAAGCTGTTGAGAACGGCGCGAAAGGTTTTGTCGGTAAGCCTTTTAATAAAACCAAGCTGTCGCAATATATCCAAAAATCCCCTTTTATCCAGCGTAAACATATCAAGGAGACTTCTTATGCAGATACAATCCATTAACGCCGATGCCGAGCTGGCCGTTATTGTTTCATCGATCGGGCAGACGCCTCAAAGCTGGCGAGGGTGGTCTTGCGTGCATGTGGCTATGGATACTGAAGACCAGCCGGTTGGCCAAGATCTTGGTTATTATGTCTGGGCGCAGTCTGTTTTGGAGTCTTATCTCAAGGATATAGAAGGCCGGGCTTTTTTTTGTAATGCACGGCAGATTCATGTGATTTGCAAGGGTGTGCCGCTTGATGTTCTGGAGCAGATGGCGGGGCAGCTTTGTGATTTGTTGCTCGAGGCGGATTCATTGTTGGCGCATTATGCGATTTATGATTTGGAAGCAGATGGCGAACAGTATGCCGAGATGTTTTTTGAGCATGCCGGAAACTTTGCGCCTCAGCGTTTCGAGACATTATCGGTGAAGGTTTTGGACTCCCAGAGTTTTGTCGCCGATAAGGCGGATTTGTTCGAGCGGGCGACCTCTTTGTCTGCGTGCTGCGAGAAGCTTAATGTTCATACCAAAAAAGTTTTGCTGGTCGAAGACGACCCGGTGACACGGTGGATGGTGCGCAAGAGCCTCAAAGATGCATGTGAATTTGCGACAGCGCCGACGGCTCATCAGGCATTTGCCATGCTGCAATCTTATCAGCCCGATATTGTTTTTCTGGATATCGATCTGCCGGATATGAGCGGACAAGAGGTTTTGGAATGGGCCATGCGGAATGATCCGGGGATTTGTGTTGTGATGTTTAGTGCGAACAGTACTTTGGATTATATGACCGAAACATTAAATACGGGTGCGAAAGGGTTTATTTCCAAACCTTTCGTGCGAGATGATCTCCTGCGTTATGTGCGCGCCGGTGGTTGAGTTTTTTGAGGAGGGACTATGAAAGGCATCGTTTTCACGGAGTTGTTGGAGATGGTTGAGGCTCGTTTCGGGGCGGATATGGTGGATGATGTTCTGGATGATTGCTCCTTTGTTCATGACGGGGCTTATACCCGCATCGGGACCTACGATCATCATGAGCTTCTGACCATCGTTGCGGCTTTGGCAAAACGTACGAGCGTGTCTGTACGTGATTTGGTTTATACGTACGGCCATCATTTGTTTGAACGTTTTCGTGTTATGATGCCGCATTTTTTTGATCAGCCTCAAAACGCCTTTGAATTTTTGGAAAGCGTTCACAATGTTGTGCATGTCGAGGTTAAAAAGCTTTATTCCGATGCCCAGCTTCCCAGCTTGAAGGTGCGCGATCGCAGTCACCGGACTTTGGTTTTGGAATACGGATCTTCTTGTCCGTTTGCCGATTTTGCGCATGGGCTTATCTGCGGGTGTATTGATTTTTTTGATGAGGATATCGCGGTTTCTTATGAGGATCAGAATACGCCTGGGTGTTTCGGGCGAGTTTTTAGGTTGGAGAAGGTATGAGCATATCCGGTTACATAGAACAGGGTTTTGTAGGTGATGAAGATGTGTATTTGCGGATCAGGCGTTTGGAAAAACGTCTGGAGCGCGAGAAAAAAGCCCGGTTGGCGGCCGAAGATATTCTGGAGCATAAAAGCCGTGAGATCTATGCGGTCAACAAGCAGCTTCATGAGAATGCGCGGCTTTTGGAAGAAACGGTTATTAATGCCAAAGACGGGGTGATGATCACGGATGCGGATCTGGAGAATGGCGGGCCGCATATTATCTATGTCAATGATGCGTTTACAAAAATTACGGGTTATAGGTCCGAAGAGGTCATCGGCAAAACACCTCGGATATTACAGGGCGCAGAAACGGATTCTAAGACGCTTGAGATGATGAAAGAGCGTTTAAAAGAAGGGCGCTCTTTTCAGGGCGAGCTTAAGAATTATTCTAAAAACGGGCGGCCTTATTGGTTGGATATCAGCATTACACCTGTGCGCAATGAAGAGGGAGAGATTACGCATTTTACGGCGATTGAGCGCGATATTACGGTGCGGAAAATGTATGAAAGCGAACTTCAGCAATCGAAAAAACGTGCTGACACCGCCAGCCTTGCCAAAAGCGATTTTCTGGCGACTATGAGCCATGAGCTGCGGACGCCTATGAACGGGATTATCGGTTTATCCGAGCTTTTGCTTGAGGCGGAACTTGGTGGCGAGGGGCACGAGCTGGCGCAGACGATTAACGGATCGGCGCAGAATTTGCTGGAGCTGATTAACGATATTCTTGATTTTTCCAAGATCGAGGCCAATGAGTTTTCTCTGGAAATGCATGCGTTCGATGTAAAAGAGCTGGTGAAAAACAGTATCGGATTTTTACGGCATCTGGCGCGGGAGAAGGGGCTGGACTTTCGGGTTGAACTGGATCTGGATCTTCCGGAGCAGGTGTTTAATGATTGTCTGCGTATTCGCCAGGTTTTAAACAACCTGGTCGGCAATGCGATCAAATTTACCGATAAAGGCGGGATTTCTATCTCGATTGCTCCGATGCCGTCTAAAAACCCGACGCACATTCAATTTACGGTTAGCGATACAGGGATCGGGATTCCGGATGATAAGATCGGACTGATTTTTAACAAATTTCAAACGCTGGAAGGGCGTAATTTTGGCGGGACCGGTTTGGGGCTGGCGATCAGCAAGCAGCTGGTGGATATGATGGATGGTGAAATCGGCGTTCAAAGCCGTTTGGGAGAAGGGACCACATTTTGTTTTAGCGTTGGGGCGCATCTGGACGAGCTTAAAAATCAGGAGCGGGCGTGTCTATCTTCCAAGGGTTCCTTGCAAGATCGGCGCGTCGAGAATAACGAACAAATTTTTAAAGGCTTGCGTATTTTGTCGGCGGATGATCATCCGACGAATTTGATGATGATGAGTAAGATCCTGAAAAAGCTTGGAGCTGCAGAAGTTGTGGAGGCTTCACAAGGACTCGAAGCCGTCGAACAGTATAAGACGAACGGGCCATTTGATTGCGTTGTGATGGATTATCATATGCCGAAAATGGACGGGCTTGAAGCGGCGCGGCTTATTCGCATATTTGAAGCTGCGCAGGGCATGGAGGCTGTTCCTATTGTCGCCGTGACGGCTGATGCGATGCGCGAGACGCAAGAAAAATGCCTGGATGCGGGCATGAATGACTATTTAAGTAAGCCGATTGTCCGGCGCAGGCTGGTTGATGTTTTGTTACGGCATCTGCCGGCCGATGTTGCTGAAGACGCTGTTTTGACACGAGCTCTCGAGCCTGCGGAAGCACATGACGGGCAGAGTCTCGAAGCTGTTATCGATCTTTCGCATTTACGGCAGTTTACAGATGGGGATATTGAGGAAGAACAGGCGTTTTTTGATATATTTCTTGAGCAGGCCGTGCTCGGTTTGGAAGCTCTGGAAGATCATATGAGCGAGGAGGGTGCAGAGCTTTGGAAAAAGACTGCACATAAATTGAAGGGGGCGGCGGCTAACTTGGGGGCGAATACGCTTTCGGGCCTGTGTTTTGAGGCTGAGCGACGTTATGATGAGCCGGAATCCGATAAGAAGCAGCTTTTGGCGGCTATTCAGGCCGAGCTGGTGCAGGTTGATCAGTTTATGAAGGCTCTGCATGCTTAAAAATCGCTATAAATTTACATCCTAATGTTTTTGTGTGCTTCCACGGCTTGACCTTTTATGCGGGGGGGCTATTGTTATCAGCCTTATGAGTTTGAAAAGCGAAAAAACAGATCATCTTTGCATTCCTTCCTTTTCTCCGCGCGAGATTGTGAGCGAGTTGGATCGCTTTATTATCGGGCAGTCCGATGCAAAAAAGGCGGTGGCGATAGCGCTGCGTAACCGTTGGCGGCGTCAGCAGCTCGATAAGGATTTGCAGGAAGAGATTTATCCGAAAAATATTCTGATGATCGGCCCGACCGGCGTTGGTAAGACAGAGATTGCAAGGCGGTTGGCGAAGCTGGCGCAGGCGCCGTTTGTGAAGGTGGAGGCTACGAAATTCACGGAAGTGGGCTATGTGGGCAAGGATGTGGAATCGATTATTCGGGATTTGACTGAAAATGCGATGCATATGACACGCGATCAAATGCGCAAAAGCGTGACGGCGCAGGCTGAAATTTATGCGGAAGAGCGCGTTTTGGATGCGCTGGTCGGGGAAAGCGCCGGTGAGGGGACGCGGGCGAATTTCCGCGAAAAGCTGCGCGCGGGAGAGCTGAACGCACGCGAGATCGAGATCGAGGTGCAGGATAATGCCAATCCGATGGGCAGTATGATGGATATTCCCGGAATGCCGGGGGCTTCCATGGGCATGATCAATGTCGGGGATATGCTGGGCAAGGCTTTTGGCGAGCGCATGAAGAAGAAGAAAATGCGCGTGGATGAAAGCTATGACATTTTGATGGCCGAGGAAGCCGATAAGTTGCTTGATGAGGATAAAATCGTCTCTATTGCTCTGGAACTGGTGGAGCAGAACGGGATTGTCTTTCTGGACGAGATCGACAAGATTGCGGCGCGGCAGGATGTGCGCGGCGGCGATGTGTCCCGCGAAGGCGTGCAGCGTGATTTGCTGCCGTTGATTGAAGGGACAACCGTGACGACCAAGCACGGGCCTGTTAAGACCGATCATATTCTTTTTATCGCTTCGGGGGCGTTTCATTATGCCAAGCCGTCGGATTTGCTGGCGGAGTTGCAGGGGCGTTTGCCGATCCGCGTTGAGCTTCGCGCGCTCACGGTTGAAGATTTCAAGCGGATCTTGAAAGAAACAGAGGCCAGTTTGCCCAAGCAATATGTAGCGCTGCTCGGCACTGAAAATGTGGAGCTTGTCTTTGAAGAGGAGGCGATTGACGAGATTGCGCGGCTTTCGTTTGAGATTAATGAAAGCGTCGAGAATATCGGGGCGCGGCGGCTGCATACGGTTTTGGAAAAACTTCTGGAAGAGATCAGTTTTAGCGCGTCAGACCGGGGCGGGGAAACGGTGACGATTACAGCTCAGCATGTGAAGGATAATGTCGGGGAGCTGTTAAAGTCAGCGGATTTGAGCAAGTTTATTCTTTAGGTTTTTATATATGCAGCATGGCCGCAGGGATGTCGGTGGCGATTTGTTTGTCGTTGGTGACGCGCAGGGTTAGACGGAAAAATTGATCGACCGGGTCGGACTCTCCAAAAATCATATCCATTTGTTCTGAAGCCTGATCCATGCGGATGCGCGGCATGGCGAAAACGGCCACGAGATCGTGTGATGTAATGCGCTCTCTTATTCTTTGGTTCTGGGTTTGGATGGTTGGAGAATAAACGAGGTTGCCGCTATGATCTTTACTGCCCGAGCCGAGTGTAAAGCCCTTGTCAAAGAGAACGCCTGTTTCGCCTTTACCGCCGTTTTTTGTGTCTTTTGACGGATAGGAATAGAGAAGGCATGGAAAAGCGGTAATTCTTCGAGGGTTTTGTGGATCGATTGCATCCAGCATTTCCATGCGCGGACTGCGAGGTGTGTTGCCCGGATCGCCGGCGATATGAAAGGCGTTTTTGAGGGCTATAATTTTTTGTGCGTTGCGCCCGAGGACGATGTTCGGGTATCGGTATAGATCGCTTTCCCAACTCACAAAGCCTCTGTTTTGTAGAGAAAGAGGCCGAAGGCTGCGAATCTCGGCGCTTATTTGTAAAAATTCTGCCGTGCTGTAGGCCGGGAATATGTGCGGTTTTTGCGAGAATTTTTGGGGTGCGTTATGTGGTCGTTGTAGTCGATCGGCGGCTCTGGCTTGAAAATTCAGGCGCTGGCTTTTCCAGCCCGGATCAAAACGCATATCCAGAACGATCGGGCGGTTGTCGTGTTTTACGGCTTCGATGTCCATTTTAACCTGCCAGATCCAATCTTATTCTTTGTTCCGGTTTTTGCGGCATCGGCAGGTGGTCTTCCAGAGTTTGCCATTGCACAGAGGCTTGTGAGAAGTTCCCGTCCGTTGAACGTTTAAAGGGGTAGGCGAGGGTTCTGTCTTTGCCTCGTCCTTTTATGCGGGGCCAGCCGACGAGCAAGGTGTCGGAGACGTAGAGAAGGCCGCTTTTGTCAGAAAATTCTGTTTTGATATTATCCGCGCCCAAGCCCATGAGCGCGCGCATACGGTTTTCGCAAACAAAATATATGTTTTTAGGGTTATAAACTCTGTCAAATTGGTCAAAAAAATCCGCTGTTGTTTGAGGTTCGATTTTGGCATAGGGCGTGCGGGGTTTATTTCGGGTATATGAATGGGCTCTTTGTTCCCATGTGCGCATATTGTTTTGGCTTGTGTGCTCGGCTTTTACACCGAAATAACGATGCAGGTTGTGCCTTTCCGGGACGAGCAAAAAGATTTTGCAGTCTATTTCATTGGCTTTGGACAAATTTTTGCGCGCACTTGGTTGGCTAGCGTTGAGCGGAATTCTTTTTGTATGATCTTGCATTTTTCCCCTGCCGTTTGCGGCATACAATACCTAAAACTTTATTTTATGTCAATTAAATAGCGCTGGCGCTGAGGGCCATCTTTTTGCTTTTATAGCTCCATGCGCTTATTCATATTTATATTTGCCGTTTTTATAGCCTGTTTTGCCGGATTTGGCAAAAACGAGCGGGCGTTGGCCGCAGAAAGTACTCCGCGCTTTATTTTGCCGCTGGGTTGTACGTTGGGCAAAGATTGCTGGGCCGTGAATTATCTCGATGTGGATCCGTCTGCGGATTCGCATAAGGATTTTAAATGCGGCGTGAAGACTTATGAAGCGCATAAAGGGGTGGATTTTGCTTTGCGCAGCCGTTTGGAGATGGCGGCCGGGGTGAATGTGCTGGCCGGGGCGGATGGGCGCGTTGAGCGCGTGCGTGACGGCGAAAGCGATATGATGAAATCCGAAGAGGCGTACAAGGCGATCCGCGCGGAGAATAAAGATTGCGGCAATGGGATATTGCTTCGTCATGGGCCGGGGCTGGAGACGTTTTATTGCCATTTGAAGGACGGGTCTTTGAAGGTTAAGCCGGGGGACGAGGTTCGGGCCGGGGATGTGATCGCGCAGGTCGGTCAATCCGGCTATGCCGAGTTCCCGCATTTGCATTTCAGCGTGATTTGGGAAGGGGCGCATGTCGATCCTTTTACAGGCCTGACCAATCAGGACGGGTGCGGCGGGTTCAAGCGCTCTTTGTGGAAGGACGAGATTGCGTATGAGCCGTATGCTGTGTTTGACGGCGGCTTTGAAGATAAAGTGCCGGATTTTGAGGTGATTAAAAAAGGGCGTATGCATCCGATGCATTTATCGCAGACGGCCCAAAATATTGTGTATTGGGCCGGATTTTATCATGCACGGGCCGGGGATGTGATTGATTTGCGGATTACGGGTCCGGACGGGGCGGTGATTGCGCAAACACATAAAGTTTTAGAGCAAAACCGCAAGCGGCCGTCTTTTTATTACACCGGGCGGCGGTTGCACGGGAAGGCTTTGGAGCCGGGAACGTACAAAGGTGAAATTACCTATAAGCGTGAGGGTTTTGAGGCTCAAACATTTTCCCATTCTATTGTTGTTCGGTAATTCTTGTTCATTAGGGTGCGGCGTTTTTTATTCTTTGTTGCGGCGGAGGTACACGTACAGTGCGCCATGGCCGCCGTCTTTGGGTTTGGCTGGGTAAGTTTTGAGTACGATGGATGCCAGTGGGGCGTGCGTGAGCCATTGGGGGAGCTTTTGTTTAAGAATGCCGCCGGACGGGCTTAAGGGGTCGCGCAGGCCGTCCGCATCGGTTTGACCTTTGCCGGTGATGATGAGAACGCAGCGTTTATGGGCGTGATAGGCGCTTTGTACAAAACGGTTTACGGCGCTGTGGGCCTGTTCCTGATTAAAGCCGTGCAGGTCGAGATGGGCCTCTATGGGGATTTGGCCCTTGCGCAGGCGTTCATCCGTGCGTTTATCCAGTTGTGTGTTTTGAGGTTTCCGGATATTCGGCGGTGTTTGGGGTGTATGGTGTACGTGTTTTTTCTTCTTTGTACGTGCGGGCTTTGGTTTTGAAGGCTCTGAGTCTAGAGATTTTTGGCGTTTTAACGGCCTGACGTCTTTTGTTAATTGAACCCAAAGCGCGTTTTCATCTTCCGGATCATCTATGGGGCCTTTGGGGGGGGCGTTCATGGTTAGAACTGGCTTTCATCATGATCCATCAGACTTTGCGCTCCGGCCAGCACCATTTTGAAACGGCCGTCGGCTTCGGGCAGCATCCGGTTCATGAAAAAACGCGCGGTTTTGATTTTTCCGTCCAGAAAGTCTTTGTCACCTTCGCTTTTGTCCAGCTTTTCTTGCGCTGTCTTGGCGATTTGCGCCCACATATAGGCCATAGCGACAAGAGCGAACTGGCGCAGATAATCGCTGGAGGCTGCCCCTGCTTCTTCGGGGTTTTTCAGGCCTTTTTGCGCGATCATGGCTGTTGATTGCTGAAGTTTGGCAAAGGCTTTGGCCAGAGGGAAGATGAGATCCTGCATGTTTGCGTCGGCTTGGTGCGTTTCGATGAATTCCTGTACGGGGTGGAAGAAACGCCGGAGCAGGCGGCCAAAGCCTTGCCCCATTTTACGGCCGACGAGATCGAGGGCCTGAATGCCGTTGGTACCTTCGTAAATCTGGGCGATGCGGGCGTCGCGGACATATTGCTCCATTCCCCATTCGCGGATATAGCCGTGTCCGCCGTAGACCTGCATGGACAGGTTGGCGATTTCGCTGCCCATATCGGTGAGATAGGCCTTGAGGATCGGAGTGAGCAGCGCGACCAGATCATCGGCGGCCTGGCGGGTTTTTTCGTCTTCGTGTTTGAGGGCGATATCGGATTGAAGGCCTGTCCAATAGGCCAGTGCGCGCGCGCCTTCGGTAAAGGCCTTGCCGATCAAGAGCATGCGGCGCACATCGGGGTGGACAATAATCGGATCGGCGGGTTTATCCGGGTATTTCGTGCCTTTGAGGCTGCGCATTTGCAGGCGTTCTTTGGCATAGGTTACGGCGTTTTGATAAGCGATTTCGGCGACGCCGAGGCCCTGCATGGCGACGCCGAGGCGGGCATCGTTCATCATGGCGAACATGGCGCGCAGGCCCTTGTGTTTTTCACCGACCAACCAGCCGGTTGCTTCATCGAAATTGAGAACACATGTGGAATTGCCGTGAATCCCCATTTTATGTTCGATGGATCCGCAGACTGCGGTGTTGCGCTCGCCAGGCTGTCCGTTTTCATCGGGGATGAATTTAGGGACGATGAACAGGGAAATGCCTTTGACGCCTTCGGGGGCATCCGGGAGTTTGGCTAGCACCAGATGGACGATATTTTCGGTCAGGTCATGTTCTCCGGCGGAGATGAAGATTTTTGTACCCGTGATTTTATAGCTGCCGTCTTTTTCCAGCTGGGCTTTGGTTTTGATCAGGCCGAGATCTGTGCCGCAATGCGGTTCGGTGAGGCACATCGTTCCCGACCATATGCCCTCGACGATTTTGGGTAGATAGAGCTGCTGGAGCTCTTCACTGCCGAATTTATGCAAGGCTTCGTATGCGCCGTAAGAAAGGCCCGGATACATGCCCAGACTCATGTTGGCGGAGCAAATCATTTCCTTCATTGCCGTATTGACCAGCATCGGCATGCCCATGCCGCCAAATTCGGGGTCGCAAGCCAAGCCCGGCCAGCCGCCTGCTACGAAGGTATCGTAGGCTTCTTTGAAGCCTTCGGGGGTCGTGACGGCGCCATTGTCGAAACGGCAACCTTCGTGGTCGCCGATCTGGTTTAGGGGGAACAGGACTTCTTCGCAGATCTTACCGCCTTCTTCCAATATCTGGTCAATTAAGTCCGCTGAGACTTCTTCGTAGCCGGGCAGGTTTAAATGATCTTCGGCTTTGAGGACATCGTGCAGGATGAATTTGATGTCGTTGAGGGGTGGGGTATAGGCGGGCATTTATGAACTCCTTATGTCAGGGCCTTATTGTGACAAAAATTTAGCGTGTGGGAAAGAGGGGTGTGCGTTAGATGAAGTCCAGCGCGCAGAGGTGATCGAAAAAGGCATTTTGATTGTAAGGGGTTTCACTTGGATAGGTTTGTTTGAGCATTTGATAGGCTTTGATCAGTTTTTGATGGGAGGACATGACTTTGGGATGACGGGTGTAGGTTTTTTGTAGGCGGCTATAGCCGTGGGTTCCTGCCATGTCGTTCCATTCATTGAAAAAGCTTTGCTGATCGCGTAGGGCGCTGATCAATGTATTTTCAATTTGTTGGAGGTGACGGGGCGTTTGAATCAGGGCAAAGCTGGCAATGGCATTTTCAACTTCTTGGTTGTAGGTCTGGATATCTATTGCAGGCGTTTTTCCAAGAAAACGATTGAGTGCCATAACCCGTGCGCGCAACGCTATATCGGAGACGAAAAAATAATGGTCGAGATATTTTGCATCGGCGTCCGGCAGACGGGATTGTTTGAGGCTATATGGCGTTTGGTTGTGTGGAATTGCTTGGTAGGCTTGATCGATGTTCATATCTTGTGCGTGCGTTGTGTTTGGGATCAAAGCCGATATGCCTAAAGCGCCTAGGGTGAGGATGTGTAGGACTGTCTTTTTCATCATTTAAACCTTCTTAGTTTATTCTTTAATTGTAGCAGTTCTTTCGTCTTTAGGCAGGTGAAGATTATCCACATTGACGGTTTTTTGCCTTTAAAAGCTGTTTGTTCATCAGAGAAGCTGTGCTAGTTACAATAAAGGGCTTGCAATCGGAGGCTAGGCTGGTAAAGTTTGCCGCGTCCGGGCGAGATTCGCTCTGATAATTTTTAAACATTAAAGTAACAAAAGATAAGGATTTACGATGAGTGACATTGCTGATCGCGTGAAAAAGATAGTTGTCGAGCATTTGGGCGTTGATGAAGGTAAAGTAACAGAAGGCGCCAGCTTTATTGACGATTTGGGCGCAGACTCTCTGGATACTGTTGAGCTGGTTATGGCTTTTGAAGAAGAATTCAGCGTTGAAATCCCTGATGATGCAGCCGAGAAAATCCAGACTGTTGGTGATGCTGTGAATTTCATCAAGGAAAATTCAGCCGAGTAATATCGGTTTTCCCCTTGTACGGGTGTCTTTGTTTTAAGATGCTTGGGTTTATGGGGTTGTTATATACTTTCAGCCCGCGTTATGCGGGCTGTTGTTTATCAGAAAAACGGTTCTTTGTAACGGTTCTTTGTTGGGAGTATGATATGAGACGCGTTGTTATAACCGGTATGGGTATGGTTTCTCCGCTCGGGGTCGGGGTGGATCATAACTGGGCGGCGCTTACGGCTGGGAAAAGCGGTATAAGAAAGATCGAGCATTTTGATGTTTCGGATATCTCTTCGCAAGTTGCCGGGCTTGTGCCGCGGACTGACAGTGCTGCGCCGACAGACGGAGCTTTTAATCCAGATCTCTTTATGGAGCCTAAAGAGCAACGCAAAGTCGATACTTTTATTGTCTACGGCGTTGCGGCGGCGCAGGAAGCCGTGGCGGATTCAGGCTGGGTTGCAAATGATGAGGACGCGCAAAACCGTACCGGAGTGTTGATCGGTTCGGGGATCGGCGGTCTGGACTGGATTTATAATAACTCTTTGCTTTTGAGCGAGCGAGGGCCGCGCAGATTGTCGCCGTTCTTTGTGCCGGGGGCTTTGATTAATCTGGTTTCGGGGCATGTTTCGATTCAATACGGGTTTAAGGGGCCGAATCATTCAGTCGTGACAGCGTGTGCGACAGGAACGCATGCGATTGGCGATGCCGCGCGTTTGATTGCGCTGGATGATGCCGATGTGATGGTGGCCGGCGGTGCGGAGGCGGCTGTTTGCCGGTTGGGCGTGGCCGGATTTGCGGCTGCGCGGGCGCTGTCCACGGGCTATAATGACCGGCCGCAAGAGGCTTCACGGCCTTGGGATCAGGGCCGTGACGGGTTTGTGATAGGCGAAGGGGCTGGCGTTGTTGTTTTGGAAGAATACGAGCATGCGAAAAAGCGTGGTGCGAAGATTTATGGTGAGGTGATCGGTTACGGGTTGTCCGGAGATGCGCATCACATTACTTCTCCGGCCGAGGACGGGGACGGTGGATACCGGGCGATGCAGGCTGCGCTTAAACGCGCGCAGGTGAATCCCGAAGACATTGATTATATCAATGCGCACGGGACGTCGACGCCGCTGGGTGACGGGATCGAGTTTGGTGCGGTCAAGCGGTTGTTCGGTCATGCTTTGGACAGTGTGTCGATGTCTTCGACCAAATCGGCGATCGGGCATTTGCTGGGCGCGGCAGGAGCCGTGGAGGTGATCTATTCCCTGAAAGCTCTGCAAAGCGGGGTGATGCCGCCAACTTTGAATCTGGATAATCCGTCCGAGAATTGCACGGGGATTGATTTGGTGCCCAAGGTGGCCAAGGAGAAGGCGATTAAGACTGTTCTTTCCAATTCGTTCGGTTTTGGCGGGACGAACGCCAGCCTTGTGATGCGGGCGATTTAAAGGATGGCGGATCTGTTTGCCCGTAAAGCCGGAAAATGTGTTCTCGGTCTTTTTGTTTATGGACTGACGAGCGGTATTGTGATTGCGGCGGCGGTGTTTTGGCTTGCAGCCTATGAGTTTCAAAAGCCTGGTCCTTTAAAAGAGCCGACTATAATTGTTATTCCTTCGGGTTCCAGTATTGGCGGGATTGCCGATCAGCTTTCCTATCACAGCGTTATTGGCGGGCAGAGCACAGATAAGGCCATCTTTAAAATTATGGGCCGGTTGACCGGACGGCATACAAGTTTGAAGGCCGGCGAGTACGAGTTTCAGCCCGGTATTTCCATGAAGCAGGCGCTTTTCCAAATGGAAGAAGGCAAAACCCTAGGGCGGCGGGTGACTGTGCGCGAGGGGCTGACGAATTGGGAAACTAAAATACTGCTTAAAACAAACCCTGACCTCAAATCCGAGACGGAAATCTTGCTTCCTCTGGAAGGTGCATATTTACCGGAAACTTATAGTTATCAAAAAGGCGATACCTATTTAGATATTCTGTCTCAAATGCAAAAAGCTATGCGGGAAACGATTTTTAAGGCTTGCGGTTTCCCGGATGAAAATCTGTTCAATTCATCAGAATGGATAAAACTGGAATGTCCAAATGCTTCCGCACCTTTGAAAACTACCCGTGATGTTCTTACGCTGGCCTCGATTGTGGAGAAGGAGACAGGTGTGGCCAGTGAGCGAGCGCGGATTGCGGGAGTGTTTTTGAACAGACTTAAACGCGGGATTCCTTTGCAGACCGATCCGAGCGTGATTTATGCGCTGACCAAAGGGCAACCGAAAAACGACGGCAAGGGGCCTTTAGGGCGGCGTTTGTTGCGCAAAGATCTGGATGTGGATTCGCCCTATAATACCTATAAATATGCGGGCTTGCCGCCGGGGCCGATTTGTAATCCGGGCAAGGATTCGATTGAGGCGGTTCTCCATCCGGAAGAGCACGAGTATATCTATTTCGTAGCCGATGGCAGCGGCGGGCATGTGTTTGCCAAAACGCTGGCCGAGCATAACGCGAATGTAGCCAAGTGGCGGAAAATCCGCCGTGAAAAAGGGCTCTAGAGCGTTCAGCGTTGAGCTTGTCTTGCGTTGCTTGTCGCTTATGCGAAGTAGAGTTCCAAAATCCGTTTATAAATCGCGGTCAGGTTTTCCAGATCTTCGACCGTGGCGTTTTCATCGATCTGGTGGATTGTGGCGTTAATAGCGCCGCATTCAACAACCGGGCAATAATTCGTGATAAAGCGCGCATCCGATGTGCCGCCTGTGGTGCTCGGGGTCGGGGTTTTGCCAGTGACGTCCTTGACAGCTTTTTGGACAATATCTGTCCAGGGGCCGGGCCGGGTGAGAAAGCTTTCGCCACCGACGGTTGTTTTAAGGTCGTAATCAATGCCGGTTTCATCGAGAAGTGTACGTAAATGTTTATCCAGTTTTTCTCCGGTCCAATTGTCGTTAAAGCGGATATTGAAGACGGCGCGGCCGCTTTCCGGGATGACGTTATCAGCGGTATTGCCAACGTCGATGGTGGTGAGTTCGAGATTACTTGGTTGAAAAAATTTTGAGCCTTCGTCCAAGACCATTTGGGAGAGCGTTAGCGCGGCCAGAGCTTGAACAAGGCGCGGCAGGGGGTTGTCGGCGCGCTTAGGATAGGCGACGTGGCCTTGTTTTCCTTTGACGGTGAGGCGACCGGTTAGAGAGCCGCGGCGGCCGATCTTGATTTCCTGTCCCAGATGGTCGGGATTTGACGGTTCGCCAACGAGGGCGACATCGGGGATGTGGCCGTGCTCTTTCATCCATTCCAGCACTTTGATTGTGCCGTTCAGGGCCGGGCCTTCTTCATCGCCTGTAATCAGCATGCTGACAGAGCCTTTGGGCGCGCCGTGCTCTTCGATATAGGCCGAAAGGGCGGCGGCAAAAGCGGCGACGGAGCCTTTCATGTCCGAAGCGCCGCGCCCATAAAGCACGCCGTTTTCTATGTGGGGATTGTAGGGGCCGTAGGTCCATTGATCCAGCGGACCGGGGGGGACGACATCGGTATGTCCGGCGTAGCAGAGATGCGGGCCGTCACTGCCGATGCGGGCAAAGAGGTTCGGCACGCGCGCGTTCCGTCCTTCTTCATCTTCGCCGAAGGGCAGGTGATGGCACGTCATGCCCATGTTTTCAAGGGCCGCGGCCAGTTTTTCCTGCGCGCCTTCATCCTTGGGGGTGACGGAGGGACATTCTATAAGGTGTTCGAGGAGTTCGATAACGCTTATGCTCATGCGGGTTTTTCCGTATTTTTTAATATATCTATTGCTTTTTTTGCCATAAAACGCTTATAACATTTTCAGATCAATCACTTTAAGCATGGTCGCTTTGTGTTTGCAACGTAGAGCGATAAAAAAGGCAAGAAATGGCAAAGACGAAAATACAGTATCCGGAAGTCAGCGGGGCTTTTGTGCGTAAGGTCAAAGTGACGATGCCGCTGGAATTTGAAACGGCGAGGGATGTTGCCAAGGCATTAAAAGGTCTTTTGAAAGTTGAAGATTATGGGAAGAGCCGGAATAAGACGGAATTTGCGAAAAGCGTTTTGGATGCTGCGCAAGAGTGTTTGTTCTCCTTAAGTTCCGATGCAAAATCTTTAGGCTTGCGTAAAGTATTGAAGGGTGATAACGCGCCTGAAATGGTTGATAAGGCGCTGTTGCGTCTGGCGCGTTTTTATGCCGAGGTTCCGGATGATACGGGGGACTTTGCCGATCGAATCAGGGGTCTTTTCGATGTGCTGTTGGATAATTGCGGCGCTGAGGGGTGTTTGGTGGGGCCTGAGTTGCTTGATCAGATAAAAGGGGTGCAAAAGTCCCTTCCCAAAGGGTCGCGTCAACGTGATAATTATAATGTGATCATTGATCTCATTGATCAGGCGCAGGGGCTGGCTGCGCAAGATAATCTGAATCTAGCTGCGACGCCGGTTGATGATGATTTTGAAGAGTGGTGGGGTCGGCTTGGGACAGATCAGGAAGTTGGTTTGGCTGAGCTGTTGCCATCGCAGCAGTAGGTTTTTAATCCCGCAAGAGTTCATTAATCCCTGTTTTCGAGCGGGTGCGCTCATCCACGCGTTTGACGATGACGGCGCAGGCCAGTCCGGGGCCGGGGCTGCCGTCGGGTAATGCTTTGCCGGGCAGAGTGCCTGGGATGACCACGGAATAGGCAGGGACGCGGCCCATAAAGATTTCTCCGGTGGCGCGGTCGATAATTTTGGTCGAAGCGCCGATAAAAACGCCCATAGAGATGACCGCGCCTTCCTCGACGACGACGCCCTCGGCGATTTCACTTCGGGCGCCGATGAAACAGTTATCCTCGATGATGGTCGGTCCGGCTTGTAAGGGCTCCAAAACGCCGCCGATGCCAACGCCGCCGGACAGGTGTACGTTTTTGCCGATTTGCGCGCACGAGCCAACGGTGGACCATGTATCGACCATCGTGTTTTCATCGACGAACGCTCCGACATTCACAAAGCTGGGCATCAGAACAGCGCCTTTGGCGATATAGGCCGAGTAGCGGACGGTGCAGTTGGGAACCGCGCGGAAGCCTGCGCGGGCGAAGTCTTCTTCGCTCCAGTTGTTGAATTTGGAGCCGACCTTGTCATACCAGCTTGCGTGGTCAGGGCCGCCGGCGATTTTTTGCATCGGGTTCAAACGGAAAGAGAGCAGGACGGCTTTTTTTAGCCATTGATGGGTGATCCAGCCATTTGACGTCTTTTCCGCAACGCGCACGCGGCCGCTATCGAGCAAGGCGAGGGCTTCTTCTACGGCGGCGCGCTCGGCGCCTTCGGTCCGGGCATTGAGGTTGTCGCGGTTTTCCCAGGCCTGATTGATGACGGTTTCCAGATCGGCGGCGTTAATGGCGGGTTGGCTCATGGCTTTAGTCCTTGTAAATTCTTTTTATTTGAGGTCAGACTTCATCATGGATGCGCTGAAAAATCAAGAGTTCGGGGTGAAAAATAAGCGGGCGGGAATTCACTGGATTTCGCCGTTTTGCGATGAGGCGTTGGCGGCTCGCGGGTGCACGGGACGGCTCAATCTCTTGCAATCGGCCGAATATGCGCTGGCGATGCGCAGCTTTAAAGGTCAGAGCGCGCGTTTTGGTTTGATTTCTTTGGACGGGCAGGATGTGGGGTTCGTGCAGATTTTGGAAGCAGGGCTTTTCAAGAATGCTTTGCACGGGGTGATTGTTGATCGCGGGCCTTTGTGGTTTGAAGGTTATGGCGGGCGCGATGATTTCAGGACTTTTGCCCAGACTTTGAGAGGTGAATTTCCCAGACGTTTCGGGCGGCGGATGCGGTTTATTCCTGAAATGCCGGATGATCCCCAAGTGCGTAGCGATCTTGAAATGGCCGGATATCGGCGCGTTTCGGCGCCGGGGTATCAGACGATCTGGATCGATTTGACCCAAGATGACTCGTTTTTGCGTGCGCAGTTGCACCGGAGCTGGCGCTGGCGTTTGAATAAAGCCGAGAGGAATAATGTGCGGATTGAATGGGATGATGCGGGGGTGTCCTTTTCTTGGTTGATGCGTACATACGTACGGGACCGACAAGCGAAGGGTTACGACGGGCCGTCCGTAGAACTGATAATGGCTTTGGCAGGCGTTTTTATTCCTGTGAAAGGGCTTTTGATCGGCCGCGCGCTCAGGAATGGCAAAGTTTTGGGCGCGGTGATGTTTTTGTGTCACGGACACTGCGCGACGTATCAGGTGGGATGGAATTCACCGGCGGGGCGGGATGCCGGGGCGCATCATATTTTGTTGTGGGAAGGTTTGAAAACCTTGCGAAATCGGGGTATAAAGGCACTGGATCTGGGAGGAGTCAATGATGGCAGCGCACACGGGGTTAAGGCCTTTAAGAGCGGGATGGGCGGGGAGCTTGTCACGTCGGCAGGGCTTTACCACTAAATTGATTTACGGCTTTATTTTTGCCGCTTTTTTAAGCGCTTTTCCGCTGATGGCAGCGCAAGCTGAAAGCCGTCAAAAGCTGGTGTATGAAGTGTATGCGGGCGGGATTCATGCGGTGCAGGCGACGCTGGATATCGATGTTTTAAAAACAGGGCGTTATGATCTGGTTTTGGATGCGCACACACGCGGGTTTTTGGCTAGTCTCGTGCCGTGGGACGGTACGTTCGAGAGTCATGGATGGGTGTTGAATGGTGAACGTTTCCAGCCCGAGCAGCATAAATCGACGACGCAGTGGCGCGAGAATGTCGATGTGAAGGATTATCATTACAATAAGGATGGCTCGTTCAAGACGTTGACGGTTACAGACGATCATTCAACGAGTGTACGCGAGGTTGAAAAGGATCTGGTGGATCACACAACCGATGTTTTGAGCGCGACTTTGCAGGTTTTGAATGATTATAGTCAAAGTGGTAAATGTGATGGCGCGTCCGAGGTTTTCGATGGTAAACGCCGTTTTGAGCAGAGTTTTCAACACCAAAAAATGGTCGAGTTCGAGGCCAATAAATATAATATTTTTTCAGGATCTGCGGCGGAATGTATTGTCGAAGTGACGCCTGTGGCCGGGGCCTGGAATAAAAAGCCGCGCGGATGGCTTTCTATTCAAGAGCAGGGCCGGGCGCGTAATATGATGCCGACGGTCTGGATCGGGCGTTTGTCGGAGAACGGGCCTGCCGTGCCGGTTAAAATCCGTGTGAAGACGGCTTATGGGACGTTGTTTATGCATCTGGCCGAATACCGTAATGGCAAAGATGTACGGGTTGCGGAAAAGCGGGTGAAATAAAATCTTCTTCAATATACGTTCTGTCTGTATTAAATACAGATCATTGGTGTTTTTGCGTTGTTTTTAAAAGGAAGATTATGAGCGCTCAATCTCTTGCTGTTGTTATTCTGGCTGCCGGGCGCGGTACGCGGATGAAGTCCGCCAGCCCCAAGGTTATGCACGCTTTGGCCGGGCGGCCGATGATCCAAACTCTGATCGAGACGATTGAAGGGTTGTCGCCGGAAAAAATTATTGTGGTGGCCGGACCTGACATGCCTGAGCTCGAGAAAGCCGCGGCGCCGCATAGCGTTGTCGTGCAAGCCCAGCGCGATGGGACCGGCGGGGCTGTGCGGTGCGCTCTGCCGGCGCTGAAAGGGTTTGAGGGGAATGTCCTGATTGTTCTGGGGGATACGCCGCTGGTGAAAAAAGAGACGCTGCGGGCTCTGATTAAGGCGAAGGGCAGCGGCGCTCTATCGGTTTTGGGGTGCAAGATGAGCGATCCGGCCGGGTACGGGCGTTTAAAAATGGCTGCGGACGGGTCTTTGGAGGCGATTGTCGAGGACCGCGATGCGAATTTGGCAGACAAGGCGATTGATCTGGTCAATACCGGGGTGTTTTGCGTCGATAGCGCAAAGCTGGCGGGCTGGTTGTCCAAGCTGGATAACAAAAACGCGCAAGGCGAATATTATATTACGCAGTTGCCTGCGCTGGCTGTGGCGGATGGCGGGAAGGTGTTTATCAGCACGACAAAGGATGAGGGCGAAGTGCGCGGATGCAATACGCGCGGCGATCTGGCCTTGCTGGAAAAAACTTTGCAGGATCGTTTGCGGGCCAAGCATATGGCGGCGGGTGTGAGTTTGCAGGACCCGCAAAGTGTTTATTTTTCCTGTGACACGCAGGTGGCTTCGGATGTTGTGATCGAGCCGCAGGTATTTTTCGGTCCCGGTGTACGTGTTGAAGCGGGGGCGCATATTAAGGCTTTTAGCCACATAGAAGGGAGCGCGATCGGGAAAAATGTCAGCGTGGGGCCGTTTGCGCGGTTGCGTCCGGGGGCGGAGATCGGTTCTGGGGCGCGGATCGGTAATTTTGTCGAGATTAAGGCTTCGAAAATCGGCAAGCGCAGCAAAATCGGGCATTTGGCTTATGTCGGGGACTGTGAAATGGGCGAGGATGTGAATTTTTCTGCCGGAGCGATTACGGTGAATTATGACGGGTTCCAAAAGCACAAAACGGTGATCGGTAAGGGCGTTATGGTTGGCTCGAACGTCAATCTGGTGGCGCCTGTGCGCATTGATAACGGGGCGTTCGTAGCGGCCGGTTCAACGATTACCGAAGATGTTCCGGCCAATGCTTTGTCGATTGCCCGGGATGTGGCGGAAATCCGCAAAGGCTGGGCGGCGGCGTACCGGAAGAAAAAGGCAGCGAAGAAGAAAGCAAAAAAATAGGAGAGCGGGCATTTGTTTTTGAAACATTGCGCAAAAATTCGTGATTTGTGGTTTTCCTTTGAGGCATTAGATTAGTACTCATGTGCGGAATTATCGGAATTTTAAGTGAGAAGAATGTGGCACCGGTTCTGGTAGAGGGGCTGGCGCGTCTTGAGTATCGTGGGTATGATTCCACGGGGATTGCCGTGTTGGATCAAGGGCAGGTCAAGCGTTGTCGCGCGCAGGGCAAGCTGGAGAATTTACAAACCAAGCTTCAGGAGCATCCGCTTTCCGGGCGTGTGGGGATCGGTCATACGCGCTGGGCGACGCACGGCGTTCCTTCGGAAAGTAATGCGCATCCCCATGCAGGATCGCGCGTGGCTGTGGTGCATAACGGGATAATCGAAAATTATGCCCCGCTTAAAGAAGAGCTCGAAGCGCATCAGGTTCGTTTCGAGAGCGATACTGATACTGAAGTGATTGTGCATTTGGTGGAATATTATCTCACGCAGGGGCTTTCCCCGCGTGAGGCGGCCAATGCGGCGTTTGACCGGCTAGAGGGTGCGTATGCGCTGGTTTTGATTTTTGCCGGGGAAGAGGATTTGATGATCGGTTGCCGTCAAGGCACGCCTTTGGCTGTAGGATACGGCGAAGGCGAAATGTTTGTGGCGTCGGATTCTTATGCGCTGGCGCCATTGACGAAAAAAATCTGTTTTCTGGAGGATGGCGACCGGGTCAGTGTGAGTCACAGCGGCGCGAATATCTATGTTAATGATAATCATCCGGTTGAGCGTCCGATCCGCGTGACGGCGCAGAGCGGGGCGAGCAGCGGTAAGGGCGAGTACAAGCATTTTATGCTCAAAGAGATTTACGAGCAGCCTGCGGTGATCGGCGATACGCTCAATTCTTATGTGAATCCGGCGAGCGGGCGGATTAACGTGCCTGAGCATATTGTCGAGGCGCTATGTGCGGCACCGCGTTTGACGCTGGTGGCTTGTGGGACGGCTTATTATGCCTGCATGGTGGCGAAGTACTGGTTTGAACAAGTTGCGCGCATTCCGTGCGAGATTGATGTGGCGTCCGAGTTTCGTTACCGTGAGGCTCCGTTGCCGGAGAGGGGCGTGGCAATTTTCATTTCCCAGTCCGGCGAGACGCTCGATACGCTAGAGGCGCTGCGCTATTGCAAATCGCAGGGGCAGATCATTCTTTCTATCGTTAATACGATCGAAAGTACGATTGAGCGCGAATCTGATTTGGTGTTGCATACGCTAGCCGGACCCGAGATCGGGGTGGCGAGTACAAAGGCTTTTACGACGCAGATTACGACGCTGGCGTGTATGGCTTTTGCCTCGGCGCGGGCCAAGCGGGTGATTACGCGCGAGCAGATGCAGGAAATCGGTGAAGCCCTGCGGCATATTCCAGCTTTGGCTGCCAATATTTTAAAGCACGATGAAGCCATTCAGCATATTGCCAAGGATATTGCCGATGCACGTGATGTTCTTTATCTGGGGCGTGGGAATTTGTATCCGATCGCGCTGGAGGGGGCGCTCAAGCTTAAAGAAATTTCCTATATTCATGCCGAAGGCTATGCGGCCGGAGAGATGAAGCACGGGCCGATTGCTTTGATTGACGAGCGGGTTCCGGTGGTGGTGATTGCACCGGGGAATGATCCACTTTTCGAGAAAAATGTCTCCAACATTCAAGAAAGCGTGGCACGCGGGGCCAAGGTGTTTTTGATTTCTGACGAAAAAGGCGCGGATGCGTTAAAAGGACTGGCGACCTGGTCGGTGGCGATGGGGGCCGTGCATCCGTTTGTGGCGCCGATTTTGTATGCGATTCCGGTGCAGCTTCTTTCTTATCATGTGGCGGTGACAAAAGGCACGGACGTGGATCAGCCGCGTAATCTGGCCAAGTCTGTGACGGTGGAATAAGCTCTCTTACAGTTCTTCAATCACCAGATTGTTATTGGTGAAGACGCAGATATCGGCGGCGATTTCGAGGGATTTTTCGGCGATTTCGCGCGCGCTCAGGTTCTGGTCTTTTAACGCGCGGGCGGCGGCCAGAGCATAATTGCCGCCGGAGCCAATGCCGATGATGCCGTCTTGCGGTTCGACCACGTCGCCGTTTCCGGTCAGGATGAGAGATGTTTCTTTGTCGGCCACGGCCATGAGGGCTTCGAGGCGGCGCAGATATTTATCCGTGCGCCAGTCTTTGGCCAGTTCAACGCAGGCGCGGGTGAGTTGCCCCGGATGAGCTTCGAGTTTGGCCTCTAAACGTTCAAAGAGGGTAAAGGCATCGGCTGTGGAGCCGGCAAAGCCTGCGATGATACTGTTGTCACGGCCTAAACGGCGGACTTTGCGGGCGTTGTTTTTGAGGACCGTATTGCCCATGGAGACTTGTCCGTCACCGGCGATAACGACTTTGCCGTCTTTGCGCACGGAGAGAATGGTCGTGCCGCGCCATTTTTGCGCGTTGGCGTAATCTTTTGCTTCATCAAACATGGTAAGAGATATGGCGAGAAAGGGCGTGTAAGTCAAGGGGGCTTTATGCTATAGTCTGCGGGTTGACGCGCGAGGACAATTTTTGTCTTCGCCGTTATGGTGGTTAGATGGACGCTTTTTTATAAGAGAGTATGAGTTATGCCGAAGGATGGAAATCATAAGCGCTGCGAAACTGTCGTTCGTAAAACGCAGGAAACCGATGTGAAGGTTTCGGTGAATCTTGACGGGGCGGGTGCGTATAACGTGAGCACAGGCATTGGGTTTTTCGATCATATGCTTGAGCAATTGGCCAAGCATTCTTTGATTGATCTTGAGATTGCCGCTCAAGGGGATTTGCATATCGACGCGCACCATACGGCGGAGGATGTCGGGATTACGCTGGGTCAGGCGATTAAAGCGGCTGTAGGGGATAAGCGCGGTATTCGCCGTTACGGGCATTTTAATCTGGTGATGGATGAGGCTTTGGCACGCGTGGCGTTGGATTTGTCGAACCGGCCTTATTTGATCTGGGATGTAGATTTTACCGTCGATAAGCTCGGGGAGATGGATACCGAGCTGTTTCAGGAGTTTTTTAATGCGCTGGCGCATGCGGCGGGGATTACGCTGCATGTCGAAGTGCCGCACGGGAGCAATAATCACCATATGATCGAAGCGGTGTTCAAGGCGTTTGCAAAATCGCTGCGCATGGCGCTGGAGATTGATCCGCGCGCGGACGGGGCCTTGCCGAGCACCAAAGGGGCTTTGTAGGGCGATGCGCTGGAAGGGCCGGACACGGAGCCAGAATGTCGAGGATCGACGCGGCAACGGTAAAGTTGCTGTTGGCGGCGGTCTGGGGTTTATCGGTGTGGCGATCGTGATTGCTCTGCTGGGCGGGGATCCGACTTATTTTCTCAATGAAGGGATTTCGCGCACGATTGAATCGGCGAGCCAGCCGCGCACGCAAATTTCAAAAGAAGAACAGGACGAGCTGGCTAAATTTGTCTCCGTCGTTTTGGCCGAGACAGAAGATACCTGGGGGCGGTCTTTTGCGGCTCAGGGCCTTGATTATCCCGAACCGTCTATGGTGCTGTTTACGGGGGCCGTAAATTCGGCATGCGGGCAAGCGCAATCGGCGATGGGGCCGTTTTACTGTCCTCTGGATCAGAAGGTCTATATCGATCTGGATTTTTTCTATGATCTGAAAAACCGGCATGATGCTCCGGGTGATTTTGCACAAGCTTATGTGGTGGCGCACGAGGTCGGGCATCATGTGCAGAATGTTCTGGGTGTTTTAGAGCGTTCAAATGCATTGAAACTCCGTATGAATGCGCGTGAAGCCAATCAGGTGTCGGTGCGCACGGAATTGATGGCGGATTGCTTTGCCGGGATGTGGGCGGCGGATAGCTCTCGGAAAGGGTTGCTGGATGAAGGCGATATCGAAGAAGCGCTGAATGCGGCGAGCCGGATCGGTGATGATGTGCTGCAAAATCAGGCGCGCGGTTATGTGGTGCCGGATTCTTTTACGCACGGTAGCGGCGCGCAGCGTTATCGCTGGTTTAACCGCGGGTTTAAGACGGGTGATCTGGACGCGTGCGATACGTTTGCCGCAGAGGATCTATAGGTTTTCAGATTATATATCTGATTTCGAGGATTTCGATTTCTTGCGTGCCCTCATCGGTGCGGATGATGGCTGTGTCGCCGACTTCTTTTTTGAGTAGGGCTTGGCCGACGGGAGAAAGCCAGTTGATTTTTCCTTTTGAAAAATCGGCTTCGTCGACGCCGACGAGATGGACGGTGACTTCACGCTCGTCTTCTTTGATGTAGGTGACGGTGGCACCGAAAAAAACGCGGTCTAAATTTTGCTGGTCTTTGGGATCGACGATCTTGCAGTGATCGAGTTTCTTTTTCAAATAGCGCAAGCGGCGGTCGATTTCGCGCAGGCGTTTTTTGTTGTAGATGTAATCGCCGTTTTCCGAACGGTCGCCGTTTCCAGCTGCCCAAGAGACGATCTCGCAGATTTTCGGGCGCTCTGTATGGATCAAATAGTCTTGTTCATCGGCGAGGGCTTTATAACCCTGCGGCGTCATATAGTGAATTTCTTGGCTCATATTTTACGTTTGCGCAGCACGTCGCCGTGGGCTGGGAAGTTCTCGTAGTCTGTCATGGTGGTGACGGAAGTTTTGAGCGCTTCGAAGCCTTCTTTTGTGCAGCGGGAGACGGAGGTGCGTTTGAGGAAGTCCCAGACCGAGGTGCAGGAATAGGTGTGCGCCCAGCCGCCTGTGGGCAGGACGTGGTTGACGCCGATTCCATAATTTCCCAGCGAAGAGGGTGTGTATTCGCCGAGCAGGATTTCTCCGGCATGGTGAATTTTTTGTGCAGCGTTTTGTGCATCTTTAACTTTAAGATGCAGGTGTTCAGCCGCGTATTCATTTGCAACATGTAGGGATTGCTCAAGATTTTCTGTGAGGACGATTCCGCCATATCCTTGCGGAGTGCTCATAACTTTTGTGCAGATTGTGCGGTGAGGTTCGGGCAGGGCTTTGATGATTTTTGGCAGGTTTTGCTGCACATATTCGGCCAGGTTTTGATCATGGGTGACGAGCAAGACGGCCGAATCTTCGCCGTGTTCGGCTTCGTTGAGAATGTCCAGACATGTGTTGTGCGGATCGGCGCTGCTATCGGCCAGTACGATCGCTTCGGACGGACCGGCGGGCATGCCCGGATCCATGACATCAGAACAGATGCGTTTGGCTGCTGCGACATAGGGAGAGCCGGGGCCGAGGACTTTGCGGACTTTGGGCACGCTTTCGGTGCCATAAGCCAGTGCGGCGATGGCTTGGGCGCCGCCGACTTTGTAGACATCCTCTACGCCGCATAGGCGCGCCGTATAGAGCGTAGCATCGTCGGTTTTTCCTTCCGGCGTTGGTGGGGAGACGACAGCGATGTTTTTAACGCCTGCGATGACGGCCGGGATCGCCAGCATGTAGAGCGCAGAGGGGAAAGCGCCTTTGCCGCGCGGAACATACAGACCGACGGAGTCTATCGCGTTAACTTGTTCGCCTGCGAAAACGCCGGGTTCGATTTCCACCATCCAGGGTTTTTCAACGCGCTTCATTTGCTCGGCGTGGAATGTGCGCACGTTATCGGCGCAATGCTTGATGGCGGCTTTTAAATCTTCGTCAAGCGCAGTTTCGGCGGCGGCAAACTCGTCTTCGGTTGCCTTGATGCTTGTAATGGCGGCTTTATCGAATTTTTGGACGTAGTCGATCAGGGCGGCATCGCCGCGGGATTTAACATCTTCGATGATGGGTGTGACTTGGCGGATAACATCGTCGATATTGGCCTGCGCTCGGCGCATGAGACGGGCTTTAACAGCGTCTTCGGTTTCGTTCCAGCGGTAGAAATTAATGCGCATCGCTTTACGTTAGTTATAAATATGATTGACTTTGGGCTGATATACACCGAAAACGCTCTAAAGGAAAGGGGAGCATGGCAAAAGAAACTCTCATTGTGATTGATTACGGGTCTGGTAACTTGCGCAGTGCTGCCAAGGCGCTGGAGCGTGTCGCGGGCGAAGAAGCGCTGGATTGCGAGGTTTTGGTGTCCTCAAAGCCTGATGACGTTTTGCGCGCGGACCGGATTGTGCTGCCGGGGCAAGGCGCGTTTGGTGATTGCATGGCGAATTTGCAAGGCACGGAGGGGATGGTTGAGGCGCTGGAGGAGGCTGTTCTCAAAAAAAGGCGGCCTTTCTTAGGGATTTGTGTGGGGATGCAGCTTTTGGCGACGCGAGGGCTGGAGCACGGCGTGCATGCGGGCCTTGACTGGATACCGGGGGAAGTCGTGCCGCTGGCCGAGCATATTGAACCGGGCGATCCGTCTTTGAAGATCCCGCATATGGGCTGGAACGAGCTTATACTGGCCTCTTATGAAGGGGTGGGAGAAGAACAGGATAATTGTCATTTTGTGCTGCGCAAAACAAAAACATGCCGCGGAGAACCCGAACATTACTATTTTGTTCATTCTTTTA
>JAGRIU010000016.1 GCA_020443075.1 Alphaproteobacteria bacterium
AATAGAGTTTTGGAAATCGCCGAGGCGATGGGGATGAACGGCAAGGGTTGGGGCTGGACGCCGTTTATCTTTTCGGCGCTGGGACGGCGCTATGATCCGGCGCTGCCTGTGAACGGGAAAACGGCGCTGGGGGTCTGGAAAGACCTGCCGGAATGGACCGAAGATGCGCCCCCTGCTCCGCCGTCGCATTTCGGCGTTGAGACAGATGAGGTGCAAGAGCGCCTTGGAAAACTGCTAGGTTTCGAGGCCGAGCAACGCCCGGCACAACAAGGCTATGCACAGGAGATTGCCCGCGCCTTTGAACCGCCACGCACGGCGGGCGCACCGCATATTGTGCTCGCCGAGGCCGGAACGGGCACGGGTAAAACGCTGGGCTATCTGGCCCCGGCGAGTGTGTGGGCGGAGAAGAACAAGGCAGCAGTGTGGATTTCCACCTATACAAAGAACCTGCAGCGCCAGATTGATCAGGAACTGGACAAGCTTTATCCCGATGCGCGGCTCAAAGAGGTTCATACCGCGACGCGCAAGGGGCGGGAGAATTATCTGTGTTTGCTCAACCTTGAGGAAACGGCGGCCGGGGCGGCGCTGGCCAAAGATCCGTCCACGATGATCGCGGCGGGGATTATGGCGCGCTGGGCAGCCGCGTGCAAAGACGGCGATCTTTCCGGTGCGCAGTTTCCGGGCTGGCTGGCTGGGCTTTTGGGCTGGCGGCATACGCTGGGGCTGGCGAACAAGCGCGGGGAGTGCATTTATGCGGCGTGCGATCATTACCGCAAGTGCTTTATCGAACATTCGGTGCGGCGCGCCCAGCATGCGCGCATTGTTGTGGCCAATCACGCGCTGGTCATGGTGAATGCGGCACTGGCACGGGCGGATGAGGATTTGCCGGGGCATTATATTTTCGACGAAGGCCATCATTTATTTGATGCGGCCGACAGCGCATTTTCTTCGCACTTAAGCGCGCGGGAAACGCGGGATTTCCGGCGCTGGCTTCTGGGGATGGAGGATGGGCGGCGGGCAAGCCGTTCACGGGGGCTCAAGCGTCGAGCCGAAGATTTGATCGAGGGTGATGCCAAGGCCGAGGAGCTTTTGAAGGCGATTTTGAACGCGGCCGAGGCGCTGACGATGAGCGGGTGGAGCCGGCGCCTGCGTGACGGCAGCCCTTCGGGGCCGTGCGAGCAATTTCTGGCGCTGGTCTATAGGCAGGTCTTTGCGCGTGCGGACGGGCGCGAGGGGCCATATTCCCTTGAAACGCAAAGCTTTCCGGTTGATCCGGATTTACTGGACAAAGCGCGGGTTTTGAAAGGTGCTTTGATCAAGCTGCAAACGCCGATGCGCGAGCTGGCCGGATTGCTGCATAAAAAGCTGGCAGAAGATGAAGGCATGATGAGCAGCGATACGCGTGCACGGCTGGAGGCGCTCGGCGGTTCACTGGATCGGCGCGCGGGGCTAATGCTGCAAGGGTGGATTGATATGCTGGGGGGGCTGGATAAAGGCCCTCCTCCCTTGCACCCTGATGCACATCAGGGTCTGGAGCCTATCGGCACGGGGCCCCGGATCAAGCCCGGGGCGACAAAGGCGTTTGATGAACAAAACGCCTTTGTCGACTGGATGGAGATCGAACGCGTGGATGGGCGCGCGGTGGATGTCGGGCTATACCGGCATTTTATCGACCCGATGAAACCTTTTGCCGCCAGTCTTCAGCCCGCCCTCAAAGGCATGGTGGTGACCTCGGCGACTCTGCGGGATAACAGCGCCGAAAGCGATAGCGCGCAGGACTGGGAGAGTGCGAAGATGCGCGCGGGCGTGCCCTATTTTACGCCGGACACCCTACAAACCAGCCACTTTAGCTCGCCGTTTGATTATGCGGCGCAAACAAAAGTTTTTATCATCAACGATGTAAACAAAAATGATCTGGCGCAAGTGGCGGGGGCTTACCGCGCGCTGTTTAGCGCCAGCGGCGGCGGGGCTTTGGGGCTCTTCACCGCCATTTCGCGCCTGCGCAGCGTTTACGAACGAATTGCCGCCGATCTGGATGCGCGCGGCCTACCGCTCTATGCCCAGCATATCGACGAGATCGACACAGGCACGCTGGTGGATATGTTCCGCGAAGATGTCCATGCGTGTTTGCTGGGGACCGATGCGATCCGCGACGGGGTGGATGTGCCGGGCAACTCTTTGCGGCTGATCGCCTTTGACCGCGTGCCCTGGCCGCGCCCAACCATTTTGCACAAAGCCCGGCGCGAGGCATTTGGCGGGCGGAGCTATGATGAAATGCTGACGCGGCTTAAACTCAAGCAGGCTTTCGGACGACTGATCCGGCGCAGCGGTGACAAAGGCGTATTTGTGATGCTGGACAGCGGACTGCCTTCGCGCCTGCACAGCGCTTTCCCACCGGAAACCGAGATTGTCAAAACGGGGTTAAAAGAGGCTGTGGACGCTATTCAGGCGTTTTTTCCGGACTCAAGGCTATAAAAAAACCTGTGGACAATGAGTCTTTTATACTCTCATATGAAGGGCATAATCAGACATTCTAGAGTCAAAAAAATTAACAGGGAGCGTTCATGAAGCCTTTTATCCGTGAACTGCGCATAAAAAATCCGCTGGATGCCTTTGCGGCGCTGGAGCATTTGCCCTACTCGCTTTTGCTCGACAGCGCCGATCTGGAGCACCCGAACGGGCGCTATTCTTTTATTGTTTCGCATCCGATCGAAACGATCGAGTCCAAGGACGGGCGGATTTGCCTGACGAACTGGGGTGAGCAAAAACACTTTGAAGACGAGGATGTTTTCAAGCTGATTGATGCGCGCTTAAAGCACTGGATCCCCGAAACGGAAACCATTCGCGGGCTTCCCCCTTTTCAAGGCGGGGCCGCCGGATATTTCAGTTATGATCTGGGGCGCGATCTCGAGGATTTGCCGGAAGATGCGGAGAAAGACCCCGATGTGCCGGATCTGGCCATCGGGATTTACGATCAGGTTCTGGCTTTTGATCATAAGAAAAATCAGGCGTGGATTATCACCCATGCGCCGAGCTATCACGAAGCGCGCAAGAAGCAGGATTATATTTTGGGGCTGATTGACGAGCCGGCTACGGAGCCGGTTTTTTCCGGCCTTGATATGCGCTGGCGTTCTAATTTTTCCAAGGATAAATACGAAGACCGCGTGAGTGAGGTTATTGATTACATCAAGGCCGGAGACGTTTTTCAGGTTAATTTGTCGCAGCGTTTCGATGCCGTTTTGCCGCCGGATTTTGATGCGTTTGCGCATTACCGGCATTTGCGCTCTATGAATCCGGCGCCGTTTGCGGGTTTTATGAATTGCGGGAATATCAAGATTTCCTCCGCGTCACCGGAGCGTTTCCTGCGCACGCGCGGCGGACGGGTGGAAACCAAGCCGATCAAAGGCACGCGGCCCAAGGATAAAAATCCGCTGATCAATCACAAGAACGTGATTGCGCTGAAGACCAGCCCGAAGGACCGCGCGGAAAATACGATGATTGTTGATTTGCTGCGCAACGACTTGTCGAAGGTTTGTCTGGCGCACAGTATTCAGGTGACTGAGCTCTGCGCGGTGGAAAGCTTTGCCAGCGTGCATCATCTGGTGTCTACGGTGCGCGGCACGCTCAAGAAGAACAAGGGGCCTATGGATCTCCTGAAAGCCTGCTTCCCCGGTGGTTCGATTACCGGCGCGCCGAAAATCCGGGCGATGGAGATTATCGATGAAATGGAGCCGATGCGGCGTGGGCCTTATTGCGGGGCGATGGGCTATGTCGGTTTTGACGGCAGCATGGATACGAATATCCTGATCCGCACGCTGGTGTTCAAAAAGGGTTCCGTGAGCCTGCAAGCCGGCGGCGGCATTGTCGTCAAATCCGATCCCGAGAAAGAGTATCAGGAGACTTTGGACAAGGCCGAGGCGATGTTCCGCAGCTTTGATCCGGTGAAGCATCCACGGCGCAGACTGGGTAATCCTGTATCCGTAACGGGTTAAGCTACCCCTTCTCGTTTCTTGTGAACCATTCATGCGCCCTGTAATGCGCCCTATCCTTGAAAATCTTTTGTTTTCAAAAGGCTTATCCCGTATGATGCGCCGCAATGTTTCTGGTGATCGATAATTACGATTCCTTTGTGTACAATCTGGCGCGTTATTTCGAATGTGCCGGGGAAGATGTTCGCGTGGTGCGCAATGATGCGATCACACTCGATGATATTGCCGGAATGGATGTGAGCGGGATTATCCTCTCCCCCGGCCCGTGCACGCCGAGCGATGCGGGGATCAGCACAGCGGTGGTGCGCGCATTCGGGGCTAAGATACCGATTTTAGGCGTCTGCCTTGGGCATCAGGCTATCGGCGAGGCTTATGGTGCACGGACGGTGCGCGGCCCCGAGCCTTTACACGGACAGGCCACATCGCTCACGCATAACGGACAAGGTTTATTCGAGGGGATGCCCAACCCGATGGAGGCCGGACGTTATCATTCTTTAATTATCGAGATGCCGGAGGATTGCCCTTTGGAAGTGACAGCCCGCACAGATGATGAGACCGGCGAGATTATGGCTGTGGCGCATCCAGTGCATCCGGTTTACGGCGTACAGTTTCATCCGGAGTCCATTTTGACGCCGCAGGGCATGGCATTGATCGAGAATTTTATCAAGCTGGCCAAGGGCTGGCGTGAGAGCGAAGGGAAAGCAGCATGAGCATCATCTGGCATAACGGGGATTGGCTTGAGGACAGCCAAGCAATCTACAGCGTGCATGATCGCCTGCGGTTGGGCGAGTGCGTCTTTGCGACGATTTTGGCCGACCAAGGGCGCTTGGTGCGTTGGGGGCTGCATATCGAAAAGCTGGTGCATAATCTTGGCGTGATGAAGCTGTCTTTGCCCTATGCGCCGGAGGATTTGCTGGTGGCAGGTCAGGACTTGCTCAAGAAAAACGGTTTGTCAGAGGGCCGCGCGGCGTTTAATATTTTCGTGAGCGGCGGGCCGGGCGGTAACGGTATTCGCCCACCGGAAACACGCGCCGAGCAAGTTTCTATGCGCGCCCTGCCCTGCCCCTCCGCATTTCCACCCGTGAACGCGATCATCGCCAAAAGCGTGCGGCGCAACGAAGGCTCACCGCTCTCACAGATCAAATGCGGTAATTACGGAGAAAACATTCTGGCGGTTTATGAAGCGCAGGAGCAAGGCGCGAATGAAGCGATTTTGCTCAACAATCAAGGACGAGTCACTTGCGCCAGTGTGGCTTCTGTTTTTGCGGTTTTAGGCGGCGCGCTCTACACCCCGCCGTTGAGCGACGGGGCGCAGGGCGGGGTCACGCGGCGCACGTTAATCGAGCGATACGGCGCGGTGGAAAAGAGCCTGAGCTCTGAAGATTTATTCCAAAGCGAAGGGATTTATCTGGCGAACAGTTTACGCGGCGTGGTTCCTGTTGTAAGTTTGGATGGTCGGGCCTGCCCCGCGCCTTCACTTTCCATTCCAGCGGATTTTCATCTTCATGAATAACATCAACATGTTGACCGTTTATCTGGGCTCGTCCGGTCATGCCCGCCCCGTGTTTAAAGACAGCGCCCGCGCTCTGGGAGCGATGATCGCGCGTGAAGGCAAGCATCTGGTCTATGGCGGGATGGATGCGGGGTTGATGGGTTTACTGGCCAAGAGCGCGCTGGATCACGGCGGGCGCGTGACGGGGATTATCCCGCGCAAAATCAAAGACAGCGAGCGGATTTTGCCGGATTTATCAGAGACCATTCTGGTCGAGGAACTGTGCGACCGCAAAAAGCGCATGTTTTTGATGGCCGATGCGGTACTGGCTCTGCCCGGCGGTTTCGGTACGCTGGATGAAAGCCTTGAGATTTTGTATTGGGGCGGATTAAAGATGCACCGGAAACCTCTGGTGCTCATCAATATTGAAGGCTATTGGGATGATTTGATCCCGTATCTACAAGGATTAGAAGATTTTGATCCGCGCTACCTGATTGTGGCGCAGACCCTTAATGAACTCTTTCCGGCGCTTCAAAGCTGGAGCGCACCGGATATTCCTCACGCAACGCATGATCACTATCCGCATTTCGAAGACGAAATTATGCGCAACACATCCGAGCCGATTGTAATCGACAAGGCCAGCGTGGAGAACACCTATTTCGCCATTTGCGCGATGGGGCTTAAACAGCTCGGCAAGCATGGGCGCGGCATTGGCTTGCTCAATACGGGCGGGCAATTTGACGGGCTGATTGCGTGGCTGAAGCGCGCGGCGCAAGAACGCTTTATTACCGAAAAATGCCTACAGCTCTTTACCGTCGATACGGATGAGGCGCGTTTAAGAGAGACGCTCAGAGCACAAAAGCCGGTGCATATCGACCTGCACGGCGAGAAATGGGGCGAAAGCGAAGCGGTTTAGGAGTGCTTTTGTGCCTTGATAAAACGGGCGATGCCGATCAGGTTGGAAAGCATAATGCCGCTCATAAAGATCAGGCCGGGGATACTGAGCATCGCGGCGTTGACGGCGATCCACAGGACGTTATGGCCGAGCAGGCACAAACGATAAACATAGAAATGGCTGCGGAAAAACTGGGCGATGGTGGCGATGGTCGAGCCGATGATGGCGCAGACATCAATCCAGCTATGGGCCAGAAAAAAAGCCGCGCTATAAATAGCCGCCAGATAGGCCCAGAGCAGGATGCGCAGCCATTGATCCTGCGGGATGAGCGCTGCGCCAAGATCGCGAAAGGTTGCCGCAAAAGCAATAAAGGTCGGCATAGGATGACCCAACCCCAGAAAATGCACGCCGATCAATAAATTGGCAAAGGATTGAGTCAGGATTGTATGGCGCGGCTTTAAAAGCTGGAACGAGGCGGTAAAGATTGCAAAGCCGATAAAGCCGATGGCCTGAACCGTGAAGAAGTTCAGTGCCTCGCCTTGCAGCATCTAGGCGACAAGCTGACCGGTAGCCGCGGACAGGCGGGCTTTGGCGAGCGCGATTTTCTTATTAATGCGGGCTTTATCAAGCGCCTCGGCGGCCAGACCGAGGTCTTCTTTGAGGTTGGCCAGTTGCTGTTCTATAGCGGCGACGTCAAGATCATCGACATTGACCGCTTCTTCGGCCAGGACGGTGCAGAGCTGCGCTGTGACATCGGCAAAACCGCCGGTAATGAAAATCTTGCGCTTTTCGCCCTGTTCATCGGTTAGCGTGACCACACCGGGCTTGAGCGACGCCACCAGCGCGGAATGACCAACCTGCACACCGAACTCGCCCTCTTCGCCGGGAATAACGGCCATTTGCACGGGCTGTGAAATCAGTTTTTCTTCCGGAGAAACCAGTTCGAATTGGATTGTGTTCTCAGACATTAAACAAGCTCCAATCTTGTTGTTGTTTTACGTTGCGCCGCTTTTAACGTTTTCACATCGGCCATGACTTTTATATGGTTGGTTGCAGGATCAACGAACCAAACTGCATTTTTTGCGCCTAGATACTTCGCAGCATCGGTTTCCCGAAACGCGTTTCCAGCATTCAACCATGTTTGTATCCCTGCCATAAAAAACGCCTTTCTTCGCACCTAAGCCGCTTCGGCGGCCATTTTCTTGGCTTTTTCGACGACCTGTTCGATGGTGCCGACCATGTAGAAGGCACTTTCCGGCAGGTGGTCGTATTCGCCGTCAACGATGGCTTTGAAACCCTTGATCGTGTCTTCGAGCTGGACAAACACACCCGGAGAGCCCGTGAAGACCTCGGCCACGTGGAACGGCTGGGACAGGAAGCGCTGGATTTTCCGTGCGCGCGCCACCGTCAGCTTGTCGTCTTCGGACAGCTCGTCCATACCCAAAATCGCGATAATGTCTTGCAGGTTTTTATAAGCCTGCAAGGTTTCCTGCACGCGGGCGGCGGTTTCGTAGTGCTCGTCACCGATCACGCGGCGGTCGAGAATCCGCGACGTTGAGTCCAGCGGGTCCACAGCCGGATAAATCCCCTGCTCGGCGATCTGACGCGAGAGAACGGTCGTTGCGTCCAAGTGAGAGAAGGTTGTGGCCGGAGCCGGGTCGGTCAAGTCGTCGGCCGGCACGTAAACGGCCTGAATGGATGTGATCGAGCCTTTATTGGTGGAGGTAATGCGTTCTTGCATCGCGCCCATTTCTGTGGACAGGGTAGGCTGGTAACCCACAGCTGAGGGGATACGCCCCAGCAAAGCGGACACTTCGGAACCGGCCTGTGTGAAACGGAAGATGTTATCCAAGAAGAACAGAACGTCCTGACCTTCTTCGTCGCGGAAATATTCCGCCATCGTCAACGCAGACAACGCAACGCGGGCACGCGCGCCCGGCGGCTCGTTCATCTGACCGAACACGAGCGCCACTTTGGAGTTTTTGTAGTCATGCTCCTTGATTACGCCTGCGTCCATCATTTCGTGATAGAGGTCGTTTCCTTCGCGGGTGCGCTCACCCACACCGCCAAACACGGACACGCCGCCGTGACCTTTGGCGATGTTGTTGATCAGTTCCTGAATGGTCACGGTTTTACCCACGCCTGCACCGCCGAACAGACCGATTTTACCGCCTTTTGCGTACGGACAGAGCAGGTCGACAACCTTGATCCCTGTGACGAGCTGTTCGACTTCGGTCGCTTGTTCTTCGAAAGACGGAGCCGCGCGGTGGATCGGCCAGTATTGCTTTGCTTCAAGTTTCGGACCTTCGTCAATGACATCGCCGGTCACGTTCATAATGCGTGAGAGCACTTGCGGGCCCACAGGCACGGAAATGGCTGCGCCCATATCAACAACCTCGGCGCCGCGAACCAGACCGTCCGTCATGTCCATCGCGATGGCGCGCACGGTGTTTTCGCCGAGGTGCTGGGCGACTTCGAGCACCAATTTTTTACCGTTGTTTTCGGTCTCCAGTGCGTTCAAAATCGCGGGGACTTGACCCTCTTCGAATTGCACGTCAACAACAGCACCCAAAA
>JAGRIU010000017.1 GCA_020443075.1 Alphaproteobacteria bacterium
CCCTACGCCTTCTGGATCTTTATCGCCATGCTCACAACCCTGACCACAGGCCAGATCGCCTTGTTCAAAGCCTTGAAATGGTTTTAGAAAATATAAGAAAAAGTGGTGCTGCTGGAGAGAATTGAACTCTCGACCTCGTCATTACCAATGACGCGCTCTACCACTGAGCTACAGCAGCGTTAGGATGGAAATTATCCCCAAGGCGGGTGCGAAGTTACAACAAAATGTCTGGCCTGTCACGCCTGATTTTGCCTATTGTGGGGTTATGCCAGAGAAATCTTCGGTCAAGTCGCGCAAACAGGATAAGCTCGATAAGCGGGCGGCTGCTTTGCGGGCGAACTTGCGCAAGCGTAAGGCGCCGAAGAAGGATGCTGGGAAGAAAGATAAAGAGTAGAGTAAGGGTAAATATTAAAATTATGACGCAGATATTAAAGCAGCACGATCAGGACACTTTACGGGATTTAGCGAATTTGCCCGGTTTGCTGGCCGATCACCAAATCCGTGAGTTGGCGCAAAACCAGGGGATGATCGAACCGTTCGTTGAAAAACAGAAGCGCGAGGGCAATATTTCCTACGGGCTGTCATCTTATGGATATGATGCGCGCTGCGCGCCGGATTTTAAAATTTTTACTAATGTCGATAACGCGTTGGTTGATCCGAAAGCCTTTTCAGAGCAAAGTTTTGTTGACAGAAACACCGATATTTGCGTAATACCTCCCAACAGCTTTGTGCTGACTCATACAGTCGAGTATTTCCGCATTCCTAAAGATGTGCTGGTGATCTGTCTGGGGAAGAGCACATATGCGCGCTGCGGTTTGATTGTGAATGTCACACCGCTGGAGCCGGGCTGGGAAGGGCATGTGACGCTGGAGATTTCCAACACGACCCCTTTGCCGGCGCGGGTTTACGCCCATGAGGGCATCGCGCAATTTTTGTTTTTTAAAGGGAGCAGTGCCTGTGAAACAAGCTACGCAGACAGATCCGGCAAATACATGGGACAGCGCGGGGTTACCCTCCCAAGGCTCTGAAGCGCAGGACGCTGCCAAGTCTGCGGCGCATCTTGAGAAAATCAAGGTGAATGGCGGGCGGGCGCTTAACGGCGATATTCCGATTAGCGGGGCGAAAAACTGTGCGCTCAAACTCATGTGCGCGGCTTTGTTGACCGATCAGTCGCTGCATCTGGAGAATTCCCCTAATTCCTTGCGTGATATGCGTTCGCAAACGGAGCTTCTGGAGTATCTGGGGTGCCGCGTGGAGACGCAAGGCGATTTGATGGCGTTGAATGCGGGGGATTTGCAAACCTATACAGCGCCCTATGATATCGTGCGCAAAATGCGCGGCTCTATTTTAGTTTTGGGGCCTCTTCTGGCGCGTTTCGGTGAGGCCAAGGTGAGTTTGCCTGGTGGCTGTGCGATCGGCACGCGTCCGGTGGATATGCATATTAAGGCTTTGGAGGAAATGGGGGCGCAGATTACCCTTGATGAGGGATATATCAATGCGCGCGCGCCGCAAGGGGGCCTGCAGGGCGCAAAAATTTTGTTCCCGAAGGTTTCTGTGGGGGCAACGGAGAACCTGATGATGGCCGCGACGCTGGCGAACGGGACAACGCTGCTGGCTAATGCCGCGCGCGAGCCGGAGATTGTTGATCTGGGTGAATGTCTGATCAAGATGGGGGCAAAAATTGAAGGGCTAGGCAGCGATACGATACGTATCGAAGGTGTTAACTCTTTGTCTGGTGCGCGTCATAGTGTTGTCCCGGACCGCATTGAAACCGGGACTTATATGGTGGCGGCTGCGATGACGGGTGGGACGTTGCGCTTGAAAAATGCCCGGATCAAGCATCTGAGCGCGGCGGTGGGGCATTTGTCGCAAACCGGTGTGGACATTGAGGAAGACGGTTCAGATATTATCGTGAATCGCGATTCGGCTGTGCCTTTAAAGGCGATTGATATTATGACCGAGCCGCATCCGGGTTTTCCGACGGATTTGCAGGCGCAGTTCATGGCGATGCTGACTATTGCCGAGGGTGCAGGAATGGTCACGGAAACGATTTTCGAAAACCGTTTTATGCACGTGCCGGAGCTCGCCCGCATGGGGGCCAATATTACGGTGCAAGGCAATTCGGCGATCGTGCGGGGTGTGCCGCGGCTTAAGGGCGCGGAAGTGATGGCGACGGATCTACGTGCGAGCGTAGCGCTGGTTCTGGCCGGGCTGGTGGCTGAAGGCGAGACGACCGTGAACCGGATTTATCATCTCGAGCGCGGCTATGAGCGCATCGTTGACAAGCTAGCGGCTTGCAGCGCGGATATCCGCAAGGCTTAGGATTTGTTCTTTTTTCATAAATAAATAGTTGCAATTCAAAAACGACTCTGTTATACCGCCATCTCTTCAATAAAAAGAGGCACAAAATGACTAAAATATCCAGAGATGCAAAGACCCCGAACAAGCGCGGTCAACGTAATCCTTTATTTTACACCGCATGGCACGCGTCAGTTCCAGCCGATGCGCTTCGCCGTTTGCTCCCCGGTCGGGAAACAAGCGAGCAGCAGTGGCATAAAGATGCTTTGAAAGCTGTTGCAAAAGCCGACGCTTTGTTTTTGGACATCGATGCAGCTCCTAAGACCGGTTACAAAGGGCAAAGTCTAGCGGCAAAAGAACAAGGTATTCGTCAGGTTGCACGCGGTGTAGATATGCAATATGTGGCTTTGGCGGTGGAGTTGACGCGCGAATTTCTTGATCACGCTGATCCTAAAGGTAAAAAGCGCGTTTATCTCGTCAACGAAACGAATAATGCGCCGGCCATCGCCCAGTTGATTGCCGATAAAACCGGTGCCGAGGTCCGTTTATTAAACAAGGATGCGGCGGTTCCGCGTCATGAAGTTAAAATCGGGAAATGCACGGCTTATCGTTCGGACCTTGAGCAGGCCGCGCGTAAGGTCAAGGACCGCAACGGTCAAGCCAAGCTGTTGTTGCGCAGCTATGATGCGATTGACCCGCTGACGACGGTTTTTCAACCAGTGGTTTATGTCCCTACAGAGAGAGAAGCGGTCCGTCTTGCTCAGGTGCAGCGCTCGGCTCCCGGAATGGGGAAGAAACCAACGCACACTCCGGCGGCTGTAGCGGCTTAGGTAAGAGCTTTCGCATTTTCGTATAGGTTCAATCGCAAAAAGACTTGCGAGGCCAAGTACTTTTCGTTATGTCCTCAGGCATGAGCCGCGATACCGCACAGCAAAAACTTATCCTCGCCGTTCCCAAGGGGCGCATTCTCAAAGAGCTTATGCCTTTGTTGAAGGCTTGCGACATTGTGCCGGAAGACGCGTTTAGTGATGAGTCCAGCCGTAAGTTGCAATTTTCGACCAAGCACGCGCATCTGGATATTATCCGCGTGCGGGCGTTCGATGTGGCCACGTTCGTGGCTTATGGCGGGGCGCAGCTCGGCGTGGTCGGTTCGGACGCGCTGGAGGAATTTAACTACGACGATATTTATGCGCCGGTGGATCTGAATATCGGTCATTGCCATTTGTCCGTGGCGATGCCGGAAAAGCTGGCGGCCGAGGAAAAGGCCGCGCGCCAGCGCCCGAGCCATATCCGTATCGCGACGAAATATCCGGCGCTCACCGCGCGTCATTACGCCAAGGACGGCATTCAGGCCGAATGTATCAAGCTGAACGGGGCGATGGAAATTGCGCCGGCATTGGGTTTGTGTAACCGGATTGTTGATCTGGTGTCTACAGGCTCTACTTTGAAGGCCAACGGCTTACAGGAAATCGAGACGATTATGGATGTGACCTCAAAGCTGATTGTCGGGCGCACGGCGCTTAAAACGCGGCCTGAAGAGATGAAAAACTGGATCGAGCGCTTTCGCTGCGCTGTGGCTCCATGAAGTCGGGGAGCAAAATTCGGCGCATAACGCTGCGCGGCCATGTGTTTGATGAAAAACACAGTCTGATTGCCCGTGATTGCCAGATTGCCTTGAATGATTTGAAAGCGGCCAGTGTTTTCGAGCCTTTGTCGCCGTTTGACGGGCCGTATGACATTGCCCTGTCTTTGGAGGATAACCGGCTGGTTTTCCGGATTCAAAATGCCGAGGCGCAGGAGCTTCCAACGCTGGTTTTATCGCTCAAGCCTTATCACCGTTTGATCAAAGATTACTTCATCATCGTGCAAAGTTATGATGCGGCGATGCTGAACGGCCAGCCTTCGCGGATTGAAGCAATTGATATGGGGCGGCGCGCCGTGCATAACGAAGGGGCGGAATTGTTGATGGAGCGTTTGGCGGATAAAATCGAGATGGATATGGATACGGCGCGCAGGCTCTTTACCCTGATTTGTGTTTTGCACAGCGGAAAAGTGCATATCCAGCGATAATAAAGGTTAAAGCCGTTGATTTTTCACCGGAAAATAGTGTACATAGGCAAAAACAACGAGAAAAAAGCGAAAGAATGGCTAAAGAAGATCTGATCGAGTTTAAAGGTGTTGTCACCGAAGTGCTGCCCAACGCTATGTTTCGGGTGACGTTGGAAAACGAGCATGTGGTTTTGTGCCATACGGCCGGAAAGATGCGTAAAAACCGCATCCGCGTTCTGCAAGGTGACTCTGTGGTTGTTGAGATGACGCCTTATGATCTGACCAAGGGCCGGATTATTTTCCGTGAAAAATGATAGATTTTCTTAGATGAGCAAAGCGAATTTAGAAAATCATCATCCCGGCGAAGACCGGGATCTTGATACTTCGCAGACAAAAGATACTCGCTTTCGCGAGGAAGGCAGCAGAAAAAAACCTCTCATTCTGGCTTCGGCTTCGCCGCGGCGCATCGAACTTCTCAAGCAAATCGGCATTGTGCCCGATGATGTTATTCCCGCCGATATTGATGAAACGCCTTTAAAGGGTGAATTACCCAGAGATCTGGCGTTACGTTTATCCAGAGAAAAAGCTTTGGCCGTATCAAAAGAAAATTCCGAGAGTTTTATACTGGCGGCCGATACCGTTGTTGAAACGGGCCGCAGCGTATTGGATAAGACCGTTAATGAAGGCCAAGCCCGTGCGGCTCTGGCAAAGTTGTCCGGCAAGCGTCACCGCGTTTATGGCGGGATTACGCTGGTTAAACCGGATGGCCGGACAATCAGCCGTCTGTGCACAACCCATGTGCAGTTCAAACGGCTTTCGGCTGCGGATACCGAGGCCTATATCGCCTCGAAAGAATGGGACGGCAAGGCCGGAGGATATGCCATTCAGGGGCTGGCGGCGGGCTATATAAAATTTATCCGCGGGTCATATTCGAACGTGGTCGGGCTGTCCCTTTATGATACAATGAAGATATTGGATGGTGCGGGCTATAAACCCGGCTAAGCGGAAGCGGGATTTAGAACCTTGGACATACTCATCGAAGAACTGGAAGGAAGCTTGTGGGTGGCGGCCCTTAAAGACGGGCGGCTTGAAGGGCTGGAAGTTGATCCGGTGGCCGAGGAAGTGCGCTGGGGCTCGATTTACTGGGCGAAGGTTAAAACCATAAACAAAGCGCTGGATGCGGCTTTTCTGGATCTGGACGGAGAGAATGCCGGCATTCTCTATAACAATGATACGCGCTGGGTTGATGATGAGGGGCGGATCATCAAAGGCGGCGAAGAGGCTATTGGCAAGCGGTTAAAGGCGGGCGACATGATCGCCGTGCAAGCCAAAAGCGCTTATACACCCAAAGTCGATGATGAATATAGCTCTGAAGAGCATAAGACTCCGCAAATGAGCATGGATATCACGCTGCCCGGGCGGTATCTGATTTTCTGCGCGACGATGGATTGTAACCGGATTTCCCAGCGTATTCGCGATAAGGCCCTGCGCCAGCAGCTCAAGAGTATGCTCGAGAGTATGGCTGATGTGGAAGGGTGCATTTTACGCGCCGCGGCGGCCGATACGCAAAGTGACGTATTGATCCGCGAAGGTAAAATTCTGCGCGGGGCGTGGGAAGACATCCAGACCTATTTCACAGGCGATGACGCGGCTTTGATTGCACTGGGGCCGGATGCGATCCAGAGAACTCTCAGCGATCAGGCAGCCCAGCAGATCGAAAGCATTGAAATCGTGACGATGGATCATTTTCATCAGGTTGAAGACTGGTGCGCGGTCTTTGCGCCCGATCTGGTGACGAAAATCGAGCCTGTTGAGCTGAGTAATGCTTCAGAGGATTTTGCCCTGTTTCATGAGCGCGATATTATCGGGCAGATCGAAGAACTGTTCCAAAGCTATGTGTTATTGCCATGCGGGGGGAATTTGATTATCCAGAGTACAGCGGCTCTTACGGCGATTGATGTTAATAAAGGCGGGTGTAGGGATTCGCATCTGGGCATTAACATTCAGGCCGCTCAGGAAATTGCCCGGCAAATCCGCTTACGCAATGCGGGCGGGATTGTGATTGTCGATTTCCTCAAATCACAGAATAAAAAGGATCAGGGACAGTTGATTGCCGCGCTGGAAGAGGCGATTAACGAGGATCCCTGCACCGTGCAAATTCACGGGCTGACGGCGCTGGGGCTGATGGAGATGACGCGCAAACGTCGCACACCTCCCTTGGATGAGCGCGCCGGAATCTTTTTCACATAAAATTATTTTGACAGTTTTTAAAAATTATGAATATGCTCTGTGCATATATGTTTTTTTACTAATAAAGGGCATAATTCATGAAGAAGACTGTTGTAGTGACGTCAGATTTAAGCAAGCGATTTGATGAGATGAATAGACGGGAACAGCGATTAGAGTCCGGTATGTGGAAGCAATCGGCTGTTGCTCGTCAGCGCGAGAGCGGTGAAAGCCGTCCTGAGCTATCTGGGGCAAAGTGAATTCAATTTTTCATTAAATGTGAATGATTGTTTGCCAATGTTTTTTATATTGGCGCGGCTTGTGTGTTTTTCTCTATACAAACCCCCTAGACATTCGATGCAACGCCCGTTATAACAACGTGGTCTTTACGGATGCCCGGGTAGCTCAGTGGTAGAGCAGGGGATTGAAAATCCCCGTGTCGAAAGTTCAATTCTCTCCCCGGGCACCATTCCTCCCGCGCGCCTTCAAGACATAAAAATCTCGCTAAGCATTTTCAGGGACACACACAGCATAAAAATCGAAAACGCGCGCTTAAGCCTTGACACAGGCAAGCTATGCGCCAATCTTGCCCCCACCGGGGCCATAAACAAGCTGGTCATCATAATCACCCCGGCCGCCGCAAAGTTCAGGTATCCAATGCTGTAACGCGGCAAATCGGGATCGGATAAACCGATATAAAGAAACCCCCCTGCCCCGATCACCGCAATAAACGGCCCGATCGCCGCGACCGTGGCTATCGCGCGGTGAATAGGCACATTGCACAGAGTCATAAAGGTCACATTCTGCACACCGCCGCCCACACCCATCATCGTCGCCAGACACGCATTGGCGCAAGCAATAACGCTCACCCAGGGCTGGCGCGGCATTGCCGGCACCAGCGCCGTTCTATTGACCCTGAGCAACATGTAAGAACCAAAAGAAAGTTGCGAGACGGCAAAAATGACTTTCAAAGCCTGCGTGCTCAAAACACCGGACAGCGCCGTCCCGACCCCCACACCGATAAAAACACCCGGTAAAAACTGACGCAAAAGCACTACATCCACAACCCCGCGCTTATAATGCGCCCGCGCCGAGGATAAACCGGTCAGGATAATAACCAGCAAGGACGTCCCAACGGCAATATGCATCGCATTATCCGCAAACCCGTAATGCTTCAGGATATAATAAAGCCCCGGCACGAACACAGCACCACCACCCACGCCCAACAGACCGGCCAGAAATCCTCCGCCGAGCCCCAAGGCCAAAAGCAACAAAACAACGTAAAAAAGCTCCATCACAAAAGCTTATAACAGAAACCATATTCGCAAGAAACCGGAGACACGAGACAATAGCCCCCCCCAAAAAAATGACCATCCAAAACAGAGACACAGACAAAAATGCAATTTGGCAAAAGAAACACTTGATTAAAGTACATTTCATCTATTATAAAGCGTCAGTCTTTCTAAGACATTTCTAGTGCGTCCCGTTCGTCTAGAGGCCTAGGACACCGCCCTTTCACGGCGGCAACACGGGTTCGAATCCCGTACGGGACGCCAGTTAAATCAAATACTTACAGATTTTATAATTTGTCATAGACCGAACTTCCCCAACTTTTCCCCAATAAACGAAGACGGTTTTCCGGCTATTTCCGCAAGCTTCAACAATCCCCTGAAACTTCCCCAAAACACAGCGGCAACGCTTGGGGATATAAACGGATAAGAAAGGACTCGTGCTTCGGGAAAACCGGCGTTATTTTCGTCTTATGAACAAAAACCTGTCACGCGCCGAGCTGTACGATCTGGTCTGGTCGGAACCGATGCACAAGCTGGCCAGGAAATTCAAAATGTCGGATCGCGGCCTTGCGAAGGCCTGCGGAAAGTACGACATTCCCGTCCCGCCGCGCGGTTACTGGAACAAGAAACAGGCCGGGCACAAAGTCGTCAAACGGGCTTTGCCGAGGCGGGCTCTGGGCATGTCGGACAGAATTTCCTTCGGACACGGCTGGCATTACGGCTACCGGGCCTCCAATGACGAGGATATCGATATGCCGCTGCCGCCCGCGCCCGAGTTCGAGCCCTCCATGGAAGAGGTGCGCCGGGAAGCGGAAAAGATCGTCGCCAAGGCTTCTTTTCCCAAATCCATGTCTTCGCCGCATCGCCTGATCGGCACGCTGCTGGCCGAAGACGAAAAACGCCGCGAGAAATGCCGGACCACGCCTTACGCATCGCTTTGGGATCAGCCTTATTTCAACTCGCCTTTCGAGAAGCGGCGGCTGAGAATTCTGAACGCGCTGTTTATCGGCATTTCCAAATGCGGGATGAAACCGGAATGCGACCGGAAGCGCGCCCGCAGTACGCTGATCGTGGTGGGAGAACAGACCGTTTTCTTCACCCTGGACAGCGTCAATGTCGGCAAAGACCAGCATGAACATGAGGAACGCTATAGCTTCAAAGCGCGCGGTGATAAAGACCGGATGGTGCTGCGGCTCGGTAACTACTATACGAAACGCGGTGATGCCAAGTCGTGGGAAGATACGGAAGACAGAAAAATTGAAGATTGTTTCAAGGAAATCGCCGCAGAGATTATCGTCGCGGCGGAACAATATTACCGCGACCGTGAGCTTGAGCTGTACGAATGGCGCGTCCAACGCAGAGAGGAAATGATTGAAGAACGGAAACAGCGCCTTATCGAAGAGGAGCGTTCGCGCAAAGAGCGGCTTAAAAAGCTGGAACAGGATCGTGTCGATCATCTGCTTGGGCAGGCGCAGGCTTATCGTCAGGCTTGCGATATTCGCGCTTTTATCGAGACCGTGAACGCAGCCTGTAAGGGCGGTGATTTATCCGTTTCCGATAATGATCTGCGGGATTGGACGGCCTGGGCGAACGATCAGGCGGACAGTCTCGACCCGGTGTCCTCCGGCCGGTTTACAATGCGTCCGAATGCGGAAGAGGAAGAGTAAGGCGCTCTTCTTTCCCGGCGTGACGGCGGCGATGGTCGGAGAATTTATCTCCGTCCATGCGCTCCGTGCGGTAACCGTTCACCTTCCAGGGCTTGCATAACTTGCAGCCACCTCGGCGGTTTCGCGGTCTTTTGCGTTTGTGGTGCATATCATCTCTCCTTTACCAGTAGTATTCATGCGGTTTTCGATTGCCGAGCGGCCACGCGATATTGTCCGGATCATCGCCTTTTAATATGCGGTGACACAGTCTCGCGTTTTTGCGGCGTTTCGGCCGGTTCATAAACTGGCTCACCCACCAGCCGGGGGTGGATGCAGTTGTTACGTGCCCGTCGCGGAAGGTTTTACCCTTCCAAAGTTCGTACGGGTCACGCCTGTAAGTGCGTGCCATTGTCTTTCTCCTAAGTTGGTTAACACCTAGAAGAGCGCGCCTTTTCTGGGGGAACGGTGGAAATGCAGGACAAACACAAAAAGCCGGAGAACAGATTTTGTTCCCGGTTTGGTTTGAATCAGATTGTTTAAAATAAAATCGCCAGTTAAATTCAGGTTACCGCAAACCGAATATTTATTCAAGAAATGCGATATGGCATGTCACGAAATTACTCACTTTTTGAATAGCCAATTCGGCGAAACATTGAGAATATCGCAAAATGCCAGGATTTCTTTATCCTTTACCGCCCGATCTCCACTTTCGATATGCGAAATCGTCGCTCTTTGCATTTTAATCTTATGATCCACGCACATGGCGGCGGCCAGCTCCACCTGTGAAAGTCCCGCTTTTGTTCTCGCCTACTGAATGCGCCCGCCGATTGCATTGCCTTTCACCAACGTTAATGTCATGCCTCAACCCTTTCATGGTTAAAGCAAAACGTTAAATTATAGCGATACGTACTTGCGCTATCCTCGGATAGCAAATATGCTATACGAAGATATCATCCACCGTTTTAATCGAAGAGGAAAATGCCCGTAAAGCAGACGAGAAAAACCAAACGCGGACCGGATCCGGTCGATATTAATGCCGGAGCGATTTTACGGGCACTGCGTTCCTGGCGAGGCATGTCACAGGAAGATCTTGGCAAAACGGTGGGAATTACATTCCAGCAAATTCAGAAATATGAGCGCGGCACAAATCGCATCGCTGCTTCGACCCTGTATCATATTTCCCGCGCACTTGACGTATCAGTCATTGAATTTTTCGCCGGGCTGGAAGGAGTCCTGCCTGACACCAAACATCTGTGGCTAACCAAAGATGAAATCAAACTCCTTAAAACCTATCGCGGTATCCGGGAGCCGGACGCCCAAAAACACGTGATGAAGCTGGTTGAAACCGTAGCGAGCTATAGGCTGGATGGGGATGATTGATCCAAAATCACAGTGCGAAATGTCAGTGATATCCGTCGACCGCGTTGTGTTTTAAAACCATTAATCATATCTGATTTTCGTGCCGGAATACCGTGTGTCCAGTCATATCGTGCCGGACCAGACAATGTGACGAGACTGCGAGGTTCCAAATATATTTCCTCTTTTCTGTCTCCATTTGTGAATTGCATTACCGCACCGGAGCCGAGGCTTAAACTGGCAATCGTACCATCAAAACACGGCACGCAATCAACATGCGCCGAAATCCCCTGGCCAGGTAGATATTCATTCACTATGGCCTGATCGGGTTTAAAGGGAAGATTCTGAGCAACCGGCTCAATCCAGTCCGGCAATGCTCCCAGATAAGCATCATCAGTCACAGCCCGCGCTGTATAGTCGTATTTGTAACCGTAATGCTGCACCCGGCGCTTGAGATCGTTAAGCCAAGGCTGCTCATCAATCTCGGCAATCAACGTGCTTTCCTCCACCCGCGCAATGAAATCGGGAATGTAAGTCAGCCCCGAAATGTCGGGCATGGTTTCTTCTTCGATCTTGAATAAAAGCCCTGTCATAAATGCACAATCTCCACAGGCTGGTTCCATTCTCGTTGAAGATATTCAGAAAGTAATCGCCTGTGGCAATTATGCTCCGTTTTACAGGCACACAAGAAGCAAGCCTCATTAACCTCATCCGGCGACAATACGTGGGCAAGATTACGATGTTTAATCAGGTCAATGTACTGAATTTCATAATCATCCCAATTAATCCGGTTATCTTTATAGGCTTTCAGGATCTCTGCAGTCGGTGCCAAATCTTCGCGATACTCATAATCCGCACCCGCCAATTCTTTGACAAAATACGGCAGGTCTTTCTTCTTCGCAAAGCCTGCCAGCTGCGAACTCGCCCACAGGCGTGTGTCGATAATCTTTCTCACGCCTGCACTGCGCAGTCGTTCAAAGAAATGCTCTGCGCTAGATCCAGTAAAACCGATGGTAAATATTTTAATTGCCGTATCACTCACCATAGAAAAATACGCCGTTACACATTAAATAACAATTGCTGTCTTTATAAACATAAGGCTTGGCTAGCCCAACGCGAACATGCGCTTTTTTATCGCTGTTTTCCATGTCCACTTTGAACTCTTCAAATTCTTTTGTCGGCATAGGATCCAGAACGTCACGCAGATATTTACATGTCACGCGCACATCATATTCCGTCTTGTCGTTATCCAGCAGATTAACGCGCAATTTGCCGTCCTTTTTGAAAAACCTAACATTACCGGCTGGCAGGATCACGCCTCCCAATGAAGGGCACTGCGTTTTAAACGGAACATACGATTGTTCTTTCAGGTTGCCGTCGAAGGCTTTCTGAATGGTTCCGGATGTCGCCGAGCGCAAATCCTTGGCAAGAATTTCCGGCTTCTCATAATGGCGAACGACACGGAAATTATCGTCGATATTCGTATCTTCCGTTTTATGCGGATAATTGCGACCGCCTTCTTTGGGAATAACGTTCACGTTCAATGAGGCGTATTTGCCGATCTTCTTTAAATCCTTGTCGCTCCAATGATTACCGTTAATCATCAGGCGTTTCATCTGGCCGGTGGAAGGCGACCATCCGGCCACACAGTAAGTATCTTTCATATAAGTTATATCGGATGTGATCACATTGATCTGATAGGCGTCATCGTCGACGCCGTTTTTGGGAAAACGGGACATGGTAAGCTCCTGGCAATTTTGAAGGGAAAATAAAAAAAGCGCCAGGAAGATACACTTCCGGCGCTTTATGATGAATATATTCCTATATATTTACTTGAAAGTCAATAAAAATTGTGATGGCAGGCAGACTGGAGATGATAACTATCTCATGCTGCTTGTCCTAATAAAATTTGAATACATAGACTCGAATCTGCTTTTGTTTTATTATCGATGAATTCCAGAGCAAAAAATATTGAAAGAAGCACGAGTATGCAATTAATCAGATACAGGGTGAATAAGTTTCGATCCATTAAGGGCACAGAATGGATTGATATTGATCAATGGGCATGTTTTGTCGGGGTTAATGAGTCCGGAAAAACAAATTTGCTCCTTCCTCTCTGGAAATTTAACCCTGCCGATGATTCCACGCATATAGATCTGCTTCACGACTACCCCAGAGACGAATATTCAGCCGTTGGTGACGATGCGTCAAAAATTGAAAATGATTTTTTTGTTGAGACCTTATTTGAGATAAGTCCGGAAGAAGCTGCGGCATATGAAGGCTTTTATCAGGAAGCGCAAGCTGAAGAATCTAAGGCTGAAGATAGTGAAGAAGATGAAGAAACGGTCACGCAAGACAATAAACCGGGAAAAATCGGTTTTAAAAAGCACCTGTTGATTAGAAAAAATTATAAGGAAACATTTTATATTTATCTCTCCGATGAAAACGGCGAAGCAAAATCCGAAGAATTGGAAAGCATTATAGGGGAAGGCGCATTCAAGAAAATATGCGATGCCATTCCTAAATTTGTGTATTACTCAGAATACGGAAATTTAGACTCGGATCTTTATCTGCCTCATGTGAAAGATAACCTGAACCGTATCAATAAGCTCACCGGCAAAGAGCGGATGAAGGCCAGAACGCTAAAAATCCTCTTTAGCCATCTCGGTTTAAATCCTGACCAGATCATGGAACTGGGCGTTGAAAACACTCCGAACAATAATCCACGGGAAAAATCTGCGGATCAAATTGAGAAAGAGTCCAGAAACAAACAGGAACGCTTTGCAAAGCTCGATTCTGCCGCCTCCCGGCTCTCCAAGCAATTTCAGGAATGGTGGAGCCAGGGAAATTATGTTTTCAATTTTAATGCCGACGGCCACTATTTCAGAATTTTCGTGAGTGATGCCGAACGCCCGGAAAAGATTGAGCTGGAATCGCGCAGCAAAGGCTTGCAATGGTTCTTCAGTTTCTTCCTGGTATTCCTCGCGGAAAGCAAAGACAATCACGAAAACTGCATTCTGCTGCTGGATGAACCGGGCTTAAGTTTGCACCCCAATGCCCAGATTGATCTTATTAAATTTTTCAACAGGCTTTCAGAAAGCAACCAGTTAATTTACACAACGCACTTACCGTTCCTTGTTGATCACAACAATCTGGATAAAGTCAAAGCTGTGTACACCGAAAAAGGTCTGACAAAGGCTTCGAATGATATAAGCAAAGCCGACAAAGAGAAAAAGGCGATACAGCCTGTAAATGCCGCAATTGGAATTACGGCATCACAAAGCTTACTGGTTGGATGCGACATCGTCATTGTGGAGGGTGTTTCGGATCAATATTACCTGACAATGATCAAAAACCACCTCATCTCCAAAGGCAAATTTAAACCAAAAAGAGAGATGGTGTTCATCCCGGTTGGTGGCGCGAAAGGTGTTAAGCCTGTCGTTTCTATCGTACAAGGCACTCAAACGGATTTGCCTTATACCATTCTGGATTCTGATGACACGGGCAAACAGTTCCAGAAAAGTCTGAAAAGCGGGTTTTATTCTGATGAAAAGGACAAAGTTCTTGAAATAGATACTTATTCCGGCAAAACCGGATCGGAAATCGAAGATATCATTCCTTTTGATATGCTGGTTGATGCATTTGATAGATTGTACCGTACAGAGGACGGAATCGACGCAGATAACTTGGATCAAAAAGCTCCCATTATTCCTCAACTCAAGGCTTTCGCAGAAGAACATGGCATTGAGCTGGATGAAGGATGGAAAGTCCAGTTAAGCAAACGGATCAAGCAGAAATTTAAAGGCGAAGTTTCTGATGAACTGGAAGCAGGCTGGGCCGAGTTGTTTAAAACCATCCAGGATTCTGTCAAAAAGAAAGCGTCCGCAAAGGCAGCGTAAGGAAGTATACTTCTTCTACTGAACAGACCATTCTTCAGACAGAAGTTCTGCTTGTTCCAATACGGTCTGAGTGGCTTTTTCTTGCAGATCGGGGGGATAACCGTATTTTCTCAAGATACGTTTCACTGTCACACGTATTTTGGCTTTTACACTCTCTTTCACAGTCCAATCAATGCTTGTACTACCTTTTACAGACTCCGTTAATTCTCGGGCAATAGTTCTGAGCTGATCATCTCCCAAAACATCCTGTGCACTCATATTATCGGCAAGCGCATCATAAAAGGCGGATTCATCACTATTTAAACCCAGCTCTTCTCCTTTGTCCTGAGCCTTCCGCATATCTTTGGCAAGGTTTATCAGCTCTTCGATCACCTGTGCGGCCTCTATCAAACGCCCCTGATAACGTCTAACTGTATCTTCTAGCATTTCAGTAAAGTTACGGGCCTGGACAACATTCCGCTTGGCACGGGATTTTATCTCATCCTGTATCAATTTTTTGAGCATCTCCAACGCCAGATTTTTGCGCTCCATGCCCCTGACTTCAGCTAGAAACTCATCAGATAGGATCGATATATCCGGATTTTTAAGCCCTGCCGCTGCGAAAATATCAACCATTTCAGTCGAGGCTACGGCTTTGGACACAATTTGTTGTAAGGCTGTATTCAGATCCTCCATATCACGTCCCGATCCGGTGGTTGATTTGGAGAAAGCAGAGCGAACATTTTGGAAAAAACCAACTTCATCGCGGATTTCTTTTGCCTCGTCACTGGCGGCGCATAAAGCAAATCCCTTGGAAAGATCAAGGGAGGCCTGCATAAAACGCTCTTTGCCCTTTTCTTGGGAAAGGATGTGCTCCATGGCTGCCGGAATAGCACGCAAACGCTCCTCCGGACTTCCGTCAACGGCGGAAGAATAATCAAAATCGTGAAAAAGCTGTTTCACGATTTCGTATTTTTCGAGCATCACCGCTATGGCATCGGCTTGTGGAACACCGGCCTCACTGCGATCACCTTCGGTATAATTTGCCAGAGCTTTCTTCAAGCTGTCGGCAATACCCAGATAATCAACCACAAGTCCGCCGGGCTTGTCTTTAAAGACTCGGTTGACCCGGGCAATAGCCTGCATCAAGCCGTGCCCCTGCATAGGCTTGTCGATATACATGGTGTGCATGGAAGGAGCATCAAAACCGGTCAGCCACATGTCGCGGACAATAACAAGCTTAAGAGGATCGGTCGGATCTTTCGCCCGTTTTGCCAATAGGTCACGACCTGCCTTATTTCGAACATGAGGCTGAAATGAATCCGGATCACTCGCCGATCCCGTCATAATAACTTTGACCACGCCCTTTTCGTCATCGTCACTGTGCCAATCGGGACGAAGTTTAATAATCGCATTGTATAAATCAACACAGATACGGCGGCTCATACATACCGCCATACCTTTCCCATCCATGGCCTCAAGGCGGCGTTCAAAATGATCGACCAGATCCTGAGCAATGAGATTTATTCGTTTTTCTGCACCCACCAAAGCTTCCAGCCGCGCCCATTTGCTCTTCAACTTTTCTTTGCGCTCGACTTCCTCACCTTCCGTGACTTCTTGGAAGTCTTCCTCAATATGAGGGCGTTCTTCTTCATCCAGTTCAATCTTTGCCAGACGGCTTTCATAATAGATACGAACGGTTGCACCGTCTTCCACGGCCTGCTGTATGTCGTATGTATGGATATTATCGCCGAATACGGCATATGTATCTTTGTCCGACAGTTCAATGGGTGTGCCGGTAAAACCGATAAAGGAAGCGTTGGGTAACCCGTCGCGCATGTGCCGTGCGAAACCGTCGATGAAATCATACTGGCTGCGGTGAGCTTCATCCGCGATAACGACAATGTTTCGCCTATCCGATAATAGAGGGAAAGCTTCGCCTTTTTCAGGTGCAAATTTCTGTATGGTCGTAAAGACAACCCCGCCCGAAGCAACGGATAATATTTCCTTTAAGTGCTTTCTATCCTTCGCCTGAACCGGTGTCTGCCGCAGCAATTTTTCACAGGTGCAAAACGTGGCAAATAATTGATCGTCCAGATCATTCCTATCGGTCAAAACAACCAGCGTTGGGTTTTGCATTTCTCTTTGCTGAATGATCTTTCCGGCATAAAAAGCCATGGACAGACTTTTCCCAGATCCCTGAGTGTGCCAGATAACCCCGGCACGTTTATCTCCTTCTTCACCGGACGCATCGATTGTGCATTCGACGGCCTTATTAACCGCATGGTACTGGTGATAGGCGGCAATCTTTTTAACAATGCGTTGTGCGTCGATTTCAAAAACTATGAAATTCCGGACAAAATCCAAGAAAACTTGACGGTCGAACAAGCCCTTCAGGAGCGTTTCCAACTCCGCCGAGCCCTTGGGAGCGATGGCCACACCATCAATCGTACGCCACGGCATAAAGCGCTCTTTATTGGTCGTCAGAGAGCCCACGCGGGCTTCTATGCCGTCCGATATGACCAGAACCTCATTCGTTCGAAAGAGAGACGGAATATCCTTTTTATAGGTCTGCAGCTGGTTATAAGCGTGGTGATTGGTGGTATTCTCATTAACGGCATTTTTGAGCTCCACCACACCCAATGGCAATCCGTTCACAAAGACCACAATATCGGGCCGGCGATTTTGCCTGTTTTCAACGACGGTAAACTGGTTTATGGCACAAAAGCTGTTATTCTCCAGATTGTCAAAATCAACGAGCCAGACTTTATCACCGGTGATGCGTCCGTCTTCCTTGGCATATTCGACATCCACACCGTTGATGAGCATATTGTGGAAGATCTGGTTGTCTTCAAATAAATCCGGCGTGGCGGACGTGCTGACCTTTCGGTATACCTCATCAATAACATCGGCGGGGATTTCCGGATTAATGGTCGCCAGCGCGGCACGCAGCTTTTGATCCAGCACCACATCGGCATAATCGGCGCGCTGTTGATCTTCACCGCCCGGCGCAATGTCCGGCCCGTGAATGAGCTCATAGCCCAGATTTTCAAACCAGGCTAAAGCCGCTTGCTCAACGACATCCTCTGTAAACATCCCTCCGCTCATGCCTGATCCTCATTCCTTATATCTTCTATCGCCGCCTTATAAGCATCCTTATCCATATTAAATAAAACTTCACTCGGTCTGAACTGCTTTACAAACTCGGTCAAAGCATCATCGTCGTAAGACTCGTCAATCTGGGCGTTTTCACCATCATAATCTTGATAGAATATACGACCGACAGCCCCACCGTTACCATAACCTTTGTGCGAACGATATAAAATATGGATGATGGTGTCCGCCGTGCTGGCAACAAATTGTGCCTGAATGGATTCCAAAGACGGTGCATAACCGTCGCGACCATGTCCGATCAGACCATGTGCATTACGCAGCTCGCAAATGCCGGTCATAGCGGTTTGCAGACCGTTGGCTGTTTTCTTCAAGCTCTCATATGTTTTTTCCGTCTGATCCACATCGTCATGGTGCATTTTCAAGACTTTAAGTGTTTCCCGAAGCAAAGTCGGACTTTCCGGCTTTCCAGGCAATTTTACGCCCCGATCTTCAAGGATGGTTTTGCAGACGGTATCAATTAAAGATTTTGACAGATCAAACACAAACGCCGGGGATTGCTCAATAGCCGTCTCAATGGCCTGTATTTGCGCCTTGATGTGTACGGCACCTGCGGCCATTTCAGAGACTTGACGTGAGGCTTGCAGAATGAAGACCATGTTAAGCCTCCTCTATATTTTCGACACGCACTTCGCCGGAAATGAGCTTAGGCAACAATGTGTCACGCGTTTTCACCAAGGCAGAATTTTGCTCTAAAATCTCTTGTATTCGCTTAAAAATGGGTGCCGCAATCTCATCAAAAGCCTCAATCAATTTTTCACCGGGATTGGCAACTTTCAGTTCCCTCAGATCTTTTACAGTTACATGTCCAAGACCAGTTGTTTGCTTGTTTTTTGCAATATGAATAAAAGTTGGCTTGAGGTATTTTAAAAGGAAATAGCAAAAGGCTCTGCTTTTTTTATTTTTAGGAACAACTTTAAAAATATGCTGATTTAACCATCCTTTTCCATCCACCCACAAAAATGTATCAATTGAGGTTTCAGGACTACCCGACCAAGAAAATAATATATCACCTGTTTCTAAAAGATATTTATCTCCTAAATCCGTATTGGTAAATTTGGTTCCGGGGCCTATCCCATTTTTTAATTCTGCGATTTTAATAACCGGCAATGCATCCGGTTCATCTGAGAAATGCATGTTTTTATAAGCAGCACCGTTAATGTAATCCGCCCAGTCATAAACAACAGATATATCCCAGCCAACTGGCAAATCACCTATTTTGCTATCCGAAAAGCTATTTGGAAACAACGCTGCAATATTTGATGAAAGTCCCTTCGGTTCATCTCCATTTTCTTTTGCTCTAACAGGATCAAAATTGATGAACCAGCTCTTGAATATTGCCGCCGCTGTATCTTCCAGCGCTTTGCACATTTGCCGATTAAGCTCAATTTTGTCGTCGAGAGATCTTAAAACATTTGCAATAGCTTCCTGTTCCGGAAGGGGCGGTAAATTAACAATTAGGTGCTGTAGTGAATCAGTGGGCACTCTTTGTCGACCAGAGCTACCTGTCATTTGTGAGATAGCGTAGCTCTTTACCACGTCAGAAATGACCAAATAATATACAAATTCGGGATGCGTAATATTTTCTTTATGACGCATTACTATAAATTCTGTAGAGCCGTGAGCTGGAACATTCTCGTGCGACCGGTATTTACTGATTTTTCCATTTTCCAAACAGGGCGTAATTCTTGCCATCAGAGTATCACCGTTTATAAAACGTGATCCGCTCCCCTTAAACTCCCGTGATTGCTGAGGCTCCACAAATTTATAGCCAGCCTCTACAGATTGCATATCAACAAATGGATATATTTCTCCCCGTTCCATTTTCACAGAAGGGTTTATTTCCAAAGCGTCATTCAAGGGCATTTCCTGCCATTCAGAACTCATAACCAACCCTTGCCAATTGCTTGCGGATTTCATTATCCAAATCTTGGGCTTTGACCATTTGCTCGGCCATTTTATCCGTTAAATGCTGCATTTTCTCTTCAAACGGAACACCGTCATCTTCACTTGCTTCCGCTCCAACATATCGCCCGGGTGTTAGAACATATCCATGCTCTTTTATTTCCTCTACAGGCGTTGATTTACAAAAGCCGGGTATGTCTTGGTATCCATTTTTAAAGACTTCATGCTCAACATCTTCTCCGCGCCAAGAATGGTATGCATCAACGATATAGGAAATATCTTTGACGGGATCGAAGTCCTTATGGGTACGGTCGGCCATAAAGCCCAGCTTGCGGGCATCAATGAACAAAACTTCGCCGCGCCGGTCGCGCAGCTTGCTTTTTTTGACCAGACCGTTACTGCGATCCTTGGCCAAAAACCAAAGACACACCGGAATCTGGGTGGAGTAAAATAACTGCCCCGGCAATGCGACCATGCAATCGACCATATCGTCTTCGATAAGGCGCTGACGGATTTCGCCTTCACCGCCCGTTGTTGAGCTCATCGAACCGTTGGCCAAAACAAAACCGGCAAACCCACGCGGAGCCAAGTGGTGCACGATATGCTGCACCCAGGCATAGTTGGCATTCCCCGCCGGCGGGGCACCATATTTCCAGCGCATATCGTCGCGCAGCCGATCACCGCCCCAATCGGAAATATTGAACGGGGGATTGGCAATAATGTAGTCGGCTTTCAGATCTTTATGCAGATCGTTGTGAAATGTGTCCGCATTTTTAGGGCCGATATTTCCTTCGATCTGGCGAATGGCAAGGTTCATCTTACACAGACGCCATGTTGTAAAGTTTGACTCTTGCCCGTACACGGAAATATCGCCGAGACGTCCGCCGTGCTCTTCAACAAACTTTTCCGACTGAACAAACATGCCGCCCGAACCACAGCAGGGGTCGTAAATGCGCCCCTTATACGGCTCCAGCATTTCCACCAGCAAGCGCACAACGGATTGCGGTGTATAGAACTCGCCGCCGCCTTTGCCTTCCGCGCCGGCAAAGCGTGCCAGAAAATATTCATAGACCCGCCCCAAAACATCTTTTTGCCCTTGGGTCTTCATACTGATTGTGCTGATAAGATCAACCAAATCGCCCAGACGCTGCTTATCTAAAGCCGGACGCGAATAATCCTTGGGGAGCACTCCTTTCAGTGAGGCATTTTCTTTTTCAATTTCCGCCATCGCCTCGTCAATGATTTTACCGATATTAGCCGATCTGGCGTTAGCTTTTATGTTGTTCCAACGCGCGCCTTTGGGAACCCAGAACACGTTCTCAGCCAAATATTCGTCGCGATCTTCCGGATCAGCGCCGGGCTCGTCGTTTAGTTCATTGAATTTTTCTTCGAAAGCATCGGAGATGTATTTCAAGAAAATAAGTCCGAGAGCAACGTGCTTGTACTCCGAAGGATCCATATGGCCGCGCATCTTGTCGGCTGCCGCCCAGAGCTGCTGCTCGAAGCCTATATTTGCGCCGGATGATTTAGGCTGCGTTTGAGAACTCATATTCACTCCTTCACCGATTTGATTTTCAGCTTTTTGTTGTTCTTGGTGTTTTCAATAAATTCATCGATTGCGCACCGGATAACGAGAGCCACCGAGAAGCCGTTTTCTTTAGCCAGCTTCTCCAAGTGATCCCGTTTGTCTTCCGGCAAGATCACGGATGTTCGAACCATTTTTTGACCGTCCTTAAGCATTCCAAGCCCTGAGAATTAAGATATATAATATGCATATTTATGATGCATTTTGATGTATTATGCATCATAAAAGACACGGAGGCAATCAAGCCTTTCAAGAGCACACACAGAAATATTGAAAATTAGATGCAGCGGGTTGGCTGTTAAATCTTGTCAACCAAGTGAAATATGCCGCCTGTCAACCAAGTGGTGGTTTCGTTTCGGTGGTTTCCTATATAAATCAAATGCTTGCCGGTCAACCGAAACTGATTTGTCAACCAAGTTGAAAGCTCTGTCCGTCGTCAGGATATTTTGGACACACACAGGTAAAAAGCTAAGGTGTGTTTTGGCTCCTTTGGTTAAGGTTAAGCAGCGATCTTTTGTTGATGCAACTGCTTTCTGAGTTTTAGTGTTTTTTC
>JAGRIU010000018.1 GCA_020443075.1 Alphaproteobacteria bacterium
CGCGCTGGCGGCGACAACGTGTGCGACTTCGTGGACGGAGGCGCCGATATAAACGCCCATTTGGGCGCTGTCCATCGGCACCCAGCCCATCGCATACATAAAGGGGTAGAGGAACATGGCCAACGTGCCGAAAATGACGACGGTGGCCACGGCGACAACGCTTTTATAAGATTGGGCGCGGATGGTGCCTTCGGTGGCCAGCACGGCGGCTGCGCCGCAAATGGCGGCGCCTGCGCTGGTGAGGATCGTGATATCCTTATCCAGTTTCAATACGCGCGTGCCAACGATATAGCCAAGCAAAAATGTCAGGCCGACCATCAGAAAACTGATCACAATGCCGCTGAGGCCCACATCGGCTATATCCTGAAAGGTCAGGCGGAACCCGTAGAGCACGATCGCCAGCCGAAGGATTTTGCGGGCGGAAAAATGAATGCCCGCGCCCCAGCTTTGCGGCATGAAGCGGCGCAGCGTGTTGGCATAGACCAGCCCGATCACCATCGCGATGATCAGCGCGTGAATATGCATATTTTGCAGTAAAGGCAAGGAGGCCAGCGCTGTGGCGACGAGTCCCAGAAGCGCCGCCAGCGTCAGACCGGCCATAAAATGAGGGTTAAAAGCTGGAAAAACCTTGGTCATCGCTCTCTTCTTTTTTTAATTTTGCGCCGACTATAGGCGCAGACTGCGGGGTAATCAATTGTTTTTCCTGATACATTACTTCGGCCCTATACCACATTCTACTTGACCTATTTTCCGCAATGCTCAATAGTGGTGCTTGGTTTTTATTGCAGCCCAGCATTAAGGGCACGAGCTGAATTTGAGGCATTTAAGTCATGTATCAGGATAATAACTGGAACGCGGTAGTCGGCGCGGAACTTGAAGGTTTTTTGGAACAAATCAATCCGATTGACGGGAAATACCGGGTTTCTGCCGACAGTACGCAGGTTCATTGGCGCATGTTGCCGTTTTATGATTCTGTAGCGCTGATCCGTGTCAAAGAGCCGAGCTGGGCCAATCCGGACCTGGTGATTTACTATCTGACCGATCAGGGCAATCTGTTCCGTTTGAACGGGACGTCGCCGCCAATCCACGAAGTCAACGCGAAAGCGCCGATAAAGGTGACAGAAGAAAACGTTTTAGAATATCTGCGTTTTTTCTGTTTCTTCGTGCGCGGTGAAGAAGGCCCGTTTTATATCGCCGAAAGCATGACCGATCCGAACATGCCCCAGCAAATGGACGAGACGACGCGCTCGGTGATCGAGGGCACGATCCGTCCGGCCAGTTATGAAGGCATGAACGATCAAGGACATTTCCTGTGCGATGCGGTGGTGTTTTATTCGAATGCGCTGTTTATCGCCAACTTTGCCGTGCAGCCCACAGGCATGATCGAAATGCTCGATGACGAGCCGATCGCCGCTGATCTGCCGGTGAAGGTTGAAAAACCGGTTTCCTAATACTTACTAATTCTGCAACTTAAGATCAACCTGGCCTCTTTTTTTGGCAGATGGTTTTTGTTATGCTGTTTTACACACAGGGGCATTCGCATCTGTCGTTTTTTTTAATTTTTTCAAAAGATTATATGAAGAGTGCATTTTTACAGGGCAGCGCTTTGGGGCTCTTGCTTGCGGGCATGGCGGTTTCACCCGCCCAAGCGCAAGGCAGCCGGTTTTATTTTGCCGGTTATATGGGCCTCAATACCTTGGGCAGCGTTGATTTCACGGAAAGCACGACCCCGGCAAGCGGGGATTTGCATGCCGATAAGGCTGCGTCCTTTGCCGGAGCTCTGGGGATGCGCCTGAGTCCGCAATTGCGTTTGGAAGCCGAGTTTTCCAGCCGGACCAACGACTTTACACGCATGGATCTTGACGGCAGCGGCAGTTTTGCCGCGGACGGGGATTTGCGGAGCCGTTTTGCCTTTATGAATCTATATTACGATTTCAACGTGCCGTGGAAGCTGCGGCCCTATGTCGGCGGCGGGGTCGGTTATGGCTGGCATAGCGGACGCATTATCGATCTCACCGGGGCGGCGGTCAGCACGTCTTTCGAGGATAGCGGCCTGGCGTGGAATGCGGGCGGCGGCGTTAAATACCGCGCAAGCGATACGGTTTCGCTGACGGCGGGTTACCGCTATGTGGATAGTCTTGGTTTGAAGGCCGGGAGTTATGATCTGGGTAGCGGCGGGCATGAATTTCGTCTCGGCCTGACATGGGATTTGCCTTATTAACCTTGCCTTATTAACCTTGCCTTATTAACAGAGTTTAACTGCGTGAGCTAAAATACCTTTGTGTCTCTTTAAAACACCCCCGAAACGCCATCAGGTTTTTCGGGGCTTTTTTTGCGCTGCGGTGGCATGGACATTTAAACGGCGCGGGCGTACAAATGTCTTATGACGCAGAATAAAACTTACGATGCAATTATAGTCGGCGGCGGTCTTTCGGGCCTGACGCTTTCGTGTTTGTTGGGCCAGCGTGGGCTGAAAGTCACCTGCATTGATGTGGATGATCCGAAGAAAAAGCCGCAAGACCCGCGCACGACGGTGATTTCCTATGGCTCGCAGCAGGTTTTACGGCGGGCGGGCGCTTGGGAGAAGCTCGGGCCGTGCGGGGAGATCGAACATATTGAAATACTCGACGGGTCTTCGCCGGTTTTGCTGGAATTTATGAGCCGCGAGGCCGAGGGCAAAGTTTTCGGCTGGAACATCGATAACCATGATCTTAAAATCGCGCTGATGGCCCGTATGAAGGAGATCGGCGGAAATATAGAGCATATTGCGCCAGCCAAGGTGGCCGATTTTCAAACGCATGACGATCATGTCGATGTGCATCTGGCCGATGGGTCGGCGCTTCAGACAAGGCTAGTGGTCGGGGCGGACGGGCGCGGGTCTTTTACACGGAACTGGATGGCGCAGCATTTAGGCTTGCAAACGCGGGGCTGGAGTTATCATCAACGCGCGGTGATCTGCAATATTACGCATGAGCATCCGCACAATAATGTCGCGATCGAGCATTTCTGGCCGCAAGGACCGTTTGCGGTTCTGCCGATGGCCGATGATGAGGAAGGGCGGCCCTGTTCGTCCATCGTCTTTACCGAGCATGGGCCGGAGAAAAACTCGCTGATGCGCCTGAGCGACGAGGATTTTCTACTGGCGCTGGCGGCGCGCATCCCCGAGCGCTACGGCAACATCGATGTGAGCGTCCGGCGGCGAGCTTTTCCGCTGACTCTTGTCCATGCGGCCGAATATATAGGCCCGCGTATGGTTTTGGTCGCCGATGCGGCGCACGGTATTCACCCGATTGCCGGACAAGGGCTTAATCTGGGCTTTCGGGATCTGGATGCGCTGGATCTTTTGATCGGCGCGGCGCAGGACACAGGCGAGGATATCGGTTCTTCGGCGCTGTTGGAGCGCTACCAGCAAAAACGCAGGCCCGATAATATGGCGATGATTGCAGTGACGGACGGGTTGACGCGGCTGTTTTCCAATAACATTCCGCCCGTACGTTTCTTGAGAAAAGCCGGTCTGAAGATGGTTGCCAAGCTGCCGCCGGCCAAACGCTTCTTTATGAAACAGGCTATGGGAGACCGCTAACGTGGCCAGCCAAGCCAAGCCGCAAACAAAACCGATCAATCTGGCTCTACAGGGCGGCGGGGCGCACGGAGCCTTTACCTGGGGCGTTCTGGATGCGCTTTTGGAAGACGGACGCCTTACATTCGAAGGCATCAGCGCGGCCTCGGCCGGGGCGATGAACGCCGCCGTTATGGCTTACGGGCATAATAAAGGGGGCGCTGAGAAAGCCCGCGAGCTTTTGGAAGCTTTCTGGTCCGAGATATCACAGGCCGGGGCCTTTTACCGTCCGGTTAGTCAGGCCTGGATGCCTCATACATGGGCTCTAGATTTACAAGATAGTAACGCGGCGATGACCTCGGCGTTCTGGCAGATTCTCAGCCGTTATTCTCCCTTTAATATCAATCCGTTGAATTACAATCCGATTCGAGGCGTTTTGGAAAAAATTCTCGATTGCGATACGCTGCGTCATTGTAAAGCTCCGCAGCTTTTCATCACTGCTACGAATGTGCGCACCGGCACGCCAAAAATCTTTACGAATAAAGAAATGTGCATTGAATGTCTTTTGGCATCGGCCGCCCTGCCCTATATGTTCCAGCCGCAAGAGATTGACGGGGAGTTTTACTGGGACGGCGGCTATATGGGCAACCCGTCGCTCTGGCCACTGTTTTACGAGGCGCGGTGCCGGGATATCCTGCTGGTGCATGTCAATCCGATTGTGCGGGAAGAGGTGCCTGAGAGCGGTGCGGAGATCGAAAACAGGCTGAACGAGATTACCTTTAATGCCGCTTTACTTAAGGAATTACGGGCGATTGATTTCGTGAAAAAGCTTTTGCACGAGGATATGCTGAAGGAGCATCATAAATCCCGTTACAAAGATATTCTTTTGCACGCTATCCGCACGGATGATGTAATGCGCGGTCTATCAGCGGCCAGCAAGTTCGATACCGACTGGGGTTTTCTGTGCGATTTGCGCGATATGGGGCGTGCGGCCGCGCAGGACTGGCTGCAAAAGCACTTTAAAAATATCGGCAAAAGCGCCAGCGTCGACATTCAACGCGATTATTTGAATATAAGTTAATTGACAGGGGCCGATAAAAAGCGTTATAAACCGTCTCGCTTTTAAGAATACGATTTTTTTACTAGGAAGAGATTATGAAACGCACATTTCAACCCAGCCGCCTTGTCCGCGCCCGTCGTCATGGTTTTCGTTCCCGCATGGCTACGAAAAATGGCCGCGCCGTTTTGGCCCGCCGCCGTTCCAAAGGCCGCAAGCGTCTGAGCGCTTAAGCCTTAAAGATCGCTATTATATTTATGAATGGGCGCTTCCACTTGGCAGCGTCCTTTTGTATGTTTGAATTATGCATGCCACCAAAGACCAGCAAGCGTCCTTAACGCCTCTTAAAAAGCGGGCCGATTTTCTGGCTGTCCAGAGCAAGGGTCGGAAATGGGTTTCGCACGGGTTAATCCTGCAAGTGCGGGAAAACGATCTGGGGCTTAAACGTTTGGGATTTACGGTGAGCAAAAAGGTCGATAAATCCGCCGTAAAGCGTAACCGGATCAAGCGCCGCTTGCGCGCTGTGGCGGCGGATGTGTTGCCGGAAAGCGCACTGGCGGGCTACGATTACGTTCTGGTCGGGCGCGTGCAGAGCGCTGTGCGGCCTTACGAGACTTTATGTAATGATCTACGCTGGTGCCTGAAAAAGATGGATCTAATATCATAATTGACATAGCATTCCCCTTTGTTAAAGAGTTTTCTATGTCCAGCAAGAGGGAGGCCAATATGTATGAATACGTTATAAAGCAGGGTCCCGGATTGGAAACCGGAGCGTTTGTAAGAAAATTGGGCGATGTTTTTGGCCGCCGCGCCGTCGTAATCACATCCGGTTTTGCGGACCCAGGCCTTGGTTGCGTTCATGGCGTAAGGAGCCTTATGAGTGCGTACGATGTTGCCAAATTATTGCAAAGAGCTTTTGGTCAAGACGCCGATGTAAGACCCAATCAGCTAAAACTCGCGCATATTGCTGTGACCACAAAACCTGAAACGCGGCAACCTGATGCTCGCTAGAATACTACAATTCCTGATCCGCGTTTATACGTTGGCGGTGTCGCCGTTTCTGGGGCGAAATTGCCGTTTTCATCCCACCTGTTCGGCCTATGCGCACGAAGCGCTGGAGCGCCACGGCGCGGTGAAAGGGTTATGGCTGACGGGTCGGCGCATTTGCCGCTGTCATCCGCTTTATAAGGGTGATTTTCACGATCCGGTGCCGCCGAAAGAAAAATAATCATTCATCCGTAATAACTCGCCTTTAAGGCCGATTGAGGAATTGATCGCCGGGGGGCAATGGTCTATAAACGCGGACAAGCAATCTTAAGACATCAGAAAAAAGAGTTTTACGCGCCCATGTTTAATTTCGGCCAAAATCCCTCTCCGCTTAACAAAGACCAGATGCATCCGCAGGATTTGCGCAATCTGTTTATCTTTTTCATCATCGCGACCTTTATGTATTTTGCCTTTGATGCGTTTGTATTGAAACCGCAAACGGCCGCGATGAAGGAGCGCACGCGCGTGGAGAGAAAGCTCGCGGACGCGCGCAGTAGCGGTCAAAACGGAGCCGATGCCACCCAGACAGAAGATACGGCGCAGAGCCGGCAAGAGATTTTGCAGCAAGATGCCGCCGCCGGTGTTGAGCGCATCGATTTTGAAAATGCAGAGGTCAAAGGCTCGTTTTCCTTAAGAGGCGCGCGGCTGGATGATCTGTCTTTGCGGCGTTATTTCAAAACGCTGGACGATAAAGACTTTGTCAGCATTCTCAATCCGCGCGGAGCGAAAAATGCGCGGAGCATCGAGTATGGCTGGATTGCGCAGGATGGAAAAACGCCTGTACCGAATAAAAACACGCGCTGGAGCGTTGATGGAAATACGAAGCTCTCACCTGCCCAGCCTGTCAATCTGTTCTGGGATAACGGGCAAGGCCTGCGTTTCGGGATCACTTTGTCACTGGATGAGCATTACATGTTCACGATCACGCAAAACGTGAGTAACCAAAGTGGGCACGAAGTCACGCTCTATCCTTACGGGTTGCTGGCCCAGCGCGGCGTGCCGGAGGATTATCGCTGGATGTGGGTGTCCTATGAGGGACCGATCGGTTATATCGGCAAAGAGCTCAAGCAGATCAAATATGATGATTTGCGCAAAGAGAAGAAACAGAACTTCACGGCTGATAAAGGATGGCTGGGTATCACCGAGAAATACTGGCTGGCGGCGCTTGTTCCTCCGCAAGGCCAGAATGTCAAATACAGCTATACCTATGCCGGAGATGAAAAAGACAAAGCCAATACAGGGCTTTATCAAAGCGATTTTCTGGGCGAAGCGATCACTTTGGCGCCGGGCGGGCGCAATGACACCCAAAGCCGTTTATATGCCGGGGCGAAACGCGTTTTGCTCTTGCAGGATTACGATAAGAAGGCGGGCGTGACGCGGCTTGATCTGGCCGTTGATTTCGGCTGGTTCTGGTTCTTCACCTATCCGTTCTTTTATGCGCTGCATTTTATCGGCCAACTGGTCGGCAATATGGGCGTGGCGGTCATTCTTATGACGGTTTTGATCCGCGGCGCGGTCTTTCCGCTGACCAACACATCCTACAAATCTTTCGCCAAAATGAAAAAGGTCGCCCCGCAGGTAAAAGAGTTGCGTGAAAAATACGCAGACGACAAGCAGCAGATGCAAAAAGAGCTGGTCGAGATGTATGCGCGCGAGGGCGTGAATCCGATGTCGGGCTGTTTCCCGATTTTGCTGCAGATTCCGATTTTCTTTGCCCTGTATAAGACATTCTTTGTGTCGATCGAGCTCCGGCATGCGCCGTTTTTCGGCTGGATTCAGGATTTGTCCGCGCCCGATCCGACCAGCGTATTTAACCTGTTCGGCCTGATTCCCTGGGATCCGCCAGCTATTTTGATGATCGGGGCGTGGCCATGCGCGATGCTTACGATGATGTGGTTCCAGAAGAAACTCAACCCGCCGCCGCAAGACCCGCTCCAGCGCGATATCCAGAATTATATGCCGTTCCTGTTTGCGTTTTTGATGTCACGCTTTGCCTCGGGGCTGGTGATTTACTGGACGTTCAGCGCCTTTATCGGCATTATCCAGCAGGTCATCATCATGCGCTCGCTGGGCGTTCCTATCCATTTGTTCGGGGAGACCGAAGAAGACAAAGCGATGGAGGCCGCCGTCGATAAAGGTCCGGCCCTGCATCCTTTGAGCGAAATGGTCGAAGAAGACGTAGAAGAAGCGCTCTTTGGTAAAGACGATGACGAGGATGCGCCCCAAAGCATCTCCGCGCCGAAAAAAAAGAAGAGCAAGAAGAAGAAAAAATAATGGAGGATTTCTCTCCCGAAATGATTGAAAACGCGCGCAAGCTTTTTGCCGGGCCGTGCGATTTTATGCTGAGCGTGGCGGCGCTCAAGCAGCTGCCCGATGCGGCACTGCCCGAGATTGCCTTTGCCGGACGCTCGAATGTCGGAAAATCTTCTTTGGTTAATGCATTAACAGGCCGGAAAACGCTGGCGAAGACTTCGGGCACGCCCGGGCGCACGCAGCAGCTCAATTATTTTAATCTGGGGCAGCGGCTTTATCTGGTGGATATGCCCGGTTACGGCTATGCGAAGGTCTCGAAAACCCAGCGTGATGCATGGACGCAGTTGGTGTTTGATTATTTGCGCGGGCGGCCGACTCTGCGCTGCGTGTTTATTCTTGTGGATTCGCGTCACGGGCTGAAAGAGAGCGATCTTGAGTTGATGAAGATGCTGGATAAGGCGGCGGTGCAATACCGGATCATTTTGACCAAGAGCGATAAGTCCAAGGCGAGCGAGTTGAAGAGCCTATCAAACAAAATTATAGCGACCTTAAAAACGCATGCGGCCGGGTTTCCCGATGTTATCATCACCAGCGCGGAAAAGGGCCAGGGCCTTGAAGAATGCCGGGCTGTGATTTCTTCCTACGGCGCTTAGACACGGCTTATTGATCAGCCAAAATCGTATAAAATGTGTATGTGTTTTGCGCCGGATTAGAGACGCATAATGACGCCATTTTGTCACAGGCGGCGCAGACGGGTGACCCTGATGAATCGGTGGTGAGATCGGCGTTGGTTCCGGTATGAAACGAATCATCAATAAAATAATCGGCCAGCGTTCCAGACGCCAGCGACGGAATGCTCGTCGAGCCATTGATTTTGACGTTAATTTTTTCACAGACCTTTTGTTTAATTTGATGGGCGGCCAAAATGGCATCATCGGACGCGGTGGCGGTCCATTCGACATTGTTGAAGCGGCCCATATACCATCCGGCGACCGGATCCGTATCGGTTTGTGAAACGGCTTCCGATGACAGGCGGCCCGGAATGACACCACCGCCCTGGGGGTGATAGACCTTGTAAATCAGTGTGCCGGTATCAAATCCGGCGGCTGTGGGCAGGGTAAAATCCAGTTCGTTGATTTTGGCGCCGCTAAAGAGCATTTGATCGACGGCGGATTTGGTTTGTGCGGCGTAGGCGATTAACTGAGAGGCGAGAATTTCCGCCTTGTCATCGCTCATGGATTCGGCTTCGCTGGTGTCATTTTGACGCATAAAGGTCATGCTGATCGCGGCGAATAGGGCGATGGCGATCAGGATATAGACCAGCGCAACGCCTTTTTCCTTTGCACTTTCCTGTGGACGAGCCTTAAAATGTTCTTGATTTGTTTTCATTGTTCGGGCCATGATGAGAATCTGTATTTTTGAAATTGTAAGACGAAGCCTGCTGCTATGAAAGAGTTAATCGAGACATTGTCCGCACATCCCTTTATTGCCAGCGGAAGCATATGGTTTGTTTTGGGTGGATTTGCGTTCGGGGTTTTAAGCGCGGCGGTGTATTTTTTAACGCACCGACAAAAGCTGGTGGCGCGCGTAGCCGAGCTAACGGCGCAGATCAAAGCCGAAAAACTGGCGCTGGAGACCGCAGGGGCCGTTCTAGATTCGCGGTTTCGGGCCACGGCCGGAGCGGTGTTAAAAGATTCGCAAGAGCGGCTGGCCGAACAGCTTTCCTCTTCGCATAAAGATAGCGCGCATGATCTGGACAAGCGGCAACGCGCTATCGATGATCTGGTCAAACCGGTGCAGGAGAATCTCAAGGCTCTGGCAGGCGCTTTGGAGCAGGTTAAAGGCACGGATCAGCATTTGCGGCAGGAAATTCACATGCTCAACCGTGAAACGGCACGGCTGGTCGGGGCTTTGCGCGATCCGTCCGCTCAGGGTCAATGGGGCGAATATATTCTCGAAGGCGTTCTGGATAAATCGGGGCTGATCAAGGGGGTTCATTATGACACGCAAGTGACCCTTAAAAGCGCCGAGGGGCGTCAACGCCCCGATGCGATTATCCGCATGCAGGACGGGTTTAACATTATTGTCGATTCCAAAGCGCCTTTGAACGAATTTGCCCGGCGCATGGGCGAAGATTTACATGAAGACGAGCATAGGGCTTTGATGGGGAATCTGGCGCGCCAGGTGCGTGAACATGTCAAAATTCTGGGGCAGAAAGCTTATTGGGATAACGATTTGGAAACAGCCGATTTCACGGTGATGTTTTTACCGTCCGAGCATCTATATTCTCTGGCGCTGCGCGCCGATCCGGATCTGGTAGAGTTTGCAGCGGCCAAGAATGTGATTATTGCCTCGCCGACCTTATTAATGAGTCTCTTGCGCGTGGTGGGGATGAGCTGGCGGCAGGTGGAGCTGGCGCAAAATGCGCAGGAAA
>JAGRIU010000019.1 GCA_020443075.1 Alphaproteobacteria bacterium
AATGCAACGGGAGCGAAAGCAGAACGAGTTTGCGCATACGGTCCGCGATCATTTCAGTGGTGCGGCAGAGCATTTTAGAGATTGGACCTTTTGGAATAATTGGGGCAGGATTTTTACCCCCGAAGATGTCAGCTATTCTATATTGCCGGATCAAGATGAATTACCTCGGTATCTTCAAGACTTTTTGACTGAAATTGAAACCTTGGATGATCTCGAAAAAATACAAAGAATCCATCAATTCACGCTTGATCATTTCGAATTTATTGAACAAAAAGAGAATGATCCCATTCAAGGCTTTTCCGAACTGGTTTCAGGGCCACTTAAAGGCGATTGCGATGATTACGCTATTTTTGAGGCCGGAATGATGCATTATGCAGACCTCAAAAACTCCGCTGTCTTCGGTGGACTTTTCGGTTACTCTGTCTCCGGAATAGAAGATGATGAGCCGGGAGGGCACGCCGTGGCAATAACGCAGATCAATGGCAAAATTTATATGCTGGATGTGAATTTGAGAGATCCGGTGGAATTACCTTTAGATACATTGCGCGCCGAGAATGTTTTTTCAAATGAAGGATTAGCACCTGACGTGCGTCCAGAAAACCCGAGCACCGTTCAAGTTAAAATTCAAAGCAGCGACATGTTTATAGAATATGGCAACAATTGGGCGCTCTATACATGGATGGAGTCCGATCAGGAAGGCAAACAAGAGGACGCGGGTGCAAACCTAAGCGCGTCAAACCCGCCGCCGCCCTCTGCCGGAGGAACCCGCCCCTAGGCCGCCAAACTGCGCAAGACGTAATGCAGGATGCCGCCGTTGGTGTAGTATTCAACCTCATCGAGCGTATCCAAGCGGCAAAGCAGCGTGACGTCTTTGGTCGAACCATCAGCGTAATGGACGCTCATTTTCACATCCTGTCCGGGTTTTAGCCCGCTTTCGATGCCTGTGATATCGTAGGTTTCATCACCTTTGAGGCCCAATGTTTCGCGGGTGTCGCCGCCTTTGAACTGAAGCGGCAGCACGCCCATGCCGATGAGGTTGGAGCGGTGGATACGCTCGAAGCTTTCGGTGACCACGGCCTTGACGCCGAGCAAGCGCGTGCCCTTGGCTGCCCAGTCGCGCGAGGAGCCGGTGCCGTATTCTTTTCCGGCGATGACGACGAGCGGCACGGCGTCTTTTTTATAGTCCATGGCCGCATCATAGATGCTCATTTGCTCACCGGAGGGCATGTGCTTGGTATAGCCGCCCTCAATGCCGGGCACCATTTCGTTTTTGATGCGGATATTAGCGAAGGTGCCGCGGGTCATGATGCGATCGTTACCGCGGCGCGAGCCGTAGGAGTTGAAGTCTCTTTGGGTGACGCCGTGCTTGACCAGATATTGTCCGGCCGGATGCTCGGGCTTGAAGGAGCCTGCGGGGGAGATGTGGTCGGTGGTGACGCTATCGCCCAGAATGGCCAGCGGGCGGGCGCCTTTGATGTCGGCGATCTCTCCGGCTTGCGAGGCCATCCCTTCAAAGAAAGGCGGGTTTTGGATATAGGTTGAATCGTTGCTCCAGCTATAAGTTTCGCTGGCTTTTGCGCCGCCGATCGCCTGCCATTCTTTCGGTCCTTTGAAGACGTCGGCGTAGCGGGATTTAAACATGTCCGAGGTCAGGCACGCGCGCACCGTATCCTCGATTTCTTTGTTCGTCGGCCAGATGTCCTTCATATAGACATCGTTGCCGTCTTTATCCTGTCCCAGCGGCTCGTTATACAGATCCACGCGCATGGAGCCGGCCAGCGCATAGGCCACGACCAGCGGCGGAGAGGCCAGATAGTTGGATTTGACGTGCGGAGAAATGCGGCCTTCGAAGTTGCGGTTGCCCGACAGAACCGCCGTCACGTTGAGATCGCCTTTTTCTACAGCCGCGCCAATGGGGCCGGGCAGTGGACCTGAGTTACCGATACAGGTCGTACAGCCATAGCCAACCAGATCAAAGCCCAGCGCGTCGAGATCATCTTGCAGGCCTGCTTTTTCGAGATAATCGGTGACGACCTGCGATCCCGGTGCGAGGGAGGTTTTGACCCACGGCTTGACGGTGAGGCCTTTCGCGCGGGCTTTGCGGGCGAGGAGGCCCGCACCGACCAGAACGGCGGGGTTGGAGGTGTTGGTGCAGGAGGTAATGGCCGCAATGACGACATCGCCGTTTTCGAGTTCGTAATCCGCACCTTCAACGTCGACAGCTTTATGTTCGGGGCAGAGCTTTTCAAAAGCGCCAGCCGCATTGGAGAGCGCGATACGGTCTTGCGGGCGCTTGGGGCCGGAAATAGCGGGTTCGACGTCACTCAGATCAAGATGCAGCGTGGTCGTAAATTCAGGGTCGGGCGTATTTGAATCGCGCCACATGCCTTGCTCTTTCGCATAGGCCTCAACCAGTTTGACGCGGTGTTCATCGCGGCCCGTAAAGCGCAGATAATTGAGCGTTTCCTGATCGACGGGGAAGAAGCCGCAGGTTGCGCCGTATTCGGGGGCCATGTTGGCGATGGTGGCCTGATCGGCCAGCGTGAGGTGATCCAGGCCAGCGCCGTAGAATTCGACGAATTTGCCCACCACGCCCAGTTCGCGCAGCATTTCAACGACGCGCAGTACGAGATCCGTGGCGGTTGTGCCCTCTTTCATTTTTCCGGTCAGTTTAAAACCGACGACTTCGGGAATGATCATTGAAACCGGCTGGCCGAGCATAGCCGCTTCGGCTTCGATGCCGCCAACGCCCCAGCCCAAAACCGCCAGACCGTTCACCATCGTTGTGTGGGAATCCGTGCCCACCAACGTATCCGGATACGCTACAGTTCGGCTCGTATTGTTTTCATCTTCGTCAATCCAGACGGTCTGGGCGAGATATTCGAGGTTGACCTGATGGCAAATTCCGGTGCCGGGCGGCACAACGCGGAAGTTTTTAAAGGCCCCCTGCCCCCATTTCAGGAACTCATAGCGCTCACCGTTGCGTTCGAACTCACGCTCTACGTTAGCCTGAAAGGCTTTTGGAGAGCCGAACTCATCCACCATAACCGAGTGGTCGATGACGAGGTCCACAGGCACCAGCGGGTTGATTTTCTGCGGATCACCGCCCAGAGCCTTCATGGCTTCGCGCATAGCGGCCAGATCGACCACGGCGGGCACGCCGGTAAAGTCCTGCATCAACACGCGGGCGGGGCGGTAGGCGATTTCGTGTTTCGAGCTTTTGGTTTTCAGCCAGCCCGCCAGCGCTTTGACATCGTCCGTAGTTACTGTGCGGCCATCTTCGAAGCGCAGCAGGTTTTCCAGCAAAACCTTGAGCGTATAGGGCAAACGGGAGACATCGCCGATACTTTTCGCGGCCTCGTTCAGGCTGAAATAATCGTAGTCCTTGCCATCGACGGTAAGGGTTTTGCGGGTTTTTAAAGTATCCTGTCCGGTGCGTGTCATAATGGCCTCAGTTTAAGAGATGAAGAATTAGAATAGGTCTGCAATCGGCGATTCGTTGCATTTGGCTGATTCTAGCACGAGTTTTTCTGCTTTTAAACGGGTATCATAATCTTAGGGTAAAAGCGGGGTTTTTATCGCAAAAAACAGCTCCATTTTCGATAAAAATCATTTTATTTCAATGCTTTGCAAATACCTTAAAATGGGCACAGAAGCGCCTTTTTTCCGCCACATTTGATCGACATACTGATAGTGTAGACAGATAGGCATAAGAATTATCTGAAAAAGAATTCAAACCTCTACCGTCTAAATTTAGCTCACTACTAAAAAAATCAAACCGCTGCGCCTTACCACCGCAGCGGTTTTACTCTTTATTCACCCCAACCTTCCTAAAGTCGGTTGGGGCCTTAGAATAAACACGCAGATGCTTTGTTCTTATTGACCTCACCTTCACATCCACTCTACAAGTAAAGTATGAGCACAAACAAACGCAGACGCACAAAAATTGTCCGCGCCGGAATCGGGACCGATCCGGCCTATAAGGCTGTGATGCCGCCGCTTTACCTGTCCTCGACGTTCCAGATTGACGGGCTGAGCGAGCGCGGGGCGTATGAATATTCGCGTACGCGCAATCCGACACGCGACGAGCTCGGCAAGGCGCTGGCCGATCTGGAGGGCGGGATTGGCTGCGCGGTCACGTCTTCGGGGATGGCGGCGCTGACGTTACTGTTACACTTGTTGGAGCCGGAGGATTTATTACTGGCGCCTTATGATATGTACGGGCGCTCTTACTGGCTTTTGCGCGCGCTGGCGGAAAAGAAGCATTTCAGGCTGAAGTTTGTAGATTTTTACAGCGATGCAGGGCTGGATGAGGCGTTTTCGGAAAGCCCGCGCATGGTGATCCTTGAAACACCGTCCAATCCGCTGATGCGTATCGCCGATATTGCAGCCGTCCGCGCGCGGGCGCCGGACGCGATTTTGGCGTGCGATAACACGTTCTTATCGCCCATTTTACAGGCGCCTTTTACGTTGGGGGCGGATATCGTTTTTCATTCGACGACCAAGTTTATCAACGGGCACAGCGATGTTGTCGGCGGGGCCGTGATTGTGAAAGATGATCCGGAGATCCTGAATACACTGAATTTATGGAATAATTCTCTGGGGACGATCGGCGCGCCGTTTGATGCGTATATGACGCTGCGGGGTCTGCGGACGCTGGAGGTGCGGGTCCATCGCGCGCAGGAAAATGCCGAGACTATCGCGGCTTTTTTGCAAAATCATCCGCAGGTCGAAACTGTTTATTATCCGGGATTGGCCTCACACGCAGGGCACGAGATCGCCAAGCGCCAGCAAGAGGGCTTCGGGGCGATGCTCAGTTTTACCCTTAAAGGCGAACAGGCCGAGGCGGCGCGATTTGCCGAAGCTTTGGAGATGTTTTCACTGGCGCAATCGCTGGGCGGGACCGAAAGCCTGATCAACCATCCGGCCAGCATGACTCATGTAGCGATGGGCGCAGAAGCGCGGGCCAAAGCGGGCGTAAGCGATAATCTTTTGCGTTTGTCGGTGGGAATCGAGCATATTGATGATCTAACCGCCGATCTGGAACAGGCGTTTAAAGCGGTTTAGCCGTTTAAGAAATTATTTTAAAGCCATGAAATATCCAATTGTTTTGAATCGATTTTTTTCCCTTATTTTAGTGGGCCTAGCCATCGGATTGGGCTTTTTGTTGACGCTGCCCGAAGCCTCGCCTAAGGCGCAGGCGGAAACACCTGAGGCTCTCCCCTTGCAAAGTCTTCCGGCGGCAGAGAGCCTTGAGGATGAAGACCCTGTGGTTGAGTATTATTCGCCAATCGGCGCGCCGCAGAGCTCTTTGTTGTCGGATATGCTGCCCGAAAAGCCGCCCTTAGAGCCTCCAAAGCATTCGCCTTCGCGCATTCCCGCGTTTCAAATCAACGGCTTAGGAAGCGCCGATTTAAACGCACCGGTTACGATTTTAAACTTCTATTCTCTGCAATGTGAATTTAGCATGACCGAGCATTTGCTTTGGGTAGACTTCGCAAAGACACACACTATTCCCGTGTACGGAGTAGATATTGGCGATACGCAAGCTCAAATAGAACAGTTTTTCAAAGACAATGCCGACCCTTATACGCAGCGCGGGCAGGATGATTTCTACCTGCTGAGTACGGCGCTGGATATTTTTTCCTCGCCAACGACGATGATTGTCACGCCGGATCTCAAAATCCGCTGGCGGGCCAATGAAGAAATCACGCCGCAGATCCTGCAAGAGCATATTTTGCCGATGATTGAACAATTGCAGGCGCAATAAACGTTTTTGAAACGCAGAAACTTATTGCCGCGAAGCCCCTGTAGCCTTGTCGCCAAGCGTATTAAAGGCCTCGCATTTATCCTGCACGCTTTGATACTCGCCTAAACTATCGACGCGTTGCTGGGATTCTGCACGCTCTATTTCCATCTTTTTATATTCCAGCTCAAGAAGCTGGCCGACGGTTTCGCGCATACGCTCTGCGGTTTGAGAGACATATTCTGCGCGAATTGGCCCGGCCATGAAACCGCGTTGTTTGAGTCCGTCATACAGCTTTTTCCCCATGGTTTTGGCGTATTTATTGACGATCAGACGATCAACTTTGACATGCTTTAATTCGTGGGTTTTGACGGCTTTGCCCATACAGGGATCGGCGGCGACTTCTCTGGCGATGACAATGGTCGGATCAATTTCGATTGTGATATTGATTTCATCGTACCACACGCAATAAGCACCGTACTGCGGATAAGCTTTATGATCGAGCTTTACTTCCGATTTGATCTGGATGTTCCCCGACATAAAGCCGTTTGTATGCGTAATATTATCGTAACCATAAGGGTTTATTGTATCCACTTCATGCTTTTGCAATTGATCGAAGCTCTGCGAGTAATCGTATTTCACGCGCTGCGTTTTGGGGATGACATTGATTTTCGCAGGATGGGGCATCTGGCAAAAGCTTTTCCCAGAGGCTGCCAGCACGAGCAACGTTCCCGCAGTTAAAGGATCAAACGGTATCATGGGCTTTTCTTCCCCTTATTGATCGGCCCGGCTGGACCTTTTCCCCTTCCTCTACTAGAGTAGCCTATAAAGTCTTAAAAGGCTCTGAATAAATTTAAAAATAAAGGATAAGTGCATGTATTTTCTTTATTATCTGCTCAGCCTGGCCGTTGATGTTTATATTTTAATTATCATTTTACAGGTCATCGTCAGTTGGTTGATGGTCTTTGATGTGATTAACGCCAAAAGTGAGAAGGCCCAGAACTTGATTCGTTTACTTAAAAAAGCGACGGATCCTGTTTACAAGCCTATACAAAAATACATCCCTTCGATTGGCGGGATCGATATTACGCCATTGATTGTCATTCTGGGTTTGAATTTGCTTCGCAGTATGATATTCGGGGCCGTGTTTTAAAAAAAGAGGCTTCAGACTATGAGTGATACACGGATTATCGACGGCAAAGCGATTGCGGCGACTCTGCGGGCGGAGTTAGCCGAGCAGGTTGCCGGTATGGACAGAAAGCCTGGACTGGCCGTCATTCTGGTGGGCGATGATCCGGCCTCCCAGGTTTATGTGCGCAATAAAATAAAGGCTTGCGAGGGCGTGGGCATCCGCAGCTTTGAATCGCGCCTGCCGGCCAAGGCCACACAATCGGAAGTAGCGGCCGAAATTCAGGCTTTTAACGACAACCACGCGGTTGACGGGATCTTGCTGCAACTCCCCCTGCCCTATCCTTTGGATGCGGACGTTTTAGTGCAAATGATTGATCCGGCGAAAGATGTGGACGGGCTGACGCTGCCCAATATCGGCGCTCTGGTGGCGGGGATGGACGGCCTCGTGCCCTGTACGCCGCAAGGCTCCTTGCAACTGATTAAGAGTGTGGAAGAGGATTTGAGCGGCAAGCATGCGGTCGTGATCGGTCGTTCCTTGCTGTTCGGCAAGCCGATGGCGCAGCTTTTACTCGGTGAGAACTGCACCGTGACGATGGCGCATTCGCGCACGCAGGATCTGGCGGCCCTTTGCGCTCAGGCGGATATTCTGGTGGCGGCCGTGGGGCGCGAACAGATGGTCAAGGGCGAGTGGATCAAGCCCGGCGCGATTGTCATTGATGTCGGTATCAACCGCCGTGAGGACGGAACGCTGTGCGGGGATGTGGATACAGATGCGGCGATGGGTGTAGCGCGGGCAATTACGCCTGTGCCGGGCGGCGTCGGGCCGATGACGATTGCTTGTTTGCTGGCCAATACGGTGAAAGCGGCAAAGCGGCAAAGTGCCTAATACACCATCATGCGGAAGGGCATGTAGCGACGGATCTGGAACAGGGATTGGAGTTTGGCCTGATAGATATTGGTGAATTCGCGCATTTGATCGCGGTTTTTAAACACCATCAATTCTTTTTCAGGATCATAATTGTAGGCGCGCGGCCCGATTTTCTTCAAGTGCAGTAATAAAAGCTCGTTATTGTTGATCCAGCCTTCAGCCTCGACAAAGAAGGCGATGGCCAGCCCGCGGTTATAGCGGAAAGATGTACGGATGCTGGTTTCGACCTGATCGCGCTCATCGATCTCCGCCTCAATCTCATCCATTTGTTTTTCAAGCTCTTTACGCCAGTATTCGAGGACGATTTTGGCGTTGGCGATGTTGTGGAGTTCGTCATCTATGAAGGTAGGCTCTTGAAATCTGCTCGCATTGCCGACAGCAGCCATATAACGGCGGACCTCATAGCCGTAGTAATCATATTCCGGGGGGATGTCAGTATTGATGCCGTGTGAGAGGCGGTCAATTTTTTCGGTTAAACTGAGGGCCGGTTCCATTTTCAGGAACTTCACTTCCTTAAAATAAGGCTCCGTTAAAAATAAGGCGGCGTGAAGGTTATCTGTCTCATCTTCCAAAGTGGGGGCCTGAAGAGTCTCCATGCCGGAGTGATCCAGATAAAAGGATTTGATCTGCTGGGCCTGAGACACGCCCGGCATACCCAAAAGGCTTGCTGTCACAATTGTGCTGTACAATATCGCTTTGAATTTCTTCATTTTTTCTACACGTCCCTCTATTTTATGGAGCCAATGAGCGCCGAGAGTTTCCTTATTGTACCACACCCGTACGGAGTTAGTACATTTTTGATAAAAATCAAGCTCTTAAGCCCTTTAAAATCAAAGCGCTTATTCACCTTGGGCGACTGTGAAGCCGGGTTGCCCATCATAATTGTAGAGCATGACGGATTTTGTGAAGTTCAAGTCGGCTTTGTTCATGCGGTCCATCAGAGCAATCACCTGTGAAGTCTTGATCGTCCGGCCGTCCTCACTCATAAAGCGCATCCGCCAGTTATCGGCGCAGAAGGTTTCCGGCTGGCCGTTCGGCCAGACCTTCGTTCCGCGGTTGGAGATCATCTGGAGCTTCAGATTGTCATTCACACAATCATTGATGGCGGCGGCGAGATCATCGGCGCTTCCTTCCCAGTTAATGCCGATATCGACGCCGACACGCTCCTTTTTAACCTCTATACTGGGTTTGAGTGGCGGGATTTTCAGGCCGCCCGGTACATCGGGATAGGCCTTAACAGGCAGGACTTCCGGCTCTTGCCCCAAACGCTCAATCACAGCCTTGGTGAAGCCTTCAGTGCCAACCTGTTCCTTAGAGATCCCTTTGCGGTAGATTTCACCGGTGTGAACGCCGTTTTCTATGGTTTTTAGCCAGGCATTGTGAATTTTCGCGGCTACGCCGCCCTGACCGATATGAGTGAGCATCATCACCGCACCGAGAATAAGACCGGAGGGGTTGGCTATACCCTTGCCGGCGATATCGGGGGCGGAGCCGTGGACGGCCTCGAACATGCCGAAATCAAGGCCGATATTGGAGGAACCTCCCAGCCCCACAGAGCCGGTGACTTCAGCGGCGACGTCAGAGATAATATCGCCGTACAGGTTGGTGGTAACGATCACATCGAACAAGTCAGGACGGTTGGCCACCTTGGCGGTACCGATGTCGATGATCATATGCTCGTTTTCAATGTCCGGGTATTCGGCGGCAATTTCGTCAAAGACCTTGTGAAACAGGCCGTCGGAGATTTTCATGATGTTGTCTTTCGACATACAGGTGACTTTTTTGCGGGCGTTGGCCCGCGCATATTCAAAGGCATAGCGCATGATGCGCTCGGTACCGGGGCGGGAGATGACTTTCAGCGAAGCCATCACGTCGCGCGACTGGCGGTATTCAATGCCGCCGTAGAGATCTTCCTCGTTCTCGCGGATGATAACGAGATCCATTTTCGGATGGTTGGTGCGGACAAACGGGTGGTAGGAGACGCACGGGCGGACATTGGCAAACAGGCCGAGCGATTTACGCACTGTGACGTTCAGGGATTTAAAGCCGCCGCCCTGGGGAGTCGTAATCGGCGCTTTGAGGAACACTTTGGTGCGGCGCAGGGATTCCCAAGCGCTATCATCGATGCCGTTTTTAATTCCGCTTTTATAAACGGATTCGCCGATGGTGATCTCTTCGATATCGAGTTGTGCGCCTGCGGCCTCCAGGATCTCAAGGGTCGCGTCCATAATTTCCGGGCCGATGCCATCGCCGCGGGCTACTGTGATCGGGGTTTTTTTCATGCTTTTCTCCTCGCACCGAATCAAACTCCGTCAATTCTAGCACCTATTGGAGACAAATCTAAGAGGTGGAATGCGCCTCTTCCTTACTTCCGATTCCGGGTGTGTCATTCCGGGCGGGGGGCGCATACTTGAGAATGAGGTAACCGATACCGGCGGATATGAGGGAGGCCAACAAAACGCCGAGACGGATATAAACCTGCATAGCCTCATCTTCAAACGCCAGAGAGCCTATAAAGAGTGACATGGTGAAGCCAATACCGCACAGTACAGAAACAGCGTAGAGCTGGAGCCATGTCACACCGCGCGGCATCGGTGACAGTCCCGTCTTTATAGCCAGCACCAGCATTGAGAAAATCCCCAGTTGTTTGCCGATGCTCAGGCCCGCGACAATGCCCAGAAGCAACGGTTCACTTAGGGTTTTCAGGCTCATTCCCGTAAAGGGCAATCCGGCGTTGGCGAAGGCAAAGATCGGTAAAATCGCATAAGCCACCCATGGATGAAGGGCATGTTCCAGGCGCTCGCCCGGGGATTCTTCCGCGCCCTCTTCACTCCCTCCGCTATCATCCGGTCTTTTCATCGGGATAAACAACGCGGTCAGAACGCCTGCCAAGGTTGCGTGCACGCCTGATTTCAGCACGGCAACCCAAAGGATTGTCCCCAATATGATATAGGGAGAAATTGATAAAACGCCGCGACGGTTTAAAAGGATAAGCCCTAAAAGCGCTATAGCCCCAACGTAGAGGGGCTGAATCGCCAGACCGCTGGTATAGAAAAAGGCAATAATCAAAATCGCACCCAGATCGTCTATCACGGCAATAGCCGTGAGCAGGACTTTAAGGCGTGTGGGGGCCCGGCTGCCCAGCAGCGCCAACACGCCTAGCGCGAAGGCTATATCTGTGGCGGCCGGAATGGCCCACCCCGACAAATTTTGCGGATGAGATTGATTGATAAGCCAGAAAATCAGGGCCGGCACTATCATGCCGCCGCCCGCGGCCAAGGCGGGCAGCAAAATTCTTCCGCGCGAAGACAGCTCGCCGCTGACGATCTCGCGTTTAATTTCCAACCCGACCAGTAAAAAAAACAGGGCCATAAAACCGTCGTTAATCCAGTGCAGAATTGATTTTTTGATTTCATAATCAAAACTGCCTTGAAGATCATCGAATCCGATGCGGAATTTAATGTGATTGAGGATGCTGTCGTACAGACCGAACAGGGGCGTATTGGCTATAATAATTGCCAGCAGAGCCGCAATGGCCAGTATAATTCCGCCAGATGCCTCCAGATGTAAAAAATGCGTGGCCGCGTTAATGATACGCTTGGCTCCCGACCCGGTTTCTGCGGCCACATATCCGGCTTTCTCGACGGCTGAATGCGCAATCTCTTCGACCGCGTGGACAACTCCATGTCCAGCGCCTTCCATTAAGCCTTCGGGCGTTTTTTTGTTATTTTCATCATCTATCATCGGCTTTGATCATAAAGCATACGCGCAGGAGGTACAGCCTCTTTCACCCGCTTTTTCACGTATTTTGCATTTCCGGCGTATAAATTTTATTTATCTCGATTTAGATGACCGTGCGGGTTGACAAGTCCGTCCATTCTTGGGATGAGTTTCCCGCATAGAATTTGTTTTATACACAATACAAAAGGCTGACGGCCCTATGAACATTTTACCCCTTCTCTTTTTTATCGGTGCTCTTCTGTACGGCTTTCCAGCCGCGGCTATGGAAGCCGGCACTGCGGAAACAGCCTACCCCATTCCGGCCACGCATGTCGGCGCCTTGTTTTGTGTGGCTGTTTTTATCGTCTCTTATATCTTCGTTTTGCTCGAAGAACGCATCCATATGCCCAAATCCAAGCCGGTGATGTTGGGGGCCGCTATTATCTGGATTACGATTGCGCTGATTGCGCCCGGTTATGACATTGGCCACGAAGAGCTGCATAATGCGGCCATACACGGGCTGGAAGAATACAGCAGCTTGTTGCTCTTTTTGCTGGCGGCGATGACCTATATCAATGCGATGGAAGACCGCAAGGTGTTTGCGACATTGCGGGTCAAACTGATTGAAGCCGGGCTGAATATGCGCCAGCTGTTCTGGGCCACGGGAAGCATCGCGTTTTTTCTGTCTCCGGTGGCGGATAACCTGACGACAGCCCTGATTTTGGGCGCTGTTATTTTGGCTTTGGGCAAAGATGACCGAAAGTTCGTCGCTTTGTCCTGTATTAACGTGGTCAGTGCCGCCAATGCCGGCGGGGCGTTTTCTCCTTTTGGAGATATTACGACCTTGATGGTCTGGCAGGCGGGCAAAGTCGACTTTTTCGAGTTTGTAGATTTGTTTATCCCCTCGGCCGTGAATTTTCTGGTTCCGGCGGTTGCCATGAGCCTTTTCATCCCTAAAGATTTGCCGGCGCCGCTGCATGACGACGTTCATATTCTGCGCGGCGGACGACGCGTCATATTGCTGGGGTTGTGCACGATCGCCACGGCTGTGAGCTTTGAACAGGCTTTGGGATTGCCGCCGTTTCTGGGGATGATGGCAGGTCTGTCTTTCCTTTTAATCCTGTCCTACCACGTTAGAATCACCGGGCGCGGGCGACCGGAAGATAATTTCGATGTTCTGCATCTGGTTAAACGTGCAGAGTGGGATACGCTGCTCTTTTTCTACGGCATTATTTTCAGTGTGAGCGGCCTGAGCTTCCTTGGCTATATGGAGCTGGCGTCCAGCAGCATGTTCGGAGCGCTGGGGGCCAGTTACACGAATGTTCTGCTGGGGGTTTCCTCAGCCGTCATTGATAACATTCCGGTGATGTTTGCTGTTTTGAGCATGAATCCGGATATGTCACATTTCCAATGGCTTTTGATCACGCTGACCACCGGTGTGGGCGGCAGCATGCTTTCGATCGGCTCGGCGGCGGGCGTAGCGTTGATGGGGGCTGCCAAGGGGCAATATACGTTTATGAGCCACCTGAAATGGACGCCTGTGCTGATTTTAGGCTATGCAGCGGCGATCGGGGCGCATTTCCTGATCAACGGGCACATGAATGTCCCGCATAACGCTCTTGAAGGCACGTCCGCTCAACACAGCGTTGAAGCCGTACACAAACCGGAAATTTCACATTAATTCCAATAAATTACCTCTTCTGGCGGATTCAATTTCTTATCTTCGGAGCGTTTGTAGACGTAAATGCCGAGCACAGACAGGCCGACGGCCCAGATGGCGCTTAAAGATCCCATAGCGTTTAGCACCAATACGGACCGACTTGTATCGAATATTATAACATAGGCAATTCCCAGCATTTGCGCGGCCCATGTGAGCGCCATAAGGTAGCCGAAAGTCGGGCGCATGCGGCGAACATATTTATCTTCGCTGGCGATTTCGGCGCGCAGCGATTTGTTAATCTCGGCGATATTTTCGCGCAGTTCGTCCGATTTCATTTGCGCCAATGTTTCGGCGTGGCGGTTGGCTTCTGCGATTTGTTCGGGGGCGATCTGCCCGGCTTTCATCGCCTCTTCGACCTTATCCAGCGCATCGGCTGCGCCTTTGGTCAGAGGATTGTCTATGTTTTTCAGGGCTTCGCCGACCAAAGCGATCAGTACGGGCAAGCCTATTTTTGTGAGAATTGTTTCAAGCATGCGTTTATCCTGTTGTTAATGTGTAGAAAATATGCCGCCCGATGATGGCGTTGGGTTTTTCGCCTTTAGCCCAGTACGGGGCAACGTAATCGGCGTGATAATGCGTTGCGCCCAATGTCGGGTCTTCGCTGGAGCGTAGCGTTCCGGCAACGGCGCGCCGGGCAATGCGCAGGGCGGTTGCGAAATACAGATTGCTTTCATCCACGGCCTGAAGTTTGCGGAAGTTCGGATCGGAGCGGTTCCAACAGGAAAATTGATAAGGCTTCTGGCAGACCTGAATGATGGTGTTGCCCCACCAGTAATGGCCGTGAGTTCGCGCCACTTTCACGCGGTTGAGCACCACGTGGGCGACAGCCTCCATGCCGATCGTGCCTTCGGTTCGCGCCTCGCCCCAGAGCGTGCGGGCCAGCACATCGATTTCGAGGCGTTTATAGAATGCTTCGGCATCGGCGCGCGCAGGCACATCCGATCCGCCAATGGCGGTCAGGGTCGGTTTTTTCATGATTTTTCTCCTTATTTGTTTTCGGGCATTCGCCCGCCTCGCACTTGCTCGGTACAATTTCAAAAATCATGTTTTTGAAATCACTATTCTTTGTTTTCCCCAACCTTCCTAAAGTCGGTTGGGGCCTTAATACGCATATCGAGATATTTGTTTTGAGGCCCTAACCAAGCTTGCGCCGGTAGGGATAGGCGGAAGCCGTTACTCGCTTTTGGCTTTAAGCGCTTCGGCTTTGAGGGCGGTTTTGTCGAGCTTGGCCTCGATACGCAGCAAATGCTCGACCAGCCGGGTTTCCAGCGAACGTAAATCCGTGTGCGAGGCGTAGGTCTTGGCGACTTCGAGTTTGAAAGCGGCAAGCGCCTCGCGGAGCTGGTCAGAGCGGCGGTCGAGCAGGTTTTGCAGGTGATCAATGTCGCGCTGATTGTCCTGGCGCGTCCGCCAGATCAGCGCGAACAGGCCGGCCATGGCGGGCAGATCAACAACTGTGATCCACCACGCCAGATCTTCGGAAATGAGGGTCATGAGCGTGTCCTTATTGTTTTTTAACCACCAAGGCACGGAGACACCAAGTTTTTCTTTGTTGCCGCGCCGAAGGCGCAATAAAAATAAACTTTCAGCCTGCCGAATGTTTTTATTGCCTGCGGCGCATAGGTTTTTTGCGATATCTTGGTGCCTTGGTGTCTTGGTGGTTTTATCCTTTTTTAAACTTTAAAATCGGTGTGGGCTTTGTGGGCTTTGGCGTTGTTCATCCAGTTATGGCCACCTTGGCCGTATATGCGGGCCAAGCGGTCGGGCTGGGCGGCGAGCGCTCCGGCGGCGGCGTCGAGGCCGTCATCATGGGTTTTTGTGCTATCGGGCCGCCATTCGCGCATTTCCATGAGAAACGGCGTGGCCTTGACGCTTTCATGCACGTAAAGGCGGCGCGCGGCCAAGAGCGCATCGAAGCTTTCAAGGATGCGTTGGGCTTTATTGCGGCTCTGGCTGATTTCCTTGACGGCGGCGGGCGCTTTGGCCTTGGCCAGTTCATTGCGCAATATATTGGGTAAAAACTTGCCGATGCCGTTGGTTTCGACGATCAGCGAGGGCAAATAATGCGCCCGCGCGATTTCGGCGACGATGCGGCATTGCTGGGTGGCCTCGTCCGTTTCGCTGGCTGCTTGGGTTTTAATATAGGCCATGTGGTGCAGGTAATAGTTTCCGTCCGCATCACCGTAGACGACGGCCAGCACGCTGTGGTCGCCCTTGGCGCTTCCGAAGGCCGGGTCCCAGTAGGCGGAGGCGGCGATGAGTTTTGTACAAGAGTCCCTTCCCCCTTGAGGGGGAAGGTTAGGATGGGGGTGTATGGTTTCAAGGGATACACCCTCCCCCTTGCCCCCTCCCTCAAGGGAGGGGGAGATTATTTTGGGAGAGGGGGGACTTAAATAGAGGGTATTCAATTCTTTAACGTAATCTATTTTTTCTCCATAAAAGCGCAAAAGGTCCGGGTTGAAGCGGCCTTGGGCAATGTTGACCGGGCGCAGCATCATTTGGCTGGCGAATTTGTTCGGCCCTGCGGCCACGCGCATGCGCATGATATCGTCTTCGCTATAACGTTCGATCCATGCGCTTTCACCCCGCTCATTGAGGATGGGCAGTTTCAGGCGTTTAAAGCCGTCCAGAAATGCCCGTTCCTCGCCGATTTCCGCACGCGGGCTTTCGGCGTAGATGGTGAAATAGGTGTGCGGCGTGCCGACATAGAGCTGCGTGCCGCCGGGGACGAGGACAAATTCCATTTCATTCAAGGCATTGCGCAAGTTTTCGCGTTTTTCGGCCGTTTCGCAGGTGTTCGGCACCTCCACATCATCGCAGATGACGATATCGGCGCGGCTGCCCGTGATGTTCGAGCCGATACCGCGCGCCAGCATGGAGGGATCGCGCAGCTCCAGCATGCGTTTAACGGTGAAGCGATCGGCCGCCCACTGATCGGGCTTATCGGGCAGTAAATGGGGCGTAAGGGGGTGGCGCTCAAGGATGCGTTTGACGTTCCTGACCATTTTCGCCGCCAGAGGTTGATCGGCCGCTAAAACAAGGATACGCAAATCCGCCTTGCGATATAAAAGCCAGGCCGCGAACAGGCCGACAATCGTGCTTTTGCCCGCGCTGCGGAAGGCCATCAGCAGCAGGTGCGTATCGCCCTTTTTCCACGCCGTTTCCAGCCAGAGCGCCATATCCAGATGGATTTGCGGCGTGCGCTGGTTCATGCGCTGGTTCCACAGAACGAGAAACAGGCGGAAGTCGGCTTCGCTCACATCGTGTTTGTTCGATTGCGGGGTCGTGGGCGCAGGCGGTGGGGTGTGCGGGGGTTTGTGGCTCATGCATCGTCCTTGCTTTCGGTTGTTTGAGGGAAATTACGGGCAATAAAAAACCCCGCCGCTCTTTACGCCGAGGGGCGGGGTTTTGAAATACGTTTAAAGCTTTTAATATTTAGCCTGGGCTTCGCTCCTGATTTACGGGCGCGTATTGCGTCAAGGCGGCAAGCAAGCTCCCTTCTTCCAATCCTTGCTTTAATTCTATATCCTGTAACATCAATTCGAGAAGCGCTTGTGGGTCAGGGGCAAAAAACACTACCGTATCGTCCTGCGCAGGCGTGACTTCCGCTCCGCCTTCTTCGATTTGCTTCAATTGATATCGGGCCAATATGTCCTTGCGATGATTCCAAACAAAGACGTTCACCGTATCCCGTCCTTGTGAATCTTTGCTCTCTATCTGAAAATTCATTGCGTGAGGCGTTGTATATAGTTTGTTTAAAGCCTGGCTGACCAAGCCTTCCAATTGAGATGTTTCCCGCGTCGGAGTATAGGTCTGGCCCGCTTGTTGCCAATTTTGCACATTTTGTGTTGTCATCGTTACACCTTTAATATTACCTGATTACCATTACGTAGCGGCCTTATAATCCTATTGTTAAAATATGTCAAATTTTTACTGCTCCCGCCCCAGTTCTTTTTCCGCGTTTTCGATCAGGCTTTGCAGCATGGCCTGATGGTTGGCGTCTTCAACCTCCGGGTCGGGCAGGTCGGCCCAGCGCGCGAGCTTGATCAGCAGCTCGATATGGGCGATGGCGATCTTGCAGGCATCGTGGTGGGCTTTGAACTCTTTCGCTTTGTTCTCTTCGGGCGTTGTTGCCTCGTCTTCGGCAAAGCGGCGGTAAGAGGCCAGCGCCGTTTCGATGGCGTGGGGTAAAAACTCGGCAATCGCGCAGCGTGTGCGCGCTTCTATTTTTGGCATAGAGAGTGGTCCTTGGGGCTATTGAGGGGGATTGGGTAGAGATTTACGGGCGCGTGAACATCACGTTCATAAGAGCATTTCTTGTGTTAATGTTTCTTTGAAACCTCTCGTTTTCTTCCTCATTTCCATTAGAAAACAAAAGACAACTCCAGAACATTTCACTAGAGTTGTGCTTATGAATAAATTTTTTGGCGCTTTTATAATTTTATTTTCGTTATTTTTCACCTCTATGTCTGCCAAGGCCGATATTGTTAACGAAATATTTCGTATCGAATGCATACCCGAACTTGGCGTTTTGAGTGTTAGCGACTACTTCGCAAATGGAGATCTTCCTCTCGCTTCATTGGATAAAAATGCCGAGATTCTGGCAGAAAAATACGGTATTTATGATCATGTCCCCAACATTATCGCTATAGATACCGAAACCCATACGCAATCGTCTAAAACATTTGAAAAAATATGCCGCCTGCCCGTGGAAGACGATATTAGCTCGGATCATTTTGAAAATTTTTATATCAAGCTTGTCGGGGATTTTTACAACCAGAACTATATGGGGTACTGCGGGCTTTGGACGACCTTTATCCTGACAATCTCAACTGACAAACAAACGATTATAGAAGAGTTGCCCTTTGTAAATATGACAGATGACTGTTCTGCCCCCGGTGAAATCAAGAGCATTACACTTTACCCTCATCAAGGGTATATAACTGTGCGCGGTGAAAAAATTGATTCAAAAACCCGTCGGATCAAAGATGCTCCTTTCCATCGTAGTGATTTTTATCCTCCGCCGCCTCCGCCATGCACCGATAGAGAGTCTGAAAACATGGAAACCGGGGAGTGTGAAAAGAAATAAACTCATTTTCTTTTCAAATCTTCCTTTATTGCATTCCAAATCTGCCTCTCTTAAAATGCACAACCATGAGGTCTGCGCGCTATCTTTCTTCGATGTTTTTCTTGCTGTTGTCGGCGTGTACGGCTTTGCCGCAAACACTGCCTCCGCGTTTCGAGCGCACGTGGTATTATGTCGGACGCTGTTTCGAAGCAACCTTTTATCCTGACGGGACTATTAAGCACACTTGTTCGGAAGATGAAGATGGCCGCGTGCGCAGCATGGTTACCTACAAGGTTATTCATAAAATCTCCGACTTCGATTATTTCGTCGTGGCGAAGGAGGATGTGTTTACTCGCAACGCCGATGGACAGGTTGAGCCTTCGACTTTTTACGACTATGAACGCTACGTTATGAAAGAAAACGACCCGGAGCCAGGGCGTTATTATATGCGTCTCCATAGTGGCTATCCGCCTCTCGTCAGCGAAGATCAATGGAACAGTTTAAGCCCGGCGGAACACTGGAAAAGAATATCAGACTACGAAAAAACTTATCCGGGTTTTGATGGAGCGCGCAGCCAGTCGCCCTACTATAGCTACGATTAATTTTTTCGACGTAAATCCTCTCTGATTGCATTCATTAAAGAGCTTCTTGTGTTAATGTTTCTTTGATCTATTTCATTTGCGTGTTCATCGCCATTATGAAGGTCCCGGCGAGATTCTCTGGCGGGATGTCTGCGGAGATACAGTAATATTAGCATTGCCGGTAGTATTAGCAGCATATAAACCATCAAAGGCAGGAAAAGAGCCTCACGCAAAAAAGGCCACCAGTCGATCAGACAGCCGGATTCACTGTTCGCAGAAAAATAATGGAATTGCGTTTTGTTCACATGAATGCAAAAAGCATAAATACCGCCATCGTCAACATACCAAAAATATGAAGCGATGAACGCGGCTGCGATCCAAAATGTTACAATTGCAATATAAGCCTTAAAGGCCAAGCTAAGAGTATTTTTTATTCGATCCTGCGCCATGGTTTTTCTCTATAGGGTGAGGCATATAGATTTATTTCAAAACATTTGCTATTTTCGTAAACATTATGATTGATCAACACGCCATTAAAAAGACATTTTATCGCCGGGTTTTTACAGCCCTTTTCATCGCGCTGGTCATTTCGTTTTTCTCTATAAAACACCAGAACAACACCGCCGGCATTGGTGTTTCACATGATTATTCGAACCTTTCATGTGATCTTGAAATTTTGACAGACCGCGCAGAAAGCATTGATGATTTTTACCGTTCCGCGCTTTCCGGTTATTCATTGAGCGCACAGATCTGTATCATGGACCGCGCCTTTGACGGCAGCGTTCAAGACCGCATTCACCTGATCGGATTTAGCGAAAAAACGCTGGAGTTCTGGCTGATCAACCGGCGCGATATTGCGCAGTATTTTTACCGTAAAGTGATTGCCGCCGCACCGGAGGATTCTCTGTCCATGTATGTAAAGGCGGAGAAAATTCAAGATTAAAACCCGTTTTTTTGGCAACCGGAAAAACGCCATTTTTGTATGAGATCTTCCTTTTCTATGGTCAAAGAACGAATTTGCATGCCTATATTCATTATTTCATTTTCTTTGTTTTTCACTTCTTTTTTCATAACCTTTATACGATTCATGGCATTTTCAATTTCTGATGCTTTCGGCGCTTGAGATAAATCATATCCGCCTTTTGCAATAGCAAGATAGGAATTGGGAATAAAAGCATCGGCGATAAAATCTATTGATACACCGTATGATGTCATCATGTTTTTTACATTTGTTTCCAAGTATCTTATCTGATTATCCAATGTGTTTTTGCTCTGTTTGATTTGACTGATTTGATCTTCATAAATTGAAATTTCCCGTATTTTATCATTCAACTGATTTTTTAATTCCGCGCATTTTTGTTCGTTTTTTTCGTATACTTTCATAGCTATATCCTTTCATTCAATGGCGTTAAAACGTGCTGAGGATGTACCATTGGGCGCCGTCGGAGACGACGGTGATGGCATCGTATTGCGCGCTGAGGGGCTGGGCGTAGCCATCGGGGCCTGCGCCGCCTTGCTCGCTCACCGTGACCACGTTGGAGGACCCGTCGGTTTTTTTGATCGTCACGGTGCGCCCGACCGCTTCGGGGGCGTTGGCGGGGGGAAGCCGTGCGGTGAGAGCGCCGCCGAAACTTGAGAGCAGGTAAGTATCGACCGCCATGTCGATATCGTAGGTGCCTGTGCCGTCATGGTAGCGCGTGTTGCCGGGGCTGCGGTTGGAGGCAATCACGAACCATTCCGCACCGTTGGATAAGGCCATCATGTAATCGTTTTCCGCGCCAAGGTAATAATTGCGCCCGTCCGGGCCAGCGCCGCCGCTTTCGGTGACGGTGATGACATTGGCCGAGCTATCGATTTTCTTGACGACCATCATCACGCCCACAGCATCGCCTGCATTGGGTAAATTCACGGTGAGCGCGCCGCCAAAGGATGAGACCAGATGCACGGAATGCGAGGTATCGAGCGTGATGGAACCAGCGGTGTCGATATATTCGGTATCGAAGCGCTGGAGCGTGGCATTCATGTCCAGGCAGGTGGTTTTCTGGAAGTAGTTTTTATTCGGATAGCCTGCGTTATAGGCCGAGTATTCGCCGCCGGATAAATCCCAGATGGCCGCGCCGTCGCTGGCGGAAAGCAGATTATAGATGCTGGTTTCGATAGAGCCGGATTCGAGTTTCACGTTGGGCACTGAATTGTTGGATTCCGCATAGGGGTTGATCAGCAGGGTTTTATTGGAATTTGCGCCCATGATGAAGCAGCCCTGCGCCGTGCCTTTGACGTTGGCTTCGCAGTCGATGAAGGCGTTGTTGTACTGGCCGTATTCGACATAGACGCCCGCGCCGGTGATATCTGAGCCGTGGGAATAGACGCGGCAGGCATGGAATTTATTGGCGTTGGGCGTGTCCCCTGCCCCGCTTTTGGTCAGATGAATGCCATGGAGGCTGGGCTGTTCGATGAGCACGCGGTCGAAGTTGTTCCAGTAGCATGGATAGCTGGGGTCGGAACCGCCGTCGAGCTGGATGCCGATATTGGGCGCGAAGATGGTGATATCAAAAACGGAGGTCTGCACCACGGGGCGCGTGAGGGCGCTTTTGAGCAAGATGGCGGTGTCGCCGCCTTCGATGCGCAGACGGCCGAGCGTGGCAAAGTCGGCCGGAATTTCGATGACGTTAAAGCTGTTGGATGAGGCCTTGAGGACGGATTTTTGTCCGGCGCCGATTAAGGTTTTGCGCTCGCCCAGCGTGATGGTCGCACTCACCACATATTCGCCTTCGGGGAGGAAGACGCTGTCGGCGGCGTTCAGAGCATTAATGATTGCGTTTGTATCGTCGGTGAGGCCGTCTCCTGTGGCTCCGAAATCCTTCACGCTGATCATATCGGAGAATTTATCATGGGACGTGCGCGTGGCCGCCCCTGTGCCCACAGGCGTGAAATCCGGCGCGGCCATCGAGCCTTCTAGAGAAACGGCGACCGGATCGCCATTACCGTCAAAGCCCAGCGCTTTGTTCGCACGAAAGCTGCGGGCGGGCAATTCGACCTCGCCCGGTGTTTCGTGATCACCATAGCGCAGCATCGCATTATTTTCGCGCTCGACCTGCTGGAGGGCGGCGATCATGTAATCGAGTTCGTTATTGATGGAGAGCGCGGAAAAGTCCCCGCCTTCGAGGAAGTCCGTCATGCGCTCTATGGGCATCTCGCGCGCCAGCGTCACAACCGCACCTTCGGCCGGGGCGGCATCGAACGTCACGTTGCCGCCCGCGGTCTGGCCCGCACCGGTGATGGTATAGCCGCTAGTCTGCTTTGCCCCGTCGATATAGACCGCCAGATCCTCGCTGGCGAAAATCGGAAACGGATAGGCAAAAACGGTTTGGCTTACTCCGGCGGCATAACGCACGATCGGCGTTACGTCCGGCATTTTAATATGCTCGGTCATTGTCATTTTCCTTGTGTTTATGATTAGTCTCTGATCATACGGCCTGTAGCATCGAAAACAGGTTTACGCTTTGGAAACGGTAGAGTTTTTCCTTCTATATTGCCTTCAAACCGTTCGATAGCATCCGCAAACACGGACACTCCACTAGAAGACAAATCTTTCATGTACATATCTCGACTTATGGACGCGTTCTTTTCGATAAACTTTATATAAGCTTCCGTGTCATTTTCATGATCAGGCGCATATCTATTCATCGCATCTTTTACTCTAAGGCTCTGATATGATTTTGTTTTCAGCAAATTCTCCAGAGCATTACGCCCTGTATTGTAATTTGGAAAAATTGCAAATCGTCCATCGTCTCCTATCGCCCCATTCCGCCTAGAGAACTCACCTCGTTCGATATTTCCAGGGTTGTTGTTACGCCACGCCACAGACCCTTGCCGTTTTATAATTTGCGTGCCGCTTAGAGTTTCATAGACAACATCACGACCATCGCCGCGATAGGCTTTATAGAAATCGCTCATTCACTTTCTCCTTTTAAAATAAAAAAGGTGCAACTCAATGAGGTGCACCTTTCCGAAACTCAACAATTTTAACTCATTCTATTTATTAAATATTTCCGCTTCTATGGCCTCCCGTACATCGCAATATTCACCTTTGGATTGCACCTTATATTTTTTCTCAAAATACCATTCCGGCAGACCGGGAATGCCCTCTTTATTTTCCTTTAACTTGTAAAAATAGGCATTTACACGGCTCTTGTCCTGTATAGTTTTATAATCTGTCTTTTGATACAAAGTCAGAAAGTCTGGATCTACACGGATATCACTGATCCAGCATTCTGCGGCAGGATAGAGCCGCAAAATTTCCGAGAACCCTCCGTCATCTTGTTCAACAGGAATAATATTCAATCGTTTGTTTTCGTCTTCTTTATAAAACGAAACCACGTAAAAGCCATGCGCATTAAAATTATCCCGCCAAGCCTTGACGACGATTTCATCCACGCCATCACCATCCAGATCAATTGGGGACATCCCGCCGGGAATCAATGATGTCTGATCATGGCCTTGCGACGAGGCTTTTGCCTGTTCTGCATGAGGAACCCCGGCGAAGAGCGTGAGTGACAAGAGGAAGATGACAACCTTGATTTGCATGTTTTGATCTTACACGGCCCTGCAAACGAGGTCAAAACCCGCCTGCGCTATAAAACATAATTTTCTCCTTTTAAATCAAAAAGACGCCTGATAGACTGCCGCGATATTTCACGTTGTGAGGAAAGGATAATCCTATGAAACATTCACTCAAACTTTTGAGCTTAAGCGTGGCTGTGCTTGGTCTGGCAGCCTGCGAAACCGGTATGGGCTACTACGATAACGCCCCGCCATATGATATGGAGCGGACAGCCCAACATGCGTCACATGCCACGCCGGCGGCTGAACCGCAGACAATGGAAGAGCCGATGGCTTGCCAATGTGATTGCAGCGCTTGGGAAAAACGCGCCTTGCAAGCCGAGAGCGATCTGGCGATCTGTCAAGAAGCCGGTGCGCGCGTGCGTGATGCGTTCCGCAATGAATTGAAGAAATAAGCTCTTAAGCTTTATAGAGCTATTAAAGCCGTGCGTTCTTTGTGAAAAGGTACGCGCGGTTTTTTGTGGTTTCGGTGTAGATAGCCGTTATCCCCGCGGCGCGCCAAAGGCGCTTGCACGGCGGGGATCCGGGAATGTTTTCAGCTCCGCTGAACGCTTCATAGATCCCGTTCGTTTAAGCCTACTCCGCAGGCCAACGGGATGACGTTTCTTTTTTATCTTCATCAAAACAGGCTGTTGATTTTATTGCGTTGGGCGAGCTGGGTGGCTTGCAGGACGTTGAGGCTGGCGGCCTGGGACTGGCTCAGGTCGAGTGCTTTGTTTTTCAAGCTATCCAGAGCTTCGCGCTGATCCAGTTCGCCTTGCGTTTCATCGAACAGGCCGAGCAGGACCGCTTCGGACGAACCGCCGTTAGAAGATACACCGCTGGCGCCGAATTGGGCCCGTTGGCGGGCCACGGCCCGGCGCAGAGCCGCGCGGCGGTCGTCTTCGTCCTGCTCTGCGCTGAGGGCGATTTTCTCACGCTCCAGCGCCGTTTGCTGGGCACGCTGGGCGGCGTCGAGTTGTTGGCGTTCTTGCAACTGGCGCAGGGCGAGATCCTGCTGACGGCTTTGTTTGTCATTGCCGGTGAGGGTCTGGGCCGTGCTGACAAGCGTGCCGATGGCACTCAAGGCCGGTAAAACCGTGCCGAGGACGGGGGTGATGGCTGCCATGGGTCTTCAATCCTTTCTATTAATTGTGAATAAATGTGGAAATTTGAATGAAAATTACATTTTTGTGGTTGATTCTTGATATGAAAACATGTTATGCGTTTTAAAAGTGAGCAAACGCTATATTTCATTACATTTTTATATTTGCGTTTTTGATATTTTTATGTTATGTAAATATATATTGTAAAAATTGACGAGGAGTAAAATTATGTCAGGTAATAGACACGATTCCGGTGTTAGAGGGATAATTCCACCAAGAAATTTTCAAGCTGCAGCCGGAGCCACAACGGCTCCTTCTACGCACTTTGATTATGAGCTAAGTGACGCTGATTATCAATCTGGCAACCCTATGAGAGAAGTTAGCCGCGACGAAGACGGTAGGCTTGTCGTTACACACCCTGACGCTCATTGCTAATCATTCACCTTGAGCTGCGTTGTTACCGACAGCAGCGTAAAGGCGAGCGGGTCTGATTGTTCGATGCGCCAGAGGGTTTTTGTGCCCTCCGTGCGCCAGCCCAGAGCCCGTACGCGGATGTCGCCGCTGACTTTCGGCGGCGCGGCGTCCAGCACCTCATCCTCGCCCAGTTGACGCAAGGGGATATCCCTCAAGCCCCTGCCCGTATCCAGCCGCAGACTTTGTGTATCCTGCACACGGAATAATCCTTCGATCATTCTTATGCGCCTTCCACCGCCCGCCGCGCCGATGTCGCTGGGCGGTAAAGGTTCAACGATATGCGTAAACGGCAGCCCGACTTCTATTGTGCTCGCGCTTTCCGTGAGCGTGATCGTGCCCGACAACACATTTTGTGCAGGCTTGACCTCGCCATCCGCAACAATCGAGACGCTTTTTCCCTCCAGATGATCCAGCCCGGACCACACCGTGGCAGGCGTTCCGACTTCACCACTCAGGGCCGCATCCAAATTCAGTTCATCGTCAATTTGTTCAATAAAATAATTAGAGTCCCGCTCGATCAACATATAAACATCTTCGCCGACGACGGATACGGAGTGCACAATTCCATCCGTATTGTGCAGCGTCCATGCAGCAACCTGCTCTGCCCTAAAAACGGTAAGCGCAGAAAATTGCCCATCGCCGCGCACCAAAAACAACAGACGGCGGCGTGAATCGTAATCCATATCGACGGGGTTTTCGATGATGTGGCGCGAGAGCAAAGCCAGATCGCTCGACTTATAAGCCTGCTCCAGATCGGTATAAATAAATTCCTGAATTTCGGTTTTGTTGCGCGCAATAAACAACGTCGCTCCATCGACATTCACAGGCGGCACGTGACGATCAATCAGCGAGCCTATACGTGTTTGGCGGCGGATCTGCACCGATGTGGGGGTGAGTGGATCACCCGTGACCGTCCATTCGGCGCCGGAGGTAAAGACCTGGAGATGGCGTCCGGAGAACATGCCGCGGATGGCGTTGACCTGATCGGAGAGGATGGCAAATTCTATAGCTTCATCGTCCAACCCTTCGCCGAGATCAAAGTTAAACAGATCGCCGGATTTTGAGAACCACAATCGGTTCGGCAAATCACGGCTGCCGCCGATGACGAGGCGGTCCTGGTGGAAAGCGACCGTGACGGGATAGCCGCGCACGGGTGAAAAGGCTTGTTCGAACCAGTCGATTGTTGCATCTGTTGATGGTAAATCTTCAATCGTTGTTGCGGTGACGACCGTGGCGGAATCGTAGTCCGTGATTTCGACTTCTTTGCCGGCTACGCGCAGACGCGTGCCTTCATGGCCGGCTTCGAAAACGTCTTCGGAGGCGGTTAAAGAAATTGATCCGCTTGTGCCGCCGGGGGTTAAAGTGACTTCGCTGCCTGCAAATTTAAAGTAAGGTTGCTGCACAATGTTATTGTCGGTGAAAAAGCTCCAGTCGTTTAACGCCCATACGCCGCCGGTTGATCTGGTCAAGCGTTTTGGCGGGACGTCCGGATGCGTAAAGAGCAGTGTGTCGGCGCTTTGTGTCCATGCGATTTGCGAAATTTGTGCAGCACTCCACGGCGCAGCAATTGATGTTTCTTTAACGCCGCCCGCATAGATATCGATCAAACTATCGGTGATGACGAGTAGATATGTTTGCTGCGTGTTAAATTCGAAGGATATGAGCTTTCCCAATCCCGGCGCGGCATCTATATAGCGCAATCCGGCGCGGCGCGTGACCCCGCCCGTGGGCTTGATAAAGACGTTGCGCAGCGCCAAAGCGCCGTTTTCATAGGCGCGCAAATCCCCGCGGCCGAGCAGCTCTTTCGAGACTTCGCCTGCGGTGAATGTGGTTTTTGTTTCGCGTATTCTGGTCATTTTTTGATCCTTAAATAATACTTTTTGCTGCAGAAATTATTCCCGTGCGTCAATCAATGAAAAACGTTCTATGCGGTTCGGGGAGTCTTGCTGCGCATCGGTCTGGCGGGCGCGTTCGTATTCTTTTTCGGCGATGCGGAAATGGGCCTCGGCGCGGGAGGTGTTTTCGGTGACGGGAATGGTAAATTCAGCCGATAATCTTGCGATGAGCGCTTGATCGAAATACGGCGGGAACTCGCTCTCATCGGGGCGGAAGATATAGGTCAGCACGACGGACGAGGCATTCGTGTGGAGCTGGCCGCGCGCAAGGCGGTAGTTCAAACCGCGGCCTTTGGTACCGCTCCCGGCCGAAAGCGCGCGCAGGAAATCATTCGGCAAGGCGTAGGCGTAATCATAATCGGCGACAGGGCTTTCGGTGAGCTGCGTGAGTTCGATCTGGCCGGTGGCAAAGCTCCAGGCATAGGCCGAGAGCAGGCCGTCTCGCACGGGCTCATAGAGCGCGCCGGCGATTTCGCTTTCGGCGCTTGCATCATCAAAACCGGTAATCGGGGCCGCGCCGATACGGATCAGCGCGCGGGCGCACAGCGCCACGTCGGATAAGGCCATGGGAGGTCTCCTTCTTTTGAAGTTGTAAGTTGTAAGTTATGAGTGAAACGTTGCTCGTTTTACGGGTCAGCGGCGTATTCGCAGGCGCGGGCTTCATAATCCCAGCGCCCGCCTGCATCGAGGCATGAGTCTATGGATAGGAAATCGGGGCTGAAATCCGAGATGACCCATAGAAATACTGTGTAAGCTAAAAACAAAGAGCACAGAAAAGTCACAACAGCTGTGGAAAAATACATCCAGAGCTTCCAAAATAGTGACAGCGCTTTTTTAATATTTTTCATCCAGTGCCTTCGGTCTGAATGTTGCACAAGCTTCAGACGCTGATTTGTATTTACCAGACCTTGCCGCTTTCCGTCCATATCTATTTGCCTTTTGATCTTCAACCATGTCTGTGAGGGGATCATTTTTGATAACCTGCCCATAAATTTCACGGCCCATACTCAGGGCATCGGCGATAAAGCTACTGACTTGGCCACGTTCTGCTGCTTCATAATTCGCTTTACAGTGAAAATATTTGTCTGCGTCGATAGTGTCGGCTTCGATCATATCTTTTCTGTTTCGAATAAAGTCGCTAAAAACATTTCCTGATTTAGATTGCTTAGCTAGTTCTTTCTTTATTGTCTCATGTGTCGGGCCTTCGGGTTTGATAACGCCATCGGTTTTCAGATCGTTGTCTTTCTGGAAGGCCTGAATGGAGTGGAAAAGCCGTTTGTCCGGGTAAGGTGAATAGCCTGTATCGCTGTCGTCATAATAGCCCAGCCCTTTCATCGCGCGTTTGATTTTTGCGATATCGTCCAGATCGGTTGCGCTATCTCTGGCTATGACTTTGTTGAGTGTAAACATGTGAGAATTTCCTTTATTGTACAACAAAAATGATGCGGCGCTGCCGGTGCAGCATTGATCCGAAGAGGAGAAGGATCAATGCGCCATGGGATATCTCTTTTTTTGTATTGAAAATTATGTGTTTATAGCGCGTTAGCCGATAAGTCCACTCAGCTGCAAGCGCGGAATTCTTAGTTGTTTAGGAATCGGCGTCGTTTGATGCACATACGGATGAACGAACGGGTGTGCATCGCTACTTTGAGGCCGCCCCATCGCAAACGCAAATATCGTTCCAATCGGAAGCTGTATCCTCTCGGCACCGTCGGCCACATCGTAAATAATGTCATCGGCCCCATCCCGCTGCGTTGTCGGTTTTTCACGTTTTGGATCTTCGAATAAAGTCCTGCTTAGGCTCACATCTTCATTCCGGTAACCCGTGGTTACAAACGGCTGCTGATTAAAATCGACCAATATGTGCCGTACTTGCGTCAAATCTGCCGCTGAAGCCAAATCTATATCGCGGTGCGGGTGTTCCACGGTCTCTGTTCCATCCGTTGGCCCCCAAATACAGAACAATCTGATGTTTTTCCCGCCCATATCCTTTAATTGATTTTTTATCTGCAAAACATGTTGATACTGTCGAGCGGCTTTCCCCTTGAACAAAGATACATGCGCCTCCATCGAGGATTCTTCAATAAACCCTTTTCTCGCATCCCGGGGCCACTCCGGTGAATTTGTCATGATTTTATAAAATGCCAAAGCGAGCTTATCAAAAGGCTTTGTCTGATTTGTTCGCATTGCATAGCAATTTGTTTGCGCCGTAAATTCCCGTCTCAAGGTAACAGGTGAATCTACAAAGGCTATACTTCCCGTGCTTTGCGTAACAATCGTCATTTTTATTCCCTTAACAGAAGGGAAACTTATAACCTTTGCTATTCTATTATGCAAACAAAATGATGCGGCGCTGCCGGTGCAGCATTGATCCGAAGAGGAGCCAGATCAATGCGCCATGGGAGACAGCGCCGCACCGTGCGAAGCAAGCCAAAAAGAATTGCTCGCCCCTTAAAGGAAACGAACAAAACCTTCCGGTTTTGCTTCGTGCGAAGCAAGGGATGAGACCCTGCTTAGCGGTCGATACATGCGAACGGATGCACCAAAGCGGCTGTGGCGAGCTGCACGGAAAGGGGGGATGCGCTCGAGCCGTTTGATGGACAGCGTCTTTCGCGGGGGATGGATAAGCCGCTTTTGTATTCCCGCCTTATTCATAGAATAAGACGGGCGTTCAAATGCCACGCAGGCTTCGCGCTTGCGCGCGGCCCGTAGTCACGGGCTTCCAATACGTTATGAACACGTATTGGCTTATCCTACGCGTAGGCGGCTATGGTGACACTGGTGCCGCTGTTGGCCGTGACGACGTAAAACGTCGTGGCCGGGCTTCCGTCGGTATCGACATTCGCAATAATCAGATCGTTGACGCGCAGCATATCGGCGGCTTTATTAAAATAGCCTGCCGTTGTGATGGCGTCGTCTGTGGTTACGTAGTGCCACAGCGTAAAGTTATTGGCGTAGGCCAGAACGCTGAGCTCGGATGCTGTAAAAGCCATGGGATTTCTCCTTTAAAAGATGTTGAGATGAGGGGATTATGGGATGATGGGAGAGAAGAAAAGTTCCCCTCATCCCTTCATCGCGTCATCCCTTAATCCGGTGTTTCATCGCAATTGATGGTGATGATGCCGGCTTCGTCGATCAGGCCTGCGCCCTGGCTCATCATATTATTGACGAAGTGAGCGGCGCGGTCGCCGTGCCATGTGACATCGGTTTTCACATCGCTGGCCGCGGCATGGCCGACGGATGTTTTGTGATACCAGAAGCATGAGCGGATATCGTTTCCGTCAATCGGTAGACCGGAATGCGGAACAAAAATTGTGCCGAGGAACATCTTGGCCTGCGTAATCGAAGCGAAGGGTAGTTGTTCGGCGCCGATATAATCGGCGTTTACGAATTCATCGATGCTTAGCAATTCACTCCACTGTTTCCAGCCGACGATACAAAAGCGCTGGCCATCGTCCGGTACATCGGCTTCGCCGAAGAGCTCGAAGGCTTCGAGGATTTTGTCCTTGGTCATGCCGACGTTGCCATCGACAACCGTGTTGGCTGAGGCACCGGAGAGCGCATCAATGATCAGTTCATCGGTTTTGCGGCCCAGCGCGTTCGCCCCGGCGTTGGCAATCACCTGACGTTCGTCGATATTGAGTTTGAGTTCATCCAGATGGTCAATCCAGTCACCGGCGTAGAAGTCTTGCAAGACGACTTCGATATTGGTGTGATCCAGATTCATCACCGGGACCATCCCGTGCGTTGATTTTGTCGAGGCTGTGCCCTTGCCGACTTTCTGGAAGACAGCAGAGGAACCGTTGACGTTGGAAATTGTGCGTACAGTATTGCGGAGTTTTGATCCCTGACGCTGGTAGGCTTCATGCACTTCGCGTTCGAATTGCTTGATGAAAGCCTGATCTATCGTTACAGACATTGGCGTTTCCTTCTTTAATGTTTGAGATTTAGGGGATATGCCAGAACCCGGCTTTCTGGCGGCGGTCAGGTTTTCACCTTAAGGAGCACAGGTTTTGCGCTCTTAAAGCGGCCTTTAATCCGGGGAAGCGCAGGCAAACCTTGTGCATATTTGCAAGCAAGAGGATTGTTTTCCGCACTTCAATAAGCGTAGAATTAAAAAAAAGACGTAATTGTGGCGTTGATGGTTTTATGTTAGGATTTAATTCCCAAAAAGTCAAGGGGAAATATTTTAATTTTTTCTTATTATCGCCATAATTTTGTCATAAAGTTTGTTTACATATTCTTAGTCTTTATGATAGAGAGGGCGGGTTGCTTTATCGCATTTGATGCATTTCTCTTGAGTAGGGTTAGAACATGGAAACGGAATAACAGAATTTTGGGGATATTATGTTTGGGAAACTTTTTGCCTCTTTGAAGGCTCACAACAATAACAACCAGCCGGAAAAAATCCGTCGCACGCATACGCGCCGCGAAGGGGATCAGTGCGTGGGATTGATCGAAGGGAAGATCTATCCGGTACAAAACTGGTCTTTGGGCGGTTTGCAAATTCGCGCGGATGAGCGCTTTTTCTCTTTGCAGGATGAATTTCCAGTTACGCTGAAGTTCAAGCTTGGCGAGACGCTTAAAGATGTTTCCCACCTTGCACGGGTGGTGCGCAAAAATAACGGCTTTGTCGCTTTTCAATTTGCGCCGCTCACGCGTCAGACACGCTCGGACTTTCAGGCCGTGGTGAGTGATTACATGGCGGCGCAATTTGCCTCGTCGCAAGGCGCTTAATCTCACGCGCCCTGCCCTTTTTCCATCGTATGGGACATTACTCCCCGTACATTTTCTGGAAGCCTTCTGTGACTTTGGCAATGTAAGCGGGGTCGCGGTCGCGCCAATAACGCGGGTCTCGCATCATGGACTGTAGATCGCGTTCACCCGCAACGGACGGGTTTTCGCTTTGCTTGGCCAATGACGGGCTTTCCGATTTCATCATTTTATACAGCGCGAGCACGCCTTCGTAGGAGCTGGAAAGGCTGCTGAGCACATCGGCAGGCAGATTTTTCTGGCCAAACGCCAGCAATTGCCGAGACACCTCTTTCCAGCTTTCCGGCCCGCCAAAGTGATTGATCAGGCGCTCGATCTCGCGGTCGGCTTGGAAATCATTAGCAATCTGGCGGACCATCGGTACCATTCTTTCTGCGGCCAGATCATAAACCTCCTGCAGCTGTTCCTGCGTGAGCCCTTTGGCATGCAATCTTCGGTTGATCTCAACATCCGGCTGAAACAGGCCGTGACCGCATTCAATGCAGTAATCTTCCGGGCTTTGCGGCGCACGGGGATGGCGCGACATTTTGTTTTCCAGCTCGGCATAAGAGTTGACGAGCGCTTGCAGACGCAGCGCGCCGCTTTGCGGGTTTTTGAATTTTTCCGGAATGATCGCCGGGTCGATATCTTCGATAAGCAAATTTGTAGTCATGGTTTTGGATCTCCTTTTGTTGAAATAAAAGTCTTGTCATCCCGTTTGTTTAATCCGCTTCTGCGGATCGCGGGGATGACGGAAATTCTCATCCCGCGTGACGGCCGCGGTCGATCAGGCGCAAGATGGTGGCGACCATAGCGCGCTGGCCTTCCATATAGCGCAGTTGTTCATCGGCTGCGCTCGCACCCAGGGCCCTCTGGAAGGTTATAACTTGCAGGTGCGCGAGGACCTTTTGCCCGTCTTGCGAGGAAAACAGGCGGGCAAACGCCTTTTCGACTTCTCGCAATTCGATTTTTCCCGGATCAGGCGGCGCATAAACAAGCCCCTGTTCGGCGGCGGTTACGGGCAAGTCCTGTTTTGGTTTAAAATAATCGAGGATCATGCTTTTCTTCCTTTCTGCATCTCGGTTTCGGACGATGCATTATTATTCTGGCCTTGTGTTAAAGCCGGTACGATCGCGGATAAGTCCAGAGTGGGCGAGGCCTTACGTATTAGATTGGACGGCACGCCCAGCGCATCGCCCAAAAAGCGCGCGGCTTCGGGCAGATTGACGGCGCTGGCCGCTTCGGGGCCCATAGCCAGCACAGAGGAAATCCAGCTTAAAGTGTTTTGCACGTTGCGCTGGCCCTGATTGCGCGCGAGCGGCGAGCGGTAATCGACGACGACCAGACGCCCATCGAGGCTGATATCCGGGACTTCGCCGCGGCGGCGCAAAACATTGAAGGCGCGCTTGATAAGCGGCGTGAGGAGCTCGGATTGCAGGCGGCCATACGTCGCACCGAGCAGCAGCGCCATTTCCGCGCTGCGCTCCAGCACTTCGGTGGCGGTCATTTTCGGTCCGGTCACCGGCGCCAGCCTATCGGCCAGCAGAGCATGGCGGATACGCGCTTGCAGGCTATCGAGCACAAGCTGGGAAATATCAAAGCGTCCGGGCATCTCCAGCGGCTGCAATCCGGCAGAGCCGATGGCTTTGGGAATGATGCTGCCGGGCGTGAGTTCAATATTGGCCGGATTGAGCACGCCGTCATCATCGGCTTGCCAGATTCCGGTGACGGCAATCGAGGCGTTTTTGAGGATAAGCTCGACGACCTTATTCGCGGTTTTAATGTCGGGTAGCGCCTTCATCACCGGCGAACGGCCATAGACTTCGCCCGGGGATTTGAGCCAGCGGAAAGAAATGACGGGCGATTGATCGAAGCGGCCATGATCCAGAAGGACGGGCTGGGACACGTCTTCCAGCAACACGGCGTGATAGGTATAGATCAAGCCTTCAGGTGTGACGGCTTCGAGGATTTTGAAACGCTCCTGCGGATCGCGCAGAGCGCGTTTCATGATTTCACCCGGCAATTCGGCCAGCGGATAACGCGCGGTGATCTGATCAAGCGTTAGGCTCATCTGGCGAAACACCGTGTCGAGATACCCGCTTTCGCCTTCTTCCAATACGACGTGCGTGAGCGGCGCGGCGGAGAATTTAAAGGCGGAGAAACTGCCGGGTTCGGATTCTTCGAAATACAGGCTGGCCGTGCCGCCGACGATCAGATCGAGATAACATTGATGGATTTCGACGGCGAAATTGGAGCGATCAAAATGATCCTGTATCGTTTTGGCGGTTTTTTCCAAAACGGGGCTGAGTTTTTCGGCTTCTTCGGCGCTTAGATCCGGTCCGGGTTTCAGGCCGAACCACTGCGACCAGGTAGGGGTGAGGTTGCCCAGCATGCTGGAGGCAAGTTGGTCAACCGCATCCATGGCTGTGGCGTCATAAATCTGGTCGGTTTTCCGGCCTCCGGCGCGCGGAGAAAACGTGAAGCCGCCGCGTTGGGGCAGTGCGTGGCTATAGCACTCCTCCCAGAGATTTTCCCAGTTCGAGCGGCGTTTTTTGGCCGATTCATAAAGCTTAAAGAGCTGCTCCAATTTAGCGATCTGCTGCTCTTGGGGTGCAAGCGCATTTGTCTGTGTTACATTCATAAGCGTTCTTTCTTAACTGATGGGGATTGCGGACTATTCGCCAAGCAAGGTTTTTCGTTTGGCGGCCTGATCATTAAGACCCAGCAGCCCCCTGAAGCCTGTTTGGATCGTTCCGAACAGGCCGCGTTCACGTGTGAGCAGGCTGTCTACGCGCGTTTTTGAGCGCTCGGCGTCCCGATCCTGCGCCGCGCCTTGATCTGTTGGCGCTGAGGTTTGCGTTTGCGACGTGTCTTGCGAAGCCGATGTTTGCGGAACATAGATCACTTGCGGGGCGGGGGCCGGGATGGACGGACTTGAGACTAGACTTCCCATGCGTATTCTCCTTTCGAGGTTTGAAACAGGTTTATGTTTTGCCGGCGCGATAGATGGCGATAAAGCTGCCACGGCGTGAGGATGAAGCGTTTATGAATGCCCAGCACGCGCTTGACGGCCTCGACGCATGTCAAAAGCCCCCAAGGCGCTGGTTTTCCGGGACGTTCGAGAGAGGCCGAAATAACGGTATGGCCGCGATCACGCATCCAAAGCGGCAGATTGAAATCCACGGGCACATGATGGACGCTGATATCCGTGTAATTGGACAGCGGATCAAAGCCAATCCAATTTTTACCGTCATTGAGAATCACAGAACAGTGGCGAAAACCGGGCTTGAGAATTTTTAGCCACGGCATATCGGCTTGTGCACTAAAGACAACCCAAGCTTTAA
>JAGRIU010000020.1 GCA_020443075.1 Alphaproteobacteria bacterium
GAATTGTATAAGAAAATTGAACTGGAGTTGATCGGGCAGGATACGGAACTGGACCGTCAGGTTCTGGAACTGATCAAAGACCCCCTCACCCACATGGTTCGTAATTCGGGAGATCACGGCATCGAGGATCCCGAAACACGAAAGGCTGCGGGGAAACCGGAAACCGGTACGATACGCCTGAATGCCTTCCACGAGGGCGGGCATATCATTATCGAGATTTCCGATGATGGTAAGGGGCTTTCGAGCGAAAAGATCAAGCAGAAAATCTTGCAAAACGGACTGGCATCCGCCGAAGAATTGGAGGAAATGTCGGCCAGTCAATTACACCAGTTTATCTTTAAAGCTGGCTTCTCAACGGCCGAGAAGGTCACGTCCGTGTCTGGGCGCGGCGTGGGGATGGATGTTGTACGTACGAACATCGAGAAAATCGGTGGTTCAATCGAGCTTAAGTCCGAGGAAGGCAAAGGTTCGACGTTCCTGATCAAGATTCCGCTGACGCTGGCTATTGTTTCGGCGCTTATTGTCGAGGCCGGCGGTGAGCGTTTTGCTATCCCGCAGCTCGCCGTACGCGAACTGGTGATGATTTCCAAAAATAGCGAAAACCAGATCGAAATGATCAACGGGACGCCTGTTTTCCGTCTGCGCGACAGCTTATTGCCTTTGGTTTCTCTTACCAAACTTCTCAAGCTTGATGTGCCGGTGTCCGAGCCATCATCTGTGTCGCATAAAGAGGCACAAAACAACGAAGATGACGGGGCCGGTTCGGATAATTCAAATGTTGTGGCTATGCCCCAGAATAAGCATGAATATATCGTTGTCACGCAAGTCGGCGGTTATAATTTCGGCATTATTGTTGACCGTGTTTTCGATACGGAAGAAATCGTCGTTAAGCCTGTCGCTCATATTTTGCGCGGGCTGGATCTGTTCTCCGGCAACACGATTTTGGGCGACGGAACCGTGATTATGATTTTGGACCCCAACGGTATCGCTAAACGCACCGGTGAAGTGGAGAGCGCCAAAGCACAAGAATCCTCAAAAGGTGAGATGCTGCTTGGCCGCGGAAAAGAAAAAACATCCTTGCTGCTGTTCGCCGCTGGAGGCGGCTCTCCTAAGGCGGTTCCGCTGTCTCTTGTCTCCCGCCTTGAAAATGTGGATGTATCAACCATTGAACGCTCGGGCGATAAGCACGTCATTCAGTATCGCGGCGAGCTTATGCAACTCGTTCCCTTCAATAGCGGTGTACAGATCGGCGAGAGCGGCGAGAAACCTGTGCTAGTCTTCTCCGACAAAGGTTATTCGATGGGGCTGGTCGTTGACGATATTATCGACATCACCGAAGAACATCTGGATGTAAAACTTGATGGCGGCAGCAGCGGCATTTTGGGCAGCGCGATTATTAACGACAAAGCCACCGACATCGCTGATATAGGATATTTTCTGCAAAATACCGGGGCACAATGGTTTAAGGATCATAGCGACGATCCTTATGACTCCGCCAACGGCAATGTGCAAGGACGGCGCGAGAAGAAAAGGATTTTGCTGATTGATGATAGTCCATTTTTCCGCAATATGCTCTCCCCTCTTCTAAGTGTGGCCGGTTATGATGTGACCAGTCTGGAAAGCCCACATGCGGCTCTCAAAATGTGCGAACGCGGGGAAGCGTTCGACGTTATCATCAGCGATATCGAAATGCCGGACATGGATGGTTTTGAATTCGCCCAACATGTGCGCAACAACTCCAATTGGCAGGAAACGCCGATGGTCGCTCTTTCTTCCCATGCCACGCAGCAGGACATAAGCCGCGGCATGGAGGTCGGATTTAGCAAGTATATCGCCAAGTTCGATAAGGACACGCTTTTGGATACGCTATCGCAGACGCTTGCCGAACAACAGCAGGCTGCCGAATAGTTGATAATGCCTAAGGAGACGTTTTAAGGGAGCTTACGACATGACATCTTCATCTGCCCAGAGCCAAAAATCTGCCTATGAAGGCGAGTTGATCGATCAGTCACGAGACTTCCTGACGATTGTCTTGGCCGACCAGATATTCGGTATTCCTATCTTGCAGGTGCAGGATGTTTTGGGGGAACAAAAAGTTACCAAGATTCCTTTGGCTCCGCCGGAAGTCGCGGGTTCTTTGAATTTGCGTGGCCGCATTGTTACGGCGATTAATATGCGATCCCGTTTAGGGCTTCCGACTCTTGAGCGAAAAACCGGGCGAAAAAATATGAGCGTTGTTGTCGAGCATGAAAACGAGCTCTATAGTCTGGTTATTGATCAAGTGGGTGATGTCCTGACCTTAAAAAACGGTATCGAACCTACGCCTGCGACTTTGGATTCAACCTGGCGAGAGATTTCGTCCGGTGTTTACAGATTGGAAGATTCGTTATTGGTTATCCTCGATGTTTCCAAGTTTCTTGATACCGTGCACGTATAAAAGTCTTCAATTTTTGGTTTATTGTTTTCCCTCAAAATGGCATAGTTTTGTGGGTTATATCTCAGGGGTTCGTATTTTATAGGTAAGGGGATCTGTTTTAAAAATGAAATCTTGTTTAGTTGTCGATGATAGCCGTGTTGTGCGCAAAGTGGCCCGCCGGATTGTAGAAGATCTGGGGTTTTCCTGCGAAGAAGCAGAGGATGGGCAAAAGGCCTATGAATACTGCCAAGGGCAAATGCCCGATGCTATTTTGCTGGACTGGAACATGCCGGTTATGAGCGGAATCGAGTTTTTGGAAAAACTCCGTGCCATGGAGGATGGAGAGCAGCCGAAGGTTGTTTTCTGTACCACCGAAAACGATATCAACCATATCCAGCGCGCCATTCAAGCCGGAGCCAATGAATATATTATGAAGCCGTTTGATAGCGAGATCATTGAAATGAAATTTGCGCAAATTGGCCTTCTGCCCCAGCCTTAGGCTTTTTATTCTGTTGGTGTATTGTATATGAACACGTCTTCTTCCGTTTCAGGACCCAAGCGCATCAATGTTATGTTGGTGGACGATTCGGCGATTATTCGCGGGGCGATTGCGCGTATTTTAAAAGAAGACCCGGTTATTCACATTATCGATTCTGTCAGTAACGGCCAACTGGGGGTGGATGCCGCCAAAAAACATCAGCCGCACGTAGTTATTCTCGATGTCGAAATGCCCATTATGGACGGGATTACGGCTCTGCCAAAAATTCTGGAGGTCAGCCCGCAATCTAAAGTCATCATGTTTTCAACGCTGACGGAAAAGGGCGCGGCGATTTCGATTAAAGCCTTGTCACTCGGCGCCGTTGAGTGCATGCCCAAACCCTCCAGTACGCAGGTGGAAGGGGGCACGGCCAACTTTCAGGACCGCATTCTTAATCTGGTCAAAAGTCTCGTGCCGGAGAGCAAACGCGTCGCAACGGGTACAGCGGCCGGCGCCCCTGCTCCGTCTCCTGCGCCCAAAGCCCCGGCCTCTTTTTCTTTGCGTAAAGATCCGATGGCGTATACGGGGAAACCCGCTTTGGTGGCGATCGGTAGTTCGACCGGAGGCCCGCAGGCCTTATTTAATGTTTTGAAACATTTTAGCGGATTTGATGTACCGATTATCTTGACGCAGCACATGCCCGCAACTTTTACAAAAATTCTCGCCGAACATATTCATCAGCAAACAGGGCTGACCTCTACTGAAGGCGGAGAAGGCATGCGCCTTGAAAAGGGCAAGGTCCACGTTGCGCCGGGCGGCTATCATATGCTGCTCAAGCGCGACGGTGTGGACACCGTCATTACCTTAAATGACGGGCCGGCGGAAAATTTCTGCAAGCCCGCTGTTGATCCTATGTTTAGAAGTGCTATAGACATCTACGGGAAGAGGGTTTTGGGCCTCATCCTCACCGGTATGGGGCACGACGGTCTTGGCGGCGGGAAGGCTCTGGTCGAGGCCAGCGGGCGTTTGATTGCACAGGATGAAAAAACATCCGTCGTATGGGGGATGCCCGGCGCGGTCGCTATGGCCGGTATCTGCAGTGAAGTGTTACCGCTGGATGACATAGGGCCCTGGGTTCGGAAAGCTGTGTTGGGATAGGTTAGGCACATGAATATAATTAATTTTGATATCTATAAGAATTTACTCAAGGAAAAATCCGGACTCGTTTTGACGCAGGAAAAAAGTTATTTGCTGGAATCGCGTCTGGGGCCGATTGCCAAGAAGTGGAACTTTGCCACTTTTGATGATATGACCCGCGCCTTACAGGGTGTTCCGGATCAAAAGCTGGTCACTGATATCGTCGAGGCGATGACGACAAACGAAACTTTTTTCTTCCGCGATACGCGCCCCTTCGATCTGTTCAAGGATGTCGTTTTGACGAAAATGAAAGACGCGCGCGCGAGCCAAAAAAGATTGAGAATCTGGTGTGCGGCGGCCTCCAGCGGTCAAGAGCCCTACTCTATTGCGATGATCTTAAAGGAAGCTGCAGCTCAGTTTCCAGGGTGGAAATTTGAAATTTTGGCGACAGATATTTCACACGAAATTTTGGCTCAAGCACGGGCAGGGTTGTATTCACAGTTTGAAGTGCAACGCGGCATGCCGATTCAGATGCTGATGAAGTATTTCACACAGGTCGATGATAAGTGGAAGATCAGTGACGATGTCAAGTCTATGATCAAATACGATTATTTCAATCTGCTGGATCCGTTGACGCGCTTGGGGCGTTTTGATGTTGTCTTCTGCCGGAATGTGTTGATTTATTTCGACAAGGATACCAAAGCCAAAATTCTCGACAATATTGCGGGCCTTTTGGAAAAAGACGGTTTTCTGTTTTTAGGCGGGGCTGAAACAGTTTTGGGCCTGACAAACGCGTTCCAGCCTATGAAAGACCAGCGCGGACTTTATGTACATCCTGACGGGCCGCATAATGCGGCAAATTCCGCGGCCGGGGCTCTTGCTTAAAGTTTCTTTTCGGCTTACTACTACGCTCTAGCGAGCTGCCAGTCAGCTTGCCCTGTTTTATTTATTGAGCAACCCAAAAACTTAAGACAATCACATGACCGATACGATTATCCGCGACCCTAACGCTGTTAAAATTCGCCGCGCTCTCATTTCCGTTTCCGATAAGGATGGCCTGGAGGATTTTGCCCGCAAGCTGCAAGCTCACGGCGTTGAAATTCTTTCCACGGGCGGCACGGCCAAAGCGCTAAAATCTGCTGGGCTGGAGGTTAAGGACGTGTCCGATCATACTGGTTTTCCAGAGATCATGGATGGTCGTGTTAAAACGCTGCATCCGAAAATCCACGGCGGCATTCTGGCCAAGCGTGATGATGAAAGCCACGTCAGGGCTATGGAAGAGAACGGGATTGAAGGAATCGATTTGCTGGTGATCAATCTGTACCCGTTTGTTGAGACCGTGCAAAGCGGCAAAGGATTTGAAGAATGCATCGAAAATATTGATATCGGCGGGCCTGCGATGATCCGCGCGGCGGCAAAAAATCACAAATATGTCGCCATTGTCACCGACCCACAGGATTATGAAGTCGTTTTAAACGATATGAAGATTCATGAGGGCGGCGTATCGGCCAAGCTACGGCGTCAATTGGCTGCGACGGCATTTTCCCTGACGGCGACTTATGATTCCAATATATCGAGCTGGATGGTCGGGCAAATCGGCGATGAGTTCGGCGTGCCGCGTCGCATCAGCTTTTCCGGCAATTTGAAACAAACCCTCAGATATGGCGAGAATCCGCATCAAACGGCGGCGTTGTATACGGTGGATGGATCTTTGCGTCCGGGGGCCGCACGCGCGACGCAAGTGCAGGGCAAGGAACTGTCTTATAACAACCTCAATGACACCAATGCGGCGTTCGAACTGGTGGCCGATCTGGATGAACCCAGCGTAGCGATTATCAAGCACGCCAATCCGTGCGGCGTGGCCAGCCATAAAGATACGCTGGAGGCCTATAAGCGCGCTCTGGCCTGCGATCCTGTGAGCGCGTTCGGCGGGATTATCGCCGTGAACCGTACGTTGACGGCCGCGCTGGCGGAAGAGATTATCAAGCGCTTTGTCGAGGTCATTATTGCGCCCGATATTGAAGGCCCGGCGCTGGATATTCTGAAGAAAAAGGATAAAATCCGCGTTTTGACGACCGGCGGGATGCCGGCACGCGATCAAAAACGGCGTATGGTGACGCGCATTGCCGGAGGTTTGCTGGTGCAGGATGTTGATAACGGACAGATCGGCCAAGATGATTTGAAAGTCGTGAGCGACCGCGCACCAACCGCGCAGGAAATTGCCGATATGCTGTTTGCTTTCCGCGTGGCCAAGCATGTGAAATCCAATGCGATCGTTTATGCCAAAGATCTGGCCACTGTGGGGATCGGCGCCGGGCAAATGAGCCGCGTGGATTCGGCGCGGATTGCCGCCTGGAAGGCCGTAGAGGCCGCCAAGGAGATGGGGTTGGATGCGCCTTTGACCAAGGGCGGCGTTGTGGCCAGCGATGCGTTCTTTCCCTTTGCCGACGGGCTGATCAGCGCGGCTGAGGCCGGCGTTACGGCTGTTATCCAGCCCGGTGGATCTATCCGCGATGATGAAGTCATTGAAGCTGCGAATGAGCGTGGGCTGGCGATGGTGATGACCGGTATGCGGCATTTCAGGCACTAAAACTTCGATAAATCGCCTGCAAATAATGCTTTTTTGTGCTTCCGGTGCTCACGTACCCTTATGTACGTTGCGCTCCGGTTCTCAAAAACCCTTATTTTCGGCTCATTTCTCTTTGTTTTTACTTTACGCACTTTTCCACGCGAATTAACCCGCGTTTAAGAATTCTGTGTCATTTTCAGGCATAACCTTCGGAAACTGCCAAAAAATCCCTAAAATTCTTTGTTTTGTTAAGCTTTCATTAAGACCTCCTCTATATCATGGGCTTGTGAAATGGGCATAAAAGGTTTTGACCGCCGCCCATGAATAAGAAAAGCCGGATAAACGGCGATAATAGAGGGTGTAAAGACGTATATGGTCTTATTTAGAGTGCCTACAATGAATCAATCCGCTTCGGGAACCGCTTCTCCCGAGGCTTTGGCGCGTTTCAAAGAGGCCAGACGCAATCTCGAAAATTTCAAAAAATGGTTTAAAGAGCAAAGCGAGAAAAAGAAGAAGGGCGAGGACAGCGACCTGAATTCCCTGCCGTTTTTGTTGTCGAATGCCGATCCGTCTACGAGCGCGGGCGGCGAGCCTTTTTGGCTGACGATGGCCAAGCTGGCGCTTAAAATGGATGAAGAGCGCGCCGATGATGATGCCGCCGCCGAGGCAGACGCTGATAGCAAGTGGGACATTGCGCGCAATAGCGCGCCGAGCGCAGATCAGCTTACGATGTTTGCCGGGCCGGCCGCCGTTGCCGGTGTTGGTGGTTTGGCGCTTATGTCTTCCGGTGCGAATGCGGGGCAAATGCAACCTCCGGCCATTCAGCCAGTACAACCGGGCGTGGGCACGGCGGCAATGAACGCTCTGGGCGTGCAAAGCAGCCCGGCTGTTCAAGGCGTGGGTGGGCCCGCGGGGCAAGCACCTACTGCTGAGCCATCCCATGTTGTGTATGAGAAAGACAAAGCGGCCTTTTGGCAAGCCAAAGGCTATGACGGGAAGATTTTCGCAGACGACGATTTGACCGATGCCGATTTGGCCAAGGATGCAAGCTTTCTGAAGGCTGCGGCGATTGTTTATGCGGACTCAAAAGGTGATAGAGCGCCGATGCTAACGGGTGCCAAGCTGGCCGATTGGGCGATAGATCATATGCGCTGGAAGAAACAAAATTTTCTTTTTGGAACTATTGGTGGTGCCCTCGCTAATGCCATGGGCAATGATCAAGCCGTTAAAGATGCTTATAAATATATTGGTGATGCCTATGATCACAAAAGCTGGGACTGGAAAAGCAAAAAAGGCTGGAAGGATTTTGGAAAAGCCTTGCTTTACAATCTGGCTGATCCAACCATTATTTTCGGAGGCGCTAAAGTTGCCAGCATTGGTATAAGAGCGGTTAAATCTCTCGGTCTTACAGGCGTTAAGGAAAGAGGTGCTGAGTTTGTTGCTAGAACGGTTGCGCCTGCCGCAGCGCTTGGTGCAGGTTTTGGCGCAACGTCCGGCACTGCGGAAGCTGTGACAGCGTATAATGCCGATGCCCATAAACTGGGCTGGAGCACGGTCGGCGAGGCCGGAATAGGCGCTATATATGGTGCTGCCGCTGGCGGCGGGCTTTCGGTCTTGGGTGCGGGCGCCGTTGCCCTTGCACCACAGGTTAGCAGAGCTGTTTCATCTACGATGCGCGGCCCGAGAGCCGTCGTTGGTTCTGGCTGGAATAACTTAAAAGTCAAGGTTCTAAAAACTCCTGATCCTGTTCCCAGCCCGGTACGTGGTGCTGAGGCTATGCCGGCTTTCCATCAGCGTACAGACTTGGGCAATCATTTTCTGTTCCGATACAAAATTTTAAAGCCCCATAAATGGTATGATGATTATCGCGCTTTGCGCGTCGAATCCGCGATGACAAACCCAAGGCCCATTATCAAGCCCGTCGTCAACTATGTTGACCGTAGTATGGAAAAATTTGGACTCACAAAATCTCTATACGATTTGGATCAGGACATTCGATCCGCAGCGCAAACTGCTTCGAACATGGCCAATCTTCAGACCCAAATGCTTACAAAAATGCGTGATTTTGCAAATGCCAATAGAGCCAATCTGTTACAATTCAAAAGAGAGGTTCAGGCTCTTAGAGATCATGTCGACTCTACATACAAAGTTATAACAAATAAGGATGGGACAAAGCCGCGTAATGACGGCCGTTTTCATGGTTTGATCGATACAATCGTTAAAGACCTTGACGGTAAAGAAAAGGGACATAAAACCGCTTTGCTGGCATATCTTGATGATATGATCAAAACAGCCGATGATTTGCAAAAAACAGATTTCGGCGATCTCGGTCAGCGCGTCCGCACTCTTGAGTATAAACCCGGCATAGCTTTGGAAGATATTCATGCTTTGCAAAGTCACAGCCTGCACAAGATTTTCACAATGGCGCGAGATGCCCATGCGCGCCTGCATGTCAGAGAAACAACCACGGGCGAACAAGGGCCTCATATTCCTTTTACAGACATCCGAATTCTTGTTCCCAAACGCGAACTGCAAGAAGTTAACGGCATTAAAATAGCCGTAACCGGAGAAGAAAGAGAATCTGTTATCCGACAAATTGCCACTGGCCATTACGAAGCAGAGCCTAACCTTAGAAAACGGGCCGATCCTAAGAATGTTGAAGCCAATGTTATGGATCTTGAGCTAGAGTATAAAAAGTGGATAGACCCTAATGACAACAGCATCGTTAAATGGGACGTTGAAAATACAAGAGTTTTCGCAACATCTTTAGCCGCGGTCGTTCGAGACGGTTATGCACATGAAGCTTTGCATGTTGCAAGGCGCCTCATGATGCGCATTGGCTCTAATAGCCGACGCGTAACGATTCCTCCTGGCATTACGGATAATGAACATTTTGTTAAAGCTCTGGGAGATATTGTTCATACAGATGCCTACAAAAGATGGAAAAAAACATTCGATGCCATTGTTGACCGTAATTATATGACGGGAAAACAAGAGCCCGGATACGGCCCAACAGACTCCCCTGGCCGTGCATCCGAAGAAGCCGCCATGGAACGCAGCTATTTCTGGCATTATATGTTCAGATTCCCCGCTCTCAAGCCTTGGGCTAAACCTGCTGAAGTTAAAATACAGGCCGTAACCTGGCAAAACCCGTGGGGAAGACTGCATGCCTATACGGTTGGTGGTTACACAACGCCCGAAACAGATCCTGGGAAACTCGGTTTTCTTAAAATCAATAGGGATTGGTGGTGGAGAGAAAAACCAAAAGAAGGCGCCAACATTTTGAAAGATAACTTTGTGGCGCGTTCACCTTGGTGGCTGAAGGCCCCTACACGCGCTGCTCTTGGTGGCATGACGGCCCGTCCTTTGCTCTATCCAACAGTTGCCGCAGGCGTACTTGTGGGCGGTGAATCTGCATGGAATGCTGCTAGGGATCAGGACAAAGATACCTGGGTGGGAGATACCGGACGTTGGATTGGCCAAAAAACTTTGGGTACAGCTGAATGGATTCAATCACATACTGCTGGATACCTGCCTTATGTCGGCGAATATCTAGATGGGAGCTCGATAGCTTGGGCCAACGAACAACTTTTCCGCGCTGAAGACGATGATGCGTCTTCCCCTGCGACTGAAGTTCCTCTTGATGCGAACGGGAGGCGTTATGCCGGGCCGGGGGTGGTTCAGTTGCCACCCGGGCAGCCGGTAACGATGACCGAAATCGGGCTTTTCAACACAACGATTGCAGAGAATGAAGCCAATGTGCAGCGCCTGAACACGCAGTTAACGCTTGCAAATGCCCAGCACAAAAGTGCGGAAACGATGTTGGAATTTGCTAAAAAAGGCAATGACAAAGACCAGATTGCCCGTGCTAAAGATAGAGAGAAAGCAACCGCTCAGACTGTGGAGGGTCTGGAAAAGTCTTTGAACCAGACCAAGGCCGATCTGGAAGCCAATAAGTGGGGTCGTACCCAAGCTTATATAGGCTATTACACGTCGGCGGATAAAATACCGGATGGAAATGTTCGGGATTTGACCGCAGGAAATCTGGCTATTTTATACGAGCAATCCAAAGGCAAGATTGATCTGTCGGATACGAAGTATTTTGAGGCGGCGAAGGCGGCGGCAGAGAGGGGCGAGCCGCTGAAGCCGAAGGATGTGAAGGCTGTGCTCGGGAAGGCTTCGAAAGCCGGGAAGGCCGATAAGGGTGGCAGCGAGAGCAGTCTGGATGAAACGTGGCAGCAATCTGCGGGCCGTTTGCGCGACAGCTTTGGACGCAGACTGAGCAAAGATGCGACCGAGGTGTTCGGCGACAGTCCGGAGCTCGAGCATTTCTTCAACGCTGCGGGCGGGGCGATCGGTGCGGTCGGCGGGTTCTTTAAGAAGGCGTGGAACCAAAAAGCCGGATGGCTGCATGCTTTGCTCGGCGGTTTTGCGGCTTTTGTCGGCGCGAAATTGCTGCTGGGGCAAAATTCCAATCAGGGCTTTAAAGGGCTTATTTCCCTTGCTGTTGTGGCTTTGGGCGTCATTATGGGCGGCGCGGCGATACATCGGAAACGCATGGAAGGCGAAGGCGTCGGGCAAAGTGCCAGCGTTGATGAAGAAGCGATGGAGCGTTTCCGCACTCGCAGCCGGGATTCCGCAGCCGACGAACATACGATTGAAATGCCGCATACGCCGCGGGAGCTTGGCGTGACGATGGCGATTGATCCGGAAGGCACGCGCA
>JAGRIU010000021.1 GCA_020443075.1 Alphaproteobacteria bacterium
AATTAAATTCGCGGTTTTCAAAGAGCATGGCTTCGTGCGCCCAGTTTTGATGCGGCTGTCTTTGCGGCTCTATGATGCCTTTTCTTTCCAAAACCGCGCCGATTCTCTCCAGCGCTTCGCGCCAGAGTGTGCAGGCCCGCATTTCCTTGATGCGGCGCGGATCGGGCGCCAGATGACGGCGACCGTAATGGCGCAGCACTAATAAGTGATCTTTGAGCAGGCGGCGCTGGCGATAAAGCCGGTCGAGCACTTTGAGAATATCCAGAGGCTCGCACGGGCGCGGACACAGCCCCTGTCCCGCAACAAAACGCGCGCCGTCATTGCGGGCCTGCTGTGCTGCGATAAACCAGAACCACGCTTCTTCGGCACTTAAAAACGGCATGCCGTGATTTGTTGATGGCTGCGGTTTATATGAGGGGTGCTTGCTCTCCATAAATCTTGTTCTCCTTTGCTCTAGATAAACTTGTTCCCTTTATGTTCTCATTTGTGCTATATATTTTTTGTCGAGTCAAGGAAAAAATAGGATTTTATTCCTGTTTATTTTTGCGCGCGTGGATGGGACTATGGTCCTATGTTGACTCATGAAAATATATGGCTGGCCATTGACAGGCTGGCCGCGTCTTTCGGATACTCGCCTTCCGGACTGGCTCGGCATGCGGGGCTTGATCCGACATCTTTTAACAAGAGCAAGCGCATTAGCCCCGATGGAAAACCCCGTTGGCCCTCGACAGAGAGCCTTTCCAAGGTTCTGGCTTTGACGGGAGCGACGATGAGTGAGTTTATAAGCCTGATTGAAGAGGATGGGCCCGGCACAATGAATATGAACAAAGAAGAGATCGCCCGAAAAACAGCGCAAACGCTTTTGGACACGCAGTCTGTTTTGTTTAATGCGCGCGAGCCTTTTACTTTGAAATCGGGCAAAAAGAGTCCGGTTTATATTGATTGCCGCCGTTTGATTTCCTATGTGGAGGCGCGCCGTTTCCTGATGGATGCGGCGGCGCATATTTTGACGCAAGAGGTCGGCGCCGAGGCCATTGATTATGTTGCAGGCGGAGAAACGGCCGGTATTCCCTATGGCGCGTTTATTGCCGATCGGCTGGACAAGCCGATGCTTTACGTGCGCAAAGAGCCTAAAGGCTATGGCCGCATGGCCCAAATTGAGGGCGATATGGCCGAGTCCATGGAGGATGGGCGCAAGCCTCGGGTTATTCTGGTCGAGGATTTGCAAACTGACGGCGGCAGCAAGAAAATCTTTATTGATGCGCTACGCGCCGCCGGAGCACAGGTGGAGCACGCCTTTGTCGTGTTCCATTACGGTATTTTCGAAGCCAGCCGGCAAAACATGGAGGCTATGGGCATCACGCTGCACGCGCTGGCGACGTGGTGGGATGTTCTGGAAGAAGCCAAAGCGCGTGATTATTTTGACGAGCACACGCTTGCCTCCGTTGAAGCGTTTTTGAACGACCCTGTGGGCTGGCAAGCGCAAGCCGGGAGCGCCTCATGAAGCTGGGATATTTTGCCGGGAAAAAACCACGGGCGCAAAAAGCTCTGGAAGAATTGAAAAGCACTTACGGCGCTGTAGACCCCGAGGAGGCCGATACGATTGTTGTTCTCGGCGGGGATGGTACGATGCTGCGCGCGCTGCACGCTTTTGCCGATTACCAAGCGCCCTTGTTCGGGCTTAATCTTGGAACGCTCGGGTTTTTGCTTAACGAACACCGCAAGGAGGGGAATTTATTCGAAAGGATTGAAGCCGCCAAACGCTTCACCATCCATCCTTTGCGCATGCAAGCCATTGATAAACACGGAAACAAGCATCAGGAGCTGGCGTTTAACGAAGTGTCACTTTTGCGGGAAACGCATAATTCGGCGAAGATCAAAATTTTTGTGAATGACGATGTGCGCTTGAACGAACTGATCTGCGACGGGGTTATGGTTTCTACGCCTGTGGGCAGCACGGCTTATAACTCTTCGGCAGGCGGGCCGATCCTGCCGCTGGAGGCTAATATCGTTTCCATCACGCCAATCAGTCCTTTTCGCCCGCGGCGCTGGACCGGGGCACTCGTGCGGAATAACAGCCATATTCGCTTTGAAATCACCAATCCGACCGAACGTCCGGTCAGCGTTTCAGCCGATTCCAAAGAAATCCGCGATGTGCGCGAAGTCACGGTGAAAGAGGCCCGCCGCATTACCAAGACTCTGCTGTACGATCCCGACAATCCTTTGCAGGAGCGCATTTTTAAAGAGCAGTTTTTTGGTTAGATAAGCCAGCGCTCTACCGCCCCTTAGGACTTTTCACGTCTTTCAGCTTGCGTTTGGCGGCCAGTTCATTTTCGATCAGTTCCAGCTTTTCCGCCAGTTGTTCGTTGACGCTACCGCCTTTGACGATGCCGTCTTCGGGGATCAACCCTAAACGCTTGGCGATATATTGATAGCCTTCGACGAGATCGCCCAGATCATAACGGAAACGGTCTTTATCGAGCTTTTCACCGGTTTTAGCATCCCACAGGCGGCAATTATCCGGTGAAACTTCGTCGGCCAGAATGATGTAGAGTTCGCCGTGTTCGCCGTAAATGCGGCCGAATTCCAGCTTAAAGTCAATCAGGCGCAAACCGATTCCCGAAAACAGACCGTTGAGGAAGTCGTTGACCCGCCAGGCCATCGCAACCATTTCTTCGAGTTCATACGGGTCGGCCCAACCGAATGTGAAGATATGTTCTTCACTGACCAGCGGATCGCCCAACTCGTCTTTTTTGTAATAAAACTCGACCAGCGGACGGTTAAGAATAGCACCTTCCTGTACGCCTAAGCGTTTACACAAAGAGCCTGCGGCCACGTTGCGGACAACGACCTCCAGCGGGATAATCTCCACCTCGCGGATCAGTTGTTCGCGCATATTGATCGAGCGAATGAAATGCGTCGGGATACCAATGCCTTCGAGCTTGGTCATCAGGTGGGCGGAAATGCGGTTGTTCAAAACGCCCTTGCCGGCGATGACGGCTTTCTTTTCGGCGTTAAAGGCTGTAGCGTCGTCCTTGAAATACTGGATAAACGTTCCGGCTTCGGGGCCTTCATAGATAATTTTGGCTTTGCCTTCGTAGATTTTTTTTCTGCGTGCCATGGGAACCTCTATTCCTAACATGTTATGGGGCTTTCAGTTTTATAGGAGTTTTCGGGTGATAACAATGGATTTTCGCGTATTTGAGTGCTAGAAATAGGGTATAACATTTGTTCAATCGTCGTGCAGAAAGGGTTTACGTACATGACACTTGATAATCGTAAAAAAGCGATGGAAAGCAAATATGCGCATGATGAAAAGCTGGGCTTTGAAATCGAAGCGCGCGGGTGCAAGCTCTTTGGTCTTTGGGCCGCCGGGCAGCTTGGGCTGGAGGGTGAGGAAGCCAAGGTTTACGCGGCTTCTGTTGTTGAGGTTAACCTCGATGAGCCGGGCTTTGACGATGTTTTGCGTAAGATTTCAAATGATTTTGATCAAAAGGGTGTAGAGGCTACTGCCCACACGCTTCATACGGAACTGGATAAAGCGCTACAGCTTGCTAAAGCGCAAAAGATGATTGAAGAGAAAGAGTAGATTTATGCCGTCCTTCCAAACAAAAAGCTCCGTTATTTTACGGAGCTTTTTTATTACTTTTTTTGAAGCCGGCTTCTTGATTTTGTTTGTTCAACTCACCGAATGCAATTGCTTGCGATTTTTCCTAAGCGGTTTTTGGTTTTGAACCCCCCGATTTTTTCGCCGACTTCAATTATGACTTTTAGCTCCCACCTTTGAGAAAATCAACAAAAAATTCAATAAAATGAATGCGTTACATATTTTTTATCAATAAATATATAAAAAGTGCATTCTAATTTATTTTCTCTGCTCTCTTCGCAGGAGGTTTGTCCTTTTGCGCTTGCTTTTTAGAGGTGTGAACGCTATTTCAAGAAACGATCGGCGCGGCTTAACCTGCGTTAAATTATCAGGAGACACTTCATGGCTATGGATGCCCGGCATATTCAAGACCTTATTCAGGACGCGCTGCCCGATGCGGACGTGCGGATCGAGGATATGCGCGGGGATGGCGATCATTATGCGGCCTTTGTCGAGTCAGCCGCTTTTGAAGGTAAAAGCCGCGTCCAGCAACATCAAATGGTTTATGCCGCGCTGCAAGGCCGGATGGGTGGGCAATTACACGCTCTGGCCATCAAAACCGCCGTCAAAAAACAGGCTTAAAATTTTAAGGAGACTTTCATGCAAAATGTGACATTTCAGCGTATTCAAAAAGAAATCGATAATAACGACATCGTTTTGTTCATGAAGGGCGAAGCGGCTTTTCCGCAATGCGGCTTTTCCTCTTTGGTCGTGCAGGTTCTCTCACAGCTCGGCGTGCCGTTCAAGGATATCAATGTTCTGGAGGATAACGAGCTGCGCCAGGGCATCAAGGATTTCACAAACTGGCCAACCATCCCACAGCTTTACGTGAAAGGCGAGTTTATCGGCGGCTGTGATATCGTGCGCGAAATGTATGAAAGCGGCGAATTGCAGGATCTGTTGAAAGACAAAGGCCTGCTGGCAGCCTAAATGCCTTTTCTACCGCGTGACTTTGCTGTCGTAGTGGATATTGACCGACATCATCAGGCCAAAGGAAATTAGCGCGGCCAGCATTGACGTGCCGCCGTATGAGATCATCGGCAGCGGCGCGCCAACCACGGGGATCAACCCCATGACCATCGCGATATTGATAAAAACGTAGAGCGAGAAGTTCACACACAGTCCCAGCGCTAAATAGCGTCCATAGTTGTGGCGGCTGCGCAGGGCAATCCGCAGACCGTAGATAAACACCAGACCAAAAAGAACCAAGAGTAGAACGCCGCCGATCAACCCCTGCTCTTCGGCCCAGAGCGTGAAGATAAAGTCTGTTTCTTTTTCCGGCAAAAAGTTTAGACGCGCTTGTGTTCCTTCTAAAAACCCACGCCCTTGTACCCCTCCTGAGCCCAGCGCAATTTTGGACTGGGTGATGTGATAGCCCGCGCCCAAAGGATCGGATTCCGGGTTGAGAAATGTTCGCACCCTTTGTTTTTGATAATCATGCATAATGAACTGCCAGGCGATCGGGATGGCCGCCGTCACGGCTGCGCCGGCGCCTATAAATAACCAGATCGAGGCTCCGGCCATAAAAAACATGGCCGCGCCCGCCATCACAATCATCAGCGCCGTGCCCAAATCCGGCTGAAGCATGACCAGCGCCACAGGCGCCAGAATGATCAAGGCCGGAATAATCAAAAAATAGATCCGGCGCATATCATCAATCGTGGCGGCGTTGAAATAGCGGGCCAAAGCCATGACAACGGCGATCTTCATCATTTCGGAGGGCTGGAGTTTCATAAAGCCCAGATCAATCCAGCGCTGCGCGCCCATCCCGACATGCCCCATGACTTCGACGATCACAAGCAGGAACAAACCGCCGAAATAAGCGGGCCACGTCAGACGAAACCACCATTTAATGTCAATCAACGCGACGATAAACATGGCGATAACGCCTACAAAAAAGCGGGCGATCTGCCGCGAAGCCCACGGATCAAAGTTCCCGCCGGCAGCCGAATACAGCGCGGCAAATCCGATGCTCGCAATCGTACAAATCAGGATAACAAGCCCCCAGTTGATTTGCTGGAGTTTGTGGAGCGGGTTATGGTCCGACTGAATGCTGATGGGGCGGCTCATTCTTTATATCTCCATAACAACCGAGGCAGGATTACGTTTTTGTGCTTCGAGCAATATGTCGCGGGCGATTGGGGCGGCGGTCAACGACCCGCCTATGCCGTGCTCAACAACCACGGCACACACGTAGCGCGGAGCCTTGAGCGGTGCATAGCCTACAAACAAAGCATGGTGGCGCTGGACCCAGTCCAAATCTTCATTTTTAATGCCCGCGCGGCGCTGGGCCATGGTAATGCGGCGGACCTGCCCGGTTCCGGTTTTTCCACCGAAGGCCAGTTCAGGATCATCAATTTTCGATCCCTTGGCCGTTCCTGTGGAATGGTTCACGACATATTCCAGACCTTTCTTGATTTGCGCCAGATGTTTATCGGATACATCCATTTTCGGCCAATTCCCCGTGAAATGATGGCGGGAGAGCAAATGGCGTTTGGTCATCCAAGGCTTGACCGCATAGCCGCCATTGACGATGCGCGCTGTCATTACGGCCAGTTGCAAGGGCGTAGCAAGGAGATATCCTTGTCCGATGCTGGCCACTATGGTTTCCCCGGGCTGCCAGGATTGTCCGTTATACCCCATTTTCCACTGCTTATCGGGCACGAGGCCGGGGCGCTCTTCGGGCAAATCAAAATCGAGCGCCGAGCCAAGCCCAAGCATTCTGGCCGTTTCGGCGATTTTGCCGATGCCGACATCGGTTGCCAGTTCGTAATAAAAAGTATCACAGGACACCGCGAGCGACTTGGTGAGATCAACCCAGCCATGTCCACCGCGTTTCCAGCAATGGAACTTGTCCTTGCCGTAATTGTAAACTCCTCGGCAATGCGTAACGCGTTTGGAATTAATATGCCCCGTGCGCAGCCCGGTCAAAGCGCTGACGATTTTAAAAGTCGAAGCCGGAGGGTATTGGCCTGCGATCGCCTTATTGGTTAGCGGGTGCGCCGGATCGGCCAGCAAATCTTCCCAAACGTCGGCGGGCATACCGGCGGTAAATAAATTCGGATCGAAAGCCGGTGAAGAACACAGCGCGTAAACCGCTCCGGTATGCGCATCCATAATCACAGCCGTCGCGCTGCGCTCTTTGGCCAAGCGTTCCTGCGTAAAGCGCTGGAGTTCTCCGTCCAGGCTGAGCATCAAACGATCCCCGGCGCGGCTATTGCGCGTGTTGAGTTCGCGCACCTGACGTCCGGCGACATTCACTTCGACTTCGGCGCTGCCTTTTTGACCGCGCAGGTCCAGATCAAAGCGTTTTTCCGCTCCGGTTTTTCCGATTTTGAAACCGGGCAGACTGAGAACCGGATCATCGCCGATCTCTTCTTTATTCACAGCGCCTACATAGCCCACAACATGGGCTGTGGCCTCGCCTAATGGGTAGGAGCGACGCTGGCCAACATCCGTGCTCATGCCGGGAAAATCCGGCAGATTGACCTCTATGCGTGCCACGTCTTCCCAGCTCAGATCGTCTTTGATTTCGATGGGTATGAACTTTGCCGTTTTCTTGGCCTGTTTTAAAACGCTCTGAATGTCTTTTTCAGATAACTCTATGTGCTTGGACAAGCTGCGTAGGGACTGTTCAAGGTTTTTGGCCTGCTCCGGGATAATCAAAACACGGAAATTCTGATTGTTCACGGCCAACGGCACACCAAAGCGATCAACGATTTCCCCGCGCACGGGGGCCAGCATCTTCATGTCAATGCGATTGTTATCTGAAAGCGTTCGGTATCTAGCGCCGTGCACGACCTGAAGCCATGCCAGACGCCCGCCCAGAACACCCAACAACCCAAACTGCGCCGCGCCAATGACAAAAGCACGCCGACTGAATACCTTGGCGTGGTCTATATTTCTTTTTCTAGCTCTTCGGCTTTTCTGGCGCGCAAGTTTTCTAAAGGACTTCATGATCTATCCGTATAGAACACATTATAGGGGGATTCCACGGCTTTGCGAGCCGAAACTATTGTCAAGAAGCGCTTCGGGCAAGATTTTGTGGGTCAAATGCAAAAAGATGAAAATGAGCGGGAACAACATCGTTCCGAAGACAATGGATATCCATATTTCCTGCATCGGCAGCAAATGAAGTGTTAGAAGTGACGCCGCCGCCCATTGCAGGATTTGCAAACCTGCGCAGATTACCAAAAAGCCCAGCCATACTGCGATAAATCCTTGGCCGGCCAGCAGACGTCCTTGCATCATTGTGACCTGCCGCGCGGCGATTAACGAGAGCGCGTTCAACCCCAAAGGAAGACCACCCAGCAAGTCGATGCTTAGCCCTGCCAGAAAGACCAACCACATGGGCACAATAGCGGGACGGTTGATCGACCAGTAGTACACGGCCATAAACACAAACGGCGCACTAAACACGTAGGATAACGGGTAAGGTGCGGCGATCAGATTGAGCATGAGTAAAAACGCCATGAACCCGTATATAACGCTCATGCGGGTTATAACTTCGAAGCGCTGGGAGAGGGTTAGAAACGATCTCATACAGGTTTCATAGCATTTTTAAGCGCTAATTCAAAACCCCTTCGTGCAGGTTCAGATCTTCGGGGATATCGACAATTCTGACATAGACCAGACGGTTAAAATCAGCGAACGGCTCGACGTAAAGAGCGCCGCGTTCATCTGCCCTTACGATGCCGACCGGCAAGCCAAAGGGGAACAGGCCGCCATGACCGGATGTGATGACGCGCGCGTTTTCATTCACCTTACTGTCCGGCGGCAAGTGCAAGAGTTCGCCGCGAGAGCCGTTGGTGCCGGACAGGATCGCGTGCAGGCGGCTGTCTTCAATCAGGATCGGTACGCGCGAGTTCATATCCGTGATCAGCAAGATACGCGCTGTTTTTTCTCCGGCTTCGATAACGCGGCCAATCACGCCATCACCAGAGAGAACGACCTGCCCTTTTTTGACGCCGTCTTCTTTTCCGGCAGAGACCAAAATCGTTTTCACAAAGGTCTTTCCGGCATCGGAGAGGATGCGGGCGCTAATATATTTGTGCTGAGGTTCGGGCTTTACGTTTAAGAGTTCGCGCAGGGATTTGTTTTCAGCTTCCAGCAAAAGGGCTGCCTGATACCATTCGCGCAGGCGCGTATTTTCTTTTTCAAGACGGTCGTTTTCAGCCTGTAGAGCCGTCAGGCCCGAAACGTTGCGTACGAACATGGCCGCACCCTGCAAAGGCGCTACAATCACACCCAGCGCAGGGGCCAGAATATCACTCGCGCCCGTGCGCACCCCGTCTACCATCGACGGGCGCAAAGCGGAGACAAACAACATCACGCAGGCCAGAAAAATCAGCAGAACCGGCACGCCGCCACCGACAAGATGCACAGGTAAGACGCGAGCCATCGCGCGGTAACTCGCACGTCTTGATAACCCTACTTTTTCACGGCGTTTCAACTGTCTGAATCTTTCGCTTTTGCCGCGCTTTCATTTGTTTTTCGCGCGCTTTACTTAACGAACCTAATCTTATGGTATTGAAGCCTGCGAAAAACGCAAGACCTATCCTTATATTTTACTCAAAAAATCGTTTTAAAACAAATAAGAAGATCGCGCATTTTACAGCGCAAGATGAAGCCAAAAGCCCTAATATGTACCGATCAGGACATTCCGCAAGGTTTTGGACTGTTCCAGTGCATGACCGGTGCCCAGCGCTACGCAGGTGAGCGGATCATCGGCCAGCGTGACGGCGAGTCCTGTGGCATGACGCAGGACGAAATCGAGATTTTTAAGCAAGGAGCCGCCGCCTGTCATGACGATGCCTTTATCGACGATGTCGGCGGCCAGTTCCGGCGCAGTGTGCTCCAGAGCCACCTTGACGCCTTCGACGATTTGCCCGACCGGTTCGGCCAGCGCTTCGGATACCTGACGCTCGGTGACAACGATTTCTTTCGGCACGCCGTTCATCAGGTCACGCCCGCGGATTTGCAGGCTGCGCCCCTCACCATCGGCGGGCGGACACGCGCTGCCGATTTCTTTTTTGATGCGTTCGGCCGTACTTTCCCCGATCAGCAAGTTATGGACGCGGCGGATATAGGCGATAATGGCCTCATCCATTTTATCGCCGCCTACGCGCACGGAGCGGGCATAGACGATGCCGCCCAGTGAAATCACGGCCACCTCGGTCGTCCCACCGCCAATATCAACCACCATAGAGCCGGAGGGTTCTGTCACCGGCAGCCCTGCCCCTATCGCGGCGGCCATGGGTTCTTCGATCAGCTCTACACGCCGCGCGCCCGCACTTTCGGCAGATTCGATAATAGCGCGCTGCTCAACCGCCGTCGAGCCGGAGGGCACGCAAATAACCATTTTCGGGGAGACGAAGGAGCGGCGGTTATGCACTTTGCGGATAAAATACTTGATCATCGCCTCGGTCACTTCGAAGTCGGCGATCACACCGTCTCTTAAAGGACGCGTGGCGGTGATGCTGCCTGGGGTGCGGCCCAGCATCAGTTTGGCTTCGTTACCGACGGCGCGGATATTTTTCTTGCCGTAGACCATTTCAATGGCGACCACGGACGGCTCGTTCAAGACGATTCCCTTATCCCGGACATAGACCAGCGTGTTGGCCGTGCCCAGATCAATCGCCATATCGGCTGACATAAAACCAAAAAGACCGGAAAACATATTAATTTCTGCGCGGTATCGTGTGTTGTTTCTTAACCCCTGCCTTATAGCAGAGAATTTTTTTCAATGCATTGAGAAAGTTGTTTTAAGTGCGATTTTCGTGTGAAAACTCTAATTTTCTATACTTTATCGTTTTAGGCATAAAAAACGCCCGCAAAACGCAGGCGATTTCAAAAAACTTAAAATCAAGGCCTGAATTAACCTTGGCGCGCCTTCATGCGCGGGTTCTTTTTATTGATCACGTAAACGCGACCGCGGCGACGGATCACGCGGTTGTTACGATCTCTGGACTTCAATGTCTTCAACGAATTTACGACTTTCATGTCAAAACCCTCGTTTAAAATCTTTTTTCAAGCTGGTTTCATTCTTTAAATGTTTGCGGAGACTACTCATTCCGCGGCCTTATTGTCAAGCGTTTCTTTTACTTCTTTGCAAGGGATGTTCTATCCACAGATTTAGATTGAGGACATATTAGACTTTGACTTATACTTTCATGCAGTTACACTTATTGCATCTTTGGCCTTCGGCTGCGTTCACTTACTTATAGGTCTGCCTTTCCATGAGTCCCACCAGTCAGAAAAAAAAGTACAAAGCCGGCGATGTGATTATGCATCAAGGCGATGCTGGTACGTGCGCCTACATTATCAAGCAGGGACACGTCGAGATTTTGATCGAAACCCAGCAGGGACAAATTCATTATGTGGGCAAACGCGGGCCCGGCGCCATGATCGGGGAGATGGCGATTATCGACGAAGCACCGCGTACAGCTACCGTGCGCGCGCTTGACAATTGTGAATTGTTGGAAATCACTCAAGAAGATTTCAAGCTCCGGATGGATGAAGCCGATCCGGTTTTAAAAATGGCGGTACAGATTATCCTGACGCGCTACCGCGATATGCTCAAACGCGCAGAGATTATCGGCGACCCGCCACGCGCCGCGCATGATGTGGAAACGCTGGAACTGCGGTATACGGAGGGCTCCGACGCGCTTGAAACTGTACGGATCACCAATGAGTTTGAGAGCGCTTTGGAAAATGATGAAATCGTTCTTTTCTACCAACCGGTTATGAATTTCAAAACCGGCGGCATTGCCGGATTCGAAGCCCTGATGCGCTGGGAGCACCCCGAACGCGGTCTTATTTCTCCGGCCGTGTTTATTCCCGTCATTGAAGATACCAGCCTTATTGTCAAAGCCTCGCAGTGGGCTCTTAGAAAGTCTCTGCGCGCCCTCAAACGCCTGGAATCACGGGCGGGATTTGAAGACGAACTCTTTATGAGCGTCAATTTTTCCAGCCGTGACTTTTCTTCTGAAGATTTTATCGGTAGCGTTTATGACACCATCAGCGCCAGCGATGTACGCCCCGAGCAGCTGCATATCGAAATTACAGAGCGGCTGTTGATGGGACAACCTCAGCGGGCGCAAGAAACGCTCTCGATGTGCCGCAAGGCCGGGATCGGGATCTCGATTGATGATTTCGGGACCGGTTATTCTTCTTTGAGCTATCTGCATTCATTCCCGATTGATACGCTTAAGATCGACCGTAGTTTTGTCAAGGATATGACAGATAACACCAATTCGTTCGAACTGGTTAAATCGGTGATCGGGCTGGGAAAAAACCTGAATATGAAAACAGTTGCCGAAGGGGTTGAAACAGCAGAGCAGGCCGAGGCTTTAAAAGACCTTGGGTGCGATTTGGCGCAAGGGTACTATTACTGTAAGCCCCTCCCCGAAGGGGAAGTGTCCGAGTTTGCCCGCGAACATCACAAAGCTTAAATGTTTTATTTATTTGCTGGTGGCTCGGAATACGCCGTCCCAACTTTCCGGCGGGTTTTTAATGCTTTCTTTTATACGCCCCTCGTAGAGATCGTAAGCAATTTCAAGGCTATAGAGTTTTTGTTTGCGACATTCTTTCAAGACATCAAGCGCGCTTTCAAAATTTCCTGCGCGATAAGCTTCAATCATAGTGTTATGCTCTTGTTCAAGCTTGATAAAATCCGGGTTCTGGGCCGCGTCTTCATTGCCTAAAAGCGCGAAAACGCGTACCGGCTCGGTTTTGCCTTTCACGGCGATCAAATCCATCTCCAGTGCCGCCATTTCCGGCGCCCCGATGCGGGTTTGCTCGCCAATCAAAATTTCGACGCCGTAGGTTTTGGTCTGCCCTTCCAAACGCGAGACCAGGTTTACCGCGTCGCCTAATGCTGAATAAGCAAAGCGCTGGCGCGAGCCCATATTGCCGACGGCACAGGCCCCCGTGTTCAAACCAATCCCGGCCTTAAGGATAACCGGTTTTTTACCTTGCTCGTCCGCCCGTCTGGCCAGCTCTTCGTTAATCGGGGCCAGCGCTCTGCTCATCCCCAATGCGGCCTGACAGGCATGGCGGGCGTGATTTTCATCATCCAACGGCGCGTTCCAGAACGCCATCATCGCATCGCCCATATATTTGTCGATCGTGCCGCGGTTTTGCATCACTAAATCCGACATGGGGGTGAGAAAATCGTTCATAAGCTGAATCAACTCTTCGGGCGTTAGGCCTTCGGAAATACTGGTAAAGCTGCGTATATCGGAAAACAGCACCGTGAGATCGCGGATTTCGCCGCCTAATTTGAGCTTATCGGGACTCTTGGTTAGCTCCGCCATAAAGTCCGGGGAAATATAAAGCCCGAAGGCGTCGCGGACCTGGCGTTTTTCAAACTCGGTTTTCAGATAGCTGAGAACCGAAGCCGCAATAAATGTCGAAACGATCATTGCAGTCGGCGTTACAGGGTCGAATAGCCCTCCGTAGAGCGCAAATAATACCCATGACACCCAAAACGCCCCGCCCGAGACCGCCGCAACGATAAGCGCCAGCCAAAGCGGATTGACAAAGAAGGACAACAGGATAATCAGCGCCGCCACACCGGCCGCTGCGCCGATTTCCAGTATATTCGCCGTATAGGGCCGAACGAGATATTTATGTTGTAAAATCTGCTCCAGCGCGTTCATATGCACACGCACGCCGGGCTGCATCCCTAATGGCGTCGCCCGCAAATCCATCAACCCCTCGGCGCTGGAAGCGATAAAGACTATTTTTCCTTTCAGGTCCGGCGGCTGAGCTACACCAATAAATTTATAGGCGGATATATTTTCTTCATCGCGGAATGCACGGAAAGAAACCCACATCTTACCTTCAACATCCACCGGAATCTCATAGCGGCCGATTTGCACGACAAATGGCTCCATAATACTGAAATTATTATAATTTTCACGCTCCTTTAGTTTGATATGCTCCTTTCCATCATGTTCGTATAAACGCACACCTTCCAGAACAAGTGAGGGGTAGAGGGTTGTTTGATTGTGAAAGATCACCCCCGTGCGGCGAATGACGGCGTCATTTTCTGCGGAGGCCATAAAGCTGCCGTTTCCGGCAGCCGCCTTTTGCAGAGATGGTAGGAATTGTGCCGTAGTCGCAAAATAGCCTTCTTTAAAATCCTTTCGGGAGAGAAAAAAGTTTTCAATGTCTTTTTTGACCAGAACCTTTTTTGTGAGCTGCGGCGCGGCCGTATTGGAGCCGTAAGAAAATCCGGCGACAAATTTTCCCGTGCTTTTGATCGCCTGTGCCAGCAGCGCGTCATTGGCAGGCATCTCCGCCAAAAGCGCTTTGGCCGGGTGTCCGTCTTCCAACAGGGATGCAATATTTTCAGGCGATGTCCGGTCCGGCTCCGCCAGAACGCCGTCAAAAATAATCACCGCCGCGCCAGCATGGTCAATGGCAGTGATCAGATCAGCCATGGTTTTACGTGGCCACGGCCATTGGCCTATTTTGGTGACCGATTCATCATCTATATCAACAAAGACCAGTTTACCGGACGGCGGGCGCGGCTTCGCCTTCATATAGGTCTCAAACACGATATTGCTGATCCGGGCCTTAATCCCCGCCTCATCCAGCGCAAGCGACACAAGCCCACCCAGAATACAAAACAATATCAGCGAACGCGCAAGCGGATGGACGAGGAAATTTTGCATGATTTCCGCTACCTCCTATCGCTCCGTGAAGGCGCGGTCACGGGCGCGTAAAATAGGCTTGAGCAGATATTCCAGCACGCTGCGCTTGCCCGTAATAACTTCGACATCGGCGACCATCCCCGGTGTGATGGGGAGCGGGTTTTGCTCATCGCCCAAATAGTTTTTCTGCGTGTGGACCTCGATTTCGAAGGTTGCATTGCCATTGTTGTCCGTGGCGCTGGTTGCGCCAATGCGCGTCAATGTTCCATCAAGGCTTCCGTATTTCTGCGCATCATAGGCGGTGATTTTTACCTTGGCTTTTTGGCCGGGGTGAATGAAGGCGATTTCATTAGGCTGGATCTGGGCGATGATTTTAAGCTGGTCATCAACAGGAACAATTTCCGCTAGGTGCATCGCCGGTTCAATGACCCCGCCGATTGTGCGCACGGCGATTTTATTGACGATCCCGTCCACGGGCGCGCGGACTTCGCGGCGCTGCACACGATCGCCGATGGTTTTCAGATTTTCTTTTAAAGAGGATATTTCCGTTTCAACGCCGTTAAGCTCGCCCAAAGCCTGCGAGCGAAATTTATCCAGCTGGCTGGCGCGTTCTTTTTTGGCCACTTGCAGCTCGGCCTCCAGCGCTCTTTGCTTTTGCGATTGCGCATTGATCTGGCCGCTCAAGTCACTGATTTCACGATTTAAACGCAGCTCCTCCAATTTCGGGACGGCGCGTTTTTTAACCATTTCACTCGTTATAGCCAGCTCATCATTGAGCATTTTACGACTTTGATAAAAACGGCTAATTTGCGCTTTCACTTCGGCGAGCTCTGCGTTGGCTTTTGTCGTGCGGTCATCCAAAATCGCATAGGCGTTTTGCAACTCTTTTTGGCGTGAATCATAAAGGGCTTTTTCGTTTTGAGCCACTTGCGGCGCTTTTTCAGCCACGTTTTCCGGCACGACAAAATCCGCATCATTGGCTTCAGCGAGCAGACGGGCCTTTTTTGCCTCCAGCGCCAGAAAACGTGCTTCCGTGCCACGCTCCTCGGATGAGAACTGGATATCACTCAGGCGCATAAGCACTTCATCGCGTTTAACTTTTTGCCCCGGCTCTACCAGAAGCTCTTCGAGAATACCACCTTCGAGACTCTGGACGAACTGCACCTCGCTAGAAGGGACAACCTTGCCGCGCCCGCGGGTCAGTTCTTCGACCTTTGCAAAGCCCGCCCAGACGATGCAGAACAAGACAAGCGCCATAATCGAAAACATCAAGATCGTCGCCGAGGTTGCCGGACGCATGCGCGTGGCGGCATCCAGTTCGGACATAAAATCATGCTCCCTGATTTTCGGCTCGAACAGGCTCATGCATCGCCTCCTGTACCCTGAAGCTTGGCGGCGACTTCGCCGCGCGGGCCATCGAGCACAACGCGCCCTTGCTCCATGACGATTAAGCGATCCACCAATTCGAGCATGGCATGTTTGTGCGTGACCAGAATAAAGGTCCGGTCTTTGATTTCTTCTTCTATGTAGCGCTTGAACACGGCTTCGGCCTGAGAATCCATGGCGTTGGTCGGCTCGTCGCACACCAGCACCGTGGGGTTTATCAACATCGCACGCGCCAAAGCTATGGCTTGACGCTGGCCGCCGGAGAGCCCTTCTCCGTGTTCGCCGACCTGCGCATCATAACCCATCGGATGACGAGAGATAAAATCATGCACGCCAGCCGCCTTGGAAACGTTCAGGATTTCTTCTTCCGTGACGGCGGGCTGACTGGCGGCAATGTTATCCCGCACAGAGCCACTAAACAGGACGACATCCTGCGCGATGTAGGCCAAAGAACGGCGCAGATCAGCCGGATCAATCTGGCGATAATCCGTATCATCGGCCAATATCTTACCGCTTGTGGGCTGATACAGGCCCATCATCAAACGCGCGGTGGTGCTTTTGCCCGAGCCAATACGTCCGATAATTCCGACGCGCTCGCCCGGATTGATTGTGAAGGATAGATGGCTCAACACCTCTTGCCCGCTGGAAGGGTAGGAAAACGACACATCATCAAAGGTGATTTTGCCCTGCAAATCCGGGCGGTGCAGAAAGTTCGTAGAGTGCGGCCGCTCAACGGGCTTGTTCATCACATTTTCCAGCGTTTTTAACGCGCCGCCGGCTTGATGATAACGCGACATCAGGTTGGCAATCTGGCCGATTGGCGCGAGCGCGCGGCCCGAAAGCAGAACGCAAGCAATCAGCCCACCCATGGTCAGAGATTTATCCGCAACCAGATACATGCCGACGAGGACAATGATAATGGTCGCGCTTTGCTGGAGGAATGTGGCGATATTGACGCCCAGCCCCGATATAAAGCGCGAAGATTGTCCATAGGCGGCATTTTCACCAACCAAAGAGCCGTAGCGCAAGCGGAAACGCCCGTCTGCGCCGATCGCCTTGATGGTTTCGAGGCCGTGAATGGTCTCCACCAAAAGACCATGCTTGGCCTCGGCCGAGCGTGCGGCTTTGCGGACCACCGCTTTTAAAGAGCCTTGTAAAACCAGTCCGACAAGAAAAACCGATCCGATGATCCCGACAATCACAAACGCCAAGGGGCCACCGAGCTGGTAGATGATAAAGAGGAAGAAGAGTGTAAACGGCAAATCAACAAGCACAGTGATCGTGGCAGAGGTAAAGAAATCGCGCACCGTGTCAAAGTCGCGCAACATATTGGCGAAAGCCCCGCTGGATTTCGGGCGCTCGGAAAGCCGGATATTCAAGACCTGATCGTAAATGCGGCGCGTTGCAATCACATCCATGCGGCGACCAGCCAGATCGATCAGATAAGAGCGCAGCGAACGCATAATCAGATCAAAGGCAAATACAACCAGCGCACCGATGCCCAGCGCCCATCCGGTTTCGATCGCGCTATTGGGGATCACACGGTCATAGACATTTTTAATGAAAAGCGGACTGGCCAGACCGAACAAGTTGATAAAGACCGCCGCCAAAAGGACCATACCATAAATACCGCGATTTTCGCGCACCAGCGACCAGAACCAATGACGAGACGGGTCGTGGCGGTTTTCTTCCTCGGCGGCCTGCGGGTTCAAGAATTCCGGGCGCGGCTGGATGAGAATTACATATCCGGCAAAACGCTGGTCCAACGCTTCGGTTTTGATCGCTTTGCGGCTGTCGTCCTGCGGATCGTATATTTCCGCCTTACCTGCGGATAAAGAGATTAAAACGCAGGCTTTGGAACCATCGAGAATCAAAACAGCGGGCAAGACTGCGGCGGAAATTTTATGCAGCCCCGAGGCTTTGACGATCTTGGTTTTTAGATCAATATTGGCGGCCGCCTGACAAAAGAGCTCCGGCGTCATCTGCAGCCCGTCATAGGCCAGACCGGCGCTCAAAGAACGCGGCGATTTGGCGCGTCCGTAATGACGGGTCAAAAAGACCAGAGACTGCAAGAGGCTGTCAGACTCCGGTGAAACCGGCTTTTTATCTTCTGCCGGCAAAGGCTTTTGTTTACTGTTTTTCTGTGATTTCATCTGATGACGGAGGTGAGTTTGCGACTTTTTCGGCCTTTTCATTCAAGCCCAAAGCTTCCTGAAGACGGCCCAGGCTGGCCAGAACCGCATATTGTGACAGCACGTAGCGGTATCTGGAGTTCGCCGCCTCTATGCGTGTTTTTAGCAGCTGGTTTTGGGCGCGCATAAGATCCAGAACAGATACCAGCGCTCCTTCGAATTGTGTTTCATATGTTTCGGACAAATCCTCGTTGATCTTTAGGCGTTTGGCCTGATTATCCATTTGTTTTTTGGCCGTGTCGTACTCCGCATAAGCCAAACGAACATTGCGTTCGACTTGCCTTTGCGTTTCCTCGATCTTGGCCAACGCATCCCGGCGCTCCAGTTTTTTCTTGTTGACCCGCGCCATGGCCGCCCCGCCGGTTTCAAAGCTCCAGTTCATGCGCACGATCGCGCGGCGGTCTTCAACATCACCGCCGATCATTTCTTCCTTGTTACTTTTCAGGTAGGACAACTCTCCCGTCACATCGGGGTAAAACGCTGCCTTTTCCGCTTCCACACCGTACCCGGAAGCGGAGGCAACAAACTGCATTTCCTGCAGGATGGGGTGCACTTCTTTAGCCTGTGCGACAGCCTCCTCGACATTTTCGAGGATCATATTTTCAGGCGGCAGCGGCAGCGCAAAGTCAGAACCGGGCAACTCTCCTACAAGTTCAAGATAATCGGATTCCGCTGCTTTGATCTGCCCTGCGTAATCGGCTTTAAAATTTTCAAATGTCAGCAAAATATCTTCTGCCTGCCGCAATTCAGCCTCGTTTCCGGTTCCATCGCGGACCGACGTTTCTATGCGCTCTTTGTAGTCTTGCAGCAGCTTTTCATGTTTAGCGAGCATTAAATGTCCACCGCGCGCGCGCATAAGGTTAATGTAAGTCTGCACGGCCTTAAAGGCCAGTTGCTCTTTTACATCCATCACATTATACAGCGCCGCATTCTCGCTGGCCTTGACCGCATCGACGCGGTTTTGCGTCTCAAAACCATCAAAGAGCATTTGCGAGACGCTCGCTGTTTTTTCCCACAAATCCGAATATCCAGCCCCTCTGGTCACACTCAAGCCCCGACTTGTTGCGTTATCGCCATAAATTCGTCCTGTGGTTGCGTTCACAGAAATTTGTGGAAAATAGGCTGAGCGGTATTCTTTTTGCTCTTCTTGTGCCGCATCAAGTGCTGTTTTAGACATTTCTATCTGCGGGTGATTCAATAATGTTTGCGAAACCATATCGGTCAATGATTGGGCGTGAGCCGTTGATACAGACAGCCCCGTAAAAACGGCTAAAGATAAGAGAACACGAGCGTTAAACATAAACTAAGAGACCCACCTGAAGATCAGTTGAAATCCGCAGAGCCAACGACAAGATTTCGTCAACTGAACCGCGAATGTGTTTCGCAGATTCTAACAGATTCAGGACTTAAAGAAAAACCGTTTGTTTTTTGCCTCGCCCCCTTCACAAAACGCCCCTGATGGGGCATGATTTTCTCATCTGCAAGCCTTCAACGTACAAGGACCAAAGCGCCGTGAGTCTGAAGATTATCGTTCCCAAAGAAAAAAACGCGCATGAGCGCCGCGTTGCCGTATCTCCCGATACCGTCAAAAAGCTCGCCGGTTATAATTGTATGATTATGATCGAGAGCCATGCGGGCTTGGCAGCGGCTTATACCGACGAGATGTATAAGGCTGCTGGCGCGACAATTGCCAAGGGTGCGAGCGATCTCTATAAGGGAGCCAATATCGTTTTGAAGGTTCAGGCCCCCGATTCGGATGAGTTAAAGCTGATTCCCAAGGGCGCTTTGTTGATCGGGATGCTCGCGCCTTATAATAACGCGGACTTGATCGCCAATCTGGCCAAAGCAGGCGTTGATGCGTTTTCGATGGAGCTGGTGCCACGGATCAGCCGTGCACAGAGCATGGATGTTTTGTCTTCACAGTCCAATCTAGCCGGATACAAAGCCGTTTTGGATGCGGCCAATGAATTTCCCAAGGCTTTCCCGATGATGATGACGGCGGCCGGGACCGTGCCGCCTGCCAAAGTCTTTGTTATGGGCGCAGGCGTAGCCGGATTACAGGCGATTGCCACGGCGCGGCGGTTGGGCGCGGTTGTTTCGGCGACGGACGTGCGTCCGGCGGCCAAAGAACAGGTACAATCTCTGGGGGCCAGCTTTGTCGCAGTCGAAGACGAGGAATTCAAGCAAGCCGAAACCGCAGGCGGATACGCCAAAGAAATGTCGGAGAGCTATAAGAAAAAGCAAGCCGCTCTGGTCGAGGAGCATATCGCCAAACAGGATATCGTGATTACTACGGCGCTGATCCCCGGTCGTCCCGCGCCGAAACTGATCAGCGAAGCGATGGTCAAGAGCATGAAACCGGGCAGCGTGATTGTCGATCTGGCCGTGGAGACAGGCGGGAACTGCGCGCTATCCGAAGCCGGCAAGGTCGTTGAAAAGCATGGGGTTAAAATTCTCGGGCATTTGAATGTGCCGAGCCGTCTGGCGGCCGATGCCAGCGCGCTTTATGCGAAAAACCTGCTCAACCTGCTCAATCTGATCATTGACCGTGAGAACGATGTGCTGGCGATTAACTGGGAGGATGACATTATCAAGGGCGTGGCTCTGGTGAAAGACGGCGCGGTTATTCATCCGCAGTTTGCCAAACCTTCGGCTTCCGCAGCTAAAACCGACAAAGCGGTGGAAAAGCCTGCGGCTTCAAAACCGGCGGCAAAAAAAGCTGCGCCTAAAAAGGCCGCACCCAAGAAAACGACATCTGCGAAGAAGACGGCATCTAAACCTAAAGCTTCAAAGCCAGCCAAAAAATCCGGCGACAAAGCCAATGATAACGAGAAAACCTAAGACATAGGGATAATTGCATTATGCCAGAAACGGAAAAGACACTATCGCAAAGCGCGGCGGATCTCGCCAGCACCTTGAAAGAACTCTCGGATAAAGCTGCGGCCATGGCCACAGACAACGGCGGCGACACGGTTGTTACTGTCGCCCACGATACGGCTTCTCACGCACCGTCCTTTTTGATCAGCGGGATTACCGTGTTCGTTCTGGCCTGCATTGTCGGCTATTACGTGGTCTGGCGGGTGACGCCTGCCCTGCACTCGCCGCTGATGGGCATTACGAACGCGATTTCCTCGGTGATTATCGTCGGGGCGATTATGGCGGTATCGCCGGTTCTAGCCGATGGATCGGGCGGATTTTCCCTGATGGCCTTTTTGGGCATTATTCTGGCTTCGGTGAATATTTTCGGCGGCTTTATCATTACGCGGCGCATGCTGCACATGTTTAAGAAGAAGGGTGGATAACGGATCATGGAAACGCTTTCTCATCTCTCCTATCTGGTTAGTGCGGTGCTGTTTATTCTGGCGCTGCGGGGGCTGTCGCATCCGGAAAGCGCGCGCAAGGGCGTGAGCTTCGGGATGGCCGGGATGGCTCTGGCAGTTTTTACGACGATGCTTACCCCCGGTGTGGGCGGGTGGCTTTGGATTGTGCTGGGCATCGCCATCGGCGGAAGCATCGGTACGGTGATCGCCAACAAAATCGAGATGACCGCCCTGCCCCAGCTTATGGCCGCGTTTCACTCGCTGGTCGGTCTGGCCGCCGTGTGCGTGGCTGCCGCCGCGTTCGGTAATCCGGAAGCGTTCGGCATCGGCACAATCGGAGATATCAAGCTCTCCAGTCTGATCGAGATGTCTTTGGGGCTGGCGATCGGGGCGTTCACATTTACGGGCTCCGTCATTGCCTGGGGCAAGTTACAGGGAAAAATCTCCGGCAAGCCCGTTGTATTCGGCGGGCAGCATACGCTTAACGGCGTTTTGGGCGTGGCGCTTGTGCTATTGATCTTGCTGTTTTGCTGGACGGAAAGCGGGTTTTTCCTGTTCCTGATTGCGGTTTTGGCCATGGCTATGGGCGTTTTGATGATTATTCCCATCGGCGGCGCGGATATGCCGGTGATTGTGTCGATGCTCAACTCCTATTCAGGCTGGGCAGCAGCCGGGATCGGCTTTACGCTGCATAATAACCTGTTGATTATCGCGGGCGCTCTGGTCGGGGCCAGCGGGGCGATCTTGTCCTACATCATGTGCAAAGGCATGAACCGCAGTTTCCTGAGCGTTCTTCTGGGCGGTTTCGGCGGCGAGCACTCTTCCGGCGCGCAAGCGGAACTGGGGGATCGCAATGCTAAGATCGGCGCGGCGGAGGATGCGGCCTATATCATGAAAAACGCGTCCAAGGTCATTATCGTGCCCGGTTACGGCATGGCTGTGGCACAAGCCCAGCATGCTCTGCGCGAGATGGCAGACATTTTGAAACGCGAAGGTGTTGATGTGAAATACGCCATTCACCCGGTGGCGGGGCGGATGCCCGGGCATATGAACGTGCTGCTGGCCGAGGCGAATGTGCCTTATGACGAGGTGTTCGAGCTTGAAGATATTAACCGCGAATTTGCGCAGACCGACGTGGTTTACGTTATCGGCGCGAATGACATTACCAATCCGGCGGCGCGCAATGACTCTAGCTCACCGATTTACGGTATGCCTGTGCTGGACGTGGATAAAGCCAAAACCGTGTTGTTTGTGAAGCGCTCTTTGGGATCAGGATATGCCGGTATCGACAATCCGCTATTCTTCGAGGACGGCACGATGATGCTTTTGGACGATGCGAAGAAAATGACCGAGGACATCATCAAGGCGATGGAGTAGGAAACATGGATATCAATGTAAACTTGGCCACCAAAAACTTGTTTGAAGGAAAAACAAAGCTTTTACATGCTGTTTTTATATGGGGACTGTTCATCCCTTTCTTCCTTCTTATCATTGTAGAGAAAGGAGTTATTTTCCCTCTCTTGGAATATTTTAAAGTACCTCCTTATTATTATCCCTTCCGGCTTCCTGTATTTTTATATTTCATAATTTTTTGGTTTCCAATTTGGAAATGCGTATCCAATCACCCTGGTAAGTTAATATGGAAATATATTTCTTATTTATATCTTATATTCATAGTTTTATCTCTGCTCCTTTTAGCGTGGATAGATTATACACATATGGTTAATCTCGCACATTCGGCAGGACTGTAGCATATCGCACATTTTATATTTCCCTTAACCGATTCAGCCTATACTTTTAGAATATGAATTTATCCGCTGAAACAATCCCAGCTCTCGAAGAGCGTTTTACGGAGCCGCCCGGATGGCGGTGGCATCAATTTACGCGCCAAGGCCTGCATGGACCGCGGCGGATTCGCTTTGGCTCTGTGTTTCCGGAAAGCCGCATTCCTGATGCCGTGGTGGTGTGCCTGCCGGGCTTGAGTGAATACGCGGAGAAGTATTTCGAAATTGCCCGCAGCTGCCTTGATAAAAATCTGGCGTTCTGGGTTTTGGACTGGATGGGGCAAGGGACGTCGGGGCGTTACCTTCAAAACCCGCATAAACGCCATAGCGCCGGAGTGGAAGAAGATGTGGCGGATTTGCATTATTTTATCCTCGAATATATCAAGCATTCGAGCGTTCATCCGGATAAGGGGCGCATTCCGCTGGCGATGCTCGGGCACTCTATGGGAGCGAATATCGGCCTGCATTATCTGCATGCACACCCGGGCATGTTCGAGTGTGCGGCTTTTAGCGCGCCGTTTTTCGGTTTCAAAATGTTCGAAGGCTGGCCTTGCCCGCTTCCCGTTCTGGCTGCGCGTCTTCTCAATACATTTAGCGGCAGCTCCTATGCGTCCGGACAGGGCGACTGGGACGGGGAAGACCGCAAGACACCGGGCGAGGATGCCTTCTCATCCGATCCGGTGCGCGGCGCTGTCCATAATGTGTGGATGCAAAACACCCCCTCTTTACAAATCGGCGGCGTGACCTATGGGTGGATTTACAGCTTTGTGCAGTCCTGTAGAGCCCTACGGCGGCCTTCTTTTCTTAAAAGCATCCAAACGCCGTGCTTGCTGGCGGAGGCTGGACAGGAAACCTTGGTCAGCAACCGCGCTATCCATAGCGTTAGTTCACGACTACCGCATGCGGAGCTTATAGACTTCCCCGAAAGCCGTCATGAAATTTTGATGGAAAAAGATGCCGTGCGAACAGTCTTTTTCGATCATTTTTACAAATTGATCAGAGAATGCATTATTGAACGTCCAGAGACCTTGAAACCGTTCTAAGAACAAGGCAAAGTGGTTTGGATTTTTAGAATCGGGAGACATAGAAAACATGGATAACGCAGAAAAAGACAGAATTCGCCTGAGCGACCGCATTCTTTCCGCGCTGGAACTGGCGCTGGAGCAAAATGATTTGAAAATTTCAGAGCTTTTGGTGCGTGCGATGGAGCAAGCTATGACCCGCAATACCGGCGGCGGCGAGTTTATCGAGCGCCGTGATTATCCGCCCGAAATCGAAAAGGCGATGGATAAACTTTATACTCTTAAGGAGCAGGAGAAAAACTGAGGTTATTGATTTTTCTCGTTAATGAGTGACAACCATTCCTCTTCGGAAAGGACCTTGACCCCAAGGTCCTTTGCTTTTTTCAGCTTCGAGCCTGCATCTTCGCCGGCAATCACATAATCTGTTTTGGAAGAAACGGAGCCAGCAACCTTGGCGCCGAGGCGTTCGGCCTGCGCTTTGGCTTCGGAGCGACTGATCGACAGCGCGCCTGTGAAGACCAGCGTTTTCCCCGCCACGGGGCTGCCTTGGGTTTGCGGCGCGTCATAAGGCTTGATGCTAACCTGGGACAGTAAATCCTGTAGCACTTCGCGGTTATGATCTTCGGCGAAAAAACCCAGCAAATCATCGGCCATAGACGGGCCGATGCCATCCATGGCAATCAAGCTTTGATAGGCTTCGCTTTCACGGTTTTGCGCCTCGTTCATTGCGCGTATGAAATTTTCAATGCTGCCGTATTGAGCGGCGAGCATTTTGGCAGTGGCTTCGCCGATCTGGCGGATGCCCAGCGCGTAAATAAAACGGTTGAGCTCAATGTCCCGGCGGGCATTGATGGCGGCAAACAGGTTTTTCTCCGAGAGATCGCCCCAGCCTTCGCGGGCACGGATGGGGGTTAGGCTAGCCTTATTCCCCTCCTCCAGCCGGAAAATATCGGCGGGCGTACGGATCAGCCCTTCGGCGAAAAAGTCACGGATGATTTTATCGCCCAGTCCTTCGATATCGAAGGCCAGACGCGAGACGAAATGCTTCAGGCGCTCGACGCGCTGAGCCGGACAGATGAGCCCGCCCGTGCAGCGCTTGGCGACCTCGCCTTCCTCACGGATCGCCAGTGATCCGCAAGCCGGACATGTATCGGGCAACTGATAAGACGGCGGGTCGCCTGCGCGTTTGTCTTTGAGGACTTCAATCACCTGCGGGATAACGTCTCCAGCGCGTTGAATGACGACGATATCGCCGATGCGGATATCCTTGCGGTCAATTTCATCCTGATTATGCAGCGTGGCGTTGGAGACCACCACACCGCCGACGGTGATCGGCTCCAGCCGCGCAACGGGCGTGAGCACGCCTGTGCGCCCGACCTGAACATCTATGGCGTTAAGGCGCGTTATGGCACGCTCGGCCGGGAATTTATGGGCTGTGGCCCAGCGCGGGGCGCGCGCGACAAAGCCGAGGCGCTCCTGCCAGTCCAGACGATTGACTTTGTAGACCACACCGTCGATTTCGTAATCGAGATCGGGGCGGGATTCGAGAATGGATTGATAGTTCTGCATCAAATCGTCCAAAGACGCACATATTGTGTAGGCTGTTTCGGGAATGCCCCAGCGCTTTAACTGTTCGCGCACTTCAAAATGGCTCGACGCAAAGGGCTCACTCACCTGCCCCAGCGCATAGCCGAAGAATTTGAGCGGGCGCGTCTTAGTGATTTCCACATCGAGCTGGCGCACAGAGCCTGCGGCCGCGTTGCGCGGATTGGCGAAAGTTTTTGCGCCTGTTTCTTCCTGTACTTTATTCAGAGCAGCGAAATCGGCGCGGCCCATATAAATCTCTCCGCGCACTTCGAGGATATCCGGCGCGTCTTCGGGCAAGGTGAGCGGGATATCCTTGATGGTTTTGACGTTTTCAGTGATGTCCTCGCCTTCGTAGCCGTCCCCGCGGGTGGCGGCTTGTACGAGCTTGCCCCCCTCATAGCGCAGGGAGCAAGACAGGCCGTCGATTTTCGGCTCGGCGATGATTTCTATGGACTCGTTTTCGGGCAAGGTGAGAAAGCGGCGGATGCGATCTAAGAATTCGCCGAGCTCTTCCTCGCTGAACACGTTGGAGAGCGAGAGCATCGGCACGGCATGACGTACTTTGGCGAAGCCTTTGGCGGGCGCGGCGCCGACTTTTTGCGTCGGGCTGTCGGCGCTTACCAGCTCCGGATATTGTTTTTCCAGTTCTTCGAGTTCACGGCGCAGCGCATCGTATTGCGCATCGGAAATTTCCGGCTCATCATGGGTGTAATACGCCGCATCGTGGCGCTTGATTTCAGCGGCCAGCTCCTGATGACGGCTGTGAGCCTGTTCTTTGTTCATATCGAAAAGTGAGTTCATGATTGTAAATCCACTCATCAGATTCCCGCTTTTGCGGGGATGCCTTTATAAAGGCGTATATAGAATCTTAAGCATCCCCGCGCAGGCGGGGATCTTAAATCATAATTCATTATATAAATCTTTCCATTCAGGATTGTCTTTTTCAATCAGGTTTATTTTCCAATCCCTGTTCCATTTCTTCATGCGCTTTTCCCTGTTGGCAGCATCCCAATAGTCTTCATAGATTTCATAGTAAACAAGCCGCGTTAAGTTATATTTTTTGCTAAAGCCTTCAATGGTTTTATGTTTATGCTGCCATATACGTTTTTGCAAATCCGTTGTTACGCCTATATAGAGCGTTCCATCCTTCCGATTGGTTATCATGTAAACATAGTGCATTTTTCTTATTGATCCCCGCCTGCGCGGGGATGCCCAATTAGTTTTATCATGCCGCTTTGACCTGCTCGAATAATTCAGCATGGCGGGCGCGGGCCGTTTTTAAATCGTTCAATGTATAAAATCCTCTTCCTGCGCTTCATTCGGCCACGAGTAATAAACGTAGCATTCTCCGTCCACCATAGCTTGGCGATAATATTCTGCGCCATCCTCATCGTCTTCGTAAAAGCTTTCGTTAACGCTGAATGATTCTTCTGTGTTTATGATTTTCCAATGATCGGCTTCAATTACCTTTGCGGCAATTTTGTCTGCCTCATTCAATGAAGAGGCTTTGATCCAGCAATTTACGACAGCGCCTCCAGTGGTTTCATATTCCGAATTCTTTTCCAGAGGAACAACTTCGTACTGTATAAAAAATATTTCCATTTATCTTGTTCCTTAACACATTCTTGTTTTAAGCCGCTTTGACCTGCAAGAGTTTATCAGCGGCGGCGCGGGCTTCTTCTGTGATGTGCGCGCCGGAGAGCATGCGGGCGATTTCCTCGCGGCGGGCGGGATCGGCCTCGAGCGGGGTAATCTCGGTTTTAACGTCCTGATCGCCGCTTTTGCGCACGATCCAGTGATGTGCCGCGCGCGCGGCCACTTGCGGGGAATGCGTAACGACCATGATCTGGTGCGTTTGCGACAGGCGGGCCAGACGCTCACCAACCGCATCGGCCGTAGCGCCGCCAATGCCGGTATCCACCTCATCGAAAATGAGCGTCGGGGCGCTGCCAACCTGTGCCATGACGACTTTAAGAGCCAGCATAAAGCGCGCCATTTCTCCGCCCGAGGCGATTTTATTTAAGGGACCGGGCGGGCTTCCGGGGTTTGTCGAGACTAAAAAGCGTACCTGATCCGCGCCATGGGCGCTCCAGTGCTCTTCGGGCAAAGGCGCAATATCGGTGACAAATTTCGCTTTTTCGAGTTTGAGCGGGGCGAGTTCGGCGGTGATTTTTTGATCGAGCGTTTCGGCCGCGCTTTGGCGTTTTTGCGTGAGTTTTTCGCATTCGGCTCTGTAAGCCTCTTTGAGCGCTCCCGCCTTTTTCATTTGCGCGGCCAGCAAATCATCCTGATGTTCGATCAAATTGAGCTGTGCGGCGAGCTCTTCACGCTTTTGCGGCAAGGCGTCGGGATCGCAATGATGTTTGCGAGCCTGCGTGCGGATTTCGTGCAGGCGCTCATCAATGGTTTCGAGGCTGTCTTCGCTTTCGGATAAGTCTGCGCAGAGCGATTGAATGAGACTCACAGCCTCCTGCATTTCATTCGATGCGCGCTCCAATGCACCGATCAGATCATCGGCGGCGGGGCCGATTTTATCGGCGACGCGTTCAAGCGCGCCCCATGCGCTGCGCACAGGGTCATCGTCATGATTGAGGGCATTGTATGCGTTATTCAAGGCGTCCATGACTTGCTCGCGGTACATGAGAGACTGGCGGCGGGCAGCCAGCGTTTCTTCCTCGCCGGCCTGCGGGGCGAGCGCGTCGAGATCTTCGAGGGCGCGGCGTAAGTACTCTTCGTCCTCTTTCGCCTTAAGGGCTTGGGCTTTGAGGCTTTCAAGTGCGTCTTCGGCCGCTTTCCACTCCTGATAATAGGCGGCAACGTTCCCTCCAAGGCCTGCATACTCATCAAGCATGCGCCGGTGATTGGATGCATCCAAAAGTCCGTGCGTGTCGAACTGGCCATGGATTTCCACCAGCGCTGCGCCGATTTGTTTGAGTAATCCGGCGCTGATCGGCTGATCGTTGATATAGGCTTTCGAGCGCCCATCGGCGGAGAGACTGCGGCGGATGATGAGCGATTCTCCGGATTCGGCTTCAAGCTCGGCTTCGCCCAGCATTTTATAAACCGGATGCGCGGGCGGAGGTTCGAATATGGCAGTGACCTGTGCCTGATCGCAACCCCGGCGCACAAGGCCGCTTTCGGCGCGGGCGCCCAAAGCCAGCCCCAGCGAATCCAGCAAAATCGATTTTCCCGCACCGGTTTCTCCGGTCAGCGCACACAGCCCCGCGCGGAAGTCGATTTCCAGCGATTCGATTAAAACAATATTGCGGATACTCAAGGCCGTCAGCATGGCCTTATTTTAATCCGGTTTGAACAGGGTTTCCACTGTGCGGTCAACAAAGCCGCGCTCATCAACAATTTTCTGGCGTTGAACCGGGTCGAGCAGATCATAGCTGCGCTCGTACCATTCGCTGCCCGGATAGTTATAGCCCAGCACAGCGGCGACTTTCGTTGCTTCATCGCTCAGGCCGAGCGTTAGATAGGCTTCGACCAAGCGGTGCAAGGCCTCGGGGGTGTGGGTCGTGGTCTGGTATTTTTCAATCACGGTGCGGAAGCGGTTAATGGCCGCATTCACATGACCGCGGTTGAGGTAATAGCGACCGATTTCCATTTCCTTGCCCGCCAGATGGTCCAGCGTTAAATCGCGTTTGAGGCGCGCGGCGCGGGTATATTCGCTGTCGGGAAAGCGGCGAATGAGCGAATCAAAAGCATCCAGAGCTTCCTGTGTCGTGGTTTGGTCGCGCGCCACGTCGCTGATTTGATCGTAATAACATAGCGCCTTGAGATAGTGCGCATATTCAATATCTTCACTGCCCGGATGCAGTTCGATAAAACGGTCCAGCGCCAAAATCGCCTCATCATAGCTTTGGCCTTGGTAAGACGCGTAAGCGGCCATGAGTTGGGCGCGGGTCGCCCATTGCGAGTAGGGATGCTGACGTTCGACTTCTTCAAAGTCTTTGGCCGCTTGTGCGTAGTTACCTTCGTCCAGCTCTTTGGCTCCCCGGTTATAGAGCACTTCGACGCTTTCTTCCGTTTGCGCATTTTCAGCGTCCTTAGTAGAAGAACAGCCAGCCACAGCCAATACAACCAGAGTTGATAAAAAAAGAAATGAGAAGCGCATACGCATTTTCGCCCTTTTAAACATTAAAGTGTTTACCCGCTTTTATAGATAGCGCGACTGTTTGCGGATTTAAAGGGGAAGTTCTATGCGTAGATCTTTTGTTCTGTCTTTTCTGCGGCAGATTGCGCATCAAACAGCGGAGCGATGACGTGAAGATGTTCGATAATTTCGTAATTTTCTTTATCGGCAAACAGCGCGTGGAGGATATCGTTGTTGATGGCGTGTCCGGCTTTTATCCCGTCATACGCACCAACGATCTGACGACCGGCCAAGTAGAGATCGCCGATCGCATCAAGTAATTTATGGCGGATAAATTCATCTTCACGGCGCAGCCCTTCCGGATTCATCACATGCTCACGGTCCAGAACAATGGCATTATCCAAAGAGCCGCCGCGAGCAAGACCTTGAGAGCGCATCCATTCGACTTCGTGTAAGAATCCAAAGGTGCGGCAGTCGGCGATATCATGCACGAAGTTACCGTTCAAAAGCGTTGTTTGATAGGACTGACAGCCAATATCGGGATGATCGAATTCAATCTCGCCGCCGAAGACACTAGCATTTTCCGGGCGGAGCGTTACGCGTTTACCGTCCTTTTCGACGCTGACTTCTTTGAGAATACGAATTACGCAGCGCAAAACATTCTGCTTTTGCAGGCCGGCGCGGCGGATCAGGTCCACAAACGGCATGGCGCTGCCATCCATGATCGGCACTTCTGGGCCGTCGATTTCGATGATCGCGTTATCGATGTTACAGCCGCGCAGGGCGGACATCAGGTGTTCGACCGTACCAACGCTGACGCCGTCTTTGTTGGCGATCACGGTGCAAAGCTGCGTATCGGAAACATTATTCCACAGAGCGGGAACCGTGTTGTCTTTATCTTTTATGTCTGTGCGAACAAACACAATGCCTGTGTTTTCCAGCGCCGGCAAGAGGCTGAGCGTGATTTGCTCTCCCGTATGCAGGCCAACGCCTGAAAGCGTTGTTTTTGTCTGGATCGTGTTTTGAAACATGTATGAACCGCTTTTGAAGTTTATTGTGCATGCGCACATATTTCTGATTGTTAATATAGGCAATCTGCGCAGGAAAGCCCAATCACAGTTTATTGCGGTTTGTTACAACATAGAGCCCTCTGCCTTTCAAACCTGACATCGTTATTCGTCGCTTCTGTAGCTCAACTACGCCACGCTCCTCATGCCTTGTCAGGTTTAAAACTCATCGGCTCTACACGAGACCCTATACAAAAAAAGCCCCGCCAAGACCAGCGGGGCTTAAAATGGAGGTCTTTAAAAAATCAGTTTGCCTGACGACGCAGGAAGGCCGGGATATCGAGCTGGTCGTCGTCGCCGGAGGGTTTTCTCGACGGTGCATCGATGTTTAAGCTGCCTTGGGAAGGGGATTGCGGCGTGGGTGCCGTAGGCGTCCCCATTCCGGCAGACGGTGCAATACGCTGCCTTTGCTCGGCATGTTGTTCACCACGATGCAGGCTCTCACCTATGCCTTCCAGACGCTCCTGCACACTGCCCGTGATCCGCTCAAACAAGGATGGCGAGCGTTTTTGCTCTTGCGGGTTAGGCATTTTCGGTGGATTGAGCACCAGCTTTTTCGGTGCGATCGGCGCTTCCATCATCTCAGAGTGGGGCGAGGCCGCAGGGGCGCTGTAAGAACGGCTCTGAGCCGCCTCAGGAACGTGCTCGCCATAAAAGCTTGAAATGTACGAGCCTGCACCCGATGGGGCTTCGACCGGCTTGGGCGGAATGAATGCGTCGTTATAGCGCGTGCCGCGCAAAATTGTGTCACGCGGAACGGTCGATTCTTCATTTTCGGCAAATTCAGCCTGTTCGAACATATCAACAGACATTTCCGGTAACGGCTTGCTTTTTTGCTGTTCAGCCAGTTTTTCGACCGGTGTTTTCACTGGCGCTGTTACTGGCGCGGGCGCTTTGATGGATTGCACGGTTCTGGCCGAGACAAAAGCGGGCGGACGGTTGTTAGACGGAAAGGCCGGAGCGCTTTCGTTGCTGCTGACCGTATTGGGTACGGCGCGTTCAAGGATATTTCCCCCGGTATTGTCACCACGCTTTTGCGCCTCAATTTCTTTGTCGATTCCGGTGGCCACGATCGAAACACGCATTTTGCCTTCGAGCGATTCGTCAAAGGTCGCCCCGAAAATAATATTGGCATCAGGATCGACTTCATCACGGATACGGTTACAGGCCTCGTCGGCTTCGAACAAGGTCATGTCATAACCGCCTGTGACGTTAATGATCACGCCGCGCGCACCTTTCATGGACACATCATCGAGCAGCGGGTTGTTGATCGCGGCTTCAGCGGCTTCGATCGCGCGCTTATCGCCTTCGGCTTCGCCTGTTCCCATCATGGCCTTGCCCATTTCCAGCATCGCGGTGCGGATATCGGCAAAGTCCAGGTTCACAAGCCCCGGGCGCACCATCAGGTCGGTCACGCCGCGCACACCGGCTTGCAGTACGCCATCGGCCATCTGGAACGCTTCGGCAAAGGTTGTTTTTTCGTTGGCCACACGGAAGAGATTCTGATTCGGAATTACGATCAGTGTATCGACATAGTCCTGAATTTCATCGATGCCTTTTTCGGCCGATTTCATGCGGTGAGAGCCTTCGAAGTGGAAGGGCTTGGTTACCACACCTACGGTCAGAATGCCGCGCTCGCGGCAGGCCTTTGCAATAACGGGGGCCGCGCCTGTCCCTGTTCCGCCGCCCATACCGGCGGTGATAAAGGCCATATTCGCGCCATCGAGATGACTCATCACTTCTTCGAGAGATTCTTCTGCCGCCGCGCGTCCGACTTCGGGTTTGGATCCTGCCCCCAAACCGCCGGTCACTGTCGCGCCGAGCTGGATTTTATTACCGGCCAGGGAATTGCCCAGCGCCTGTGCATCGGCATTGCAAACCAGAAATTCGCATCCTTCAAGATTAGAGGAAATCATGTTGTTGACGGCGTTTCCTCCGGCCCCTCCGACACCGATGACGGCGATTTTGGGCGCGAGTTTCTGCGATTCAGTCGGTTGCATAGCGATATTGATCATGGCGTTTTATCCCCGAAAAGACGTTGGTTTTGCAAAATATTCTTCCCACAGGCCTGTAGAAAGAATCATGCGGCAGGTTTGTTCAAGAGTGTAGGTAAGTTTAAAAAAGCAGAAAAGTGAAAAATGAAAAGGATTCACAGGCTTACCGCTTCTCCTGGACATTTCCAGATTAACATTTCCTGAGATGCAAACACAAAAAAAACACTTAAGTGACTCATCCGATTCAGATTTTTTCGATACACACCTAAACCCCCAAGGCTATACAAGGCTTATACACAAATTGCTGTGGATAAGTCTCCGAAGGAAAGTAAAGGGATTTTCACCAGTTTTCCTTCAGCCAGAACTTGACGCGTTCCCACAAGCCGTGGGCTTCCGCATGCGCCATGATCTCGGCGGGCATTTCGTGGCTGTGTTCGGAGATATAAGCAAACAGGCCGGCCGTAGTGGAAAAAGCCGGGCCGCTGACAGCATCGGGCAGGCCGGACAGGCGGATCGGACGGCCCAGCCGCACTTGTTTATCCAGCACATGCTGGGCGAGGTCCTTTATGCCGGTGAGCTGGCTGGCGCCGCCGGTCAGGACTACGCGGCGGCCCACAGCCGTTCCCAGACCGCTATCGGCGAGCTTGCCGCGCACGAGTTCGAAGATTTCTTCTACGCGCGGCTGGATGATGCCGACAAGCAAGGTTCGCGGCACGTGATTGGGGACGCGGTGATCTTCTTCGCCAAGGCGCGGCACGTCGATAAGTTCGCTTTCATCGGCGCTGGTGGCCATGGCGTTGCCATAGAGCGCTTTAAGGCGTTCGGCATCGTGCAAAGAAGTGGTTAGCCCCTTGGCGATATCGTTTGTGACATGCTGGCCGCCAATGGGCAGCGCATCGGCGTAGATCATACGTCCGCTATGGAAGACGGCAATAGAGGTCGTGCCTGCGCCCATATCGATCAAGGTGCAACCCAGATCCATTTCATCTTCGACAAGAGAGGCCAGCCCGGCGGCATAGGCCGAATGGCACAAAGCCGTAATGTCGAGATGCGAGCGCTCGATTGAGGTCGCCATATTGCGCAGCGCGCCCATATCGCCGGTCAGCATATGGATATCGACGCTGAGATTCTGGCCGAACATGCCGCGCGGTTCGGTGATGCCGTCATTGCCGTCGATGCGGTAATTCATCGGAATAGTATGGACGAGTTCGTATTCGTCGCTAATCACCTGCTCTTGGGCTTTAGCCAGCGCACGGCGGATATCGTTACTGGTGATTTCATGGCCATCGACGCGCACATCGGCTGTGTGAACGTGTGAGGCAGCATGCACGCCGGGCAGGTTCACCACCACTTCGCGCAAAGGATAACCCTTCATGATATCGGCGGCCATATTTTCCGCTGCGTGTACGGTCTGGCGGATGGCGGCTTCGGCCAGATCAAGATCGGTAATCGTGCCGCCTTTAACGCCTTTTGAAGCATGATGGCCGACGCCCAAAATCTCAAAGCCGCCTTCATCGTCGATGACGCGGCCGATAAAGCAGGCGATTTTCGACGAGCCTATATCCAGAACCGCCAGAAGCGTGCCTTTAGGTTTATGCTTTTGGGTCATCTAGATACTGTTTCCTGCTTTAACGCTGGTTTTGAGACTGTCCTGATAGTCCTGAAGCTGGCCGGGGCGGGTCTGGATTGCCAGACGCTCGGGATCGCGCAGGTCTATGGAGATAATATCCTTATCCAGCAGGCCGTTTTCCTCTTGTGCTCTGGCAAGACGGCGTAGCGCCAGCGGCATATCGTCTTCGGGCAACTTTATCTTGAGACCGTTTTTCAAGGTAATGTCCCAGCGGCGTCCCGATATGTGCGTTGCCAGACGTATGCGCTTATAGACCGGCTCTTCAATTTTTACAGTGTTCAAAAAATCCTGAAATGCCTGCGGTGCGTCCGTACCAGCGAGAAGAAGTATGGATTTGAAGGCTTTAATATCGGCGCCTTTGATAGGCTGTCCGCTTTCATCCAGCACAACGATGTCTTTTCCATCTTGCCAGAGGGCTTCGGGGCGGCGCTCTTGCAGACGCACGTAAATCGTGTCCGGCAGGCGGCGCTCGACATGGGCATCCTTAACCCAGTTAATGTCTTGCAGGGCTTGTTGCGCGGCTTGCGGATCGAAGGCAAAGAGCGGATCGTTCTTTTGCATGCCGATAGCGGCCATTAAGGCTTTAGAATCCGTGCGGTTCCGTCCTTCGACGAGGATATTTTCCACGCGAAAGCCCATATCGGCGCTGGCCAGAATAATTTTATCCTTGCCCCATTCGCTCGTTTTTCCGGCGCTACCGCTGAGGATAAACCATGCGCCGAGCCATAGAGCCAGAACCAGAGCACCGAGAATCAGGCCAAAGCGGCGCAGCCACGGCAAGGTGACCGCCAAAACGCCTTTGCGGCGCTTATTCAGCGACGAGCGGCGCGTGCCTTTGCTTTTGGCCATTCGGATATTCACCGCCATTGCCCTACCCTCTCCGCTTCAAAAGCCGCGCATCTTTCGGCACGGGGTCTTTGGGGAGCGCACGGGCGCGGTTTTCAGTGAAGGCCTCTTCGATCAGAGCCGTAAGAAGATCGGTAAAGAGCGCAGGGTGGTCTTTTGCGGCTTCCCAGAGGAAATAGCCGATCGAACCGGGCCACGGATTGACCTCGTTGAGCCAGAGTTCTCCGGTTTTAGAGTTGCCGATAAAATCAATGCGCGGGGCGCCCGTGCCATCGACGGCAGCAAACATCTCCATAGCCCATTTACGGATTTTGTCTTGCATGTCTGCGGGGATGTCAGGATTGAGCTCGCGGGTCAGGGACAGCATGCCTTCACTCACGGGCCCTTCCGTTTTGGAGCCGAGTTTATTGCCGGATTTATCATTGCCACCCGAACAATATTTTTGTTTGAAATCCAGTAGTTCATCCGTGGTTTTCGGGCGCTCGATGGCCGAAGTTCTAACTTCACCAAAAGCTTTTGAGACCGCTACGTTATATTCGACCAGATTCTCAACAAAGGGTTCGATGATGGCCGCGTCATCATATTCGAAAATCACAGGCAGCGCCGCGCGCAAAGTTTCAAGATCACCCGCTTTGGCCACGCCGATAGAACTGCCCAGATGCGAGGGTTTAACAATGCACGGGAAGCTTACCGGACCCATCATCGCTTTGAGGTCTTCGGCGGCGATCATATAGCCCTGAGCGGGACGCTTGATGATGGCATAGGGCAGCATCGGAATGCCCGCGCTGTGCAGGATTTTTTTTGTCGCGCCTTTGTCCATCAGGACCGAAGAGGCTAGCGTGCGCATGCCCGCATAGGGCACGCCGGCAAATTCGAAGAGGCCCTGTATATTGCCGTCCTCGCCGTACAGACCGTGGAACGAGGGAATCGCGGCGTCGAATTCTATATTTTCAACCTTTTTAAACAGACCGGCTTTTTTCAGCGGGACCAAGCGGGCGCGGCGACCCGGCGTGACATCAAGCGTTACACTTTGAGTTTGCGCCAGCCCTTCGGCAGATAAGAGATAATTCTCGCGCTTGCGCAGAATATCGCCGGTCAGCCATCCCCCTTCCGGCGTGATATAGACCGGAAAGGCTTCGTAGCGGCTCTGGTCGATGGCATGGAGGATTTGCAAACCCGTGACGACGCTCACATCGTGCTCTGGACTACGTCCACCGAAGAAAACTGCGATTTTTTTTCTAGAAGCGTTCATGGATCAAAAGATATTCGGGCGACTTGGTTCTTATAGACTTGTTTTTTATAAAGGACGCTTGCCATGACATCAAACAAGCGTTTATCTGAATGATACGTTATTTTAACCACGAAACTCCGGCGATGTCACATACTCTTTATTGTAAAAAATCAGGCGAAGGTCCGCGGGCGATCTTCTGGGGGCATGGCTGGGGGCAGGATCACCGTGCTTTCGAGCCTCTAGCCGAGAGCTTGTCGCGGCTGGGGCGGCATGTGGTTCTCGACTTTCCGGGTTTCGGCACATCGCCGGAGCCGCAAGCGATTTGGGGCACGGAGGATTACGCCGATGCGATGGCCGATTTTATCCGTGCGCAGACCGGCGAGGGCGAAAAAATTATCTGGTGCGGTCATTCCTTTGGCGGGCGTGTGGGCGTACAGCTTGCGGCGCGGCATCCCGATCTGGTGGCCGGGTTGTTTTTGGTGGCGGCCGCCGGTTTACCGCGCAAACGCCCCTTATGGCAAAAGCTGTATTTTAAAGGACGGGTGGCGCTCTTTAAGACTCTTAAAAAGCTTATTCCACTTGGCCTATCGGAAGAGTGGCTGAAAACGAAATTCGGCAGCGCGGATTATAAAAATGTTTCGGGGACGATGCGCGGGATCTTCGTGCGCACGGTGAATGAGGATTTGAGCACGGTCGCCCAGAGCGTAAGCTGCCCTGTTCTTTTGATGTACGGGACGCAAGACAGCGAAACCCCTCCGGAAATCGGACGGCGTTATGCGCAATTGATACCACGTGCGGAAATGATTGAGCTTGAGGGGCTGGATCATTACACTGTGCTGGGCGCGGGGCGGCATCAACTGGCTTCGGCGCTGCAACGTTTTATCAAAAATCTGGATGAATGATGATCGAAACCGCCGGACTGTTTTTGTTGTTTCTAGGATTTGCCGCTTTTGCGACCAAGCGCAGCCTGACCTACATGCATATTTACCAGCAGGAAGAATATGATAGCGCTCGTTTCTTGCGCTGGATATTCAAAGAGGGCGGCTTTGACAAACGCCTGAGTTTTATGCTGGCTTTGTGCGCGGGTGCGGCGCTGTTTATTCCAGAGATCGCCGCGCAGTTCGTGTTTTTTACGGCTTTTGTGATGAGCGCCTATTTCGAGAAAGACCCCCGGCGCGAAGCTAAAAAGAAGCTGGTTTTAACGCGGCGGGCGCAGCGCATTTTCTTTCCGGCGCTGGCTTTGAGCATATTTTCAACGCTTTGGTGCTTTTTCCTGCCGTCTTTTTACGGGCTATGGATCGTCAATGTGCAACTGGTGCCGTTTTTTATTGTTTTGGTGAATGCAGCCTTACAACCCTATGAAAATAAAGTGCAAAAAGTGTTCTGGCAGGAGGCGCATGATAAAGTTCTGGATTATAACCCGCATATCATCGCCATAACCGGATCATTCGGCAAAACGTCGGTGAAGCATATTTTGGGACATATCCTGAAGATGCACGCGCCGAGCCTGATTACGCCGGGCAGCGTCAATACGCCGATGGGCATTACGCGCATTATCCGCGAAGAGCTGGAGCCGCGGCATCAATATTTCATCGTCGAAATGGGGGCTTACGGGCCGGGCTCTATTGCACGGCTTTGTGCGCTAACGCCGCCCGATACAGGGGTGATTACGGCGATCGGGCATGCGCATTATGAACGCTTTAAATCTCTGGAGACGGTGGCCGAAGCCAAGTACGAACTGGCCGAAGCGGTTTTGAGAAAGCAAGACGGGCTGATGATCGTCAACGAGAATACGCTGCGCTTTGATAAAGCCAAGGCGTTGCAACAGGCCCATGCCAAGCAGTTTGTTGTTTGCGGGGACGCGCCGGAGTCCAAGGCGAAGGATAAAAAAGAGAAGAAGGAAGACATACCGGGGCATTTGGAGGTGCATAAAATCGTACAGGAGCTTGAAGGCTTGCTGGTACGGTTAAGCTGGAAAGGCGCGAGCTATGATCTGAAAGCGCCGCTTTACGGGACACATCACGGGCATAATCTGGCACTGGCGTTTGTCACAGCCTTCGAACTCGGGCTGGGGCCGGAGGATATTTTGAGCGCGCTCAAAACCCTGCCGCAGATTGCACACCGTTTGGAGGTGAAGCCGCAAGGGCGCGATATGATCGTCATTGACGATGCCTATAATTCCAACCCGATCGGTTTTCAATCGGCGCTGGGGCTTTTGGCGACGCTGGCGCAAAAAAGCGGCGGCAAGATCAAGCGCAAGATCCTGATCACACCAGGGATGGTCGAGCTTGGCCCCGCGCATACCGAGGCGCACGAGACAATCGGGCGGCTGGCCGGACAGGTGTGCGATGTGGCGCTGGTAGTGAACGGGCAGCGTATCCCGAGCTTTCTTGAAGGCTTTAAAGCTACGGGCGGACAAAAAGAGCTGCACGAGGTCGCCAGCTTCGCCGAGGCGCAAAGCTGGGTTGCGGCGAACAGACAAGACGGCGATGCGGTCTTGATCGAAAACGACTTGCCGGATTTGTACGAACGGAAATTACGCCTGTAATTTGACATAGTTTTAGCTCTGCTTTATATTCCTCCTTCTGTCAATTGATTGGAAACAGGTTATGACTCGTTTGCAGACCTTTCTTTGCGCTTCGGCGGCCCTCATTAGCGCGCAGGCTACTGCCTCTCTTGATGATGCGGGGTATGATGTCGATGTTTTTGAACAGCATATCAAGCCGCAACTCGTCCATACTGTCGACGGGATCAAGACTTTAGAAGATCTGCGCGCTCTAAAAGAGGCAGATCGTCGCAGAGCCGATAAAATCTCCAGTGAACTGGGGTGTCATTCTATCGTATCCGGTGAAGGCCGGACATGGGATAAATCTCTCATTCTCAAGGCTTTTAGCCGCCTTGACGAATATAAAACTATCCTTCGCGGCACGGGGTATAAAGGCCCTCTTGACCTTCTTGCCAGAACGGCAGGTTCTCTTGAATTTTCCGATATCAGGCAAGAGCTTCCCCAGACGGTCTGTAGTCAAGCCTATCTCAGCGGACCTCTTGCGCGTTTTCGCGAGGTTTCTCTGGCTGGTGTTCCCGATGGCCCTGTTCGCAAACAGGTTGAAAAACTGCAGCGCTTTATCAAAGGCGCCGAACAGGACGGAACAATCTCTATCTATGAGGGTTTTGCCGCATTGAGAGACAAAACCGCGATTGCCGGAGTATTTCATACAGCATACGAGATTCCCGAGGCTCTTTCGCGTAAAGTGTTGGAAAACCTTGATTTGGACACGTCTTCTAAATCCGTAGCGTTTATGGGCTATCTTCTTTCCAAGAAATTGGAAAGACAAATGGGAAGCAACAATGCTTTCGAGCGCGATAGAGCGCAGCTTCCAATTCTCGGGCTGGTGCGGGAATAAGTTTAATACAGGTGGGTCCTGTAGGTTTGGTTTAGAACAGTTTTACACATTGAGGGTTTTTATTCATGGCTTTAAGACAAATGGCAACCGCTTTGGCGTTGGTCTTCAGTTCCTATTCTTTTTCTTCAGGCCGTGACGCTGAGGGATTGTCCTCACTGTCGCTCGATCGACTGCAAGAACTGGCCGGACAGGCCAAAAAAGACGTTGCGGCTATGGACCTTGATGATCTGCGGAGCAGATATTACCAGCTTCAATGCGAGCCTACTCAATATTATTCAAGATCTTCTGATGATGGCGCAATATCCTCTGATGACGACGTGAGGCGTTTTTTTGCAGATCAAGCCGTCAGCGAGAGATTTAGTGCGTTATTAAAGACTATTCCCCAAGAACGCATTGATCGTTATCGCGCTATCGCTGATGAAGCCACTGGCGGCTTTGGTCATGAGGAACTGGCTCTTAAAGCTGCCGTGCTCGCCACACTTTACGAAAACGTATATCCCGTACCAACATGCGCTATGGGGGCCGATTTACAGGATATTATCAAGACCAAGCTTAGAAATAATTATTTGAGGCGCACCATCGTGGGGGCTGAGAATGCACCTACGGATGACCAGAATCTTATCGTGGAAAGAATCAAAGAACTTGCCAACCATACCGAACAAACCCTGGCAGACGGAATGGTGTCCGCACAGGATGCTGTTGAACTGGATACCCGCGTAGCGCGGGTGTTTGAAAAAACTCAAACAATGGCTTTATTGGTCGGTGCGCGTGCTCTGGCCGCCGCTATATTGGAGGATTTAAACATCGATTCCGACGATGCTCTTATCAAAGGTCTGGCATCCGCGATGAGTGTAGGCATTATGGCTAAAAACGGACAACATCTGCCGTTAACCTGCCCGATTCCCGAGTCCATATAAGCCCCGCTTTCCCCCTGCACCAAAACTATTACATAAAATGCTATGTAAATTTAACGGTCTGTCAATACAGGCTGTATTAACATTGTAATGTTTGGGTCTTTATCTTTAGGGGGTAATATCAATGATAACCAATAATGACATGAGAAATGCGCATGCACTTTTAGATGCCATGGGAGAGACGGGCAACGCCTGTATTTCCAGTGGAGAAGAACTCGCCGACATCATGGGCCTTGCGGCGGCCATGGACGCGTCGATCCAAGGACGTAGACCTGTCGTACGCCATGTACCTGCGGCGGTTTTGGATTCCTTGCCAGCCTAGATCATACGTTTTTCTTTAGTTCTGTAATTTACAAGCCAGAGTTGTGTTTCTGGGCTTCTTTTCGGGGGTGTAAAACTATGTTTTGTGCGGCTTTGCCTGAGGATGACTGTCGTTTAATCCTGCGCTACAGCGCGGAATATCCGGCGATGTGGGATCATATTAACGGGTTTTTGTGGCTTTCGCCGGAAATCCGCCCGCGGCAGTCGTTGCGGTTTTTGAAAAATCTCTTACGTCAGGAATGGCTGGCTTACGGGCTCAGCGAGGACGAGATCGACGATCTTTTTGCCTTTAAACGCAAGATGATCAATTTCGATCGTGAATACAGACCGGAGTCTCTGGACGCTTTAGCGACACGCCTGCGGATCTGGGCTTATGACGTGCCAAATGCTCTTTTTGGGCAAAACCGGGCGGGGGAGCCTATTCCGCAAGATGATCACACGGCTTTACAGAAACTGGCCGGACGGATTGTTTTCGCCGATCCGCGCTTTGGGCAGAACCTGCGTGCACTCAACAGCCTTATTCGCGACGATACGCTCGAAGATCGCTGGGTGAAGGATATTGAACGCCTTATGTTGCTGGAGCATTTCACTGACAATCCTCAGCCGCGCAGCGGCCATTTCGAGCATTTATTTGAGGATTTCAGACCGGAATGGCGGACGATGGATGGGATGATGCTGTCTTATCACTTCCGCTATAAACATCCAGAGCATAAAAAAGCGGCACGCGCCTAGAGAGACCGGAGAGAGCGCGTTAGCTCTCCTGCCCTATTCTCTTGATTTCCCAGTGCAGCTTGACCCCTAGATCGTACAGGGCACGGCGGCGGAGTTCATTTCCCAAATTTTCGAGGTCCGCGGCGCTAGCATCCCCGGTATTGATCATAAAGTTGCAATGCAGCTCGTTCATTTGCGCGCCGCCCATACGCAGGCCGCGTCCGCCGACCATATCGACAATTTGCCAGGCGCGCGTGCCGGGGGGCAGGCCCGCTTTTTTGAGTTCGGTTTCGGACGGATTGGCGAAGGTTGAACCGCCCGTACATTCGCGGATAGGCTGGGTTTCATTGCGCTTGGCCTTAATTTCGGTGATGCGGGCCTTGACGGTCTCATAGTCCTCTGCCCGGCCCTTGAGGATGGCAGAGGTGAAGATCAAATCATGATGCACACCGCAATGGCGGTAGGTAAAATGCATATCCTCTGCTGTGAGGCGGTGGGGATTGCCTTTACGGTCGATAGCGGTCGCGCCGACGAAGATGTCCTTGATTTCCGCACCGTAAGCCCCGGCATTCATGCGCAGCGCCCCGCCGAGACTACCTGGAATGCCGGAGAGAAATTCCATCCCGCCTATTCCGGCTTTCACGGCGGCGGCGGCAACATTGCCATTGAGCGCCCCACATCCGGCGGAAATATAGGTATCGTTTAGAACTTTTACGGATGAGAAGGCTTTATCGAGTTGAATCGTTGCGCCGCGCAACCCGCCATCGCGTATAATCGTGTTGGCGAGGCCACCGATGATGGTGAGGGGCTGATCTGCGGACCATTGGCTCAAGAACGCTGCTAGGTCGTCTTCATCGGCGGGCTTGAAGAGCAGGTCAGCAGCTCCGCCGCAGCGAAACCAACTCTGCGCGCCGATGGGAGCATTTTCGGTGAGTGTGCCGCGGATGTTTTTCACGCCGCGCTGCCTTTGGCTTTTTCGATGGCCTCGTCCAGTTGGGCGGGCAGAGCGTAGGCCCAGCTTGTGATATCACCCGCGCCCATGCAAATCACGAAATCGCCGGGGCGGGTGATTTGCGCAACCGTATGCGCCAGCTCCTTACGGTCCGGTAGCGCCTGTACATCTCGGTGGCCGTGGTTTTTTATGCCTTCGACGAGGCTGCGTTTATCCGCGCCTTCGATCGGGGTTTCTCCGGCTTCGTAAACATCGGCGATGATCACCGCATCGGCATCGTTGAAGCATTTGCAAAAGTCCTCGAACAAGTCATGCAAGCGGGTATAGCGGTGAGGCTGCATGACGGCAATGACGCGGCCGCCATTTCCGCTCACGGCGGTGCGGGCGGTTTTGAGGACGGTTTCGATTTCGATCGGGTGGTGGGCGTAATCGTCAATCACGGTGATGCCGTGGCTTTCGCCCGTCTTTGTGAAGCGGCGTTTAACGCCGGAAAAGCCGGAAAGCGCCTTTTTCATGGTCGCGGCGGGGACCTCCATTTGCTTGGCGATCGCCAGCGCGACGAGAGAATTTTGTACGTTGTGGCAGCCAAGCATCGGCAGGTGGATATCCTTTAAGGTCTGGCCGTCGGCAAAATGCACGTCAAAGACGCTGCCCTCCGCATCCATATGCAAGTTCAGAGCCTGCACATCGGCCTGCGGGTTAAAGCCGTAGGTGATGATTTTGCGGTCTTTGACGTCGGGAACAAGGGCCTGAACTTCGGGATGGTCGATACACAGCACGGCATAGCCGTAGAACGGCAAGTTATGAATGAACTGGCGGTAGGCGGCTTTCACATTTTCGAAGCTGCCGTAATGTTCCATATGTTCGGGGTCCATGTTGGTGACAACCGCGACGCTGGCGGGTAAGCGCGTGAAGGTGCCGTCGCTTTCATCGGCTTCGACGACCATGATGTTGCTCTGCCCCAGCCTTGTATTTGTCCCGTAGGCATTGACGATGCCGCCATTGATAACTGTCGGGTCAAAACCCGCAGCCTCCAGCATTTGCCCGACCATGGAGGTCGTGGTGGTTTTGCCGTGTGTGCCGCCAATCGCCACCGCCCATTTCATGCGCATCAGCTCGGCCAACATTTCGGCGCGGCGCACGACCGGCAGGCCGAGATCACGGGCGGCGGAGAGTTCGGGGTTGGTGGATTTGATCGCGGAGGAGACTACAACGGCGGAAATGGCTTGGCCGTTTTTGCTTTTCAGGTTCGATGGCTCATGGCCGATATAGATTTCTATGCCCTGATCGCGCAGGCGTTTGACATTGGCGTTTTCGGCCATATCGGAGCCTTGCACTTCATAGCCCAGCGTGCGCAAAGCCTCGGCGATGCCGCTCATGCCGATGCCGCCGATGCCGATAAAGTGAAGCGGGCCGATGTCTTTGGGCATTCCTTGCATGTGCTTTAGTCCTTCTATTCGTTCCACCCGCTAATGACCGCAGTGATCAGGTTGCCGAGTTTACGGGCCGCATCGGGGCGGCCGCATTCGCGGGCTTTTTCAGCGGCGCGGAAAAGAGTTTCCGGATTTTGCAGGAAAGTCTCGATCCTTGCAAGAACCGCTTCGGGGGTGAAGCCGTTTTCGGTCATCACCCAGGCCCCGCCCGCATCGGCAATCACGTCGGCGTTTTGCTTTTGCTGCTGGTCCTTGTGATGCGGATAGGGCACGAAGACAGCCGGACGTCCGGCGGCGGTGACTTCGGCCACAGTGGATGCGCCCGAGCGCGCGATCACGACATGCGCGGCTTCGAGTTGTTCCGGCACATCGTCGATAAAGGGTTTGAGTTCGGCCTTGATACCTGCCTCGCCATAGGTTTTACGCGCTTCATCCAGATATTCGGCGCGGCATTGCTGGACGATATGCAAGCGCGCGCGATGGTCAGAGGGCAACCGCGCCAGCGCTTCGGGCAGAATATCGCTGAACACCTTGGCCCCCAGTGAGCCGCCCATCACGAGAATACGCAACGGGCCACTTGCTTCCAGCGCCGGATAGGGCTTCGTATAGAGCGCGGTGATTTCGCTGCGCACCGGATTGCCGGTAAAAACGCAGTTGACGGCCTCGGCCTTTTCCAGCCCTTTAAGCTGAGGCACAGAAGAGGCGATCCGCAGCGCCTTTGGCGCGAGCATGTGATTGGCCTTGCCGATGATGGCGTTTTGTTCGTGCAGGATGGTCGGCACGCCAAGGCTTTGCGCGGCATAGACCGCCGGAAAAGACGGATAGCCGCCAAAGCCAACGACCAGGTCGGGCTGGCGGCGTTTGATCAGAGTTTGCGCCTTGAGGATACCCAGCGCCAGCGCGGCCACGCCTTTGAGTTTGCCCATAAGCCCTGCGCCCAGCGTGCCGGAGGGCAGCACATGCATCGTAACATCACCGAAGCCGTCCTTGAAACGTTCGCCGCGTTTATCGGTCACCCATTCGACTTCATAGCCGCGCGAGAGCAAATCCTTGGCCAAAGCCTGCGCAGGCATGACGTGACCGCCTGTGCCGCCCGCGCTTAGGATAACTCGTTTTTTGCGTTCTTCTTTGCTCATGGTTTTTGCACCGATCCTGTGTTTATGCGCGGCGGGGCACTCAATGACAAGCCGCCGCGTGAAACGCCTTCCCGGCCTGAACTGCGTGTTAAGCCTAACACCACACCGAAGGACAGCCCCATCGATAATAAAGACGAGCCGCCATAGCTGATGAAGGGAAGCGTCATGCCCTTGGCGGGAAGAATATGCATCGCCGAGCCCATATGCACCATCGCCTGCAAGCCCATCATGGTGAGCAGACCTCCGACTGCCAGAATGACAAACATATCGTTACATTCCATCAAACGGTTGATCCCACGCAAGAGAATAAAGCTGTAGAGGCCGATAATAACCAAAATCACCAGCATGCCCATTTCCTCACCGGCGACGGAGAAGATAAAATCCGCGTGCGCATCGGGCAGATCGAGTTTGACTGTGCCCTGCCCCGGTCCGGTGCCGAGGAAGCCTCCGTTGCGAAGGGCTTCGAGGGATTTTTCGACCTGAAAGTTGTCTCCGGCAGCCGGATCCAGATAGCGGTTAATGCGGCTGTGGACGTGATCGAAGCCATAATAAGCGCCGACCAGTCCTACAACTCCGGCCAGCACCAGCAAGATTAAAAGCCGAAAAGGAAAACCGGCGAGGAAAATCTGCGCTGCCCAGACCGAGGTAATAATCACCGTCATCCCCAGATCGGGCTGCATTAAAAGCAAGATCACGGTCAGGGCATAGACTCCGGCTGTTAACGCATTTCCGGGAAACCCCGGCTTTTCTTTCTGCATCGCCATCAGCCACGCCGCAACGATGATAAAGGCGGGTTTGATGAATTCGCTGGGCTGGATGGAAAAGCCGAAGAGATGGAGCCAGCGCTGCGCCCCCTTGATTTCCATGCCCGTAAAGAGGACCGCTATCATAGCCACGATACAGCCCATATATAAAAGCGTGGCCATACGCCGGATCAGTTTTCTGTTCAGGAACGAAAAGCCAATCAGCATGGCTAGCGACGGCACGAGAAAGATCATGTGGCGGATCAAGAAGTGATACGGCCCCAAGCCGATATGCGTGGCGACAGGCGGGCTGGCGGTCGCCACCAGCATTACCCCGGTTGTTGCCAGAATAAGGAGCGCCGCCAGCATGCCGCGATCGACCGTCCACCACCATTGGGCGAAGATTGATTTATCGGTGCGGGCGAAGAGACTCATGGTTTTTTCCTTTTATCATGCATCCTGACGAAAGTCAGGATCTATCGCTTTGTTCAATAGATCCTGAATCAAGTTCAGGATGCAACGAGATTATTGACCAACTCTGTAAACTGATCCCCGCGGCGTTCGAAGGATTTGAACTGATCCCATGAAGCGCAGGCGGGGGAAAGGAGAACCGTGCCTTTTCCTGCTTTTTGAGCGGCCTCGTGGGCGGCATGAACGGCGTTGTCGAGTGTGGTTTCGATGCTGTGGGGTACGTTGTGGGCCGTTAACCATCCCGCAAAACCCTCTGCGGCCTCGCCGATTAAAAAGGCGTGACGGATGTGCGGCATATATTCTTCCAGCCCTTGCAATCCACCGTCCTTGGCCTGTCCTCCAGCGATCCAGTAAATGTCATCATAGGCGCCGAGCGCCTTGGCAGCGGCCTGCGCATTCGTGGCTTTGCTGTCGTTGATATAGTCCACGCCTGCGATTGTGCGCACGTGGTACTGGCGGTGGGCTAGACCGGGGAAAGTTTTGATCGCGGCGATAATGTCGGCTTCCTTCAGGCCCAGTGCTTCACAGGCGAGCAAGGCGGCGCTGGCGTTTTGCAGATTGTGATCGCCTTTCATATTCGTGCAACCGCGCACGCGTTCGTCGATCCCGGGGTATTTGATTTGCACCTGCGCCGGATCGTCTGAAAAAATGCGCATTTTAGCCGCGGTGTAGCCTGCCATATCACCGTGGCGGTCGAGATGATCGGGAGTAATATTGAGCAAAATGGCTATATCAGGTTTAAAGGTCGGGCATAAATCCATTTGGTAGGAGGAAATTTCGAGGACAAAACTCCCGTTTTGGGGCGGCATCTCAAGAGACAAGACGGCTTGGCCGAGATTACCGCCAATGGCACATGGGGTGCCGTTTTCCTTCAGGATATGGCCGATCAGGGCTGTCGTCGTCGATTTGCCATTGGTGCCGGTAATGCCGACGGTTTTACGGCCATGATTCAACCGGTGCAATATTTCCAGATCGCCGATAATTTCACACTGGGCGGCACGAGCGGCCTTGACGATGGGGTGGGCTTGCGGGAAATGCAGCGGCACGCCGGGGGCGAGAATGAGCGCGGCGCAGCTTTTCAGAAGCGCTTCGCCTAACGGCGTCACTTGCGCCCCAAGAGAGAGTGCGGCCTCGCGGCTTTCTTCCTTATCATCCCAAGCGATAACCTGCGCGCCCGCCTTGATCAACGCCTCAACGCTTGCCAACCCCGAGCGCGCCAGACCAAAGACGGCAACAGGTCTGTTTTGCAGGGTTTGGACATAGGCAGCGCAGTCGATCATTTTTTATGAACCACCAAGGCACCAAGAACACCAAGACGTTCTCGGCGTAGCCGCGCCGAAGGCGCGATAAAACAGACTGTCGGTCTGTGTAAAGTTTCTTGTTGCCTGCGTCGCTTCGGTTTCGTGCAATATCTTGGTGCCTTTGTGTCTTGGTGGTTAAATAAAACTTAGCGCAGTTTCAATGTCGCCATGCCGATCATGGCCAGAATGACGGCGATAATCCAGAAACGGATGACGATGGTCGGTTCGGACCAGCCTTTTTTCTCGAAATGGTGATGCAGGGGCGCCATCGCGAACACCCTTTTTCCGGTCAGTTTGAAAGAGGCTACCTGCACGATCACCGACACGGTTTCGAGTACGAACAAGCCGCCGATCAGCGCCAGCACCAGTTCGTGCTTGACCATCACGGCAATCGCGCCCAGAACGCCGCCCATCGCGAGCGAGCCCGTATCGCCCATAAAGATCATGGCCGGAGGCGCGTTATACCAGAGAAATCCCATTGCCCCGCCGATCAATGCGCCGCAAAGGATCGCCAGCTCCCCCGTGCCGACGACATAGGGGATGCGCAAATAATCGGCAAAAATCTCGTTTCCGACCAGATAGCTGATAAGGCCGAAACAGGCCGCGACGATCGCCACGGGCACAATGGCCAGCCCGTCCAGACCATCGGTCAGATTGACCGCGTTGGAGGCCCCGATCATCACGAGCAGCGCCCAGGGAATAAAGAACAGGCCGATAAAAATGAAAGTGTCTTTGAGAACCGGTATAGCAATATGCTGGTTAATATGGCCGGGCAGATTATACATGATCCCGAAGGCCGCTATGCCGCCGATAATGAGCTGAGCGAGAATTTTAAGCTTTCCGGACAGGCCTTTGGAGTTGCGCTTGGTGAGCTTGAGATAATCGTCGGCAAAGCCGATCATGCCGTAGCCAACCATCACGAGCAGCGCCAACCAGATAAAAGGATTGCTCAGATCCGCCCAGAGCAGCGTTGAAACCGTGACCGAGAGTAAAATCATCACCCCGCCCATAGTCGGGGTTCCGGCTTTGCTGGCGTGGGCTTCTTCGAGATATTCACGGATGTTATCGGAGCCTGCTTGCTTGCTCTTGAGCCAGAGAATGAGCTTCGGGGCCATCAGGAAACACAGCAGCAACGCCGTCATCACCGCCAGACCCGTTCGGAAGGTCAGATAATTAAACAGGTTGAAAAATATGTGGTATTCGGCCAGCGGTGTAAGAAGGTGATACAGCATTGTCTAACAGCTCTTTCTTTTCGATAGCATATCCGGCACGGCCCGCAGGACTCCGGCAAATTTTACGCGTCCTTTTTCAAGCCCGTGGCGGAAAATTACAAAATCACCGGGCCGCAAAACATCGGGCACAATGGCGGCGATTTTGGCATTTCCTGTCAGGGCTTGCAATGTTTCATGTACATCCGAGACCACGCCGAAGCTCCGGCCTGTATAGGTGCAATTCAAATGCGCGATCTGGTTAGGCAAAGACGGGGTTTGAACGCGGCGTCCGGCGGCGGCCTGAAGATAATCCAGATCGATTTCCCACGCATCGGGCAGCGCATTTTTCAAAATCGCTGTCGGGCGGCCAAAGCCTGTGTCGATCATCGATTCCACACGTAAAATCGTATAAGGGGTGCGCGTTTTGGGCTGAACGCTGACGGTGATGTGTCCAACCCTTCTTGTGTTCCAGTTTGTACGGATATTGGTAATCATCGAGATCCTCTTGTGTTTCCTTTTCTCAAATTCAGACAGTTGTTAATGACAGTTTGTTTATGGCGGCGCGGGCTTCTTCCGCATCGTCAAAATCTTCGGTGTGATCGGCAAAAATCTGGCCGCGCTCGTGACCCTTACCGGCGATGATCAGCACGTCGCCACGGCCCAGCATACGGACAGCTTTTTCGATGGCATTGCGACGGCCGGGAATTTCTTCGGCCTTTGGCGCGGCGCTCAGGATTTCTGCGCGGATCGTGGCCGGGTCTTCGCTGCGCGGGTTATCATCGGTGATGATGACGATATCGGCGAGGCGCGCGGCAATTTCGCCCATTTGCGGGCGCTTGCCTTTGTCGCGGTCGCCTCCGCAGCCGAAAACGCAAATCAGGCGCTTTTCGGTGTGCGGGCGCAACGCTGTGAGCACGGTTTCCAGTGCGTCGGGCGTGTGGGCGTAATCAATATAGATGCCAACATCTTGCGAATGGCTTTCGATGCGTTGCAGGCGGCCGGGCGGGCTTTGCAACGCGGGCAGTCTTTCCAGAACAAGTTCTAGCCAATCCGGGTCGTCGGGGTGTTCGGCCATCACCAGCCCCAACGCACACAAAACGTTCATGGCCTGAAAACGCCCGACCAGCGGCAGGGTTATCTGCGCCGAAAGACCTTTGCCTCTAATTTCGATTTCCTGCCCTTGCGGCAGAGGCCGCGCGCTCATCAACCCTATGCCTGTGCCCTGCCGTCCATAGTCAATCACGCGGATGCCGCGTTTATCACAGATGGTTTTCAGGGTTTTAAATTCCGGCACATCGGCATTCAACACGGCTGTGCCGCCCTCTTCCAGAACATCGGAAAACAGACGCACTTTGGCGGCGAGGTAGTCTTCCATGTTTTCGTGATAATCCAGATGATCGCGAGAGAGATTGGTAAAACCTGCCGCTTTGATCCGCACACCGTCAAGACGGTATTGATCGAGGCCATGGCTGGAGGCTTCCATCGCCAGATGGGTCATGCCGTCCTTTTCGAGGCGCGTCAATTCCTCGTGCAGTTCAACGGTTTCGAGCGTGGTCATTTTTCCGGAGAGTGTGCCGAGGCTTGCGGATTTTAAGCCCAATGCGCTCCAGATTTGCGCCGCGAAATGCACGACGGAGGTTTTGCCGTTGGTTCCGGTTACGGCCGCGATATATTCGGGCTGGTTTTTGTAAAAAGCAGCAGCAAGGTGGGCAAAGATTTTGCGCGGGTTTTCGTCCGTGATGAGCTGCACATTCTCCGGCATGTCAACGGACGTGCCTTTCGGGGCCAAGATGACAGACGCGCCGTTTTGGATGGCGGCGGCAATGTACTCGCGGCCATCGGTTTTGACACCGGGAAAGGCGGCAAAGAGAAAACCGGGACGGACCTTGCGGCTGTCCTGCGTTAGCCCTTTGAGAGCGGTGATGTCGATTTTTTCCAGCGCGCCCATCAATGCTTCGCCCCCTGCTTCTTTGGGGCGCTGATATATTGCTTCAGACCTTCACCGAAGTGATTTTCCGGTGCATCTTCGGCGGCCGGAGGGATGCCCAATATGGCGGCCATTGATGTAATCACACGCGCCACAGCCGGCGCTGCCACCCAGCCCCCGGTTGCATAACCCCATGTACGTTTTTGTCCTTTGGGTTCATCAACCATGATGAACACCACATAGCGCGGGGCATCCATGGGAAAAACGCCGACAAAGGATGAGATTTTTTTCTTGGAATCATAACGGCCATTGACGATTTTTTCCGCCGTCCCGGTTTTGCCGCCGACACGATAGCCCTTCACATCCGCTTTAGAGCCTGTGCCGTCGGTCACAACAAGACGCAAAAGCTGGCGCATGCGCTGGGCGGTTTGCGCCTTTACAACGCGCAAATCCTGCGAAGGCTTGCCGCCCGCGTTTTCATCGAGTACAAGATGCGGCTTTACAAGATAGCCGCCATTGACGATAGAGGACACGCCAGCGACCAGTTGTAGCGGCGTTGTGGCGATCCCATGACCGAAGGCGGCGGTGAGGGTATTGACCTCACGCCAAGGCTCGGGGATAAGGGGGCGCGCCACTTCACGCACTTCAAAATCCAGCGGGTCGAGCAGCCCCAAATCCTTATAAAAATCTTTCAGTGCTTTGCTTCCCACGGCCTGGCCCATCATGGCCGAGCCGATATTCGAGGAATACATAAAGACTTCCGGCGCAGTGAGAACACGTTTTTCGGCGTGATAATCGTGAATGGTGAAACGTCCGGCCTTTATCGGTTCACGCGCATCAAAGCTGACATTGACCGGCACGTCTTTATTTTCGAAAAAAGCGGCGGTGGAGAAAATTTTAAACACCGAACCCAGTTCATAGGCGCCTAATGTCAGGCGGTTAAAAATTTGTCTGTCTTTTGCCTGACCAATTTGATGCGGATTAAAGTCCGGCCACGACACGCCGGCCAGAATTTCCCCGTTTGTCACATCCATGATCACACCGGCTCCGCCCAACCCCTCGAAATCATTTACCGCTTTTTTGACCTCGCGGCGCAGAACGTGTTGAAGGCGGTTATCGAGTGTTAAGCGAATATTTTCACCATGGGCCAACATATTATCAAAGCCGCGCTCTATGCCCGCCAACCCTTGATTATCAATATCGGTATAGCCCACCAGATGCGCCACTTCAGATTCTTGCGGGTAGAAACGCTTGTATTCTGTCTGGAAATTTAGTCCCGGCTCACCGATTTTGAGCACCGCTTCACTTTGTTCAGGTGAGAGGCCACGCCTTATCCAGACGAAGCGCTTGCCGCTTTGCAGCTTTTGCAACACATCGCCGTAACTGAGGTCCGGAAAGATTTTTACCAGCGCTTTGGACGCCGTTTTAGGATCGGAGATCAGATGCGAGTCCGCATACAAAGACGAGGTTTTCAGCGTTGTGGCCAGCAAAACGCCATTGCGATCAACAATATCGGCGCGGCGGCCATCATCGGCGGCACCTGAGGCTTCATAGATATGCCCCAATCCTTCTCCGGCATCATGCCTTTGTAAGATCGTTAAATCAAACGCGCGCACCAGAAGCATCATATACACCAGCGCAAAAAGCGTACTCATGAAGACCAGACGCCCACGCGCCAGATCCAGCGCCGAGCTTTTCTCCCCTTCAACGCGCACGGCATTGCGGCGCATTTGACGCAGCAAGATCATGGAGAGCCCTCCCCTTGCGCGGGAGCGCCCAGATTATCGAGCAGATCCTGAAAATTTTTGGCCGGTTTGGACGGCTCTGTAATTTTTTCAGGTATTTTTTTGGGCGGCGCGGGCGGCGCTTTTTGAACCGGCACGGGCGGTTTTGCCGTCGGCTTCACGATCGGCGTATAAACCGCCGGCTCTACTTGCGGAGCCTTTTCAATCTGAACATCAGCCGTTTCTTCCTGAATGGACGGCACATCCTCGGACTCTACAAAATACTCAGAGTCCGGCGGCATCATATCGAGAAATTCTTTAGCCAGCGTTTCCAGACGCTCGGGACGGTTCAAATACTCCCATTCCGCGCGCAGCATGCGAATCTTTTCCTGCTCGCGTGCGATCGAGGATTCAAGAGCTGCCTGGCGATCCTGCGCGTTTTGCACGCTTTGCGAGGTGTAGAGCAGCATCACACCGGATAAACACACGACAGCGAAAATAACAAAGGTGGCGGGGCGTAAATGCTTCATGTCACGCCCCCTGCCCCAGATATTGCGCTGCACGCAAGCGCGCCGAGCGTGAGCGGGAATTTTCCGAAAGCTCTTGCTCTGAAGGGGTGAGCGCCTTGCGGGTCAAAAGCCTAAACTGTGCGGGCGCTTGTTCGTCAATCTGCGGCCTGTAGCGCGAGCCACCCCCCATAGAACCGGAACGCTCTTTGAAAAAGTTTTTCACAATCCGGTCTTCCAGTGAATGGAAAGACACCACCACCACGCGCCCGCCGGGCCTGAGAATATGCTCGCAAGACGCCATCGCGCGTTGCAGCTCGCCAAGCTCATCATTCACCGCAATGCGCAGCGCCTGAAAGGTGCGCGTGGACGGATCAATCCCGTCACGGCTTTTGGGTACGCAAGAACGCACGATATCGGCCAATTGCCCCGTGGTTTCAATCGGGCTTTGACGGCGCAGCTCGACGATTTTTTTAGCAATGCGGCGCGATTTTCGCTCTTCGCCGTAATTATAGATCACATCGGCCAGTTCAGCCTCGCCCGCGCTATTGACAAAATCTGCCGCGCTTTGGCCATTTTCCGTGTCCATGCGCATATCCAACGGCGCATCATGACGAAATGAAAAGCCGCGCTGCGCTTCATCAAGCTGGAAAGAGGACACGCCCAGATCGAGTACAAAGCCATCGACTTTTTCAATACCCGCATCTTGCAACAAAGCCTGCACATCACCAAAACAGCCGCGCAGGAAGATCAGGCGCTTGCCGTATTTTTGCGTCAATACCTTCGCGCGCGCTTGCGCCGCAGGATCGCGGTCAATGGCCACCACGCGGCAATCGGCCTTTTCAAGGATAGCCTCGCTATACCCGCCGCCGCCGAAGGTGCCGTCAACATACACCGCCCCATCCGCAGGATCGAGCTGCGCCAGCACTTCGGGCAACATAACAGGATAATGGCTCAAGAGATTGAAACCTTTTATTGATTCATTGAACGCGTTTACGCAGAAGCCGTTCGAATCGTTCAGGACTCGAAGAAAGGCTTTAGAACAAGCCTTGACTCTTCTAGAAGTAGCATTTGCATAAACGATTCGTCAATTTATCCGCCGAGTCGCTGCACAAGTTGTACACATTTAAATTTTTGGGGAAAAGTTTGTTTTGGTATCCTGCCCAGAAGTTATCCCTGCGAAAGCAGGGTGCTATCGGTTACGAAGGACCGGATTCCCGCTTGCGCGGGAATGACTTCAAGGGGTGGAAATGGCAAAGCACAGAGAGAAAGACGTCTAAGCCATCGCTCCGTTGCCGGGCCCCCCGACCTTTGGAGGCGCTACACTTGCGAGATCATCAGGTTCAATCCCGTATTTTTTCGGATTTTCGAGAACGTTTTGAAGAACTTCTACTTCCTTCTCCGTTACCTCACCTGGATATTGTTTACTTAAATTTTCCATGTCTTTAACGGTTTGCGGATTCATTGCTTCACCACGCATATGAAACCCCACGTTTTCGCTCAGGAATTTTTCTTTAATGTTAGCTCTGTTGGCGTAGAGCGCTTGCCTTTCTTCGTCGCTGACCGCGCCGCCGAATAGGTTTGACAGCTGTCTTTTAATCTGTTTCCAATCATCTATTTCCACAGGTTTTAATACGTCTGCGGCAGCTTGCTTTGGCGTTCTGTAATCCGGCATGGTCTTTCACCTCATTTTATCTTTTCCCAAGAATTATGCCGGAGAAAGATGAATTTTTGATTAACAGCACGGCTACCTAAGGAGGCAGCGTTTTTTATTTTTATCACAAGCGATAAAAATTGCATTTTAGCGGAAAAATCGGCATAGTGCGGACTTTCAGAAGATCGGGCAGTCGCCGGTTTTTGCGTCTAACGTGAAAACGGGAGGAAAGTCCGGGCTTCACGGAAAAACGGCGCCGGGTAACACCCGGGGGGCGAGAGCCTACGGACAGTGCAACAGAGAAGAGGTTTCCTGTATTTAAAACTGTGATTTTTAAAACGTCGTTTTAAAAATTGTACCGAGCACGAAGCAACACCAAAGGTGTTGTTCGCTTTTTAAAAGCAAACAAAGCAATGCTTTGCTTTGCGCGAGGCGGCCGAAGGCCGGTTGCAGGTAAAAGTGAAAGGGTGCGGTAAGAGCGCACCGCGCGGATGGTAACAAACGCGGCATGGTAAACCCCGCCGGAAGCAAGACCGAATAGGAACCGCATATCATGTTTTTCCGCATGGCGGTTCGGGTTGGTCGCTCAAGCGCCCTTGTAAAAGTGCGCGTAGATGAATGGCTGCCGCTTCTTTTAAGGAGTACAGAACCCGGCTTATAGATTTTCTGAAAATTTATGATCGGCCGTCAGAGATACTCTCTGGCGGCCTTTCTTTTTTATTGAATGCGCGAAACGGTTCGCGGGCCGCGGCCTCCAAATTGGGTTACGCATGAATATTGTCTATGCCTTGAGCGGCCAGCCACGCCCAGTCGAACAATTCGCCGGGGTCTTGTTTACGGTCCGGTGCGACGTCGGAATGCCCCAGCACGGTTTTGATCTCATGGCGGGCCATGATGTCTTTGCACAGAGCCGCGAGCGATTGCATCTGCGCGGGCGGAAACGGGCGGTAGCCCCATTCATGGCCCGGATTAACCAGCTCTATGCCGATGGAGAGCGAATTGATATCCGTCTGCCCTTCCCAGCAAGAAACGCCCGCATGCCAGGCGCGTTTATCTTCGCTCACAAGAGCAAAAATGCGCCCGTCTTCTTCGATGACGTAATGGGCACTGACTTTGGCGGCGGGGTCGCACAGACGCTCCAGCGCTTCGCGGCCCGTTTGCATGCCGGTATAATGAATAAGGATCATTGAAGGGGCTTGCCCTTCTGCGCGCCCTTCGAAGTTCGGGGATGTGTAAGAGGTATCAATTTGCATGTAACGATCCTGCGCCCTTAAACGAATGTTTATTTAACTTGGACGGCATAAATGAATTTATGCCTGCGTTCAAACGCCACGCAGGCTTCGGCCTATGGGGCCGAGCCGCGGTCGCGGCTTTATATAACCTAACGCAAAGACAGGGATTTGGAAATGCGTGATTTTTTCTGGCTGTTAGCGCTGGCCTTTCTGATATTCGGATTTATCCTGTTTATCGGAGGATCAGGGCGCGCAAGCGATCAAGGGAGCGATTTGATGGAGCAAAAACCCAAAGGCTATCCGGTGGCTTATTTCGCCGGAGGATGTTTCTGGTGCGTCGAGAGCGAATTCCGTTCGCTGGAGGGCGTTGTCTATACCCGCGCGGGCTATATGGGCGGGCATCTGGATAATCCGAAATACGAAGACACGCATGACAGTAAATCCGGCCATGCCGAGGCTGTGGAGGTGACGTTCGATCCGGCCAAGACCAGCTATGAAACGCTGCTGACGTACTTCATGACCAAGGCGCATGATCCGACGCAGTTTAACCGCCAAGGCCCAGATGTCGGCACGCAGTACCGCTCGGCGCTGTTTCCCGTTGACGAGGCGCAGAAAGAAACGGCCGAAGCGGTCATTAAAAAGCTGGAGGCCGAGCATGTCTATAACAAGCCCATTGTGACGACGATTGAGCCACTCGCCACGTTCTGGGAAGCGGAGAGCTATCACCAACAATATTACGAGAAATACGAGGAGAAAAACGGGCGGCCGCATATCAATGACTGGCTGGCGCGTCAACGTCGCTAGAGCTTCGATCGTTGAGATTTAATCGCGTCACTCGTCGCTTATGTACGCCCATGTACACTACGCTCCTCGTTTCTAATTAAATCTCAACGCTCTTTGCTCCGGAACGCTTGCTGTTTATTTGAATTTAAGCCGCTTTGGTTTTTTGATGTTTCACGACGTCGGCGCAGCGGTTACACAAGCCGTCGTTTTCAGCGACCTCAGGCAGAACTTTCCAGCAGCGCACGCATTTTTCGCCGGAGGCTTTTTCGATTGTGACCGAAGGTGCCCCTTGAGAGATTCGAACGGCTGAGGTGATGCAGACATCGGCCATATCGACGCTTTTGAGGGTCTCTGCGTTTTCCGCCGTGACGACGGGCAGAGCCTCCAGCGAGGAACCAAGCGTTTTATCGGCGCGCAGCGGTTCGATGGCCGCTAAGACTTCGCCCCTTATTAATTTTACATACTCCCACTTCGTTGCAAGAGTGGTATTTTCCCACTCTTTTGGAATGATTGGGAATTCGCGCAAATGGATGCTATCGGCGGCTTCGAACAAGCCTTGTGGTCTATGGGACCAGGCTTCTTCGGCTGTGAAGCTCAGGATCGGGGCGAGCCATGCGGATAGGCAGGAAAAGATCTCGGCCATGACGGTGAGGCAGGCGCGGCGCTCAAAGCTCTCCAACGCGTCGCAGTACAAACGGTCCTTGCGGATATCGAAATAGAAAGCGCTGAGCTCCTGATTGCAGAATTCATGCAGCATCTTGGTCAGCTTCATAAACTCGAAAGCCTCAATGGCGGCGCGCACGGCTTTGTCCATCTCGAAAAGCTTGTGCAGCATCAGGCGCTCAAGTTCGGGCACGCGCTCGTCGCTTAAATCCACGCGCTGGCCTGCTGTGAAGCCGTCAAGCGCGCCGAGCAGAAATCTCAGCGTGTTGCGGATACGGCGATAGAGATCGCCCGTGGTTTTGAGGGTATCGCCGCCGATGCGGATATCTTCGGCGTAATCGGCATTCAGCGCCCACAGGCGAATAATATCGGCGCCATATTGCTCCATCATTTTCAGCGGATCGACGACGTTGCCGAGGGATTTGGACATTTTATAGCCCTTTTCATCGAGCACAAAACCGTGGGTGAGCACGGTTTTATAGGGCGCGCGGCCTTTGGTGCCGCAGGATTCAAGGAGGGAGGATTGGAACCAGCCGCGGTGCTGGTCCGAGCCTTCGAGATAGAGGTCTATTTTCTCTACGCCTTCATATGCGGGCCATGTTTGGGTATCGCCGACGACGAATTCATGGGTCGAGCCGGATTCAAACCAGACATCGACGATGTCGTCGATTTTGTTGTATTGATCCGCTTTATCGCCGAGGAAGCGCTCTTTGACGCCGTCCTTGTACCACGCATCTGCGCCCTCTTCTTCGAAAGCTTGGGCGATGCGCTCGTAGAGATCGGGGTCGTTCAAGACCTCGCCGGTGTCTTTATGAACGAACAAGGCGATCGGCACGCCCCAGGCGCGCTGGCGAGAAATGCACCAGTCGGGGCGATTTTGGATCATCGCGGTAATGCGGGTTTCACCTTTAGCGGGGACCCATTTTGTATCCTTGATGGCTTTGAGAGCGCTCTGGCGGATTTGCCCTTCGCCGTCCATAGCGATAAACCATTGCGGAGTGGTGCGGAAAATCACCGGAGCCTTGGAACGCCAGCTATGCGGATAGTCGTGCTTAACCGAGCCTTTAGCCAGCAGCGCTCCGGCCTCATCCAGTGCTTTTATCGGGGCGAAGTTGCCCGGCCCCATCTTGCCGTCTTTGTCGTAGATTTCGAGACCGGCGAATAGCGGGACGTGCGGGCGAAACTTGCCGTCATCAGTGACGTTGTCGGTGATTTCGATTCCATTGGCCACACCGAGGTTAAAGTCGTCTTCCCCGTGACCGGGGGCGATGTGAACAAAACCCGTCCCGGCATCGGCACTCACGAAGTCTCCGGCCAGCGCGGGCACTTCAAAGCTATCATAGCCCTGCGCATGTAACGGGTGTTTAGCGACAGTCCCGGCCAGATCTTTGCCTTCAAAACGGGAGAGCAGCTTCCAGTCTTCAATTTTCGCTTGTTCTTTGACACTATCAGACAGCGCCGTGGACAGGACAAGCTTGTCTCCCACTTTTGCACGGCATTCCTTGCCGACGGCCTGCACTTCATACACGCCGTAGGGCAACGCCTCGCCATAAGCCAGTGCGCGGTTCGATGGCAAGGTCCAAGGGGTTGTCGTCCAGATGACGATGCTTGCACCTTCAAGTTCGGGTACAGGCGTTTCAATGATCGGAAACTTCACCCATACGGTGATGGATTTGTGTTCTTTATATTCCACTTCGGCTTCGGCGAGGGCGGTTTTTTCGACCGTGGACCACATGACGGGCTTGGCGCCTTTGTAGAGGCTGCCCCCCGTTCCATCTTTAGAGAGGGCAAATTTGTGGATTTCGCGCACGATTTTGCTTTCGGCGCGGAAGGTCATGGTGCGATACGGATTTTGCCAATCACCGCTGACGCCGAGCCTTTGGAACTGCGCGCTTTGCGTATCGACCCAGCCTTGGGCAAACTGGCGGCATTCCTCGCGGAATTCGAGAATATTGACTTCGTCCTTGTCCTGTCCGGCGTTTCTATATTTTTCCTTGACTTTCCATACGATGGCCAGGCCGTGGCCGTCCTATCCCGGTACATCCTGCGCGTCTTGGCCGGTCGTG
>JAGRIU010000022.1 GCA_020443075.1 Alphaproteobacteria bacterium
CGCAAATCAGCCTTTTCCAGATCAGCGCCTTCCAAAAGCGCGTTTTCAATCCGGGCCCCGCGCAAATCGGCCCGTACGAAAATCGTATGTTTCAAATTGGAATTACTTAAATCGCAAGCATAAAGAGAGGCTTCTTGAAAATTCGCGCCTGACAGATTCATCCCCATCATCAAACAGCCAATAAAGCTGGCCTGACGCAAGTCCTTCTGAGACAAAGACAAACCGGATAAATCCGTATTCTTAAGCGCAGCACGGCGCCCGCCCAAACGCCCTTCCAGAAAGCGCAAATGCAAATTCACAAGAGCATCGAGCTGTTCTTGTGAAAAGTTATCGAAATCCTCGTTTTGTGATTGCCCCATGTCCCCACATTTCTTGACAGTCCAGCCATCAAACTATCCTAATAAAGTATATACACAAAACGATAATTTTTCCTTTATAGCTTTTCTTTTTTTTTAACCCCCTATAGGGTCAAACTTCGAAAGATGAAAGATAAAAAAATGCGAAAAAAACTCGTCCTTGCCCTGATTTGTCTGGGGCTTTGCGCATGCGGCATTAAACCGCAAGATGTTTCTGCGCCGGAAGGTGCAGATCAAACGGCATTCCCGAAAACCTACCCTGACCTGAAAAACGATCCTCAGCCTTAAGATTAAGAAAAACACCATGATCGGATTAAACGAAAAAGACTCGCAGCTCTACATAGACAACGTATCCTTAGGCAAAATTGCCGAAGAATTCGGCACGCCAACCTACGTCTATTCCGCAAGCCATATCCGCGCACAATATCAAAAACTGCAAAGCTCTATGGCCAAAGCGCTTCCCAAAAACCGCCAGCCGCTTTTATGCTACGCCTGCAAAGCTAATTCCAACCTAGCCATCCTGAAACTTCTGCAAAACGAAGGCGCAGGACTGGAAATCGTTTCCGAAGGCGAACTGATGCGCGGACTAGCCGCTGGTTTCGATCCGCAGAAAATCGTCTCCACAGGAGTCGGCAAACAAGCCAGCGAAATCGCTAACGCTTTAGAAGCCGGAATCCGCCAGTTCAACGTCGAATCCTTGCCGGAACTGGAACATATCCAGCAAATCGCCGCGGCCATGAATCAAAGCGCCACCGTCGTTTTCCGCCTTAATCCGGATGTCAGCGGCGGCGGCCACCACAAAATCTCCACCGGACGCAAACGTGATAAATTCGGCATCAGCCGCGAACAGGTCTTCAAAGGCTTCCAAATGGCCAAAGACATGAGCCACATTCATGCAGTTGGCCTGTCCATGCATATCGGATCGCAGGTCTTCACCGTCGAAACCTTCCGCCACGCTTTCGAAAAACTGCCCGAAATCGTCGCAGCCCTGCGCGCGGAAGGCCATACCGTCTCGCGTCTGGATATCGGCGGCGGCTTCCCCATCGTCTATAAAGACGAAAAACTGCTGGATTTCGACGCCTACGCCACATGGGTCAATGACATCATCGTCCCGCTGGAAACGGACATCATTATGGAGCCTGGACGCTACATGGTCGGTAATAGCGGTATTTTACTCAACGAAGTCCTCTATATCAAAGAAACCGCAGACCGCAATTTCCTGATCCTCGACGGCGCCATGAACGATCTCATCCGCCCGACACTCTACGAAGCCTATCACGATATCGAAGCCGTCCGGAAAAGCGGAAAGGGCACAAAAACATACGATATCGTCGGTCCAGTCTGCGAAACCGGCGACACCTTCGCCACAGACCGCGAACTCCCTGAAACACAGGCTGGTGATCTAATCGCTATCAAATCTGCGGGCGCCTACGGCTTTTCCATGGCCTCGAACTACAACACGCGCCCTTTGCCGGCGGAAATCCTCGTCGACGGCGATGAATACGCCGTGATCCGTCCGCGTCAAACACTCGAAGAATGTCTGCGCAACGATATTATTCCGGAATTTTTGCAAAAATAACCTAGTGATGAGCCGCTTTGTGCTCGGAATGAGCCGCAGGCGCTTCATGCCCGTGCTGGGTGTCGCCGCCTTCATGCCCGCCTTCACCTTGAACCGCATGAGGCGCTTCCCCGGCTTTGCCCGACAACACAAAGCGCAAATGCAAACTCTCTGCCGTTTGAGAAACGTCAGAACGCTCAACCGTAAAAGGCAGCTCGGACTCGCCCTCAATCTTAGATTCAGGAGGCGCAACCAAAAATTTATCAACAATGTTGCCATCAGAGTCTTTTAGGGCCGCTTCAATCATTGGCACGCTCTGCATATCCGAAGTCAAATTCAACAAATATCCCTTCGTACGCAAAGTCCCGCCGGACACAGTCGATTGCACGCGATCAAACTCAATCCCCCGTCCCGGCGCACTCACTTTTAAACCGATCATAGTGTAAAATCCGGCGCTCGGCGGCCAAGCCCGAACAAAAGGCTCCTTAACCAGCAACAACGTGATAAAAATCAACACAAAAACACCGGTCGCCGCCGCATACCCCAGAGCGACCGCACGGCTCCCTTCTTCGCGCTCCTCATCCTCATCCCTGAGCGCAGGCACGGAAGAGCCTTCCGGCACAGGCTTCACACTTTCGGGAATATCCTCGATCTGCTGCTCCAGATCACGGATCAACTCATCCGCATCCGGCTCCTGAAACCATTCCTCCGAGCATTTGCAACAGCGCACACGCCGCCCCTGCGGTGCCAAAAGCTGCGCCGAGAGCAAAAAACGCGTACTACAATTGGGACAAGTCAAAATCATCGGGTCGAAAAGCTTTTCTAAAGCGGGACGTTCAAGTATTTATTTATAGATTCAAATAGGCCGACTCCACAAGGCCAAGCAAAAAACAGGACCAAAATCATGGGTATAAAGCACCACGCGCTCGTCACAACACTCGCCCTTACAATATTGTGCGGATCAATTGCCGCACACGCCAAAAGCTGCGTGGAAAATCAGGAATGCATGTTCCAGACCATCGCAAACGAAGCCGCGAAAATCGACAATCAAAGCTGGCGCGACCAAACCTACCGCGAACTCGCCAAATCCATGGCCGCCGCCGGACTAGTGCAGGAAGCCATTCCGTACATCGAAAAAATCCAGACCCCAGACACCAAAGCCATGACCATCAGAGGCATCGGCATGGCCGCCGCTCAATTGGGCTTAAGCCCGGAACAATACGCTGCCCTGTTCACAACCCTCAGAGCCGAAGCTGAAAAAATCACCCATCCGCCCTCCTACGCCATAGCCCTGACCTACATTGCAATGTCCCAGGCCTTCGCCGGAGATAACGCAGGTGCATGGAAAACCGCATCCGACATGGAAAACGACGCTCTGCGCCATAAAGCCTACGGCGAAACCGCCGAAATTCAAGCCGGAAAAGGCAACACGCAAGCCGCCATGAAAAGCATCGGCCTGATCGAAAGCGAAGCCTACCGTAACAAATCCTACAGCATCGTTTGCAAAATCCTCACAGACAACGCAAAACAGGATTTAGACTATCAAAAAGCTTTCGACTTCGCCGATGCCATCACCAACCCGTACAAAAAAGCCGAGGCCATGCAATACATCGTCATCGCCCGCCAGACACAAGCCGCAGAAGCTCATAAATCACTTAAAGAAAATGGTATAACAAATTGATTAAATTCGAACATGTTGGCCTCAGATACGGCATCGGCCCGGAAATCCTCAGCGATATAGACTTCACGCTGGAGCCCGGCTCGTTCCACTTCCTCAGCGGCCCCAGCGGCGCCGGCAAAACTACGCTCATGCGCCTAATGTATTTAGGCCTGCGCCCCACACGCGGACTGGTCACCATGTTTGATCACAATATTAACGACCTCACGCGCGAACAACTCGCAAAGCTCCGCCAGAAAATCGGTGTCGTGTTTCAGGAATTCCGTCTGCTGCCGCACCTTTCGGCCTTCGATAACGTCGCCCTGCCCCTGCGCATCACAGGCTGCCCCGAAAAAGAAGTCCGCAGCAACGTCGACGAACTCCTCGAATGGGTTGGCCTCGGCGACCACAAGCGCGCCCTGCCCCTCACCCTTTCCGGCGGCCAGCAACAACGCATTGCCATCGCCCGCGCCGTCATCGCCCGCCCGAAACTGCTCTTGGCCGACGAACCGACCGGAAACCTCGACGACGACATCGGATTTCGCCTGATGAGCCTGTTCGAACAACTCAACCGCATGGGCACGACCATCGTCATCGCCACCCACTCCCAGACCCTCATGCACAAATTCGGCCATCCGCGCCTGATCCTCGATCAAGGTCGCCTCACCGTTCAGGACGAAAAAAACTGGATCCAGCGCAAAATCGAGGGAGTATTCTAGATGCCCTCACTCCTGTTTTTCATGCAAAAAGACCGCAAGCTCGGCATCGCCGAGCGCAAAGGCCGCTACGACTTGCCGCTGCACACCGGCGCGAGCACAAATTTCATGCTCCTCCTCATCGCCCTCATGAGCTTTCTGGCCACCCTCGCGCTGGCCGGCAACATGGCCATCGGCAACATAGCCCAGCGCTGGACCTCCGGCCTTGAAAACCAGATCACCATCGAAATCCCCGCCACCGATGCCAAAAACAAAATCCGCTCCGCCGAAACCATCTCGGCCTTGCGCGAAAAAGCGATAAAAGCGCTCAAAGACAATCCGAACGTCAAAACCATAGACGCCATGACGAAAGAGCAAGTCGAAGAACTGATTTCTCCGTGGCTAGGCAAAACACAAGGCTCACTGGGCGACCTGCCGCTTCCGGCGCTCATTTCCGCCAAGCTCAGCATCAACACGCCGGAGCAGATTGAAAAACTGAACAATGATCTGCACGGCATTTCCGAAAACATCAACCTCGACACACACGAAAGCTGGCTGGATGATATCCTGAAACTGGCCGGCGCGTTAAAGCTCTCGGCCCTTCTCATTCTCCTGATCATCGCCCTGACCACAGCCACAGCCATCGCCGCCGCCATTCTCTCGCGTATGGCCGAACACAGGGAAGATATTGAACTCCTGCACCTGATGGGTGCCAGCAACACCTACATCGCCCGTCAGTTCCAGCGCCACGCCCTGACCATCACCATCAAGGGCAGCCTGCTGGGCCTCATCGCCGGGATCATAACCTTGCTTATTCTCGGCCTACTCTCCGGCCAGAACGATCAGGCGCTTATGCCGCATACAAACTTCTCTATCGCCCAGCTCATAACGTTTTTAATCCTCCCCGCCCTCACAGGCCTCATAGCCTTTTTCACAACACGCACAACTGTTTTGCGTACTCTGGCACAGATGCCTTGATAGAAAAGCGGGAATGAATTAAAAACTTTCCATGCGCATCCTGAAAAAAATCCTCATGCTGATTTTGAGCCTCATCATTCTATGGGCCACAGGTTTTGGCGTATTTGCAGGACTCGTCCTCACACAAAAACCGCAAAAAATGGATCAAACCACCGACGCCATCGTCGTCCTCACCGGCGGCAAAAACCGCGTCGAAGCAGGCCTCGAACTCTTTGCCGCAGGCAAAGCCGCACACCTCTTTATTACTGGCGTTCACAAAGACGTGCGAAAAAAAGAAATTCTGATGCAATGGCACGGCGATAATGCCCTGCCGCCCTGCTGCATTTCTTTAGGCTATAACGCACACACCACCGTACAAAATGCAGAGGAAACCCGTGAGTGGCTCAAGGAAAACCCTTATCACTCCCTGCGCATTGTCACCGGACACTACCATATGCCGCGCGCGATTCTGGAATTCAAACATGCTTTGCCGGACGTCGAAATCATTCCTTATCCGGTTCCCCAGCCACCCGACAGCTACGAAGGAAAAAACCAGATAAAACTGCTTTTCGCCGAATATAACAAAACCCTTTTCAGAGCGCTGTCCATGGCTCTGCATCTGGACAAACACACCGCGGCAGCCTTCACCGAAACAGAAGGACAATAAACCATGCCGCGCAGCTATATACGCTCTATTCTGTTTAACTTACTATTCGTTCTTTTAACCGGCATCGCCTGTATCGTCTTCATTCCGATGCTATTCATGCCGCGCCGCGCTTATATGGGCGTCGTCCATATTTTCGTCCATATGGAATGGTTTTTGGAGCGCACAGTCCTCAACCTGAAAACAGAACTACGCGGCCTTGAAAACCTGCCGGCCAACGGCCCTTACATTATCGCTGCCAAACACCAATCCGCCTATGAAACGATGAAACTGCACATCTTTTTCAAGGACCCGGCTGTCATTTTGAAAAAAGAACTCTTCTCTATTCCGCTCTGGGGTCTATACCTCAAAAAAAGTGATCCCATCGCGATTGATCGCTCCACACCGAAAACCGCGATCAAATCCATTCAAGACGGCGCCCGGCGTATCAAGGAACAAGGCCGCCCGATTGTCATCTTCCCGCAAGGCACGCGCGTATCTCCTGAGACCACCACACAAGAAAAACCCTATAAAATCGGCGTCATCCGCCTGCAAGAAGCCACAGACCTGCCCATCATTCCCGTCGCGCTCAACGCGGGCCTGTTCTGGCCGAAAAACAGCTTCTGGAAAAGCGAAGGCACCGTCACCATGAAATTCCTCCCCGCTATACAACCCGGCGGTCAGCCTCAGGAAATTCTCAACCAGCTCGAAAAAACCATTGAATCCGAAAGCCTGTCCCTAATGAACGAAGCACGGGAAAAATACGCCGATAAAAAAGGATCGGCCATGCCGCTTCTCGCCGGACTGTCTTTCATCTGCGCCGCCATATTTGCGGTTTATAGCTACGCCTGGTTCGAAGTCGCCAAACGAACCAAAGAAGAATATCGCATTCTAACGCAAAACATTGTCCCTCAAGGCCAACCCGTACAAACCCCGAAAGTCACAGGCTATCCCGGTAAAATTAAAATGGATGTCGCCAATGAACTTCTGCAAACAAAAGAAGGCTCCATCACCATCACAAACCTGCACGCCGAAGGCTGGCCTATTCCTTACTTACCCATAAAAGTCAAAACAGGCCCCATCACCATCAAACATTTCAGATGGCCGCAAGCCCTAAGCTTTGATTCCATGGACGGGATTTTTACACCGGAAAACAAAACGCTCATTATTCAAAATGCCAACCTGAAAAAGGCCGATTTCTTAATGAATGTCGAAGGCACTCTCGATTTCTCTCAAGAAGAATTTCCAGAGCCTGATTTGAGAATTCACATAGTAAACTACAATGTACTGATGGGTGAGTTGTTACAAAACAAAATCATCGACACGCAAAGCGCGTTATTTCTCGGCGGTGGCTTAAACGCCCTATCCGATGAAAACGGAGATGTCTTCATCCCCGTCCATCAAAAAGACCGCACCATCCTCGCAGGCCCTCTTCCGATTTATCGCCTCAAACCTAAGTACGAGTTCGATCGGGGCTTGGGAGCGCGCTTGCGCCCAATTCCGTAATCTGCTTGCGAATAGAGCGGGTTCGCTTAAAAACCTCGAACAAATACTGCCCGTCCCCGCGCCGAATGGCCTTTTGCATCGCTGTCAAATCCTCGCCAAAACGCTGTAAGATCTCCAAAACAGCCTCGCGGTTATTCAAAAACACATCCCGCCACATCGTAGGATCGGAGGCCGCAATCCGCGTAAACCCTTGAAAACCCGAAGCCGAGAACTTGATCACCTCGGATTTTAAATCTTCTTCCAACTCATCAGCCGTCCCCACAATGGTATAGGCAATCAGGTGCGGCAAATGTGAGGTAATACCCAAAACCAGATCATGGTGCTGAGCGGGCATAATCTCGATCCGCGCCCCACACGCTTCCCAAAAAGCACTAACCTTCTCGACAGCTTTAACATTTGTGCTCGGCTCAGGCGTCAAAATACACCAACGCCCTTCAAACAAGTCTACAAGCCCCGCATCCGGCCCGGAATACTCCGTACCGGCAATCGGGTGCGCCGGAACAAACGACACGCCCTCGGGCAGAAACGGTGTCACCGCCGCAATCACAGCCCCCTTAACCGAACCCACATCGCTGACAATCGTGTTCGGACCTAAAACCGGACCGATCTGTTCAGCCACAATCTTCATCGCGCCCACAGGAACCGCCAGAATAACAAGATCCGCCCCGCCCACAGCCTTTTTTAAATCGGAAAAAACCTCATCGGCCAACCCCAGTTCGCGCACGCGCGCGCAAACAGACTCGCTCAAATCTCCAGCCACTAAAACATCCGCCAGCCCTTGCTGCTTAATAGCGCGGGCCAGTGACGACCCAATCAACCCCAAACCGATAATGGAAACTTTTTTAAACATGACAAACCGTTTTCTTGTTATAGTCGTCTTCCGTTATATCAAACGGCTGGCAAAAGCAAAGAAGAAAGGAGAGCTGGCTCGTGCCCCTCATCGCACATAATGATCTGCCCAGCTTTCAGCGTCTGCGCGAAGAAGGCCGCACGGTGCTTGAACCCGGACGCGCCCTGACACAGGAAATCCGCGAACTGCATATCGGTCTGCTCAACATGATGCCCGACGCCGCTCTGGAAGCCACGGAAAGACAATTCCTGCGCCTGATTGGCGAAAGCAACAAAATCGCCCAGTTTTACGTTCACCCTTTTACCTTGCCGGAAATCAAGCGCGGCAAAAAAGCGCAGACCCACATCGACAAATACTATGAACCCTTTGAAAAAATTAAAAAAGAAGGCCTCGACGCACTCATCATCACCGGCGCCAACATCGTTGATCCCGACCTATCCAAAGCCCCGTTCTGGCAACCTTTACAAGATGTCATAGACTGGGCATGGAACAACGCCACTTCGACGCTCTGCTCCTGTCTGGCCACTCATGCGGTAATGGAGTTCAAATACGGACAAAAACGCAGTCCCATGCGCAAAAAACTCTGGGGCGTCTACCCCCACCGCCTGACCAACCGCACCCATCCGCTGATCCGCGGCGTCAACACTGTTTTTGATGTTCCGCACTCGCGTCACAACACCATCACACAGAAACAATTCGAAGCCGCCAACATGCGCGTTCTGAGCGCCGGTAAAAATGCAGGTGTCCATCTCGCGACCAGCCCCGACGGCTTCCGCATGATCTGCTTTCAAGGCCACCCTGAATACGACACCATCAGCCTGTATAAAGAATATAAACGCGAGCTCCTGCTCCACATCGAAGGAAAACGCAAAGACGCTCCGCCTCTTCCCGAACACTACTTCAACCGCGAAATGAAAACCCTGCTCACCGCACAAAAGAAACAGCTTAAAAAAGGCAAACCATGGTCTTTAAGCGACGAAGATGTCTACTTCAAAATAGACAATAGCTGGCGCGACAGCGCCCGCGCCATCGTCGGCAACTGGATCGGTCTGGCCTATCAACTCACCAACATGGACCGCAAATTACCGTTTATGGAGGGGATTGATCCGGATAACCCGCTGGGATTGCCCGAAAAGAATCTACCTTAACGTCCCGCGCGTTGCAGGTTCCGGCAACAAAATTCCGCGCACCCGCGCAGACACTTTAGAACCTGAACTCGGCCCCACACGCGCATAGAGCTGCTTGCTCACTTCCACCATATGCACCCCGGCGACAATCGGCAAAAGCTTGCGGCCGGTTTGCTCCCACATCCCGGCAGCTTTAAGGATAAAAGACCGCTCCACAGGCGGAAAGAACAACGCCTCGTCGCTACGCTCATGCACAAAAAGGCTTTCTCGCAAAACCTGACAAACCTGCGACATGGAAAAAGGCCGCCCCTGCCCGAACGGTGAAAGATCGGAACGAGCCCAAAGCCCAGCCCGGTTCGGCACCACAACCAAAAGCCGGCCATTAGCCTTCATAACCCGCCAGATTTCCGACAAATCGCTTTGCAAATCCTCGGAAAACTCCAGATGGTGAATCAGTAAAGCCCGATCGATAGAATTCGTTTCGATCGGCAAGGCATTCGAATGCGCCGAACATACAAGATTCCGCCCGTCGTAAGGCCAATGCAACGCCCCGTGCCGCGCAGGGATCACGGCAAAAGCGCGCTCCGCCGGTTGTTCCATAAGCATCCGCAGATAAGGCAGAGCGTACCCGCACCCCATAACGCGCAAATCCTTCACATCCGGCCAAAACTCATGCAGACGCTCTTGCAAAGTACGCCGGACAACCCGGCCCGCTCTGCCATTATAAAACGCCTTAAAATCGTAAACCGAATACTGCATCACCTGTCAAACCTATAGCAAATCTCTCAACGCCGCCACCAAAGGAATATCGGCCGCAGGCATCGCATATTCAAGCATATCCACCGGCCGCACCCATGCCAGCGCCTGATGCTCGATCGCCCGAGGCTCCCCTTGCCACACGCGGCAGGCAAAAAGCGGCATCAACAAATGAAAATCCTCATAAGTATGCGAAGCAAACGCAATCGGATGATAACAGCATGGCCGCGTTTCAATCCCGAGTTCTTCACCCAGCTCCCGCATCAAAGCATATTCGGGCGGCTCGCCTGCTTCCACCTTCCCGCCGGGAAACTCCCAGAGATTCGCCATGGACTTGCCTTGCGGCCGCTGCGCTAGCAACACACGCCCGCTGGCATCAATCAACGCCGCCGCCGCCACCAGCACAATCGGCAAATCCGGCGATTCCGGCCTCGGATATTTCAACGCTTCCGAACAATTCATTTAAAAAGCTCCCGCATAAGCAAAAGGGCGAACGCCAATAACGCCCGCCCCTTTTAAAGGTTTATCGAAGAATGTTACTCACCGGCCGCCGGCTCGATAGCATCACCGTTAATATCAAACAGCTTAACATCGGCCTTCTTGCGCCATGAATCCATCAACTCGCCCAGAACTTCGTTTTGAAGCTCTGCCGCCAAAAACGTTTTGACCTGCTCATAGGACGCAGGCTGACGCTGGCGCTTATCTTGCACCTCAACAACGTGATAACCGAATTGAGACTTCACGGGCTTATCGCTCAAACTGCCAACCTTTTGAGCAAAAACAGCCTTCGCAAATTCAGGCACAACTTCTTTATCGGTAAAATAAGCCAACTGACCGCCGGAATTTTTCGTCCCGTCAATCGAATATTCCTTGGCCAACGCGGCAAAGTCCGCACCATCTTTAAGTTTCTTGATAAGGTCCTTCGCTGTGGCTTCGTCTTTGACCAGAATATGGCGTGCTTCAACCTCTTCAACCTTCGGGAATTTCTCTTTGTATTCCTCATAAGCCTTTTTTAAACGGTCTTCTGTAACGCGCTTCTCAACCTCTTTCTGCATAAAAACAGTTCGTTCGATATTCTGTTTCGCCTCAGCCAATTGAGCTTTAACAGCCGGATCATCGTCCAGTTTCGCACCCTTGGCTTTATCCGCAATAATGCGCATATTGACAACTTGCTGCAACGCCAGCGGAAAGACCTGTTCAGGCGGAAGTTGGCGAATGTTGGCCGGCAAACTTTGCATATAAGCCGCAACTTCCGCACGCTTGATTTCCTTATCGCCGATCTTGGCCACAACAGGATTCCCCGGCTTAATCTCGACAGGAGCAGCCTCAGGAGCATTGTCTGCTTGCTCGCTTTGAGGCGCAGGCGTATCCGCTGCAGCCGAAGCGACAGCGTCTTCCGCCTCACCGCTCGCTGGCTGGGCATCAGCCACAGCCTGCACCGGCGAAGCTTTATCTCCTGTTAAATTTTTTAAATTGCCGGAGAAATAAGCATAAGCCCCGACTCCGACCACCAGCAAAGCCGCCAAAACCAGAACAACAGCATTCCCGCTTTCGGCCCTCAAGCCCTTGGAAAATCTATTTGTATTCATTAGAAAACATCCTTTTTAATGTGGAAAAACTCCAGATAGAGAAAAAACCCTAAACAAACACGAAGCCCTTTTCAATCCCTGCCGAAAAATTAACAACAGCCCTGAATAACCTTAAAACACAACAACCATTGACGCTGCCCGCCAAGCGCCTTATATCAGGGGATCTAATGAAGAAATAAGGAGAGCAATCCTTGCTGGGTCTGGTTACAAAAATTTTAGGGTCATCCAATGACCGCGCCTTAAAAAGCTATCACCGTCAAATCGCCCCGATCAACGCATTCGCCAAGCGTTTCGAAAAAATGCGCGATTCCGATCTACAAGCCATGACCGCAGAGTTCCGCCAGCGCCTTGCAAACGGCGAACCGTTACAAAATCTCACACACGAAGCCTTCGCCGTTGCCCGCGAAGCCGCGCGCCGTACACTCGGACTACACCCCTACGATGTCCAGTTGATCGGTGGATTGGTTTTGGATGACGGCAAAATCGCCGAAATGAAAACGGGTGAGGGCAAAACCCTCGTCGCCACTATGCCCGTCTATCTCAATGCCCTGAGCGGCAAAGGCGTTCACGTCGTCACCGTCAACGACTATCTGGCCAAGCGCGACTCCGAATGGATGGGCGAAATCTACAAGTTCCTCGGCATGTCGGTCGGCTGCATCACCAACGACATTCAAGAAGTGGATCGACGCGCAGCCTATGCCGCCGACATCACCTACGGAACAAACAACGAATTCGGCTTTGATTATTTGCGCGATAATATGCGCTTCAACCTCGAACAAATGGTCCAACGCGACTTTAACTACGCGATTGTTGACGAAGTTGACTCGATTCTGATCGACGAAGCCAGAACCCCG
>JAGRIU010000023.1 GCA_020443075.1 Alphaproteobacteria bacterium
ACAACTCTGGACAGCGCTTCGAGACTCGTCACACCCTCCAAGATTTTTAGAATGCCATCGTCTTTCATACTTTTGAAGCCTTTTTTTACGGCCAGGGTTTTGATCTCCGCTTTATTGGCTCCCCGTGCCAAAAGCTCATCCATCTCCTCGTCGAAACTCAAAATCTCGACAACGGCTGTACGCCCCTTATACCCTTGCCCGCCGCAAGTCCCGCACCCACCTTGCCGGGCCTTGTAAATAGTCGGCGGCGTTTGTGGATCGACCCCTAAAATAGAACATTCGGACGAATCAGGCGTATACGCCTCTCTGCAATCCGGACAAAGCCGGCGCGTCAAGCGCTGGGCAAAAATGGAAATAATCGAACCGGCAACCATTCCCGGCTTAAGCCCCAGATCAAACAAACGCGGAATCGCGCCAAACGAATCGTTCGTATGCAGCGTTGTATAGACCTGGTGACCGGTCATCGCCGCCTTCAAAGCCATCCCGGCCGTCTCTCCGTCGCGAATCTCCCCGATAAAGATAATATCCGGGTCTTGCCGCAAAAGCGCCTTAATCCCGTCGGCAAACTCCAAAACGCCTTCCCGCACATGCGTTTGGCGGATCATCGGCAATGAATATTCAACCGGGTCTTCCAGCGTCTGGATATTCACCTCGACATCGTTGATTTCATTGAGCATCGAATATAGCGAGGTTGTTTTTCCGCTTCCGGTCGGCCCCGTCACGATGATAATTCCCTCCGGCTTGGCCTGGGACTTCTTGATCAAATCCAGATTATGCTGACTAAAGCCAAGCTTTTCCATCGGCATAATGCTCTCGCTCTGGTCCAAAACCCGCAGAACAATATTCTCGCCATGCACAGTCGGCAAGGAAGACACACGGAAATCAGCCTCGCGTCCGCCGACATTCATACTAAAACGCCCGTCCTGCGGAGAGAGTTTATCGGCAATATTCATCCCCGACATAATCTTGATACGCTGGGAAATGCCGCTCCAATGCTGTTTATGCAGAATTTGCGCCGTATACAACACACCATCCTTACGGTAACGCAAACGGATAAAGTTTTCTTCGGGCTCGAAGTGCAAGTCCGAAACCCGCAATTTTACGGCTTCAAACACAAGAGCATTCACCAAGCGAACAATCGGATGCGAAAACGCTTCACTTTCGCTCAAAGACGCAACGTCTTCCTGCACCTCGCCTTCTTCCAGCTCTTTCAAGATCCCTTGAATAGAACTGGCATACCCATAAGCCATATCGATAGCCTCGGACAAGATCGTAGGCGTACTCACCATCGGCACAACTCTGGCGCCCTTCGGCAACAGATTGCGCAACATATCAAGCGCAACAACATCGTACGGATCAGCCATAGCCACCAAAAATTCATGCTCGCGCTGCGCAACCGGCAAAACATGGTGCTTAAGAGCCTGACGCTTATCAATAAAAGCCAGAACCTCGCCATCAAAAATAGTATTTTTAGGATCAAAGAGCTCGAATCCGGACGACTGAGCCAAAAAGATCACCAGTGTTTCTTCATCAATAAACCCGAGATCAACCATCACCTCGCCCAGCATCTTGCCGGTAATTTTTTTCTCTTGAAGGGCCACATTCAACTGATCCGAAGTGATCAGCCCCATAGAGACCATACGCTCCCCGATACGCCCCTTATATGCTGACGTCTCATCACCGGAATCCCCTGCCAGAGACTGAACATCAGACATGCTATAGACTTTTAACGAGCCGCCGCTGCCTGCCCCTTCGTCCGTTTCTTGGTGCGCCCGGACAGATTTCGAATAAACAACTGGCAGGGACTCCTCATCGCGCTGCCCGTCTCTTGGCTTATTCTCGGCATTCGAAAGAACAAAAGATGCGCCCGCCCCCTCATCGGTCGAGTCAGCAGAAACAGCATAAACACCCTCAGGCGACTCACTACGATGGCCGTGACCACCTTCCTCCAAAGACAGAAAACTGCCTTCGATCACGCCTGAATCACCAATATTTTTTTGCTCGTCCTCGTCCCGGATCATGCAATCTCACACATTATTGTTAAAACTCGGAGAAGAACACCCCACCAGTCCCTCTACTTTACCCGAAAAAAGTTAATAAATCCATTATCTTAATTTCCATAAACATAAAGATAGCGCAGAAAAAAAGGGCGTCCGAAACGCCCTTTTGTACAAAAACTTACAAAAAACTGAAAATCAGCATAAAAGCCTTACTCAGCCGCGACTTTCAGGTTTTTCTGTATACGTGGCCAGCTCGAAAACTCCATAACGGACTCATCAACACCGCAGACTGTGGTACACAAGCGAGCCGCGACCAGATACGGGTCAGAGTTAGCGCCCGGACGGCGATCCTCAAAGTAACCGTAACCTTTCTGCGCCACAGGCTTGGGAATACGGATAGAACACCCGCGGTCCGCATCACCGGCCTTAAACGTGTTGATATCACAAGTTTCGTGCAGACCGGTCAAACGATCAGATAGCCCCGCACCATATAGAGCAATATGCTCCTTATGCTTCTTGCTAAGCGCTTCCACAGCCGCATCAATAGCCGCGCGGCCTTTGGATTTATCACGCGTCTCGGTCGTCGAGAAGTTCGTGTGCATGCCCGCGCCGTTCCAGTCGCCTTTTACCGGCTTGTTCTCCAGCGTCACAGCCACATCATATTCCTCGGCAACACGGTGTAAAAGCCAACGGCCAACCCACGTCTGATCCGCCATGTTCAACACGCCGGAATCTTCTGAATCATCACCGCGGTAACCGATCTGGAATTCCCACTGACCGGGCATCACTTCGGCGTTCATACCGTAATACATCAAGCCCGCTTCCAGACACAGCTCGGCATGAGCCTCGGCCACTTCACGGCCAAACGCTTCCTCCGCGCCCACGCCGCAGTAATAAGGACCCTGGGGTGCTGGAAAACCGTGCTGCGGCCAGCCCAAAGGCGTGCGATGTCCCTGCGGGAACATCGTATATTCCTGCTCGAACCCGGCCCAGGGCTCATGCTTGGCGGCCCCGGCGTCCAAAACAGCGCGCAATTGCGCACGGGAATTAGACTCGTGCGGCGTCCCATCCGGATTATTCACTTCGCACATCACCAGATAATTGCCGCTCCCGCGAATAGGGTCGTTATAATAAGACACAGGCTGCAAAATACAGTCGGAATCATCCCCCGCGGCCTGACCGGTCGACGACCCGTCAAAACTCCACTCGGGAAAATCATCAATAGACGGTTTTCCGCCTACATTAACAACGCGCGCTTTCGAGCGCACAAAACGGGTCGGCACAGAGCCGTCAAGCCAGATATATTCGGCCAGCGTAAAGTTTGACATGGTCCAAACTCCTTTTCTTGGAATGTCTAGAGGTTTCGCATAGGCCCAAACCTAGAACCCTTCCATAACATTTGCAAGCAATAAATAGAGGCGCCTCCACCGGAAAACCGCAATATATTAAGAAAATCTAAAATAAATCCCAAAACGTGCCGAAAAAATTGAAGACACGCCCGCTTACTCCTCGTCATCCCCGCCCCTTTTGTCATCCCCGCCCTTTTATCATCCCTGCCCCCATCTGTCATCCCTGCGAAAGCAGGGATCTTCCCACCACCCACCACCCATCACCAAATACCTATTTTATGCACAAGACTCCATATTTTTTCACATTGTTGCCATTTTATCACCCCATACGCAGCATTCTTTCAAGACTATAGAAAACGACTTGATTCCCTCCCGCAAAAGTGATACGTTGCGTTTAATTAATAAGACCTTGCCAGATTCGCACGCAGACGCTGCGTCAGACTCGATAGATCGCTTGCGAAATCGCGCCGCAAGGCCGCATAAACATATGCAGGAAAGGATCGGAACCATGGCACTGACTGAAAAATTCACAGGACTGGGACAAGTGCAACGCGCAGCAATCGGCGCAACCATGGCAGCCATCGCCACCCTATCATCCTTTAACGCCACCGCCGAAGGCAGCATGCAAGGCCCGACCTGCCTCCCCCAACCCATCGACCCCTATAAAGAATACACTGCAGAATACGCCCAAGGCATATCCCAAGGCGGCCGCGTCGTCCTGCATTATGGAGAAGGCGTTAGCGCTGGTCTAGTACGTGGACATGCGGGTGCTTTGCAAAAAAGAGGATACCCCGTTATTGCCATGGCAGGTGGTCCAGACAATAAAATCAACCAATATTGGAACGGGCAAAAGCTCTCGCTTTCCATTACCCCACAACAGTTGAGTAATGGAACTTTAGTAAGCCGGTATATAGCGAAAACATACGACAATGCTGGCTTAACACGTCCCAGCTGCGATGTTATCGCAGCAGCGGACATTAACTAGGCAGATGGCCCAGATAACTTAGCATCCCGATTAATATTAACCTGCGGAAGTTCTGGATCAGAGGTTAGCTCAGCCATAGCTGCGGCAAAGAGATCAGATTCTTCATCGACAATATTTGAATTTCCCAATGCCAATCCTTGCTGCTCAACATCCAAGCTCTGATCAATATTTTCCACAAGACGACCCGCTACCACATCCCCCTCGCGCTTCAGCGCTTCAACCTTAGCGGCCGCTTCAAGATCACCTCTATCAGCGCGAGCCTGCTGGACTTTTATCTGCCCTTCAATACTATCAGACTGTTGCTGCAAATCATCACGCTCACGCTGTAATTTATGAAGCTCTGTTGTTAAGCCGTTATCTTGAGTGCGCAAATCATCCAGACGCGCCTTATCACGCAACCACGCCTGAACGAGAGGATCATCTTGATGCTCTTTCCAGTGTTGTTTCCAATCACTGCCATAACGCTCGGCCA
>JAGRIU010000024.1 GCA_020443075.1 Alphaproteobacteria bacterium
ACAAATAGAGCTTCTTCCGCGCCATCACACTCATAAACATCCGCAGACACAACCCGGCAAGACGGCAAAACAGCCTGTAAAACCGCCCGCACAGACGCATCTTCAACGCAAATCACAACATCAGGTGCAAAAATATCCATGTCTTTACAATGCCTTGTCTTCCCCCACCTGCGCAAGCCTTCTCTTACAGCCATCAATCCCTCTGATATGGCACAAGCCTTGCATATCTTACTGTGTAAGGAAAAAACATGGATATACGCCCGGAAAACCCGCAAACACAAAATCAAGCGCTACAAACAACCCAAACCCGCCCGCACAAGGTCCTGCGCTACGTTAAAAACGAGCGCATGGGCGGCAGTGTGCCGGTATGGGAAACACCGAAAACCACAAAACAGAATATCGAACAAAATCTGGCCACGGCGCAAAATGCCGAAAATCTTTCCTTCAAAAACACGCTGGCCTATAACGCCAACCAAAATGCCTCTCAAACAAACAGCGAAGAATTCGGCTTCGGCGATCTGGTCGATATGATCAATCCGCTACAACACATCCCCGTTGTCGGCCATGTCTACCGCGAAATCACAGGCGATGAAATCAAACCGATCGGAAAAATTATCGGCGGCGGCATTTTCGGCGGCCCGCTTGGTGCGGCCAGCGGATTAGTCGATACAATCGTCGAAAACGAAACCGGAAAGGATATGGCCGGCAACACATTGGCACTGATGCTAGACGGCGAAAAACCCCACCTCAAATCAAAACCCGCTACGCCCGAAGCCCACCTTGATCAGGTTGCAAAAGAGCTCGAACACGGCAACCCCATACAGGATTTACCGGGCGAACTCCTCAGCTTTACAGACCTGAAAGGTGATTCCGGCATCGTCATAAAACGCATAGAAGCCGCCGAAGGCCGCACCACAGGTTACATGGAAACCACAACCCGAAAACCGGATATAGACCGCAGCAGCGCTCTTCCCCCGCGCGAACCCATTACACAAGTGCGGCTCAAGGGACTCTACGCCCTTTAATTAATAAATTCGCTCTCCGAAGATACCTGTCCCCACACGCACGTAGGTAGCGCCCAAAGCAATCGCTTGCTCGAAATCCCCGCTCATCCCCATACTAAGATCCTGAAGCCCCAAAGCCTGCGCCTGTTGCCGCAAAAGAGCAAAAAAGAAAGACGGCGGCTCCTCCGCAGGGGGAATGCACATTAATCCGCGCACATCCAGACTGCATTCATCCACACAATAACGGTAAAAATCCTCAAGCTCTTGCGGTAGAATGCCTGATTTTTGTGGCTCTTCCCCGACATTCACTTGAATAAAACAGGGCAAGCGCCGCCCCTGTTTCTCCATCTCGGCCGCCAAAACCTTAGCCAGCTTTTCCCGGTCTAATGTCTCGATTACATCGAATAAAGCCACAGCATCCCCTGTCTTATTCGTTTGCAAAGGCCCGATCAAATGCAACCGCAGATCAGAGAAAAGAGCCTTGCGCCCCCCCCAACGCTGCTGTGCTTCCTGCACGCGGTTTTCACCGAACAGCCGGTGTCCTGCCGCCAGCGCCTCCTCAATACGCTCATCAGGTTGCACTTTACTCACAGCGACCAAATGCACCGAAGCCGGATCACGCTCGGCCTCAACCGCCGCCGCTCCGATTTGAGCCCGTATAGCCTTGAGATTTTCTGCAACTGACATGAAACCCATGTTAATTCTCACCCTCCAATAGTCAAAACAAAAAGAAAGGGCCTCGTTTGAGGCCCTTTCCGAATTCTTTAAACCAGACTTCGATTAGAAGTTGATTTGTGTACCAATCAGAACAGATGTTGCATCAACATTGTCGCCTGAAGGCAAACCAGCAACGTTATCGTGCTCAATGTAGGATACAGAACCACGGAAGGTCATGCCAGGACCGTAGGTGTAAACAACACCCCCTGTGTAGCGGTCGGTTTCAACACCGTCGTTACCAAGCAGACCAGTAATGTTTTGTGTACCGTCTTGGTTCATGTAAGATGCACCCAGTTTGAACGGACCAGTTGTGTAGTCAACACCAACAACCAATGTCTCTTCATCACCTTTTGTCCCCGTCGGGTTCCCGCCGGTAACAGAGGCTACAGTATCACCGTAGTCATCTTCAGAGTAGCTAGCACCGATACCGAAAGGCCCGATATCCAAGTCCAAACCAACGTTCCAGACTGTACGGTCATCCTGAGCATCGCCAACGGCAAATGCACCTGCTGCACGCTTCGACTCAAGGTCCATGTGAGTGTAACCCGCACCAGCGATAACACCAACATTGTTGAATTGGCCTTCATAACGCAGACCGCCTTCAAAAGCAGCGCCAAACGTATTAACCTGATCATCTGTCAGAACACCGGTAAAGTCAGGCGCATAAGCCGTCTGAACAGTCAACGGAGAACCAGACGTGCTGCTCACATCCGGCGTCCAGGACAAGCCCAGTTGGAAACCGTTCATGATCGGAGACAAATAAGTCAACTTGTCGGAATAACCTGTTGCATTTGTTTCATAGTCGAAACCATTGGCAGCAGCCGTTGCAAACAATGTATTACCGGCACTCGTGTCAACAAGAACAGCATAGTTTACAGGCTGAACGAACTGACGGATACCGTCGATGTTGTCATCAGCAGCCGGAGCAGAAACCTGCAACAGATACTGTGCGCCATCTTCAGCACCAAAATTCACGCGGCCCCAGCCACCTGAGAAATACACATAAGACTCTTCAACTTCAAAACCGTTACCGCCATCGGCTTCAGTTTCGATGTGCGCACCAACTGTCAGACCGTTGTCCAAAGTTGTTTCGCCGCCGAAGTGTACTTCAGTGTGACGAACCACACCAACTTTGTTGGCATCCGTAGCAGCACCGTCTGTATCGTCTTGGCTAACATAGGCGCCGTAACCTTTAAAGAAACCGCCAAGATCAAGTTTAACCTGAGCTTGTGCAGGAGAAGCAACCATCGCCAAACCGGCAATCGCAGCTGTGCTAAGAAGTACTTTTTTCATTATCATTCCTCCAATTTCAATATAGATGATAATTATTGAGCGCTCGATATGAGCTTTTTAGGATTCACTGTTACCCAGCAAACACAGTCTAATAAGCCGTAATTTGAGTCTGCAATCAACGCTGGGATTCAAAAATGAAAAATTTTTTATTTTGGCCGTGTTATTTTTGCAACACACACAAAGCCGCCGTTATCGGTCATTTTAAACTCAAAGCCTTGTGAATAGACTCTTTTTCGCCCCTTTTCTCTGCCGACAATCCTCTCTATATTAAGCACGTATAAAAACAAAATTGCGGACATAAACAATGAAAAAATCGACTTTATCACGGCTTTTAAAGGCCTGTATAACCACTGGCGCGCTCCTGACAATCGCCGCCTGTTCGAGCAGCGGTGATAACGGTAGCCTCATCGAGACCGAAGCCAAATATCCTACAGGGGCTGATCGCGATGGTTCGACTAAAAGCATTTACGATAAAGCCCCGAGCATTTTCGGGGACGGCGGCCTCTCGATTGGCGGCGATAAAAAACAGGATAACGAGGACGGCGCTTCAGGAATCGGCGTCAACAGCTTCCTCTGGCGCGCCTCCTTGGATACAGTCTCCTTTATGCCGCTGGCCAGCGCCGATCCGTTCGGCGGCGTCATTCTGACCGACTGGTACACACCGGACGCTTCCAAAGGCGAACGTTTTAAGGTCAATGTCTTTATTATGGGCCGCCAGCTTCGCTCCGATGGCGTGCGCGTGCGTGTCTTCAGACAACTTTATTCCGGCGGCACATGGCGTGACGCCGCCGCCAGCGATGCCACAGCCCGCCAGCTCGAGGACACCATCCTGACCCGCGCCCGCCAGCTCCGCGTCGCCCAACTTGATTAACGGAAGCAATGATTCCCGTACTGATCATCTCTCTAGAAGACGAGACCGCCCGCCGCGCCGCCATCGCTGCCCACCTTAAAGAACGCGGGTTCGAGCCTGAATTCTTCGATGCCATTGACGGCCGACAGATGGATGTTCTAAAGCACCCCGGCTATGATTCGAAGCAAAGGCGCGCCGCCCACGGGCGCGATCTCAAACCCGGCGAACTGGGCTGCCTGCTCTCCCACCGCGCCGCCTACGAAGAAATCATCAAACGCGGCTGGCCTTGTGCGCTGTTACTCGAAGACGATGCGCGCCTGCACGAAGACACGCTACCTGTTCTAGAAAGCTTTATCGCCCAAAATATAGACTTCGATATCATCCGCCTGCTCGGCAGCGCCAAAGTCGCCCGCAGCCCTCACCGTAAAATCATCCCTTTATATAAAGACTTCCACCTCACACGCATGCTCACCACACCGGGCGGCGCGCACGCCACGCTCATCAGCCGCCAAGGCGCGGAAAAACTGATCAAAGCCACAGAAAAATTCGCTTTCCCCATCGACACCATATTAGGGCGCTGCTGGGAAACCGGAATCAACGCCTATTCGGTGCAACCGGGCCTAGCCACCCAAGACCTCTCCTTCGATTCGGCCATCGGCGAGGAACGCCACGATAAAACAATCCCCTTAAAAGGCCTGCAAAAAGCCAAATTCAAACTGACCCGCCCGCTCTTCAAAATCAGCGAAGCCATCGGAAAACGCCTGACTTTTGCCAAAACCCGAGCAAGCGATCTTGCTCTACGGAAAAAATTCGGTTAATTCTCACTCTTATGAGCGAAAAATATAATATTAAAGAAACCGAAGAAAAATGGCGCAAAGTTTGGGACGAGCAAGCGAGCTTTGCCGTCACGGAAGACCCGAATAAACCCAAATACTACGTGCTGGAAATGTTCCCTTATCCATCGGGGCGCATCCATGTCGGCCACGTGCGCAACTATACGCTCGGTGATGTCGTCGCCCGTTATAAAAAAGCCAAAGGCTTTAATGTCATGCACCCGATGGGCTGGGATGCCTTTGGCCTGCCGGCGGAAAACGCCGCCATAGAGCGCGGCCTGCACCCCGGAAAATGGACCCGCGAAAATATCGCCGCCATGCGTGATCAGCTCAAAACCATGGGCCTGTCCATCGACTGGAGCCGTGAAATCGCCACCTGCGAACCGGAATACTACCGCCACGAACAAAAAATGTTCCTCAAATTCCTCGAAAAAGGCATCGCCTACCGCAAGGAATCACTTGTGAACTGGGACCCGGTCGATCACACCGTGCTGGCCAATGAACAGGTCATCGACGGCTGCGGCTGGCGTACCGGCGCGCCTGTCGAGCGCCGCAAGCTCAATCAATGGTTCCTGAAAATCACCGATTACGCCGAAGATTTGCTGGACGGATTGAAAACCCTTGATCGCTGGCCGGAAAAAGTCCGCATCATGCAGGAGAACTGGATCGGCAAATCCAAAGGCCTGCAATTCCGATGGGATATAATCTCGCCAGATGGCTCCCGCTTTTCAAACTGTAGCGAAGCGGAAGCAGGAAAAGCGGCAACAATAGAGGTCTATACTACGCGCCCTGATACTCTCTTCGGTGCATCTTTCATGGCTCTCGCTGTTGATCATCCGATAACGCAAAAACTTTGTGAAAATAAAGACGGATTCGAAGAATTTAAAAAGCAATGTTCTGCACTCGGCACGTCCGAGGCCGCCATCGAAAAAGCCGAAAAACTTGGCTTTGACACCGGCTACAAGGTAACCCACCCAATGTTACCCGGCAAAGAATTCCCAATCTATATCGCCAATTTCGTCCTGATGGATTACGGCGCCGGCGCCATTTTCGGCGTCCCCGCCCATGACCAACGTGACTTTGAATTTGCCCAAAAATACAACCTTCAAATTTTACCCGTCATCTCATCGCCTGATGATCATGATTACACAAAAGAAGCCTATATGACCCGTGAGGGCACAATCATCAATTCCGAATGGCTCAACGGCTTATCACCCAATGAAGCCATCAATGCAGCAATAAAACGTGCAGAAGAAATCAATAACGGTTTTGGCACCACTCAATACCGCCTGCGCGACTGGGGTATCTCCCGCCAGCGTTACTGGGGCTGCCCGATCCCGATCATTTATTGTGATGCTTGCGGCCCTGTCCCAGTCCCGGAAAACCAGCTTCCCGTCACCTTGCCCGAGGACGTCAGCTTCGACAAACCCGGCAACCCGCTGGCTCACCATCCGACCTGGAAACACACCACCTGCCCGAAATGCGGCGAAAAAGCGACTCGTGAAACCGACACCTTCGATACCTTTTTCGAATCGAGCTGGTATCAATTCCGCTATTGTGACCCACACAACGACAAAGAACCCGTGGCCAAAGATAAAGCAAACTACTGGCTGCCCGAAGGTGGTGGCGTTGAGCAATATATCGGCGGCATTGAACACGCCGTACTGCATTTGCTCTATGCCCGCTTTTTCACCCGCGCCATGAAAACCTGTGGCTATGTAGACTGCGCCGAGCCGTTCGAAGGGCTATTCACCCAAGGCATGGTCACCCACGAAACCTATAAAGACGCAAACGGCAAATGGATCACCCCGGCCGAATACGAGGCTCTGGCCGATAAATCCACAGCCACCGTCGGCCCGTCCATAAAGATGTCGAAATCCAAGAAAAACGTCATCGACCCCCAAGACATCATCGACACTTACGGCGCCGACGCCGCCCGCTTGTTTATCCTCTCCGACTCACCACCTGAGCGCGATCTGGAATGGACGGAAAGCGGCATCGAAGGCGCATGGAAGTTCGTCAACAAACTCCACCGCCTCATCAGTGAAACAGCGCCGACATTACCCGAAACGGCCACGCCAACGCAGAACATCAGCGAAAAAGCCGCAGATCTGCGCCGCCTAAGCCACAAAACCATCCAAAGCGTAGAAAAAAGCCTTGAAGCCTTTGCCATGAACAAAGCCGTGGCCCTCATCCGCGAACTGGCCAACGCCGTGACGGCCTTCCAGCCGCAAAGTGAAAGCGACAAACAAGCCTTGCGCGAAGCGCTCGAAACCCTCGTCAAACTGTTCAATCCCATGATGCCGCATCTGGCCGAGGAATGCTGGTCCATGCTGGGTCATGACACGCTTTTGACCCAAACCTCGTGGCCGCAAGCCGACGAAAGCCTGCTCAAGGATGAAAGCATCACCATCGGCGTACAAGTCAACGGCAAAATGCGCGCGCAGATCACCCTCGCCCCCGATGCACCGGAAGAAGAAGCCAAAAGCGCGGCCCTGGCCGAAGATAACGTTAAAAAATTCGTCGAGGGCAAACAGATCCGCAAATTCATCTACGTACCCGGTAAAATCGTCAACGTGGTGGCGGCATGACCACAATCTACGGAATCAAGAATTGCGATACGATGAAAAAAGCCTTCACATGGCTGGACGAACATAAAATCGCCTACACATTCCACGACTATAAAAAACAAGGCCTCGACGAAGCCGCCTTTGAACGCGCCCTGAAACAACATGGCTGGGAAAATGTCATCAACCGCCGCGGCACGACCTGGCACAAACTCCCCGAGGCCACACAAAAATCCATGAACGCCGAAAAAGCACTGGAAATCGCCCGCGAAAACCCCTCCATCATCAAACGTCCGCTCTTAAGCGCCAATGACGACCTCGTGCTGGGCTTTTCCGAAGACTCTTACGCGAAAGTATTCAAATGATGAAACGCCTGCTCCTGATTGCGCCTTTTTTGCTCCTGACCGCCTGCGGCTTTCAACCCGTCTACGGCGTCAATAAATACGAAGCCACAGGCGTCGAAAACCGGCTCGCGCAAATCGAAATCGGCGGTATTCCGGACCGCGAAGGCCAGTACTTACGCAACGCCCTGATCGACCGTTTCTACCGCGAGGGCCGCCCGCAAAATCCATCCCTGCGCTTACAGCTCACGCCCGTTACAGAAAGCAAAAGCAATCTGGACATCACCATCAACGCCGATGCCACACGCGGCCAGCTCCTGCTCGCCACCACCATGACCTTGAGCGACATCAAAACCGGCAAAAAACTGCTCACGCGCAATCTGCAATCCATCGCCAGCTATAACATCCTGGCCAGCGAATTCACCAACCGCGTCTCCGAGCAAAACGCCCGCGAAAACCTGCTGGATGATCTGGCCCGCCAGACCGAACAACAAATCGCGCTCTACCTCAAGCGCCCGCAATAAAAAATATACATAAAGACATAAAAATATCTTGACGTTTTTTTAAAAAAGGTCTAAAGGTCTTCTTATTGCTTGGAGTGATAAAAACTCTAGACAAGGTGGGATTTGATGGAATCAGCTTGCACCACCCTAAAAAAGCTAAAGCGCCACGGCTCGCGCAGCCAGCCCTTAAAAAGCTACAGCGCCCGCCCGTGGTCTCCTGACTTTTGGACACCTGGCGGGCAGCATCTTAAGAAAGCGCAAACCTTTCTCGAAATTCTCCCGACAGATTTTAAACAAACACCCCTGAATTTCAGGGCTTTAAAAACCTTGAAGGAGTAAAGACGATGAGCATTGTAGCTTTTAGAAATACAGATAAAGCAAATAACATTAAAAACATTACTATCCGTGAAGTTGTTCCTGGCGGCTTTCCCGGAGCAACCCCAGCAAGAGCGATCATCAATTTAACGACAATTTCTCGCAAAAAATTCGCTGAACTGGGCGGCGAAGTGGCAATAAAAGCAGCATTTGAAAACACTGTGGATGCCATCAGAAATGGTGGAAATCTTCCACCAGCCAGCGATCCATTACAGCGTTTGGCAAATACTTCAGTCACAAGACATGCTGAAGAATTAAGAGCAGCTTACGGAAATTAATAACACAACTACAAAAATAACAAAAAAGCCGGCCTCACAAAGAACCGGCTTTTTTTAATTCTTATCTCAAAAAACACAAACAGCATTTCTGTCCGCGTAAGAACGAAGAGCGCAGCGTATAAAAATACGTAAGCGATGAGTGACGCCCACGGGCGGAAATGACGGACGTGTTTACCCCGCCATCACCTCTTCGCGCGACCCGATATGCACTTCGCGGCCGGCGCCGGCTTTGTTCAAGTGATCATGGACATGATCGATCAGAATATCGTTATAGCCGTGGAAGAAGTGGTTTGCCCCCTCCAGCACACGGTAATCAATCGTAATCCCTTTTTGCTGGTACAAACGCTCGACCAGCTCGGCCACGCTTTGCTCCTCGACCACATCATCGCGGCTGCCCTGCAGCATCAAACCCGACGTCGGGCACGGTGCCAGAAAGCTGAAATCCTCGGTATTGGCCGGAGGCGCAACGGAAATAAAGCCCTGAATCTCCGGACGGCGCATCAAAAGCTGCATACCGATCCATGCCCCGAACGAAAAGCCGCTGACCCAAACATAAGGCGCATTCGGATTAATCTCCTGCATCCAGTCCAAAGCCGCTGCCGCATCGCCCAGTTCGCCTTCACCGCGGTCAAAAATCCCTTGCGAACGCCCCACACCGCGGAAATTAAACCGCAGACAGGAAAACCCGCGCGCTGTAAACGCCTGGAACATGTTATAGGTGATTTTATTGTTCATCGTACCGCCGTGCTCGGGGCTAGGATGCAAAATCAAAGCCAGCGGCGCGTTTTTAACTCTGGAATGGGAATACCGACCTTCAAGACGGCCCGCCGGGCCATTGAAAATAACTTCGGGCATTAAGAATCCTTCTATCGTCTGATCTGGTGGCCTTGCTTTAAAAGCTGCAAAACCGTTATTTTAATTACAAGGATGCGCACAAACTGCATGGTTTGACGCGAATCCCCCTCACGTTGGCCACAATCTATAGTCAAGTGAGGATGATATGTCTACAAAATAATTATAAGCTCTTGATTTAGCTTGTGGAAAATATACTCTCAACCATGATGAAGACACAAATTTACCTCGATTATAACGCCACCGCCCCCCTGCGCCCCGAAGCCGCAGAGGCCATGCGCAAAGCGCTCGAAAAGCCGCATAACGCTTCATCCGTGCATGCTTTCGGCCGCGAGGGCCGCAAAATGATCGAAACCGCGCGCGAACACATCTCCGCCCTCATCAAGATCGCGCCCGCTCAAATTATCTTCAGCTCCGGCGCCACCGAAAGCAATAACACCCTCATCCACCACTTCAAGGATCAACGCGTCCTTTATAGCGCCGTCGAGCACCCTTCCGTGACGCAGGCCATCCAACATTTTGCGCAGAATCATGACCCGATCCCGGTGGATCAAAATGGGGTCATTGACCTGAGCATCCTCGAGTCACTCTTGAAACACCAGCCCACCGCTCTTGTCTCGGTTATGGCCGTCAATAACGAAACCGGCGTCATCCAGCCCGTAAAAGAAGCCGCAGCGCTCGCCCACAAACATGGCGCGCTCTTTCACTGCGATGCGGTGCAGGCCGCCGGACGCATCCCGCTCGACATGGAGGAACTGGGCATCGACTTCCTGACCCTGTCCAGCCATAAAATCGGTGGCCCGCAAGGTGCCGGAGCCCTAGCATTCAGGCTCTGCGGCCAAACGCCAATCCTGCTTCACGGCGGCGGACAGGAAAAATACGCCCGCCCGGGTACGGAAAACGTTGCCGCCATCGCCGGTTTTGGTGCAGCTGCGCAAGTCATCAGCCAAGCCCCCCCTGCATTCACAAATACACCATCCTTGAGCGAACCATCCATAAATGAACCACCCCCATACAAACCACCCCTGAAGAAACCAGAAGAACTCCAATCCTTCCTGGAAATTGGATTATGTAAAATAAATAACGATATTGTCATCCACGGACAAGCCGCCCCGCGCGTCGCCAACACCACCAGCTTCGCCCTACCCGGCACATCAGCCGAAACCCTGCTCATGGCGCTGGATCTCGAAGGAATCGCCGTGTCCAACGGCTCGGCCTGCTCATCCGGCACCACAAAAACCAGCCCCGTTCTACGCGCCATGAACGTCGATGAAGCTCTGGCCAAAGCCACAATCCGCATCTCCACGGGCTGGGCGACAACCAAAGAAGAGATTGACGCCTTCCTGCAAATCTGGACAAAAGTCACTCAGCGCCTAAAAATTTAAACGGAACCCTCATGCCCAAAATCACTTTTCTACACAAAAACGGATCACAGCAAACCATTGACGCACCGGAAAACTGGTCAATCATGCAGGTTGCGCTCGATCACGAGGTCAAAGGCATCACAGGCACCTGCGGCGGCTCTATGGCGTGTGCCACCTGCCATATTTACATCCATCCGGACTGGGCCGCGCGCATCGAAGCCGCCGGAAACGAAAAAACCGAGGAAGAAGAAGACATCCTCGACAGCGCCTTCGATATTCGCAAAACATCACGTCTGGGCTGCCAGATCCAGCTCACAAATGACCTCGACGGCCTGATCGTTGCCCTGCCGGGTACAAAAACGGAGTGGTAAACCCCTGCCTGACACAGGATGAACTTGCGTTAAAGCCCCAAAAACCCTATAGTCCGCCCCGTTATGAACTCACTTGGAATTGATAAAGACCCGGCCCAAACGCGCGTCGTTGTCGCCATGTCCGGCGGCGTCGACAGCTCTGTGACGGCGGCGCTCCTGCACGAACAAGGCTATGACGTGGTCGGTATCACGCTTCAACTCTATGATCAAGGCGCGTCCACAGCCAAATCCAAAACCTGCTGCGCCGGACAAGATATTTATGACGCCAAAAAAGTCGCCGATGAGCGCGGCTTTCCCCATTACGTCCTCAATTACGAAAGCAACTTCCGCGAAAGCGTCATCGAAGATTTTGCCGACAGCTACATGCGCGGAGAAACGCCCATCCCTTGCGTTAAATGCAACCAAAGCGTCAAATTCGAAGACCTCCTGAAAACCGCACGCGATCTGGGCGCCGATTGCATGGCCACCGGCCATTACATCAAACGCGATACGGACAAAGATGGCCGCGCCGCGCTCTACCGCGCACACGATCACGGCAAAGACCAGAGCTATTTCCTTTTTGCCACAACGCAAGAACAACTCGATTTCCTGCGCTTTCCCTTGGGCGGCTGGGACAAAGCCCGCACCCGCGATGAAGCAAAGCGTTTGGGCCTCATCACCGCTGACAAGCCGGATTCTCAGGATATCTGCTTCGTTCCCGACGGCGATTACGCCAAAATCGTCCGCCGCATCCGCCCCGAAGCCGAAAAACCCGGCGACATCGTCCATATCGACGGGCGTACTGTCGGAAAACACAAAGGCATCATCCATTACACAATCGGCCAGCGCAAAGGGCTGGGCATCGGCGGCGGCATCTCGGAAAATAACGCCCCGCTCTACGTCATTGCCATTGATCCTGAAAACGCCCACGTCGTTGTCGGCCCCAAAGAAGCTCTGGCAAAAAAGACCATCCTGATCAAAGACTGCAACTGGCTGTTTGATACACAAACAGCGCCCCCAAACCGCCCCGTCCGCGTCAAATTCCGCTCGGTCATGCAGCCCATAGAAGCCGCTTTATCACTGGATAAAGACCAAAACACCGCCCAAATTACACTCGCGCAAGCCCAATACGGCATCGCCGCCGGACAAGCCGCCGTTTGCTACGACGAAGACCGCATCTTAGGCGGCGGCTGGATCATCGGCGCACAATAAGCGCAAATAGCTTAAAAATTAGTCGTCCTTGCGGCCGGACGTATCCTTTTGCCCGCCCGAACCTGACGGCGGCTGGCCGCTACGCCGCACATACGTCGAACCGCCCCCGCCGCCCAGACCCAACCCGATACCCGGCGCATGGGGAACAGGCGTGGCCTGCGGCGCGGCCTCAACAGCATGACGGCGCGCCAGATGCGGCGCGAAATGCAGACTAGACGGCACAGCATCACCCAAAATACACCCCATAGCCTCTTCATCCCCCAGATCTTCGCGGTGCAAAGGCTGACCTGTCTCACAAGCCTGGATAAAGTAGCGAAAAGCCTCTAAAGGATTAGCGGGCTGAGAAACCTGCTTGAGCTGCTCCCCGCGGTAGGGATCATCGGCAAACATAAACGGCACCTGATAAGCCTGAGCAATCTGCCCGTCTTTCACCGCCCCGATATGAACCTGCGAGACCCTATCCAGCCGCTCGAAAAACGCCTCATCCACCGGAATATTAAGCTCCTCGTAATCCATATCGATATATTCAAGACTGACCAAGCCGCTTTGCGGATCGAACAAAATCCCCGCCACCTTTTTCACCAGATTGACGTTGGAAAGCAGACCAGCCTCGCCTGTAGGCGTAAAAAGAAGATCAATATTCATAAATTACACGTTTCTTGCATCCTCAAAGGGTTATTTTTTATAGTCTTAAAAAAAACAGTGCTATAACATTCATTCTACCAGAATTAGACGCCGCAACAAGAAAAAAATATCGCTTTATGTGTGGAATAACCGGATTTTACACCCCCAACAACCAGACCCCGCGCGCCGAAATGCATGCCATGGGCGCGGCCATGGCCAACAGCCTGACTCACCGCGGCCCTGACAGCGGCGCCGTCTGGCAAGAACCCGATCTGCCTTTGCTTTTAGCCCATCGCCGCTTGGCCATTTTAGACCTCTCCGCCGAAGGGGCTCAGCCCATGATCTCGGCATCAGGCCGCTACGTCATCACCTATAACGGAGAAATCTACAACTTCCAGACCCTCAAAAAAGACCTCGTGCGCCGCGGCATAACCTTCAAAGGCCGCAGCGACACCGAAGTCCTGCTGGCCGCGATCGAAGAATGGGGCCTTAACCAGACCTTACAAAAAATAAACGGCATGTTTGCCTTCGCGCTCTGGGACCGCAAGACCCGCCTGCTGCACTTTATCCGCGACCGTCTGGGCAAAAAGCCGCTTTATATCGGCTGGGCTGGCTCCACGCTGATTTTCGGCTCCGAGCTCAAAGCCCTTCACGCTCACAAAGACTTCGACGCCCGGATCAACCAATACGCACTGGCGCTCTTCCTGCGCTATGGCTATCTCCCAGCGCCCCACAGCATTTATAAAAACATCTGGCAGCTCCCGCCCGGTCAGCGTTTAACATTGGAACTGCAAAGTCTGGAACCACGCAGTAATCTGCACGAAGACATGCAGCCCTATTGGTCAGCGCCGGAAATCGCCGTGATGTCGAAATATCGGCCCAATATGCACTCCAAAGATTACATCATCGGCGAATTCGAAGCCCTGCTCATGCAATGCATCGAAGAGCGCATGATCTCCGACGTGCCCATCGGCGCGTTTCTATCCGGCGGCATCGACAGCACGATTGTCACCGCGCTGATGCAAAAAAAATCCGCTTTCCCGGTTAAAACCTATTCAATCGGCTTCCGTGAAAAAGGCTTTAACGAAGCCCATCACGCCAAAAAAATATCCAAATACCTTGAAACTGATCATCACGAATATTACTGCAGCCCCGAAGATGTCTTGAACGTCATTCCGAAACTGCCTGTCATCTACGACGAACCTTTCGCCGATGCTTCGGCCATCCCGACTTATCTGCTCAGCCGTTTTGCCCGCAAAGACGTAACCGTCGCGCTCTCGGGTGATGGCGGCGATGAAATGCTCGGCGGGTATACACGCCACACCACCGGCCCCAAAATCTACAACATCACCCGCACCATTCCAAAGCCTCTCCGGCGCCTGATCGGCGGCGTAATCGGCAAAATCCCTGCCAGCGAATGGGAAAAACTCAATGTCAAAAAACCTCTGGCTGCGAAGCACATCCAAAAGGGCGCCGCCATCATGGCCTACGACGATGCCCAAACAATCTACGACCACCTCATCGGCGCCGCGAAGGACATCCCCGTTCTGGATAAAACAACCCATCAGGCCAGCTGGTTCAATCAACTTGAGGGCCTCGGCATTGAAAAACTCTCCATGGCCGAAAAAATCATGCTCTGGGATACGATGGGCTATCTACCCGATGACATCCTGACCAAAGTCGACCGCGCCAGCATGGCAAACTCTCTCGAAGTCCGGGCCCCGCTTTTGGACCAGCGCATTGTCGAATATGTCTGGCGCCTACCGAATGATCTGAAAATCCACAAAAGCCAGGGCAAAATTCTGCTGCGCAAATTATTGAAACGACACGTACCGGAAAAATTATTCGACCGCCCGAAACAAGGCTTCACCCTGCCGCTTCAGCAATGGTTAAAAAATGAACTGCGCGATTGGGCCGAAGATCTTCTGGACGAAAACACGCTCAAAGCCCAAGGACATCTGGACGCAAAAATTGTGCACAAAATCTGGAAAGATCACCTCAAAGGCCGCCAGGATAACACCAATGCCCTATGGAATATTTTAATGTTCCAGGCGTGGCTCAAACGCTGGCCATAACACATGAAAAAACATTGAAACCGACCCAAAGCAAAAAACTGCTCTATATCCTCAATCATCTCGACTGGTCATGGCCCCAGCGCCTGCCGCTCTTTCTGGGCGCACAAAAACGCGGATTAGACGTAAGCATTGCCCTGCACGGCGCCGCCCAAAACGAGCTTTTAAAAAACAACAACCTGCGCGGATTAGATATAGCCCCCGCCATACAAAAAGCCGGGCTTAAAAATATGCTGCAAATCATCCGCTCGGCAGTAGAAATCATCCAAACCGAAAAGCCGGATCTCATCCACACCATCACATTGAAATATGCCTTTCTGATCGGTCTGGCCGCGCGATTGGTTCGCCTCGAAACGGATCATGAAATCCGCTGCATCTATACCATCGCCGGATTGGGCTACCTCTTCTCCGATGAGGGCCTGAAACCTAAAATATTGCGCCTAATCGTACGCCCGCTTCTCAAGCTGGCACTCGATGCACCCGGCACGCATCTGATCTTTCAAAACCCGGACGATAAAAACCACATGATCGATCAAGGATTCGCCCGCGCTGAAAACTGCCATTTGATTTACGGCTCCGGCGTCGATCTTAAGCGCTTCCCCGCCACGCCCCTCCCGAGCAACGAAACACCCGTGATCCTCATGCCCACGCGCCTGCTGCATCAAAAAGGCATCAGCATTTTCATCAAGGCTGCACGCCTGTTACACAAAAAAGGCGTAAACGCCCGCTTCCAACTGGCTGGCGGCCTCACCCACAACAATCCTTTGGCTATCACCCGCGAAGAACTGGACACAATGCTCATGGATAGCCCCGTTGAATGGCTCGGCAAAGTCGAGGACATGCCCGCGCTCTACCAAAACGTCAGCCTGATCTGCTATCCATCGTATTACCGCGAAGGCATTCCGCGCATCTTGCTCGAAGCCGCAGCCAGCGCACGCCCCGTTATCACCACCGATCATCCGGGCTGCCGCGAAGGCGTGCGCGAAGGCAAAAACGGCCTCCTGATCCCGATTAAGGATGCGCAAGCCTTGGCAAACGCCATCGAAGCACTCATAAACAATCCGCAAAAAATGGCAGAAATGGCTCTAGAAGCCCGCAAGCTCGCCGAAGACATCTTCGCGATGGATAAAATCGTCGAACAAACGCTAGACGTCTATGAAAGCGCTCAAAAAGTTTAAAAGTTAAAGGATTTTTCCACGCCTTCCCGCCCGTTACTTAAAGTGACAGACAAACGTTGCCCTTCCAAAAATCCTTGCAAGCTTTCCACATCTTCGGGCTTGGCAATCACAATCATCGCCTTGTGCGCATCCGCCTCATCGACATTTATCTGCGGCAAAGCCGTAAAGGCGCGCTCTCCGGCATGGGCAAACACATCCACACCGTCAAACCCGTCCGTACTGCGTGCCGTAATCACCAGCGCATCCGGCCCCAAAACCACGGTCTGGATCCCCAAAGTCTCTGCATCACCCTGCAAGGGAAGTCTGCTCTTGGCCAAATCCACCACGCGGCTTTCAACCGCTTGCCCGCCGTCTCCAGCCTCCAGATCAAGATCCATCTCCAGCGTTTGCGGGATGCATATTTCCTTACACACCATAATCTGCAACCGCCCGGCCAATGTCACAGGCGCGCCGGTTTCCTTAACCTCGACGCGGAAAGGAAAACGCACATGCTCCTCATAACCGAACACCTGAAAACCGGCTTCTTCCTTGCGCTTTGGCAACGGCCAGAACATTTCGATCTGCTCTATATTTTCGGATTTTCCCCAATCAAACACAGGAGCCAGCCCCGCATCCCCCGGCGCTTTCCAATAGCTGTGCCATCCCGGCCCCATCTCGACCTCGACCACGCCTTCAAACACCGGATGATCGCCAACACTGTCCACGGCCGACAAAATCCGCCCGCGCGCCTGAGTATCGCCGCCCCAAGACGAAGTCTTGGCCTGAACAGGCCCACTCAAAAAGCATCCACCCAAAACCAATGCCAAAACACGTACAGACACCGAAGCACTCATAAAAACCCCCGTTTCATAAAACTACTCCCCTTATTCTATCAAAAACCCGCAAAATCTAAAACGGCAAAGCAAACAAACCCGTATTTATCCGTTGCGCCCACCGGATTGTCCGGCTAGGGTTTAATATAGGTTTTTAAAATACAATTTCAGCCCCTTAAGACAATATGAACGCTTTAAAACGCCGTGGTTTGATGTATGTACTCTCCTCCCCTTCGGGCGCTGGAAAAACCACAATCTCGCGCGCCATTCTCAAAAATAATGAGGACGTCACCGTATCCGTTTCCGCCACAACCCGCCCGCGCCGTGCCGGAGAAGTCCACGGACAGGACTATTACTTTGTCTCGACAGATGAATTCCGCGAAATGATTGATCGCGGAGACATGCTCGAACATGCCAAAGTCTTCGATCATTATTACGGCACGCCCCGCGCCCCTGTCGAACAAGCGCTCTCGAATGGCAAGGACGTTATTTTCGATATAGACTGGCAGGGCACACAAAAACTCTTTGAACTCGCCGCCGAAGACCTCGTGCGCGTTTTCATCCTGCCACCCTCGCGCAGCGCTCTGGAAAAACGCCTGCGCACCCGCTCGCGCGATACACTGGAAAGCGAAGAAGACATCAGAGGCCGCATGTCAAAAGCCGCCGACGAAATGTCGCACTATACCGAATATGATTATGTGATCATCAACCACGACATTGATCAGGCCACCGCCCAGGCCCAGCTCATATTGGACGCTGAACGCCTCAAACGCCGCCGCCTCTCAGGCCTCTCCGACTTCGTCCGCGGCCTTAAGGACGGTCTTTAGAAAAAACCTGAAAATCATCGTAAAAAATCGCAATCAACGCCTTCCACCTTTGCAAGCAGATCTCCGGCCATATAGGCTTCCAAGGTCTCAGCGTTATAAAGCTCTAAACTAGGCCCCGCCCCCAACAAAACAAGTGAATCTCTAGGCCCTACGCCCAGAATCTTCGCATGATCCCGCTCCAAAGCAAAAACACCGCTCCGGTCCGGCCTGAAAGGAAATTCGAACAACGGCCCCCGGACCTGCGCCCGAAAAAAATCAGCTTGCGTATCAGACATAATGCAAAGACGCAAAGGATCGCGCATCGGGAAAATAATATAGCGCCGGCGATCTCCCGCCTGACGAAACCGCGCATGCAAAGGCTGCGGCATTGCCACCCGGCCACGCCCGCCTAATTTCATAGAATAGCGATTGAAATATAAAGGGCCCTGATCGTGTACGTGCATACAAAAAACCTACCTGAAAATACCCGGCATCTTAACCTAAAAACTTAAATTATGTCAAAATTTGCGCCAGACGAATATAATCTGCAACACTCAAATCCTCCGCCCGCAAAGCCGGATCCAGCCCGCACGCCTCGACCGCGCCCATATAATCACGCAAGGAACTGCGGATCATCTTGCGCCGCTGCCCGAAAGCCGCCGCGGTCAAAGCCTCTACGACCTCAAAAGCCGGCGCATCGCCTTCCAAAACCCTCGACTTGAAATGCACGATCGAGGATTTTACCTTCGGCGGCGGTGTAAAAGCCGATGGCGGCAAATCAAAAACCTTCCGGCAGTCACACAGCCACCCCGCCATCACCGAAAGCCGCCCATAGCTTTTCGATCCCGGCTGCGCCGTAATGCGCTGCGCCACCTCTTTTTGAAACATCAAACTCATGGATTGATAGGCCCCTGCACCCTGCATCCGGATCTGCCTGAGCCAACCCAACAGCAAGGGCGTGGCGATATTATACGGCAGGTTCGCCACGATCACCCGAGGCTGCGCACACAGAGCCATTAAGTCCGTTTCCAGCGCATCGCCCTGCACGATCTCCAACCGTCCTTGCGCTGCCGTTTGCAAGTCCTGCAAAGCCGCCACCGCGCGCACATCATACTCGACCGCCCAGACCTTCTGCGCGCCTGCTCGCAGCAAAGAACGCGTCAGCCCACCCGGCCCCGGCCCGATCTCAATCACATGCGCGCCCGTTAAATCTCCGGCACTGCGCGCAATTTTATCGGTCAAATTTTGATCAAGGAGAAAATTCTGCCCCAGCTTTTTTTCAGCCCGCAAACCATGGGCGGCAATCACCTCGCGCAGCGGCGGCAAAGAATGTAAATCGCTCATGTGCAGGCCATTTATCGAAGCGTATTACAAATCCTAAGGCACCATGCGGTTATCAACATAAGCCTCGGACTTCAAATCCATAAAATACCGCCGCTGCGCACGATCCAGACGCTCGGTGCCGATCATAGTCATCACATCCTCACGCGAAGGCATCGTTTCTTCGGAAATCCGGCGTTTATCCCGTAGCAACAAAAGATGAAAACCGGACAAAGTCCGCACAGGCGCACTCAAATCACCTTTGCTCATCCCGGCCAAAACCTGATCCAGCTCTTCGGGCAACTGCCCTTGCTGGACCCAGCCCAAATTCCCGCCCTGCGGCGCACCGGCTGCTTTCGAGAACTGTTGAGCGATCTTGAAAAACGGCGCGCTTCCCTTGCGTATCTCGCGCTCCAGCTTCTGTGCCAAAGTGCGCACCTCAGCCTCCCCTCCCGCTTTTTCTACAGGCAAGAAAATTTCAGAAACCAGATATTCATCCTTACCGATATTGCTGTGCAGATAGTCCAGACGGCTATCAATATCGCTCTGAGAAACGCTGATTTGAGGACGCACGCGAACCTGAACAACTTTGGACCAGGCAATCTGTGAGCGAATCTGATCGCGCATCGTATTCGGGTCAATCCCGCTGCTCGCAATCATCTTCATAAATTGCTCGACCGGAACATTATTCTGCGCGGCAATCTGCGCAAAACCTTGCTGGATTTCATCAGGCATTACATCCAGACCCATGCGCCGGGCTTCTTGCAGTCGGATAGCTTCGTCAATCAAAGACCCGGCGACTTGAGGAAAAAGCTGCGCCTGAATCTCCTGCGTAGGCGGTAATCCGGAAGAAATCATAATCAGCTTCATCCGCTCTTGCAGATCCGAACGCGTAACCACGCCGTCATTGACAACAATAGCCACACCGTCCGAACGCCCCTGCCCCGCACCCGCGCTCAAAGCAACGCAACCCAAAGCAAAAACCAAAACCGTAAGAAAAGATAATAAACGCAAAGCTGTTAGGCCTCCTGAACTTTAGAAAAGCGCCCGCCGCGCCGATAGGTTTGCAAATAGACCGGCAGAATAACACTAAGCGCCGTTGGCTGAATTTCAAGATCCCCAAGCCGCAAAGCCCCCTCTTTAACAATGTTATCGCTCCTAAGCGACTCTACCTGATCCATCGTCAAGGGCGGGTTCGGCAAAAACCCCATAAAAAACGCCTGCATTTTTGCCGCCCAGAACGGCAAGGACACAAGCGCCCGCACCCGCCCGGTCTGTTTAAACAAGCGCTCATAAATCTCTTTAAAAGTCAGAATCTCAGGCCCGCCCAGCTCGTAAATCTGCCCACGCGCCCGTGGCGCTTCCAAAACGCTCATCGCTGCCTCGGCCACATCCCCGACAAACACAGGCTGGAAACGCGTCTTGCCTCCGCCAATAAGCGGCAAAAACGGCAAATAACGCGACATCTCGGCAAACATGTTAAAAAAATGATCGCCTTCGCCGAAAATCACGCTGGGCCGCAAAATCGTCGCTTGCGGAAAATTCTCTAATACAGCCTTCTCTCCTGCAAACTTGGTCTTGGCATAGCGTGAAGTTCCAGCCTCTACCCCCAGCGCCGAAATATGCACCAAACGTTTCACCCCGCTTTGCGCGCATAGTGACGCAATGCTGCCCGGCAAATCGGTATGCAAGGCCTTGAAATTCCGCCCGCGCCCGCGCTGAAACAAAATCCCGATGCAGTTCACTACATAATCGGACCCTTCGATCGCCCGCTGTACGCTCTGCGCATTACTGTAATCGCACGCCACAGGAACAACCTGCCCCGGATCGCCGCTGGGCTTAAGAAAATAGGCCCGCTCGGGCACGCGCGTAGCCACCTTGACGATCACACCCCGGCGCGCCAATCCTCTGACAATCTGCCGCCCTAAAAATCCTGTCCCGCCAAAAACGGTTGCCGTTTTGTAATGCTGGGCCATAAGCACCTAATCCTTCTTAAATATAAATATCAGCGCGCTCCATCTTAAGGCGGTGAAAAATCGAAGTCGAGAGGAATTATCCCTTGCGCAAGTCCGAACGGCCCAAAACGTCAAAAGAAAAAGCGAAGATCTCTAAAACAGATCTCCGCTTGCAATACAGTCTTTTGAAATTGGATGTAGTGTAGTTAAAGAGCTACCGATCCTCCATCATCGCCTTGAGCTCTAAGGCCACTTTGGCCGGATCGGTGTTTTGGATGCGCGCCCGCGCCTGTTCCATCGGCGAATTTTGCTTCCGCGCCATAGCCTCGGCTATGCGGTCAAGCACGTCTTCTCCGATATGCGCCCGGGCAACGCGCACATTCTCAAGAGCCTGCGCACGCAAAGCGTCCCCCGCAAATCCTTGATGCTTTCCCCCTGAACAACTCTTCTGAAGGTCTTGCGCCTTCTTAGACTTGGTTGTTTTCTTGTTTTTATTTTTTGTGCCCCAAAACATGCTTCTATCATGCCCGAAGAGCCTTAAAGAGATGTAAAAAATAGATTGGATTTTATACGAAAGTTTTCACGTAAAATTGATCAGCGAAAACCGTCATGACGCAGCGAATCGTTACAACCTTCGAAATGCTCAATCGGATCACCGTCAGGATAACGCGGCCGCTCAACCCACCCGCATGGAGGGTGCGAAGCCACGGAGTGTTGAACGGATAGAGAAGAATCGACCGACTCATAAGCCACTGTCCGCAAATGATGTTTTGAACCCCCCTCAGAAGAACGCTGCAAACGATCAAGCGCCGCAGAACGATCATCAAGAGCGCTGCTATACTCTGGCTGGGAATCCGCAACCGCCTGCACGCGTCTTTCAAACTCCGCCCGCAAAGCCAGATCGTCTCCAGATTGCCAAGCCTCGAAATGGGTTCCGTAAACACCCACCCCTACCGCAGCCACAGCCACAAAAACCGCAGCCGCCATCCTCCTTTTAAAGGACCCGTCGAAATGTGCTTTTTTCCGCTCCACTGCCAACAACTTGTTCCTGTTTAATTTTATAAAAAGAAAATATGAAACGTTTTGTATCTATTTATAAAACAAGACGCAAGAAAAAGAAAGAAAACAGGCTAATATATAAACAAAAAGAACCCGTCACACAAAAATTGACATAACTTAAAACTTCGGATAAAAAACGTGTATGGCTAAAAAACCACATAAATCAACTGAAATCGAAGACGTCTTGGAAAGCAGCGAAGCATCTAGCATCGCTGTATTAAAAGGACAAAAAGTCAAAAAGTTGTTGCGCCATTTCAACCCAGCCGCTACACGCCTCAGCAAAATAGGAATACTCACACCGCAACAGGCAGAAGAACAAAATACTAAAAAAGCCGTTGAACTCTGCATCATCAGAATTTTCGCCGCCGCCGTTTTAGAAGATTTAGAAAGCTATGATGAAAATACTTTAAACCTAAGGGCGCTTTGTACTTTAAAAACAGTACCAAAATCAGACGTAAATGCCGCCATTGAAGAAATCATAGACGCAGCAGAAAACGCCCCGCGTCTCAACCAATAAGGCTATTAAAAGCACTAATTCCGCAGCGGCTTACCCGTATCCAGCATATGCTCGATCCGGTCCATCGTGCCTTCATGCCGCAACAGCTTCATAAATTCCGATAGCTCCAGCTTCAAAAGCTCATCCTCGCTGAGCGGTTCAGTAACATCACGCGCGCCGCCCGTCAAAACGCTGGCCAGATGCGATGACACAACAACATCATACGGTGTTGCCTTACCCGACTTGCGCAAATCCGCCACCGCCATATCCAGCGCCAGCTTACCCGTTGCCCCCGGCAAGCGGATATTTTCGATCTTTTGCGGCGCTTCATACCCTTCCGCCAAAGCCAAGGCCCGCGCTTTTGCATCATAGAGCAAACGATCGCGGTTCATGCTGACCCCGTCGCTTTCGCGCAAATACCCGATATCAATCGCCTCGAATGCGCTTTTAGCCACCGTCGCCACGCCGATCGTTTCAAACGCTTTGCGCGGCGCGCCCATCGGCGTCGTATCCGGAGAGAACCAGATACGTTTTTCATCAACCGCCGCCGCATTCTCTTTATACGCCGCACGCTCACGTTCCTGGAATCGCAGGATCATCTCCTTGCACCCGCCCCAGCCCGGAATCAGGCCGACCCCGACCTCGACCAGCCCGCAATAAGTCTCCGCATGCGCCTGCACCGCATCCGAAGCCAGCAAAATCTCGCACCCGCCCCCCAGCGCCATACCGCTCGGAGCGCTCACGACCGGGAAGGACGCATATTTAAGATCCATGAAAACCTTTTGCCCCGTAGCGACAAAATTCTCCACCTGCGCCCACATCGCGATATTGATCATAAACACCGCCAGCCCCAAATTGGCCCCGGCGGAAAAATGCGAGGCCTCGTTATAGACCACCAGCGCTTTGTAATCCTCGGACCCTTCAATCATCTTCGTAACCTTGGACAGCATCTCGAACGTGCCCTCGTCGAACGTGTTCATCTTCGACGTATGCTCGAAACACAAAGCCCCGTCACCGATATCCCAAACGCTCGCACTACCGTTTTTCGCCACAGGTTCGCTCGCCAGCTTGATATCACGCAGCAAAAGCACGCCTTCCGGCCGCTCAACCGGATGGTATTTGCCATCCGTGCCAAAGAACTGCCGCGCGCCGTCCTCGACTTTATAGAACGTGCCCTCGCCAACCTTCTTCAAAATTTCCGGAACCGCAAGACCATCCGCTTTCAGCTTCTCCGCAAACCACGCCGGGCCCAGCGCGTCGATCATCTCGAACGGACCGGATTTCCAGTTATAGCCGAGCTTCATCCCCTCATCGATATCGTGAATCGTATCGGCAATCTCGCCCACCAGAGACGCCGCATAGGCCAAAGTCTGCTTGAGCACCGCCCACGCATAGCGCCCGCCCTCGTCATCCGTTTCCACCACGGCGCGCAGGCCCGCCTTGCCAGCCGTCACACTGGCCAGCTTCGGCTTATCCGCTTTTGCATACTGATCTTCGCTAAACGCATCCACCTGCAAAGCCAGCGCCTGCTTTTCCTTCTTCGCCGCCGCATCGGGATTGAGGCGGTAAAACCCGCCTTTGCCCTTACGGCCCGTATAGCCGGCCTCGATCATCCCGTGCACGAATTTATGATCAACAAAAAGATCGCGGTAGGCATCGCCCTTCGGCAACGTCGAAAGCAGCGAAGCCGAGAGCTTCGGCATCAAATCAATCCCGACCAGATCGATCAGACCGAACACGCCCGTTTTGGGAATCCCCACCGGCTTGCTCATCACCGCATCGGCCACTTCGACCGAGACGCCCTGCGCCAGCGCCTCATTCACCCCGGCGGTCAACCAAAACACACCCAGCCTGTTGGCGATAAAGCCCGGCGTATCGTGACAACGCACCACGCCCTTACCCAGCCTCACATCACAAATTGCGGCGATCGTTTCCACCGCCTCTTTGCGGGTTTTTTCACCCACCACCAATTCCAAAAGGCGCATATAACGCGGCGGATTGAAAAAGTGGGTAATCATGAAATCCTTGGCGAAACTGTCCGGCTGCCCCTCCACCAGCTTGTGCAGCGGAATCGTCGAGGTGTTCGAGCTGACAATAGAGCCTTTTTTGCGCGCTTTCTCCAGCTTCTCGTAAGTCGCGTGCTTGATCTTCAAATCCTCCAGCACCACCTCGATAATCCAGTCGCAGTCTTTGAGGAGGTTCAAATCATCCTCAAGATTGCCCGTCGTAATCAGCTTCGCATTGGACTTGCGCATAAACGGCGCCGGATCGGTCTTCAACATCCGCGCCACCGCATCCTTCGCCAGATCTTTCTCCGGTAATTTAATATCAAGCAACACCACAGGCAGACCCGCATTCGCCACCTGCGCAGCAATCCCGCTGCCCATCACACCAGAGCCTATAACGGCAACTTTTTTAATCTCTGTCATTTACACAGCCTCCAGCACCGTGGCCACGCCCTGCCCGCCGCCGATACACATCGTGGCCAGCGCGTATTTGGCCCCCTCACGTTTCAGCAAGCTCGCCGCTTTACCGGTAATCCGCGCGCCGGACGTGCCCAGCGGATGTCCCAAAGCAATCGCCCCGCCATCCAGATTAACCTTCTTTACATCCACGCCCAGCTCTTTGAGCACCGACAGTGACTGCGCCGCGAACGCCTCGTTCAGCTCCCACAGATCAATATCGTCGATCTTAAGCCCCGCACGCTCCAACGCTTTTTTCACTGCCGGCACCGGCCCGATACCCATAATTTCGGCCTTGCAACCCGCTACGGAAACCGATTTAATCCGCGCCAGTTTCTCCAAACCATGCTTATCCGCATACTCTTCGCTGGCGACAATCACCGCCGCGCTGCCATCCGTCAAAGGCGAAGAGGTCCCCGCCGTCACGCTGCCATCTTCCCTAAAAGCAGGCTTTAAACCCGCCAGCCCTTCCAGCGTCGAATCCCCGCGAATCGTTCCATCCGCGCTCACATCGCCAATGGCCACAATCTCGTCATCAAACTTGCCGTCCGCCGCCGCCTTAGCGGCCTTCTGGTGCGAAGCCAGCGCGAATGCGTCTTGCTCCTCGCGGCTAATCTTGTATTGATCGGCCAGATTTTCCGCCGTCTCGCCCATGCTCATGTAGGCTTGCGGGTATTCACCGTAAATCGCCGGATTAGGCATTGGATTAAACCCGCCCATCGGAATCCGGCTCATGCTTTCCACGCCCGCAGCCACGAACACCTCACCCGCGCCCATCTGAATTTGACCCGCCGCATAGTGAATCGCGCTCATCGACGAGCCGCAGAAGCGGTTCACCGTCATCCCCGCAACACTGATCGGAAGCCCCGCATGCCCGGCCACCAGCCGCGCGATGTTAAAACCCTGCTCGGCCTCCGGAAATGCGCAGCCCATGATGAGATCTTCAATATCCTCACCCTTAACCCCGGCCGATTCGACCAGCGCCCGCACCACCGCCGCCGCCATATCGTCCGGCCGCACGCCCGCCAAAGCGCCCTTCCCCGCAAAATGCATAGGGGAACGTTTAAAACCACACAGGACAACCGGCTTATGCATAAAAAACTCCTTCTTTAGGGATCCGCACTCAAAGATTCACGAGGGCAAATTAAATATCTCTAATCGCTATCCTATAATGATATCGGAATCGGGTCTACCGCCTTAAACCGGAAAGCGGCTTTAAATTTTCATCGATTTCCATTTGACAGCCCCTCAAAAATCAGGCAGCTAGGATTTCAAGAGAGAAAAAATTTGCGAAGGAGAAAACCCGTGAGCGCAGCCACCGATGTCAGAGGACTAAAACGCGTTTGCATTGAATGCGGAACCCGCTTTTACGACATGAACAAACGCCCGATTATTTGCCCGAATTGTTCGGCCGAATTCAGCGGCGAAATCAAAGTCAAAAGCCGCCGCGGCCGTGCCACCGCCAATGACGACACGCCAAGCCAGCTCACGGAAGCCGAAGCCAAAAAAACGCGCAGCGAAGATGATCTGGACGACGAAGACGACGATGCGGATATCGTCAGCCTCGACGATCTTGAGAATGATGACAGCGACAGTGACGACGACGATGATCTGGATATTAATTTGGACAACGACGATGACGATCTTGATGATCTGGACGAAGATGAAGATCTAGGCTCCCTCGATGATCTCGAACCCGATGCCGATCTGGACGAGGACGAAGACGAGCAGGATTAATAATCCTGTCTCTCCCGGTTCGGAAATGTTTAAAGCCAGCCTTAAACTCCCTGCCGATTTAAGTGATGAAATGATAGCGCTGATCGGACAAGCCATAGGACAAGACAGACTGGCCCATACAGCGCTCCGCGCCGGAAACAAACATACCGGCCCGTGGGTTTTGGACTGGTTTTTTGATAAAGAACCCGAAAGAAAAACCCTGCAAGCCGAGCTTTCTATCGCTTTGGCCCTGCAAGCCCTAGACATCCCTGTCAAAAACACAGACTGGAGCATTGAACCCGTCCCTGAAACCAATTGGCTGGAAGAAAGCTACCGCGCCTTCCCACCATTTACCGTCGGCCCGTTTTTTATTCACGGCGCGCATTATGACGCTGCGGTGCCAGATGGCCTCATGGGCCTGCAAATCGACGCCGCCACCGCCTTTGGCTCCGGCGAACACGGCACGACCAAAGGCTGCTTGCAAGCAATGCTGGATCTTAAAGGCAAAGGCGTCTGTCCGTGGAACATTCTCGATATGGGCACAGGCTCGGGCATTTTGGCTATCGCCGCCTGGAAACTCTGGAAAGCGCCAGTTCTGGCCGTCGACAATGATCCCGAATCCATCGCCGTCACACAGCGCCATATGCAATCCAACGCGGTATCGGGTCAATCCGGCGGCCTAAGCACATTAGTCAATGAAGGTTTCGAAGGCCAAAGCGTTACCGAAAAAGGCCTCTATGAACTGATTATCGCCAACATTCTGGCCGGCCCGCTCAAAGACATGGCAAAAGACCTCATCCAAACACTGGATGATAACGGCTACGTCATTCTCTCGGGCATGCTCAATGAACAAGCCCCGGACGTACAAAAAACCTATGAATCGCTCGGCCTGAAATGCAGAAAACAATACGACTTGGGCGAATGGAGCACGCTCGTTCTACAAAAGCCCTGAGCGACAAAACCTACCGTCCGCAACCCGCCGCAAGTCCTGATATCACAACCCGCCGACTAGAACCGTTTTCCGCCAGCCGTCTCTTCAGAAACTTATTAAGCGGCAAAAGCGCCTTAGCAGCATTACCGGTTTTACGCTCATAATCCTCCCGCGCGTCAACCATCAGCTTTTTCTCCTGACAATACTCGGGAAGCCAGTTCCCGGCAGTCTGCAAGCCATGCACCCTTACATACTCATGAAAATCACGGGTAAGAGCCGCGCTAAGTTCCAAATAATTCGCTGGTGCTTCACCAATGAGTTGGCGATAGCTCAATTCCTCAAGCGGCTCGCCTTTTTGACAATAAGCATCCGCAGCCTCTGGTGTTACACCCCGAAATTTAAATAATTGCTTTTTTGTAAAATTCTCGAAATTGTACTCCAGATTCTGCAAACCTTTCTGATCATAGAACGGAACAATAGACGTATAATTCAGGTAAGCGCATGAGCAATAAGCCTCGCCTTTGCTCCTCGAACAAGACTGCATAAACTCGGCCCGAAAATCCTTGGCAAATGAAAGAGAAGGACCGCCCAAAAAACCCAAAGCGAAAACCGCCAACGCAAATAAAAATCCGGAACGCATCAAAATCTCCCTTTTATTAAGAACAATAATATACCGATCCAAAAATCAAATCATAGCCATCCCGCCGTTAACATGCAAAGTCTGACCCGTCACATAGGCCGCCTCGTTGCTGGCCAGATAAACAGCCGCAGCCGCAATATCTTCCGGGCTGCCCATCGTCCCGGCCGGAATCGTCGCATTGATTTTGGCTTTTTGATCATCCGTGAGCGCATCCGTCATTGCTGTCGCAATAAAACCGGGCGCGATCGCATTCACGGTAATCCCGCGCGAAGCCACTTCCGCCGCCATCGCTTTTGTCCAGCCGATCATTCCGGCTTTCGAAGCCACATAGTTACACTGCCCCGGATTGCCCGTCACGCCGACAACCGAAGCAATATTGATGATCCGCCCGAAACGGCGCTTCATCATGCCGCGCTGCGCGGTTTTCGCCAATTTAAACGTCGCGCCCATATTCACATCAATCACGCTCTGCCAGTCCTCATCACTCATCCGCATAGAAAGTCCGTCGCGTGTCAAACCCGCATTATTCACTAAAATATCAATCGGCCCGCCGATCTCTTCCGCGCGTTTAATCAAATCCGCCACAGCCTCCGGGTCGGCCAGATCCGCCGCACACACATGCGCCCGCGCGCCGAGTTCACCAGCCAGCGCTTTGAGTTTATCCTCGTTTCGGCCTGATAAAATCACATTGGCACCTGCCTCATGAAGCGCCCGCGCAATCGCCCCGCCAATCCCGCCGGTCGCTCCGGTCACCAATGCATTTTTTTCAGAAAGATCAAACATCGTAGATATCCTTTATGATTTTTTAATTTTTACACCTTATTTTCTATCCCATCAGGCTTATAAGGGCGCCGCAGCGAAGTCAATATGCAGACCAATTATAGTTTGACATAATTTTATACTTCCTGTAGAGTAGCCCCATAATAAAAAATAAAAAGCGTACTGTTTAAGAGTAATTAGAGGTATCTGTGTCCCCGATTTATTATTTGAATAACCAGCCCGCCAGAGCCAAAACTCTACGTTTGGGCCTGAAAGAAATCCATAACATCACGGCCGGATTAAAAAGCGCAGATAGTGATCTGCACGAAACGCTGCAAACGCCTGCCCAACATCTGGAAACGCTATATCACACTATCGCCCATAGCTTCGCCCACATGGACCTGCCCGCCGATCAGCGCGAGCGCATCAACGCCTTTACGCTGGCGATCCATAATATGTTCGAAACGATCGCCGAACAGGACCAAAGCGCCGCCTTCTTTACAATAGAACATGCGGACCTTCATACAATCGCCGAAAATATAGATTGCGTCGGCATGGCCATCCGTATTCAGCACACCAATCTGCAACACCACGACGTTTCCGCAGGCTTGCTACGTGCCAAAACAGCTCTGCGCCAGCTCACACAAAAACATATACCGGCGTCCGATACCTCTACACTGGAAAATAAAGTCGCATAAACGGCCCTCAGGATAAACGCGCGATCAAAGATTCGATCTGCTCGGGGGTTCCCACACTTTCGCATTCGATCTCTTTGTCAATCCGCCGCACCAGACCGGAGAGAACTTTACCGGCACCGATTTCAACCATCTCGCCCACACCTTGATCTTTCATCCATAAAACCGATTCGCGCCAGCGCACGGCGCCCGTAACCTGCTCAACCAGCAACCTGCGAATATCCTCGACATCTTGCGTGGCCTGCGCGCTCACATTAGCCACGACAGGCACGACCGGAGTTTTTATCTCGGCCTCGGCCAAAGCCTGACGCATTTCCTCGGCCGCAGGAGCCATCAAGCTACAATGAAACGGCGCGCTCACAGGCAAAATCACCGCCCGTTTGGCGCCGCGCTCGCTCGCCAGAGCCACAGCACGCTCAACCGCTTCCTTATGCCCGCTCACCACAACCTGCCCGACCGAATTATCATTCGCCGCCGTACAAACCTGACCCTGAGCCGCATCAGCCGCCATCGCCTCGACCTCTTCCAAAGACGGTCCCAAAATCGCCGCCATCGCGCCAACACCAACCGGCACAGCGCGCTGCATCGCCTGTCCGCGCAGCTTTAATAAACGCGCCGCATCCGAAAGTGAAAATGTCCCCGCCGCGCTCAGAGCCGAATACTCGCCGAGAGAATGCCCGGCCACATAGGAAGCCACCTTGGCCAGATTCACCCCGCCTTGGCTTTGCAAAACACGCATCACCGCCATCGACACCGCCATCAACGCAGGCTGCGTATTCTCGGTCAGGTTCAGCAATTCCTCTGGTCCTTCAAACATAATCTTCGACAAAGACTGCCCCAGCGATTCGTCAACTTCTTCAAAAACCTCGCGCGCTTCGGAAAACGAATCAGCCAGATCCTGACCCATCCCGATAAACTGGGATCCTTGCCCCGGAAAAATAAATGCCCGCATATGGAATACTCCTTACCTTTATTATTTGTATTTACTGCAAAATGAATAAAACTTTATTTTAAAACATTAGAATATTAGGAAATAATATGTTGATAAACAACGCTCAAACATTGCGAATAATTTGCATTTTAACCTTTTTTATGCCATGATCACTCAATCCAAGCTTTTATAAATGCGTACCAGTAATTTAAAAAATAATTTCTGAGCTTCAAGTGGCCTTTTCAGTGGGTTTCTTCGAGGCTCTCAACTAAACATTAAACAGGGACAGCAGGGGAAAACAGTCAGTTGGGGGAGGAAAGGACAATGAATATGAACAGGCACATCCAGTATTTAATCGAAGAGACAACCGATGCGTTCGCGCGCTACGACAATGTCAACGCCGATTACGCAAGCTTCGCCTGCATGGCAATCGCAGATTTTAAATCCGCGCTCAATGCCCCCCATTTAACGGAAATGCAGCTCCGGCGCATCCTGCGCCGCGGCGCTCAGGAACATCGTGCCCGCGCCTCATCCGCCAGTTCTTGGTCCAGCTTCATGGCACGCTACGTCATCACCAACGCGAATCAAAACACGGACGCCCACACCGGAGAAGCGTAAAAACCGATAACAAAAAACCTGACAATCAGCACAAAGAGCCCCTTTTTTCAAAAAGAGGGGCGGCGGTAGCTTAACGCCTCGGCAATATGTGCCGAAGAAAGCGGCGCATCGTCCACCGCACGCACATCCAGATCGGCGATCGTCCGCGCCACCCGCAAAACCCTGTAATACCCACGCGCCGAAAGTTTCGAACGTTCCATCGCTTTATCCAAAAGCGCCTTGGCCTCTCCATCCATCTGCGTAACCGCCTCCAGCGCCTCACCACTAATAAACGCATTAAGACGCCCACTATTCTCGGAAACACCCAACCGCTCAGAACGCAAACGTTGACGCTCTTGCGCCTGTGCGACACGCGCAGCCACCTGCGCTGATCGTTCCCCCCCGCCGGATTTATTCAGATCATCAACAGACACAGCCGGAACCTCGACATATAAATCCATCCGGTCCAGCATCGGCCCGGAAATCTTGTTCTGATAATCCACCGCGCAGCGCGGCGCTTTGCTGCACGCCAGATCCGCATCACCCAAATGCCCGCAGCGGCACGGATTCATCGCCGCGATCAATTGAAACCGCGCCGGATAGCGCACATGTTTATCCGCCCGCGCAATCAGCGCCTCGCGCGCCTCCAAAGGCTGGCGCAGAGCCTCCAACGTCCCGCGCGCAAATTCCGGCAGCTCATCCAAAAACAACACCCCGTGATGTGCCAGTGAAATCTCCCCCGGCTTCACGCGGTGCCCGCCCCCTATCAAAGACGGCAGAGACGCCGAATGATGCGGATCACGGAACGGCCGATGCCGCAGCAATCCCCCATCGGGCAAACTTCCGGCCAGCGAATGGATCATCGAAACTTCTAGCGCCTCTTGTGGGCTTAAAGGCGGCAAAACCCCCGGCAAACAGCGCGCCAGCATCGACTTACCCGATCCCGGCGGCCCGCTCATCAACAAATTATGCCCACCAGCCGCCGCGACCTCCAGCGCCCGCTTGGCGCTTTCCTGCCCCTTCACATCGGCCAGATCGACAAGTGCAATCACCGCATCAGTTTCGCCCAGCCGCGCCTGCGGCACTTCGATCGGACATTGCCCCTTGATATGATTGATGAGCTGCAACAAATCCTGCGCCGCCACGATAGAGAGATCGCCCGCCCATGCTGCCTCACCGCCGCAAGCCGAAGGACAGATCAACACATTGTCATTGGCTGAGGCATGCATCGCCGCAGGCAACACCCCGCTCACCGCCCGCAAGGATGCATCCAAAGACAGCTCGCCCAGCACCAAAGCAGCCTCGATCTTATCCTGAGGAATAATCTCCATCGCCGCCAGCACCCCCAAGGCAATCGGCAAATCAAAATGGGAACCTTCTTTCGAAAGATCCGCCGGGGCCAGATTCACCGTCAGCCGTTTCGGCGGCAAAGACAATCCCAGCGCATGCAGAGCCGCGCGCACCCGCTCCTTGCTTTCGGCTACCGCCTTATCAGGCAGCCCCACAATCGTAAATGCCGGCAATCCGTTGGAAATCTGCACCTGTACATCCACAGGCTGCACATCTATGCCCTGAAACGCGACGGTTTTGATACTGGCAACCACGTCAATATTCCCCTTTTGTTCTACTTCTATCTCGTTATGACACGTAGACAACACAAATAAAAGAACTTATTACTCATGACATGATTGCACTTGCCATAGCCACCGTTCTTCTCGGCTTATCGCCTGGGCCCGCCGTATTCGCAACCATATCCCGCGCTCTGGCCTTGGGGCTACGCCCAACCTACCTTTTTATTCTCGGCATTACGTTAGGCGATTTATGCTTCTCACTGCTCGCAATGTTTGGCCTAGCCGCACTGGCCGCAACTTATACCGGGTTATTTTGGGGACTGAAAATTATTGGCGGCGGATATCTCGTTTATCTGGGCATGCAAAACTTACGAATCGCCAAAAAACCTGATTTTAGCCTTTCCTTCAAAGAAAAAGGATGGAAGCTCGTAACAAGCGGCTTTTTACTGACTGCCTCAAACCCCAAAGACTTATTGTTCTTTGTCGGATTTCTCCCATTATTCGTTGATTTGGAACATCCAAATATCGCAAACATTATCATCGCATCTTGCGTAATTGTGGCCTCTTTTCTGGGCACACTCAGTTTTTATGCAATATTAGCAAACTCCGCACGCCAATGGTTTAAAAGCGAACGTGCCATTCATATGCTCCACATAGCCGCGGGGATTCTCATGATCGGCGCTGGCGCCGCCGTCATATTTTTCTAATCACTACACATCAACTATCCACAACTTTAAAACCAAGCAAACCGCTAGATTCTGCTCATAAAGACCAAAAAGCTCTCCGCCATTAAATCTTCTTTTACCTTTGCCCGTTAAACCGGAAGGAAAGAGACGCAGCTTATAAGCGTCCATAAAAAAGAAAGAGAGGATGTCGCCATGCTAAGTGAATATGATCTGGCAGCTTTGACAAACCGCCTGCAAATCCCGCTGGTCGCCCAGGATGTTTTAAAAGGACGTGAAAAGCTGGATGATGAAATGCAGGTTTGCCTGCACGAAATCCTGAGCAACTTTCAACCCGACAGCGCCCTGCTGGCCATCGCCATAAGCGCCCGCAAAATCGCCGCGCATTTCCAGCATCTCGACGCCAATATGGTGATCATGAAAATGGAATGCGACCGCTTTATCGCCGAATATGCCGAGCTTTGGCTACGCAACGCCCAGGCCCGCCCCATCGATAACAATCTGGTTTTTGAAACGCTCATCAACCTGCCTGAGGATCTCGAAGTCTTAAGTGATTCCCTGCTCATCGCCGCCGATCTGTTGCAAAACCGTTCCAAAGCCGCGTCAAAACTATGTGAAATTCTGGCCATGCAGGCGCAAAATCACGCCATAATCGCTGAAAAATTCGCCGAGATCATGGAAACGGAAAAAGAAAGCCGGAATAAAATCAACGCCGCCAATGATGATATGAGAATTCCACACCCGGTCATTATTCGCGCCACCTACACCGATAACATAATCCCGTTTCCGGCCCGCACGCGAAAAACAGCAGCTTAAGCGGTAGAGACCATCGGCCCGATAGCCCGCCCGCCCAGTAAGTGCAGGTGAAAATGCGGCACTTCCTGCCCGCCATTCACGCCCGTATTGGCAATCGAGCGGAAACCGGCCTCAACCAGATCATGTTCGGCAGCAATCTTCGCGACCGCCTTGAAAAAACCGCTGACCTCATCCGCCGAAGCCTGCGCACCGAAATCAGCCAAAGAAACATACGCGCCCTTCGGAATCACCAGAATATGCACAGGTGCCTTGGGATAAAGATCATTAAACGCCAGCACATATTCGTCCTCATAGACCTTGTCGCAAGGAATTTCACCCCGTAAAATCTTTGCAAAAATATTCTGATCGTCATAAGCCATAAAAAAATCCTTCCCTTTTTACGGGCAGAATCCTATATAGGTCCTATGATTTTAACAATGCTTAAATCAAAATTGCATCGAGCAACCGTCACCCAGAGTGATCTGAACTACGAAGGTTCGATCTCGATTGACCGCGACCTTATGGATGTAGGGGAAATTCTGCCCTTTGAACAAGTCGATGTGCTCAACATCACCAACGGCGAGCGCTTCACCACCTACGCCATCGAAGCCCCGCGCGGCTCGAAAACAATCGGCATCAACGGTGCGGCTGCCCGCCTTGTCCAGACCGGTGACAAAGTCATCATCTGTAGCTATTGCAGCGTCGAAAAAGAAATGGCCGGCAACTACAACCCCACCGTCATCCTACTGGATGAGGATAACAATCCGAAGTAACAAACCAAAACTTTATTACTGTTTGATATGAAGTTGGCTAAGCTCGCGGCTGATCTGCTCGAAAACCTCGACCAGATCCTCTTGTGAAGGCGCATGATGATACTGGTCTTCATTCGTCGCACAATCACGATAATAATCTTTCGTATCTTCATCGACGCCGCCAGCAAACGTAATCGTATAAATGATCGCGCCATCGGCCTTCGCATGCTCACAAACCTCGGCAAAGCGCTCATTCAAATCAGAAGGTCTTAGATTATGATCCTGCGTAGGCCCGTAAGCCGTATAATACTGATGCATGGTATTGACCCCGTCGGTCATCATCACAATCACCTTACGCCAGTACTCATTGTGCCAACTGGAACCTTCCGTAAACGGAAAATCTTCGGATAGAACGCGGTAGCCCCGGACCATGCCGATATTCCCCAGCGTATAACCATCAGCATTCATACTATCAATAGAGCGCCACAAACCCTCGACATTGTTGGTCAAAGGCATTAACGGCGTTCGAGGACATATATTATTCGGACCACGGCGCGGCCTGCCGCGCCAATCGGTATCACAAACCGCGCGATCTTGATCATCACGGCAATAACGGTACATATCCCATGGCCCGGCATTATCGGTCGTATCAGTGTTATAATTATTGGCCAGAACACACCCGAGCCAATTCGAGGACCCTGCATTTGTCGTATAGGACAAACCAAGCGGATTATTCACAAACGGCGAACCGTACGAATTGCCGTTGGGATCTTGACCCAGACCGTACGGCCCGACATTGACCGATGTACTGTAGGGAACAAGCCCTATTTTTATATAACGTTTATCACGCGTAATATGACTATCAAGCTGCGCCGGATCATAATCCGTTCCATCAGGAACAGGAATCCCATAGAGAATATAAACAAAGTTCCGCGCCGCCGTGCGTAGGCTTTGGATGTTGTTATTGGTAGACATGGAACCGGTATTATCCATCACCAACACAACCTCTATACCTTGGACTTCACGCTGCACGACGGTTTCAGCAACCAAGTCGATTTCATCAATCCCGATCACTCTTAAAAACCAGGTATTATAATAGGCGTTGCCGCTCACATAAACTTCATCACCATCAATGACAACATGCGGCTCAATCGTTGCCCCTATTTTTTCAGGCGGATAATTAATTTCGAAAAACTGTTTAATTTTTTGCTCGATCACAGTAGCGTCGGTCGAAGAGGCTGCACCAGCCAAAGCCGCCGCATCAAGGGCTTGCGCAAGTCTTTGCTGCACAAGATAGGCTTGAGAAAAATCAAGCGCCATTCCGGCGGCCCCGACCACGACCGGAGCCATCAATGCAAACAAAATGGCAATCGCACCGGATACACTTCGTACATAATGGAAAACAATATTGAACAAAATTTTACAGCACATAATAAAACGCCTTTCTTTACTTCGGCAGCCTTAATTCCGCCAGACAACAGGGCTTCTGCGTCCGCGTGCGAATGCAATCTCCTGCATGGGAATAGCATCAATGACAAAATTGCCGAACAATGGTTCAAACTGATACTCCACGGCCACCACCAAAACACCGCTTCCGGCTTCGGCCAGAGGCACAACATCGCTCAGAACATCAGAAACCGGAGTCATATTGCGCGTTTCGCGCCAGACAATGACGGGATTGGCATCATCATCAAAACGGACACTGACAATATCCACCCCAAACGTGGAAGTATCCATCGGTTGAAACGACAGCCGTCCGGCCTCCACCGCATCATCAATCATCGCCGCATCGACAGTACGGCTACGCGCAATAAGATCCGCCGTCACCTGCGAGGCGCGAATAGCCTTCTGATTAGCCAATATGCCGTTCCCCATATCAAAAACGCCCAGGAACAAAATCAGCAAAAGCGGAAAAACAAAAGCAGCCTCCATGGCCGCAACACCGTCTTCGGCACCGCCCCATAACTTGAAATTACGGTATAATTTTTTCCAGACCGATCGCATCATGCACCCCCCTGAAATTCATAGGGCTCGGTTTGCAAAACAATCGTCGACATAAACAGCCTCTCGGAATTCGGGCCCGCGAGCAAAGTCCCGATAAAAGGCGTCATCATATGATAACGGTAAGCAACGCGGATCAATACGCGGTCATTCGACCCGCCCGCATCAAAACCCTGCGAAAGAAGATTGCCGTCCGCATCAAACTGCGGCGCATAGGTTCCATAATCGGCAAAACTATCCATTTGCACGACTTCGAGCTGAACATCGTTACAGTTGATCAAAACCCGCGCGTAATCGCACATGGCATCCCGAAACACCGTTTCAGGATCCTGGCCCGTTGCCTGCTGGATTTGACCTGTGCGGATCAACCGCGCCGCCGAACCTGTAGCACCTTCCAACAAACTGGCGGATGCATACATAACCGAAAGCTCGATAATGCCCAGCGTCAAAAGAAAATAAGGAATAGCCAGCAAACTGAATTCAATAGCCGTTGTCCCGTCTTGCCTACGCACATACGGTTTAAGAATACGGTCGAAAAATTTTTTAAAACCCACCATTACCCGACATTTAATTAAAATGTTATCATATTTCAGGCATTAAAAAGGCGGCCCAACCACCGCCGATGCCCATATTCCAAACACAGGAATACGTCCTTACATTCTCTCATTTAAGGTATAAGAAAAGTTTAAAAATACGTAAATTTTGAAATAAAAATAACCCGACAGAAAATCAGGGCCTGAAAAATCACTCAACTAACGGCTTACGCACACTCGACTGAAAGTCAAAATCACCAAAGTCCCCGGGCAAAAAACTGCCGAGCATCGTCGCATACGTATATTGCCCGTCAACCTGCACAAAATCGATCCCGTTAGACGTCACCGTCGAAGATGAAAGCGTAAGCGCCTCACCCGGCACATACATATCAGCCAAACGGTCCAGTGCATACTCCTGAAACGCCGATGTGCTCAAATCCGGATTCAAAGCCGCATAACGGCTTGTTTCCTCAACCGCGTACTGCACCGCATTCATAGACCAGACCAAACGTCCGCCTTCCATGACACCAAAAATAATCAGCAAAAAGGGGATAGCCACCAACGCAAATTCAATCGCCGTAGCCCCGTCCCGGTTACGGGAATAAGAATTCAAAAATTGAAATAAACGATGCAACATAACCTAATCCACTCTCATTCTGACAGACATCGAAAGATCAAGATTGCGGGGAATACCCGGATACATAATCAACGGCTGAAAAGTCCGGCTCGCATTCACGCTCACATAACGGCGCTGATAATCACTCGCCCCACACGACACAGGGCACGTCTGCTCGGAACCGTCAGAACACATGCACACAAAATCCGATGTCAAAGTCACATCACTGAAATCACCGGCATAGGACTCCTGCGCCACCGTTTGCACATTTGTATCATCCTTTGCTCTGGCCACATAATCTGCAGCAGCCGCAGCCGTATTTTGCAAACGCATACGCTCCATCGTAAAAAAACCGAAATCGACCGTTCCGATCAGCATTAAGATCAAAAGGGGTGCAAGCAAAGCAAACTCAACCGCAGACGCCCCGCTACGTGATTTAAAATAAAGTTTCAGAACATTCAAAAACATCGTGACACAAAACCTATCTCAATAACGTAACACTTGGCGTGCCGAAGTCTTCGACGTCATAGCCTTCACAATTGTTACCCAAACGCGGGTTCCCCGCCAAAGTCACCGTGCGGGCAATCATTTTCGTACAAGGCGAATCTCCGGCCAAAATCGTCGTATCCCCGCCGAACCAAAGACCTTGCGCCGGGAAATACATCACCCCGTCGATCAGGATATCGCTGGTGCCGACAATTTTGTTTTGATAATGATCGTTTTGCGGTGCATCGCGGTCTTGGAAAAACGTAATACCGGCCCAATCCTCTCCGGCCATGGGCGGAGAAAACTCGACGACACGGCTACCGGAAATATCGACCTCCGCATAGCTATTTCCCGAACCGGTCATGATAAACGTCACGCCCTCACCATAAAGCTGGCCGCCGCCGGTCACTTTAAAATCGCCGCCATCAATGATGTAAACACCCGGCTCGAACTCAACATCGTTATTACCGGAAATATCAATCCCGCCGCAATACGTGCCCGGAGACAGCGTCGTCGATGAATTAACCCGCATATTGCGCTCATCACATGTCGAATGCTCCGGCACCTCCAGATCCTCATACGGATCATCCAAAGGCGACTGTCCGGTCTTCAAGGAATCATACACAAAATTAACAGATCCGCTGACATCATAATTCCCTGTAATGCGCACCTCTCCAATCGTGACATCGGCATTACCGGAAAGCTTAAAAGCCTCATCATCACTGGAATTCACGGCAATCCCGCAGCTCGGTGCATCCACCACAACGGACCCGAACGTCGACGCCGCGTCAGAATCAATCTCCTCCAGTGCCAAAATACAAAACTGCCCGCCAACATCCGAAACCACAGCCTCGGCATAAGCGCCTATTCTGATTTTTTGCTTACTGAATAAAACTCGGGAGAAAAACGTATCGGCATCCTGCTCCAAATTCACAGCCAAAACCGTACCATCAGAACCGGAATCCAAAATACGCAAGGATAATTCTCCATTCTGACCGGAATCATATCCATTGTTCTGCGCTTCGCGAAAAGCCACACTATCCATATAATCGGCACTGCCTTGCGCCATTTCCCATCCGGCTGCGATCACAGCCGCATCCGCCGCCGTTTGCAAGCTGCGCTTTTGAGCCATCCACAAACCGGCATCCGTGCCTAAGCCCGCCATACCGAGAACCACTGGAAACGCCAAAGCCGCAAGCGGTAAAACAGAAGCCGTCTCACCGTTTAAATATTTTTTCAAAAATTGAGGCACGCGCTTGGAAGAAAAATGCGTCATATGAGCCACCCAAAGTAATTTCACCCAATTACCATCATGACATAAACGGGTTTTTATTCTGTTAAGAATTGCTAAAACTTTAGGTATTCTGAGACATCAGACGTTCGCTTCAAACCTTGGAACGGCTGGCTTTTTCATCATGCCCGGATGTGCCAAAACGCGCCTCAAGAACTTTAAAAACTTCGTCCGGATGAATATCGTGATGTGAGAAGAGCACTAGCAAATGAAAAACAAGGTCTGCAGATTCTGAAATCAAAGCCTCACGAATGGCTTCATCGGCCCCGCTTTTTTCCAATCTCAATCCTTCGACAATCGTCTCCTCGGCCTCTTCCCGAATTTTCTCGGAAATCTTCACCGAACCTTTATCATAGAGGCTGGCCACATACGAACTCTCCGGCGAGGCCCCTTTGCGCGCCTGCAACACATTATAAAGCTTCTCGATAATCCGTGCGCTCATATCTCTTACCGTCTCACAGGAATCCCGGCCTGCGCCATCGCCTCTTTGGCTTGGGCGATTGTATAGGTTCCAAAATGAAAAATCGAGGCCGCCAGCACCGCCGAAGCATGCCCTTCGCTCACGCCCTCCACCAGATGCTGCAAAGTCCCCACCCCGCCTGAGGCAATCACCGGCACAGGAACCGCATCACTCACCGCGCGCGTGAGCGGTAAATTAAAACCCTGCTTCGTCCCATCCCGATCCATCGAGGTCAATAAAATCTCTCCGGCTCCATACTCAGCCATTTTCACGGCCCACTCCACCGCATCAATCCCCGTGCCCTTGCGCCCGCCATGGGTGAAAATCTCCCATTTCCCAAATATGTCATCCCGGACTTGATCCGGGATCGGGGAGCTGCGGGAACAAGATCCCTGCTTTCGCAGGGATGACAAGGGAGCAGAGGCTTCCTTAGCATCAATCGCCACGACAATACATTGCGACCCGCATTTATCGGCGGCCTCCTTGACAAAATCAGGATTCTTGACCGCCGCCGAATTAATCGACACCTTATCGGCCCCGGCATTCAGCAAATTTCGGATATGCTCGACCTTGCTGATCCCCCCGCCGACTGTCATCGGCATAAAGACCTCTTCAGCGACCTGCTCGACCATATGGATGATCGTATCGCGCCCCTCATGCGTGGCGGTAATATCGAGAAAACACAGCTCGTCCGCACCTTGCGCCTGATACACACGCGCTTGCTCCACCGGATCACCGGCATCGACGATATCGACAAAATTCACGCCCTTGACGACGCGGCCCCGACCCTCAATAGAGTCAATATCGAGGCAGGGAATAATACGGGTCTTTAACATGCCCTAAGATGTAATGAAATATTGCACAAACAACAAGCGATTTAGGCAGGCGAGCTACCAGCCGCTTGCCCATAGACTTCGACAGCCGCATCGACAATAATCTGACGATACTCAGATTTGTACTTATCACCTTCTTCTTCAACATAACCCGCAAGTGCCGAACGAATATTCTCAGACGTAAGGGGTTGTTGCAGCCCGAAAAAAAATTTCGGCTTAGCAAAAAGAATGCCGCTCGCAATCCCGAAATCTCGATTAAACGCTCTGGGATCAAAACGCCTATAAGCCTTTTTCACGCCGACCAAAGCCGCACTGAACCAGTGATTTTCCAGATGGCGACGTGAATCATCAAGACAATAAGACTTTGAAAACATTAAAACTCCTGAAAACTTGACTGAATAAACGCGCCTTATAGGCCAAGAGCATACTTCTGTCAAATGTTAAACATCATCATTCGCGGCCCATTCACCCGAAGCCACAGCCAAAGCCTGCGCAGGATCAATGCGCTGATCGTAAAACGCCTTACCGACAATCACCCCGTTCAGCCCGTGACTGAGCGAAGCCTCTTTCACCGCCATAATATCAGCTAAAGACCCCGCCCCGCCCGAAGCAATCACCGGAATAGACGTCGCCTCCGCCAGCGCTTTGGTCGCCTCGATATTAATCCCCTGACCTGTGCCGTCCCGGCTGATATCCGTATAGATAATCGCCGCCACACCCACATCTTCGAACATCCGCGCCAAATCGGCCACCTTGACCCCCGACGCATCAACCCAGCCATCAGTCATCACAATCCCTTCGCGCGCATCGATACCCACGGCAATCTGCTCGGGAAACGCGCGGCACGCCTCCTTCACCAACTCAGGATCACGCACCGCGGCCGTGCCGAGAATGACGCGGCTAAGACCCTCACCCAGCCAATGCTCGATCTGCGCCAGTGAACGAATACCTCCGCCGAGTTGCGCCGGAATATCAACAGACTTTAAAATCGCGCGCACAGCCATATGATTTTCCGGCGCACCGGAAAACGCGCCGTCCAGATCAACAATATGCAGCCATGAGAACCCTTTTTGCACCCATTCCAGAGCTTGTGCCTGCGGATCCTCGTTATAAACCGTATCGCGGTTCATATCGCCCTGTACAAGACGCACGCAGCGCCCACCTTTCAAATCAATGGCCGGATAAAGTATCATAGGCAAAACCTATAAAGAAAATGCCGCCGCCACGCAAGCCGGGCTTTTAAACGCCGCCGAAACAAAAAAGTGCTAATTTATGTCAAAAAAGTTATTGATTATCCGAAAAACCTGTGGCATATAACCGCCGCAACCGGAAGAATAAAGAGTTCTAAAATGAGTAACCCAACCCCGAAAACAGCCTACAACATCGTTTTTGATGTCTCGGCCACAGAAGCATGGCAACGCCTGCAAAGAACAAACATAAACCGGGCAAGTAAGTTCGGCGTTGTGCCCCTCAGCAAAGGCCAACTCAAAAATATTCTAGATATCGCTCGAGATATAAGAACAAATACAAAGAACTCAGACCCGTACAAACTTATTGGCCTTCAATGCTCTGCACCCAACCGCCCGCAGGGAACCCTGAGCTTTTCATTCCTCTACAAAGCACAGAAAACAGAAACGCCCAAGGCTAAAGCCACCGTCACATCAATCAACCAAACACCGGATGCAACCGCTCCAGCGGCAAGTACAAGAAAACCTCAAACAGCTGCCGCCGGATTAAACCGCTAACCCCGCTGCTCCAAAGCGTTTGAATCAATCACTTTATAGTAATAAAACCCTTTAAGAACCTGATCGGGCAACCGCACGGAATAAGGATGCACGCCGAACCGCACATACCCGAGAGACTCGTAAATATCGATCGCGGTTTTCATGGTTTCCCGCACCTCGAGGTTAATCACCGCAAAGCCTTCACGCGCAGCAATCTCTTCAGCCTTTTCCACCAGCATCTTCGCCAACCCGTGCCCACGTGCCCATGGCGCAACAAAATTGGTCGTCAATGTCACAATATGCGCCTGCGCCTCATTATGAACCGGCGGCTTCCAGAGCTGACACGTACCGCAAATCACCCCGTCTAGCCGCGCCACCAGCAAAATACGCGCCGGCATCGCCAAAACGCCTTGCCAATAACGCTCTAAAATCTCGCGCGAGGGTAAATCCACCCAGCCAAAACCCCCGCCGCCTTCAATCGCCGCATCGGTCGCGTCACACAAATCATTCAAATCACCCGGATTGAGAGCTTCTAAAACCTCGACACTGGGCTGCGGCGGCAAAGCCTGAATATTGATCTGATCGCTCATGAAAACCCTCCTCTATAAGGATACATCATTTCTATCTAGGGCCGCCAATGCAAAAAACCAGAAAGCAAATCCAATCCGGCCTGCTGGCTTTTCTCGGGGTGAAACTGCACGCCGAGAATATTATCGCGCCCCACAATAGC
>JAGRIU010000025.1 GCA_020443075.1 Alphaproteobacteria bacterium
AAGCCGGTGAGCACCACGTTGCGGCTCTGGGCGGGTGCCCGCCCGTGGTCACCCCGAAGGCCAAGGTTGGCTGGCAGTGGTACTCGCTGGGCGCGCTCGGCTTGGAGAATGCCTGAAGGCAGCCGATATGCTGGAGGCGCAAGGTGTGAGCGTCACCGTGGCCGATGCGCGGTTTGCCAAACCTTTGGATGAAAACTTAATTCGCGATCTGGCGCACGGGCATAAAACACTGATCACCATCGAAGAAGGTTCGCGCGGCGGGTTCGGCTCCTATGTGCTGGAATTTCTGGCGCATAACGACCTGATGGACGGCCTCAAAGTCCGCACGCTGCACCTGCCCGACGTGTTTCAGGATCATGACAGCCCGGAAAAGCAATATGAAGAGGCTGGACTGGTTGCATCATCTATCGTTGCTATCGCCATCAAAACGCTTTAGGCTTTTTTCATGCCTCTACCCTGCCCGACAATCGTGATTTTTGATATGGATGGAACGACCGTCCGGCACTTGCACCCCAAGCTTTTGGGGGTGATGGAGTGGCTGGACGATGCGGCGTTCAAAATCTCTCGTTTATGGACGTGGGTGTTCGAGCGCCGGGCGCAAGGGCCGATTTTGCTGCCCGGACCGGATGAGCCTGTTAAGCCCGCCAAGTCGATTATCGTGCACCGCGCCATTCACAAGCTGCGGCGCAAGCCTGTGGAGCTGGTGGTGGAGCCATGCCCCGGCGTATATTCGGTTTTATCCTTGCTGAAGAAGCACAACATCCCGATGGCGCTGGCCAGCAACGGGCTGGGCAAGGGCTACGGCGAGGATATTGTCGAGAAATTCGGCTTAAATGAGTATTTCGGCGCATGCATTTTCCGCGAGGATATCCGCAAGTCCAAGCCGAACCCGGAGCCGATTTTGCTGGCGCTGGACCGATTGCTCCAGCGGCCTTTGCTGGCCAGCGACGTGATCTGGTATATCGGCGACCGCCACAAGGACGTGCTGGCCGTGTTGGCGGCAGATAAGGAATTACCGTGCGAAATCGTGCCGGTGGCTTATGCGGTCAATGCAGCGGTGGCGGTGATCGAAAAAGGGTATGGACCGGATCATATTCTGATGAGCTATCAAGACATTTATGCTGTTTTGAAGCGTCTGTTTAGCGCGGATGAAGGCAGGCTCAAAGCGGCGGCGGAATAGCCCCCTACTCCATGCGCCCTACTCCATGCGCCCTATTCCAAACGCAGGGGTTCGTAGGTGAGGTAATTCTGCGGATTTTGCCCCATATCTACCGCCTGCAAATAGGGCTGGAGAAGGATTTTGGCTTTGGAGGCCCAATCAGGTTCCGGTCCCATGGCCACCTGCCCGCCCAAAAGCTCCATAAGCTGTTCGATCGCGGTTTTGGGTTTGGGGAAGATTTCGATATCGATATCGCGGCGGTCCTGCCCGCCCAGCATCCGCGCCACATAATCCTGCGCATCGCTCAGGCTCCCCAGCTCGTCAACAAGGCCTATTTCCAGCGCACGCTTGCCTGTCCAGACGCGGCCTCCGGCGATTTTATCGACGGCTTCTGGCTCCATTTTCCGGCCTTTGGCCACGCGCTCGATAAAGCTGTCATAGATTTGATCGAGCATAGCGTTCATGCGCTCGGTTTCGCTGGCGTTAAACGGCGTGTTGATCGACCAGATTCCGGCGTTTTTGCCCCAAGATATTTTCTCCCAGTTCACGCCAAGTTTTTTGCTGAGGTCTTCGATGGCGAATTTACCGCCGACGACGCCGATAGAGCCTGTGAGCGTTGTCGGAGAGGCGAAGATATGATCGGCATAGGCTGAAATCCAGTAACCGCCCGAGGCTGCGGCGTCGCCCATAGAGACGATGACTTTCTTCCCGCGACCTTGAGCGCGTTCGACGGCGCGCAGAATGCTTTCCGAGGCCGTGGGCGAGCCGCCGGGGCTGTCGATGCGCAGAATGATGGCTTAGACCTTATTGTCGCGCGATGCATTGAGGATGGCCGGAGCGATTTCATCGGCTGCGGCGACATGAGAGCCACCATCAAAGGCGCCGCCGCCGTCAGCACTGGGGACGATCGCGCCCAGCGCATAAATCAGGGCAACCTTGCCTTTACGACCTTTATGGATTTCGCTTGCGATGCCATCGCGGTAGTCTTCCATGTACACCAGATCGAGGTTTTCGGCTTTCGGCTCGCCAGTTACCTCTTCGGCGACCTTTTCCAGCAGCACGTCGCCGTAATCGACATGGGTCACCAGCCCGGCTTCTTGGGCTTCCTTGGCCGTCAGCAGGCCTTTATCGACCAGTTTTTCGAATGCAGCGGGGCTCATCCCGCGATCGGCCGGCACGTCGGCGAGAATGACACTGCGAATATCGTTGATGAGCTGGCGCGTCATTTCCTTATTTTCGGGCGAGATTGACTTGTTCGTCAGGCTTTCATAGGCGGTTTTATAGTCCTTGCGCTGGAAGAATTGCGGACGGATACCGAGTTTGTCGAGACCTTCGCGCATGAACGGCATTTCAGCGCTGATGCCGGCGACCGAGACAACACCCAACGGCTGCATCCAGATTTCGTCAAAGGCCGAAGCGAGATAATAGCGCCCCAGCCCGCCGCCGCCATCGCCATAGGATGAGCTGTAGATATAGGCGAATTTTCCGGCTTCGCGAAAGCGTTTGAGCGCGGCGCGAACATCTTGTGTGGCGCTGAGGCCGAAACTGCCGCCGCGCATGCGGGCAACCAATCCTGTCACACGCGGGTCACGGGCCGCATGATCCAGCGTATCGACAATTTCATTTACGGTCAGGGACGGCTCTTCAAAGCCATCAAGAAAAGATATTTCTTTGGGAAGTTCCTGGAACCCGTCTTCGAACCCCATATAGAGGACGATGTCCTTTTGGGGCAACATGGGTACTTCGTGAGCGCCTTTGCGGGCAGAAGACAAGATCACAACCGCGATCACCGCGTTAATGAGCATCAAAAAGCCCAGCGCCATCGCCGTGCGTTTGAGCGCCAGCCAAATGATAGGCAAAATGCGCCATTTGATCTTCGGTTTTTGTGAAGATGGCGGGGTGAAAAGCGGACGATGCTGGCGGAAGTTTTTCTTCATAGGCACTGCGCCTTGTGGCGGAGCCAGTGATCGGCGAGGACGCAGGCCATCATGGCCTCGACGACGGGTGTGCCGCGCAGGCCGACGCACGGATCGTGGCGGCCTTTGGTGATGATTTCGGTTTCGTTTCCGCCCGTATCGATCGTTTTGACGGGGGTCAAAATGGAGCTGGTCGGCTTGAAGGCGACGCGCACGATGATGTCCTGCCCGCTGGAGATGCCGCCGAGGATGCCGCCCGCGTTATTGCTCTGGAAGCCGCCAGCGCGGATTTCATCGGCGTTTTGTTCGCCGCGTAATGAAGCGGCCTCGAATCCGGCGCCGATTTCCACAGCCTTGACGGCGTTGATGCTCATCATCGCTTTGGCCAGATCCGCGTCGAGCTTATCATACACGGGTGCGCCCAGTCCGGCCGGAATGCCCGAGGCGTGACATTCGACGACCGCGCCGATGGAAGAACCGGATTTGCGGATGTCATCCAGATAGTCCGCCCACTCTTCGGCGGCTTTGGAATCGGGGCACCAGAGCGGGTTTTTCTCGATTTGTGCCCAGTCGAAATTATCGCGGTTGATGTGCTTTTCTCCGACCTGCACAACGGCGGCGCGGATTTTTACGCCCGCGCCAATCTGGTTTTCCAGCAGCTTGCGCGCCAGAGCCCCTGCGGCGACGCGGCTGGCGGTTTCCCGCGCGGAGGAGCGCCCGCCGCCACGGTAGTCACGGATACCGTATTTCTCCATGTAGGTAAAATCGGCGTGGCCGGGGCGGAATTTATCTTTGATTTCGCTGTAGTCCTTGGATTTCTGGTCCTGATTGCGGATCAGGAGAGCGATAGGCGTGCCTGTGGTTTGGCCTTCGAAGACGCCGGAGAGAATTTCAACCGTGTCGGGTTCTTTGCGCTGTGTGGTGTGGCGGGACTGGCCGGGCTTGCGCTTGTCGAGATAGGCTTGAATGTCGGATTCGGTGAGCGGGATGCGCGGCGGCATGCCGTCCACAACAGCGCCAATGGCCGGGCCGTGGCTTTCGCCGAAGGTTGTATACTGAAAAAGTGTGCCGAAACGATTACCAGACATGAATTCCCTTTTTAATTAACCACTACGAACACTACGGGCACAACGAATGAAGCGCAAGATATAAAACCGTTGTGATCGCCGTGTCCGTGGTGGTCTACATTATTTCACAACCACTTTTTCTTTCTGAGCGCTCAAGGTTCCCTGCTCTATGATAGCGACGGTGAGGCGGGCAATGCAGACGCGTTTGCCGGTGGCTTCTTCGGTGATGTCGATGCTCCAGACCTGTGTGCGGCGACCGATATGCAGCGGTGTGCAGCGGCCGATGACAAAGCCTTGGGTGACGGCGCGGATATGGTTAGCGTTGATGTCGAGGCCGACGGCGCGTTCTTTGTCCGGATCGATGGTCATCCATGCGGCCACAGAGCCGAGCGTTTCGGCCAGTACGCAGCTCGCCCCGCCGTGCAAAATGCCGAAAGGCTGGGTTGTGCGGTAATCGACGGGCATGCGCGCGCTTAAGTGATCGGGGCCGATGTCGGTGAATTCAATCCCGATATGCGTGCCCATATTGGCGTTGCGCAAGCCTTCGAGGTAATCAACGCAATAGTCTTTGAACCAGATCATGGTTTCGTTTTAGCGGAGTTTTTTGTTTTAGGAAAGAGTATGCCTTAAAATCGTTGACATAACCGCTCTGTTTTCGTAGTTATGTAACAGTAAATTATAGAAAGCTTATACAATGTCGAAACTTACCCCCCTGCAAAAAGAAATACTCAGACAAGTTGCAGACAGAGAACCACTCAAACACGGAGATCGTCCTTCTGTTAACGACCTTGTGAGGGCTACGCAAGATGCCTATATGACGGCGGCAACGCATGGCGCAAACCGCACATTCTGTTTTGGTGACTTTCAACCCGTCACCATGTCGCTGAGCAGACATCGCATCCCCAGTCCAGACGGATTGAGCCATAATTTTACAAATATGGTCAGGGCAGCTCTCTTGCGCGCCGATCCGCACTATATCCCGCGCTATGTGCAAGAGCCGCCGCGCAGAAAGCTCGCGTTCTGCGGATTTCATCATTAATTTTGGAATTATGCTTTGCCCGCCAGACGGAAGGGGAAGGCCGAGCCTCACCTGCCCTCCTTACTCATAGCTAAAGGTTTGCTTAAGCCGCTTCTTCGTCTTTTTTCGGAGCGATGGATTGCAGGAGCGCGCCGGTTTCGGCGGCGGAGTCGACGCTGCACATGCCTACCGTGTGGTAACCTGCATCAACGTGCAGGACTTCACCCGTAACGCCGGAGCCCAGTTCAGAGAGCAGGAACAAACCGGAGCGCCCGACATCGTCGATGGTCACGTTGCGCTTAAGCGGCGAGTTAAGCTCATTCCACTTTAGAATATAACGGAAGTCGCCGATCCCGCTGGCGGCCAGCGTTTTGATCGGGCCTGCGGAAATGGCATTGACGCGGATATTTCGAGCCCCCAGATCGGCGGCTAGATAGCGCACGGAAGCCTCCAGAGCGGCTTTGGCCACGCCCATAACGTTGTAGTGCGGCATGACGCGCTCGGCGCCGTAATAGGTCAGCGTGACCAAAGAGCCACCGTCTTTCATCAGCGGCACGGCGCGGCGGGCAACGGCGGTGAAGGAATAAACGGAAATATCCATCGTGCGGGTGAAATTCTCGCGGCTTGTATTCAGGTACAGTCCGTCGAGCTCGTTTTTGTCGGAAAAAGCGATGGCATGGACAACAAAATCGAGCTGGCCCCATTCTTTTTCAATCGCCGCAAAGGTCGAATCGATACTGGCTTCGTCGGTCACATCGCAAGGCACGACAATTTTTGCACCGATTTGCTCGGCCAGCGGGCGCACGCGCTTTTCCAACGCTTCGCCCTGGTAGGTAAAAGCCAACTCAGCGCCGCTTTCGGCGGCAGCCCTGGCCAGCCCCCAAGCGATCGAGCGGTCATTGGCGACCCCCATAATCAGACCTCGCTTGCCTTTGAGAAAATTGTTCGTGCTTTGCATTTTTGACTCTTTTTATTTTTTTCGGGGTTTAAACACTGTATCCTACACAATTCACGGGCGGCGGCAAGTCCTGAAAATCTGTCGCAAGGATGCCGCGTTTATTTTGTCTTTTCGCCTGATTTCCTGCGTTTTTATTGTGACAACGATGTGAGCATGAGCCAACCAGACCGCGGATTTGAATATAGCTTTCGGACCATAAGCCGCCAGATTCAGGAGGCTTTTCCGGCGTTGACACTCTACTTCCACATTCAGATGCCGGGAACGGAAAATAAAGGCGCACCTCTGGCGCCTGTTGCGCGGCATCCGGCCGGTGAAGCGTTTTTGCCTTATCTACAACGTACCTTGCCGGAGCGCTGTGGCTTCAAGGGCATAGCATTTGCCAAACGCGGCGGGGTTTTGTTCTGGCCGTTCGAGCGCACCGAAGATGCGCTGGCGGTGTGCAATGTCTGCGCCGAGGAGACGGTTTTGCCCAAAGCGCTTATTTTCGAGGCCAACCCCGAACAATATGACCGGTTTTTAGGGTATGGACTGGCTTGGCAAGCGCTTTCTTTTTACCAAAAGCATAAGACGGAACCTCATCGCAAGAAAGACGTCATTGCGCCGTCCCCTTCACCGCTGGATGTTTTACGGCGCACATTGTTGTCCGAGTGTTTTGCCGCGTTGTTGATCGAACAAAGCGAAGAGAAAGGGTTTTTCCGGCGTTATATGAAGAAATGTAGCGAACTCAGCATCACGGCCAACGAAGGATACATTCCGGAGAATCATCCCTATCCAATCGTGTTCGATTCGATCGGATTGATTTTGAAGGACATGGCTATCGAGACGAAAGATATGAGCGAGCTTATCCAAAACACGCTTTTGATGGTCAATGAAATCAATGAAACCTACGATGATATTACTCTGAAGCAATGGGTGCAGTTTTGTTACGGCGCGCAGGAAATGGCGTGGATGGGGTTGTCTGCCCGCGATATTCTCGGGGCGGCGTCCTATCACAGCGATAGCGCGTATGTCCGCACAACCGCGCATTTGATTGCCGAGTCATTGAACACCGATGTTGTACCGCTTAAAAGCCTGGAGATTTACAATCCGTTTGCGGATCAGGAACGATTCGAGCGGGCGCATGCCAAGGTGGCAATGGCTCGTTTTGAGCAGATTTTGGGCGAAGCGTTGGTCGATCATGAGCCGGAGATCCTGCTCAAGGAGGCTATGCGGCAAAACGAGGCTTTTATGAAAGGCGAGATTATCGGATGGTGCGCCCCCGCGCTGGTCAAAACCTGCCTGGCCTACGGCAAGGATGATGTGCGCCCTGCCCTGCTGCGCGATATATTCGAAGGCGCTTTTCATGCGGCGCGCTGGGGCGATATCCGTCTTTTGAACCGGTTTGTGATGAAGAAAAAGCGTCAAGGCACGGAACCGACTCCGGCGATGATTGTGGACGAATTTATCGGTGAGCACGAACGGCTACAAATATTTAAAAATGCTTTTTCTGACGTATGTTAGCTTGCGTCTTTGAATCTTTTTCTTAAGCGGCTTTTCGAGGTTTTTTGGCTTTTTTGAGTAGAGGCTTGAGAAATTCTCCTGTAAAGCTGGCTTTGACTTCGCAGATATCTTCCGGCGTACCGCTGGCTACGACCTGCCCGCCTTTGTGGCCGCCTTCGGGGCCAATGTCGATGATGTAATCAGCCGTTTTGATAACATCGAGGTTATGTTCGATCACCAGCACCGTATTCCCCTGATCGACGAGGCGGTGCAGAACTTCCAGGAGCTTGCGCACGTCTTCGAAATGCAGCCCTGTGGTCGGCTCATCCAGAATATAGAGCGTTTTGCCCGTCGAGCGCTTTGACAGCTCCTTGGAAAGCTTGACGCGCTGGGCCTCGCCGCCGGAGAGCGTTGTGGCTTGCTGGCCGACCTTAATATAGGATAAGCCGACGCTTTTGAGGGTTTCGAGTTTATCGCGGATCGAGGGCACGGCCTTGAAGAATTCGGCGGCTTCTTCAACCGTCATGTTCAAAACATCGGCGATGCTCTTGTCTTTGTATTTTATTTCCAGTGTTTCGCGGTTGTAGCGTGCGCCTTTACAGGCTTCGCATTCGACGTAGACGTCGGGCAGGAAGTGCATTTCAATCTTGATGACGCCATCACCGGAACAGCTTTCGCAGCGTCCGCCCTTGACGTTGAAGCTGAAACGTCCGGCTTTATAGCCGCGGGCTTTGGCTTCGGGCAGTCCGGCGAACCAGTCGCGGATAGGCGAAAACGCGCCGGTATAGGTGGCCGGGTTCGAGCGCGGGGTGCGGCCGATCGGGCTTTGATCGATATCGATCACCTTGTCGATGAATTCGAGGCCCTTGATCTCGTCATAGGCCAGCGGGTGTTCCTGCGAGCGCATAAGGGCACGGCTGGCGGCGCGATAAATGGTATCGAGCGTCAGGGTTGACTTACCGCTGCCCGATACGCCGGTCACACAGGTAAAGGTGCCGAGCGGAATTTGAGCGTTGACGTTTTTCAGGTTATTGCCGTGTGCGCCGATAATTTCGAGGCATTGTTTGTTTTTGCCTTTGCCCTTGCCGGGGCGGCGGGTAGACGGTACAGCGATTTCTTTTTCACCGCTCATATAGGCGGCGGTGAGGCTGTTTTTGTTTTTGAAGACGTCTTCGGGCACGCCTTCGGCAACGATTTGCCCGCCATGCACACCTGCGCCGGGGCCCATGTCGATCAGGTGATCTGCGGCGCGGATGGCGTCTTCGTCATGCTCGACAACCAGAACCGTATTGCCCAGATCGCGCAGGCGGCGCAATGTTTCCAGCAGGCGGTTATTGTCGCGCTGGTGCAGGCCGATAGAGGGTTCATCCAACACGTAGAGAACGCCCGTAAGGCCGGAGCCGATTTGCGAAGCGAGCCTTATCCTCTGGCTTTCACCGCCTGAGAGCGTGCCGGAGTTCCGCGACAAATTGAGGTAATCCAGACCAACATTCATCAAGAAAGTCAGGCGTTCGTTGATTTCTTTCAGGATCGGCGCGGCGATTTCGCGGTGCTGCGCACCGAGATTATTCCGCACACCATCAAACCAGCCTTGCGCTTCTTCGATGCTGTAGGCGGAAATGTCGGCGATGGTTTTTCCGTCGATTTTCACGGCCAGCGCTTCGGGTTTCAGGCGCTTGCCGTGACATGTTTCACACGGGGAACTGGAGAGATATTGCTCCAGCTTTTCGCGCTGGGAATTACTATCGGTTTCGAGCAGGCGGCGTTCAAGATTGGGGATCACCCCCTCGAAGGGTTTGTTGCTTTTAAAGCTGCTCTCGCCCTTGGTTTGATAGGTGATGCGGATAACGTCCGTGCCCGAGCCATAGAGGATTTTATCCTGCTCTTCGGGTTTGAGGTCTTCCCACGGCGTATCGGCGCTGAAGCCGTAGTAATCGGCCACCGCTTCCATGGCCTGCATATAGAACGGTGCAAACCCGCCCGACCATGCGGTGACAGCGCCTTTGCGGATGCTTTTGGACGGGTCGGGAACAACCAGCGCCGGATCAACGCGGCGGCGCACGCCCAGCCCGTCGCAATCCGGACAAGCCCCATGCGGGGAGTTAAAGGAAAACAGGCGCGGCTCGATCTCGGCGATGGTGAAGCCGGAGACCGGACAAGCGAATTTCTCGCTGAACAGGGTTTGTTCGCCCGTGTCGGCGTTTTCGACAATGGCCAGCCCGTCGGCCAGTCCTAATGCTGTTTCGATGGAATCGGCAAGGCGGTTGCCCATATCGCCGCGGATGACGAGACGGTCAACGACGACCTCGATATCGTGCTTGATCTGTTTATCTAGCGCCGGAACCTCGGCGATTTCATAGAGCGTGCCGTCGACTTTGACGCGTTGAAAGCCCTTGGCTTGCAGTTCTTTGAATTCCTTGCGGTATTCGCCTTTGCGTCCGCGCACGATGGGGGCGAGCAAATAGAGCTTTGTCCCCTCGCCCATGGCTTTGATGCGGTCGACGATTTCGGTGACGCTTTGGCTGGTGATCGGCTTGCCGGTGGCCGGAGAGTACGGAATCCCGACGCGCGCCCAGAGCAAGCGCATATAATCGTAGATTTCTGTCACCGTGCCGACGGTGGAGCGCGGATTGCGCGAGGTGGTTTTTTGCTCGATGGAAATGGCCGGAGACAAGCCTTCGATGCTATCGACATCGGGCTTTTGCATCATTTCGAGGAACTGGCGCGCATAGGCCGAAAGGCTTTCGACGTAGCGGCGCTGGCCTTCGGCGTAAATTGTGTCGAACGCGAGGCTGGACTTGCCACTGCCGGACAGGCCCGTAATCACGATCAGCTTGTCGCGCGGCATATCGACATTGATGTCTTTCAGGTTATGTTCCCGCGCCCCGCGGATGGATATCGTTTTCAGGCTCATACAGGGATATATGGCGCAGAACGAGGGGGAAATCCAGATTTTTTATGTGAGGTCAGGATGCTCTATGGCGTCTGCCGCAGCGATACGTTTTTTCTCTAAGCGATTTTTATCAGCTCTTTGAATGATGGATGCTACATTTTTAAATGAAGCATCCGGCTCTATGACTTCAAAGCCTATATGTGCATCACGTGATAGTTTTTGTCCGTCAATATTTATACTTGCCCTACCCACAGCATAACGCAGGCGTTCTAAAACAACATCCAGAGCCGTATTATTTCCATCAATTGGTGCGTTTGGATCAATATCATTCAAAACAACAATAAATTCATCTCCGCCCAAACGACCAACAAAGTCGTCAGGACGGCGATTTTCACGCAACGTATCAGCAATAGCGCATAAAAGAGCATCACCATATTGCGCGCCATATGTATCGTTGACGCTTTTAAAATCTTTTAGATCGACGAACACAACAACCGATCTTGTATCGGATGATAGCACGCCGGCATGATTTTTACGCTCCATCTTGGATACATGGTTTTCCAAATAGCGCATAATGCCTGCCCTATCAGGCAGGCCGGTCAAACGATCCTGAATAGATGTTAGCTGGAGGCTTCTGTTTTTTGCGCGCAGAGCCACTGTTTGCTCCATCGCCGCATTCAATCCCTCAAGAATCTGGTGTGCCATTCCATGCTGGCCCCCACCTATTAAACGGTCAGCGAGTTGTAGCGTGGCATACATTTGTGCCCTTCCCGGAACATTTTCCGGTATTTTGTCATGCGTAGCACTCGCACGAACGAATGCTTTTCCGGCCATATCGGAAACGCCTGAAAATGGATCGTCATTTGAAGAAGGATCGGCCATACACACCCGCCTTAATTTTTGCCTTCGTTATTTTTCATTATTATGCGGCAAAGTATAAAGAAAATCTTAACTTATGTCAAAATTTTGCGCGTTCCTGCCCTTTTGTGGATGGGGACGGAAAAAACCTTTGTTATTGGCGCGGGGCTGTCTATAGTGACTCTTCTAGATACATTTGAAGGAGTATGAGTTGTGGCTGGCAGCGTAAATAAAGTGATTTTGGTTGGTAATCTGGGTGCGGACCCGGAAGTGCGATCTATGCAATCGGGCGATAAGGTTGTGAATTTGTCGATTGCGACGTCGGAGAGCTGGAAAGACAAAGCCACAGGCGAGCGCAAGGAAAAAACCGAATGGCATCGCGTTGTAATCTTTAACCAAGGTCTGGTGAATGTCGCGCAAAATTACCTGCGCAAAGGCTCTAAAGTTTATATCGAAGGCCAGCTTGAAACGCGGAGCTGGGAACAGGACGGGCAGAAGAAATACACGACCGAGATTGTGCTGCGTCCGTTCCGCGGTGAATTGAATATGCTGGATTCACGCGGCTCCGGGGATAATGCTGGCGGTGGTTATGGCGGCGGTGCATCTTCTTTTCAGGATTCGCAAGGCGGCGGTTTTAACGCCGGACCTGCGGCAGCCTCTCAATCTTCACCGGCTCCCGTCGATGAGTTGGAAGACGAAATCCCATTTTAAATCTTCACGATCAACGTTCAGTAAATGGCCTGCAAATGATGGTTTTTTGCGCTTCCGGTACTCAAATACCCTCTGTATGTTCCGTTCCGGTTCTCAAAAACCATCCTTTTCGCCGCATTTCTTTTCCTTTGATCGTAAAGATTAGGCTTATGATCCGGCGCGGCGTTTTCTTTCTTCTGGTTTGTTTATGTCTGGCGCATCCGGCGGCAGCGCAGGAATCTCAGGATAAAGATTTGCAACAGCGCCGCGCGCTGGCCGAGAAAATGCTGGCGATCAATCCGGTGCGCGATCAGGTCCGCATGGCGATTGACCAATATATCGATTTGCGCATGAAGTTCGAGCCTGTGGAAGATCAGGACGCTTTTCGCGCGGCTTTGATGGCTGTTTTGAATTATCAGACGCTGGAGCAAATTTCTCTGGATACATACGTGCAAACATTTACCACGGCGGAACTGGCGGCGATGGTTGAATATTACAGCAAGCCCGAAGCGATTTCCGCGCGTAAGAAATGGCCACAGTTTGACGGGGTTGTTTCGCCGCAGATTATCAAGATGCTGGATCAGGCTTTGATTAAAGCGCGGACGCAGGCGCAATAAACAAAAATATAAATTGCAGGGGATTTTTCGATGAATGTGATGCTGATCAGCTTTCTGGGTTTTTTTATATTTTTTACGGTGGTCGGGTTGGCCTCGTCTTTTTTCCGCAAGAACACGATCGAGGATTATTTTCTGGCCAGCCGCTCCATACCCGCATGGCTGGTGGCTTTGTCCTATGGAGCGACAATTTCCAGCGGCGCAACGTTTATCGGCTTTGCGGGACTAGCCTATAACACGGGCCTGACAGCGGTTTATGCGGTGGTCGGATTAACGATCGGCGATCATTTGGGGTGGATCATCGCCGGGAATAAAATCCGGCGCAAAGGGATCGCCATGCGCGCACATACCTACCCTTCCCTCGTAGGCAAGTTGGGGGATCAGGATTTTCAAATCGTTACGGTGATTACCGCGATGCTGACGGTCATTTTCCTCGGAACCTATTGCAGCGCGCAGCTCGTGGCGGGGGCAAAGATCGGGCAAAGCCTATTTGCATGGGATTACGATATTTTCCTGTATGTCGGGGCGGCGGTGTTGCTGGCCTATTGCTGGGCGGGGGGCATTCGCGCATCGATCTGGACGGATGCTGTGCAGGCCATGATTATTATTGCCTCTTTGTTTGTCTTGGTGGTGATTGCTATGGATAAGCTCGGCGGTTTTGGCGCGCTCTATGAACAGCTCAAGGCGATTGATCCGTCGCTGGTTGATCCGTTCCAGAGCAAATTTATTCCGGTCTTTATCGGCTGGGTGGCGTTTGGCATCGGCGTACTCGGGCAGCCGCAATTGATGGTGCGGCATATGGTTGCGCGCTCGGATGAGGATTTATTGCTGGCGCGGCGAATTTATCTGCTTTGGCGCTGGAGCGTTTTGGCGCTGGCAACACTGGTCGGGTTTATCGCCCGCGTGATGGTGCCGGAAATTCAGGGCGGTTTCGATCCGGAGCTTTCCATTCCGGCGCTCTGGCAGGATCTGTTGCCGCCTATGCTGGTGGGGCTTTTGGTGGCGGGGCTGTTTTCCGCGACGATGTCCACGGCGGATTCTCTGCTTCTGGCCGCCTCTTCGGCCTTGACGCAGCATGTCTTCCCGCAGCTCCGCAATTCCTATGTGCTGGCGCGGCTGGGGACGGTGTTTGTGCTGCTGTTTATTCTCGGCATTGCTCTGATGGCCAGTCAGAATGTTCTGTCTCTGGTCGTGTTGGCGTGGGGTGGGATGGCTTCGGCCGTGGCGCCTTTGGTGGTGATTATGCTGCTGGGCGGGCGACCGACGCAGCGCTTGGCGGTCATGATGATGGTGGCAGGCTTCGGCGTGACGGTCGCCTGGCGGCACGGGCTGGGGCTGCATGCGCAGCTCATGGATCTGGTGCCCGGCATGGCCACGGGGTTTCTGATTTTCGGTTTTTCAACGCTTTTGGAGCGGTTTGTTAAGAACGAAAACCGCGATGAATAACAGCCGTTAACCCCCGTTCGCCTCACCCTTCAAAAAGTTCGGTAAATTTAATGCTTTGCACGGTTAATATTTGCAGGGTTTTACTTGTTTTCAAGCCGCAGAATTGCTACAAAAAGTGGTTAAAATAACCCATAAAAAAGTAGCCTGATTCTATGACTGATTCCGCGATGATCGAAGACGAGAAATTCCCGACCATTTCCCTCGAAGAGGAAATGAAGCAATCCTATCTCGATTATGCGATGAGCGTTATCGTATCCCGCGCCCTGCCCGATGTGCGCGATGGATTGAAGCCTGTACACCGGCGGATTTTGTACGCGATGCGCGAAGGCGGTTACACCTCCGACAAAGCCTATAAAAAGTCTGCCCGCGTGGTCGGGGATGTCATGGGTAAATATCACCCGCACGGCGATCAGGCGATTTACGATTCTTTGGTGCGGATGGCCCAGCCTTGGTCTTTGCGTCTGCCGTTGATTGACGGTCAGGGGAACTTCGGTTCGATGGACGGGGATAACCCGGCGGCCATGCGTTACACCGAAGCGCGGATGGATAAGGCCGCGGAAACGATTTTGCAAGATATCGACAAGGATACTGTCGATTTCCAGCCGAACTACGATGAATCGGAAAAAGAGCCGACGGTTCTGCCGAGCCGCATTCCGAATCTGCTGGTGAACGGTGCGGGCGGGATTGCCGTGGGGATGGCGACGAACATTCCGCCGCATAATCTGGTCGAGGTTGTCGATGCGTGTGTGGCGATGGTGGCCAATCCGGAGATCAGCACCGATGAGTTGATGGAAATCATTCCGGGGCCGGACTTTCCGACAGGTGCGCAAATTCTGGGTAAAAACGGGATTTACAGCGCCTACCACACGGGCAACGGCTCGGTGAAGATGCGCGCCAAGACTTCAATTGAGGAAATGGGCCGGCGCGAGGCAATTATCGTTCACGAGGTCCCCTATCAGGTGAATAAAGGCAAATTGCTGGAGCGCCTTGGCGAAGTGGGCCGCGATAAAATCGTCGAGGATATCGCCGAGATTCGCGACGAATCCGACCGCGAAGGCGTGCGCATTGTGATCGAGCTTAAAGTTGGGGCGATTGCCGATGTGGTTTTGAACCAGCTTTTCAAGCATACGGCTTTGCAGTCGAATTTTGCCTGTAACATGGTGGCGCTGCATAACGGCAAGCCGCAAACGATGTTGCTGCGTGATATGATCAAGGCGTTTGTGCGATTCCGCGAGGAAGTCATTACGCGCCGGACGATTTACGAACTCGGAAAAGCGCGCGAGCGAGCACATATTTTGGCCGGTCTGGCCGTGGCGGTAGCCAATATCGACGATATTATCGCCCTGATCCGCGGAGCGGCCAATCCGCAGGAAGCGCGTGAAGGCCTGCTCGCCAAATCATGGCCGGCGAAAGATATCGCGCCGTTGATCGAGTTGATCGACGATCCAGAGCATCCGCTCAACGAGGACGGGACCTACAGCATGTCCGAAGCACAGGCCAAGGCAATCCTTGATCTGCGTTTGCACCGTTTGACAGGGCTGGAGCGGGATAAAATTGCCGCCGAGTTGCGGGAGATTACCGATAAAATCGCCGAATATCTGGAAATTCTGGCCAACCGCGAGCGTTTGCTGGAGGTTCTGGTCGAGGAGCTGGAAGAGGTCAAAGCCAAGTTCGGCACGCCGCGCCGCACGGAGCTGTGCGAGGCCGAGTTCGAAATGGATATGGAAGATCTGATCCAGCGCGAGGATATGGTTGTGACCATTACCGGCGGCGGCTATGTCAAGCGCGTGCCGCTCGATACCTACCGGGCTCAGCGGCGCGGCGGCAAAGGGCGCAGCGGGATGGCGACGAAGGACGAGGATTTTGTCTCCGACCTGTTTGTCGCCTCGACGCACACGCCGATCCTGTTCTTTACCTCACGCGGGATTGTGCATCGTATGAAAGTGTATCAATTGCCGCTGGGTACGCCGCAATCCAAAGGCAAGGCGATGGTCAATCTGTTGCCTTTGGAGAAAGACGAGAACGTCTCGGTTTATATGCGCATGCCCGAAGATCCGGACATCATTAACAAGCTGGATATTATGTTTGCAACCTCGCACGGTAGCGTGCGGCGAAATAAACTCTCGGATTTTGCCAATATCCGCTCGAACGGCCTGATTGCGATGAAGCTGGGCGAAGGGGAAAGTCTGGTTTCGGTCAAGATCTGCGCCGAGGATGAAGATGTGATGCTGGCGACCAAGCTGGGTAAGGCGATCCGCTTCCCCGTCACTGATATCCGCGTGTTTGCCGGACGGAACTCGACCGGTGTGCGCGGGGTCAAGCTGACGCAAAAAGGCGACGAGGTTATCTCTATGTCGATCCTCAAGCACATGGATATCACGCCCGATGAGCGCAATGCTTACCTGAAAGCGGCCAGCCAGTTGATCGGCACGGATGCCGAGGGCTCGGATATGGAAGAAACATCTTTGGAACTTTCCGAGGAACGCTTCCGCGAGTTGTTGGATAAAGAGCAAATTCTGCTGACCATTTCGAACAAAGGCTTTGGCAAGCGCACATCGGCCTACGAGTACCGCACGAGCGGGCGCGGCGGACAAGGCGTGACGAACATGGCTCTGACGAAGAAAAATGGCGGCGAGGTCGTGGCAACTTTCCCTGTGACGGATTCCCACCAGATTATGCTGGTCACGGACCAGGGCAAGCTGATCCGCACACCGGTAGAGACGATCCGCACGACAGGGCGCAGCGCTCAAGGCGTGACGGTGTTCAAGGTCGATGCCGACGAGCAGGTCGTGTCCGTGGCCTGGCTGGTGCAGGAAGACGAGGATGAAGATGAAAGAGAAGAAAGCCAAGCTGCCTCGGGAACAAATACCGTAGAAGACGAAACACAAGCTGAATAATGTTTCGTCTTGCAGATATTGATGATTTGCCAACTTTGGGGCGATTGCGGTGGAATTTTGTTAAGGAAGAACAGAGCGTTTCCCAAAGCTTAGATGAATTTGTCGATAGGTTTGTGGAATGGTGCAAGTCTAATCCGCACTGTTTTCATTTTATAGCGGAAGAAAAAGACAAAATCATAGCGATGGTTAGCGTAGTTATCGTTGATGCCATTCCCCGGCCATTACAGAGCAATCAGCCGATAGGTTATTTGACGAACACATACACAATTCCCGAATATAGAAATAAAGGTATCGGCACAGGACTTTTAAATTTCGTAAAACAGTGGGCCACGCAAGAACACAATGCAGAGACTGTCATTGTGTGGCCCAGTGAAAAAAGTATTTCTTTTTACAAGCGTGCAGGTTTTGATGACCGAAATGATATCTTGGAGTTAGTTTTAAGAGAATAAGCCCCTATGCTCTCCTACCAACATATATATCACGCGGGCGGGTGGGCCGATTTGCAGAAGCATGCGGCGCTGTGTGCGCTTTGGGACGCTATGGGGCGGGAAGCCGCGTCACCTAAGGTTCGCCGCACCTATATTGACACACATAGCGGGCGCGGCGCTTATGATCTGGGTGCGGTAGAAGCCTTGAAAACTGCCGAGTTTGAAACGGGCATCGCGCATCTTGCGCCGGCGCGTCTACCGAAGCTCCTGCACCCTTATGGCGCGGCGCTTAAATTCTGGACGCCGCTTTATCCGGGGTCTGCCGGATGCATCGCGGCGCTGCGGCGCAAGGGCGAGGAGATGGCTCTGTGCGAGCTGCACCCCGGCGAGGTCAAACATTTGCGCCAAAATCTCGGGCGAAAGCCGCAGGTGCGTATTATCCAGAAAAACGGGCATGAAGCGGTCATTGACGCCCTGCCCCGTGATGCGGCGGCGCAGGCCGCTACGCTGGTGCTGGTTGACCCGAGCTACGAGGTGAAGGCCGAATATGCGCAGACGGCGCAAACGGCGCTTCACATTCTTGAACGCGCTCCGCAAGCGAAGATTTTGATCTGGTATCCGGTTTTAGCCGGAGCGGCGCATCATGAAGCGCTGCTTGAGGGATTGAGCGTCCCCTTAAAGCACGGGGCTTTGCATAGCCTGATGAACGCGCCTGGTGAAACGCCGCCGCCCAAAGGTATGATCCGCAGCGGCTTGATCTTATTGAACCCGCCGGAGGGGTTTGCAAAAGGGTTTGATGGCGTTTCAGAGCTGTTGCAGCGGATTTTATCGCGAGGTGCAGGAAGACGACGACGAGGATGAAGAGGCGTTTGATGGTGAAGTTACAGAGCCGAGCGATACAAACGCATCCGATGCAGGAGTATCAGGAGAGGACACTTAAATAGCAAACTACTCCGGTTCCCTATGATCTTTGCAAAAGTGACCAGGATTTTCTCTGACACTGTCCTGCATAGCCAGCGTATACGCTCTTACAACAAGGGAAATTGATATAAAGCGTTCAATTTCTTGAGCTAAAGCTTCATTGTCTCGGATTGGTTGTCCTGTTTGTATATGTTCAAATATTTTTTGATCAAGTTGGTCTAACGTTGTTTTAAACATAGGTAAGTTTTCTTTTACCCGATCGGTAAGGTCGCCGAATAGCAAGCTTTCGTTCGTAATGTCATTTGCATCAAGACTTTCAAGATATTTCAAAATTATATCAACAGGTAAAAAGCAATCATCGGGTGGAACCAAGAGCTCTGCAAATCCTGCTGTTGAATCAGAGGAATGCCTGAAAGCGGTCATATTAAGTTTAAAGCCAGACATTTCTTCTCCTTATGTATACACCATCCTTATAAGCTGTTAATTTATATGTCAACATATAAAACCCCTTCGCAACTTCGCGTCTTCGCGTTAATATCTTGAAATGACTCAGAATAAAGGCAAATACCTCACCGGCATCTACCCCGGCACGTTTGACCCGGTGACGAAGGGTCATTTGCACCTCATCCGCCGCGCCAGCAAGATGGTGGACAAGCTGGTGATCGGGGTGGCGGATAATGCCCGTAAAGGGCCGCTCTTCGCGCATGCGCAGCGCGTGGAGATGCTGAAAGCCGATATCGAGAATATGCAGGAAAAGGGCTGCGAGATTGAAGTGCGTTCGTTCGATAAATTGTTGGTGCATTTTGCGCGTGATGTCGGGGCATCGTGCATTTTTCGCGGATTGCGCGCCGTGTCCGACTTCGAATATGAGTTCCAGATGACCGGCATGAACGCCAAGCTCGACCCGCAGATCGAAACCGTGTTTTTGATGGCCGCGGATAAGTGGCAGTTCGTTTCAGCCTCGTTCGTCAAAGAGATTGCCGCGCTGGGCGGAGACGTGAGCGAGTTCGTGACCCCGCAGGTCGAACGCGCCTTGAAAGAAAAATTTCAATCTTAGGGACTAAGAATGCTTGACGCGGGGCGGCTAAATCCATATGCTGCGCCAGTCTTTTTAGGGCCTTGCCTCATATTGACCTGTGATCGCGTAGCTCAGCCGGTAGAGCAACTGACTTTTAATCAGTAGGTCCAGGGTTCGAATCCCTGCGCGATCACCATTTTCTCTTATATCTTCAAATTATCTTTGTTACGCCTCGCTTGCGTAGGTTTTCTACGTGGCGCTCGTTGTGCGTCGCTAATTTGAAGATATAAGAGAAAATAATTTGGACACAAAGAAATACCTGCACTTTTTTTCCAGATAGAGAAATTGCGTTTTGCTGGTAGAATTAATGCCTCTTCAACCTCTGTCTTGGTAAAATAGACAGGTGTGTTTCTCTTTTTTTCACTAAGGCCCACCTCCCATGAATAATAAAGGACTCATTGCTATTATCGACTCCAATGCGCCGCATCGGGAGAAAGTCCATAAGGCGCTGGTTAATTATTACGATATTCAGGAATTGGGGAACAGCACAGGCGCGCTCCAGGCCATTCAAGAGTCCATGCCGGAGCTTATTCTCGTCAGTGGCGGTCTTAAGCCTATGCATGCGGTGGATTTTATTCGCTGCGTGCGTGCGGATGAGCGGCTCAAAGCTTTGCCCATCGTTTATATTGCCGAATCCGAAACCGACACAAATACCCAAAGAGCCAAAGAAGCGGGAGCGGACGCGACGATTACACGGCCCTACCCTTTTTCCGTTTTGTTGCGCGGCGTATCGGCGCAAATCAACGCCGGAGTTGAGCGCGCGTGGGAAGCTTTGCCGTCTGTGCAGCGCGATGCGCTCAAAAACGGAATTGTTGTGTTTAACAATATTGCCGATGCGCTGATGAGCGGGGAGCCGACTTCGTTTACGAGCGTTAAGGATAATTGCCGGCCGCTTGTCCAGGCTATCGAAAACAATGATTTCAAAAGCATTCTGGACGGGGTGCGCCATCATGACGACTATACCTATGCACATAGTATGCGTGTGGCGACGATGCTTTCTTTGCTCGGGCATGCGGCGGGTTTTAAAAATGACGAGCAGCTTTTGCTGGCCAGCGGCGGCCTGTTACACGATGTCGGGAAGATGAAAATATCCCACACCATTTTAAACAAGCCCGGACGCCTGACCGACGAAGAATTCGAGATCATGAAAAGCCACGTGCCCGAAACGGTCGAGTATTTGAAAATGGCCGGAGACATTCCCAAAGCCGTGTTTATCATCGCCGAGCAGCATCATGAAAAGCTCGATGGAACGGGCTATCCGCACGGGCTAAAAGGCAAGGAGCTTAACGAGCTGGCACGGATGGCCGCCGTGGTGGATGTGTTTAGCGCTTTAACCGACCGCCGCGTTTACAAACCGCCGATGGAGGCTGAAAAAGCGCTGGAGATTATGAGCGAAGAGATGACGCAGCATCTTGATCAAAACTATGTGAAGATGTTCGAAGGCATTTTGGGCGATGCCGATCTGTTGGAATAGAGCCTTGATCTGCGCGAGCAGATTCTTTATTTTGCGGGCTATATCAATAAAGGATTCTTCTGATGATACCGCGTTATTCCCGCCCTGAAATGGCGTCCATTTTTGAACAAGACAACAAGTTCCGCATCTGGCTGGAGGTTGAAACGCTGGCGCTGGAGAAAATGGCTGCGCTTGGTATTGTTCCGGAAAGCGCCGCCAGAGCCTTGCGTGAAAAAGGCGGGTTTGACATCGCCCGTATTGACGAGATAGAGGCCGAGGTCAAACACGACGTTATCGCTTTTCTCACTTCGGTGGCCGAGCATGTAGGCGAAGAAAGCCGCTTTGTTCACCAAGGCATGACAAGTTCAGATGTGATCGACACATCCTTCGCTGTCATGCTGACCCAGGCCGCCGATATTATTATCGCCGACCTTGATAAGCTTTTGGCCGCACTTAAAAAACAGGCTCTTGCCCATAAAGATACGCTGTGCATTGGCCGTTCCCACGGCATTCAGGGTGAGCCTACGACCTTCGGTTTAAAGATGGCAGGTCACTATGCCGCCTTCAAACGCGCGAAAGAACGCATGATTGCCGCGAAAGAAGAGATTTCCACCATCACAATTTCCGGCGCGGTCGGCACCTATCCTGTTTTACCGCCCGAGGTCGAACAATACGTAGCCGATAAACTCGGCCTTAAACCTGAAACTGTGGCGACGCAGGTTATACCGCGCGATCGTCACGCTATGTTCTTTGCCACGCTCGGCGTTGTTGCTTCTTCAATCGAGAATCTCGCGGTAGAAATTCGCCACCTCCAGCGCACCGAAGTCCGCGAGGCCGAGGAATATTTCGATCCCAAGCAAAAAGGCTCATCGGCGATGCCGCACAAGCGCAACCCCGTGGCTTCCGAAAACATGACCGGCCAAGCCCGCATTATTCGCGCTGCCGTCATTCCGGCCCTTGAAAACGTCGCTCTGTGGCATGAGCGCGATATTTCACACTCTTCTGTTGAGCGCACGATCTTACCTGATGCGCTTATTTCTGCCGATTACGCCATCGACCGCTTGGCCGGGATTATCGACCGCCTGCTCGTCTATCCAGAGCGCATGATGCATAATCTGGAGATGACCGGCGGCTTGCTGTTTTCCCAGCGCGTTATGCTGGCGCTCACACAAGAAGGCATTAGCCGCGAAGATGCTTACCGCATTGTTCAACGCAATGCGATGGCTGTTTGGGAAGACCGCTCTTCGGGTAAAGGGGCCAAGACCTTGCGCGGTGAACTGGAAAACGACAAAGCTGTTACGGATAAGCTAGATGGCAAAGCTCTCGACACCATCTTCAGCTATGATGCCTATACAAAGAATATCGGGGCCATTATTGACCGCGCGCTCGCTTAAAAATAATTATTGAAAATGTATTTCGAAATCGTGTAATAAGCTAAACCAAATAAAAAAACAGCCCTCTTACCGAATAGAGATATAATGAATAGAGCTCCTACACTTGAAGACTCACGCGCGTTGATTGACGCCGCAGATCGAGAGCTTTTCTCCCTATTGGCCCAATTTAATCCGGTGGCGAAAGGGGAGAAAAATATCCTGAACTCACAAAAGAAAGAACAAGCTCTTTCCAGCGGTTATATCGAGATGTGGAGAAATGACGCGCCTAATGGGCTATTGCGCTGTGTCATAGACGAGTTGGACCTTACGGACAAAAGCCTAGAAGAGCTCCGCACAAGCATTCGCGCTATCGCCCGCGCCTTGTCAAAACGCTTTCATGCATTGGAAGGAATTGCACTGGACAAAAAAGCTAAAGGTGAAACAGATTCTTATTCCCACGCAAGACACGCCACTGTTGTCAACAGAGGCGCTGAAGGTGTTGAGGCTGCCGGTGGGAACTCTGAACTTGGGCGACGCGTCTTTGCAGCCATAGCGCAAAAATGCGTGGATATACAAAATGAATATCTGCGGAAAGATAGCGGCCCCCTCGCCAATTATATCAAGAGTAAATCCTTGTCCAGAAGGGCTTCTCCTCCAGGTTGGCTCTCTTCCCAACCTAGTCAGGGTTAGAACCGCTTTGCATCCACGCTTGTTTTCTTAAAGTCTTTGCTCTAGGCTGTTCTTCCGGCGCACACACAAGAAGGAGACTGGACCATGAAAGGCGATAAGAAAGTTATAGAGTATCTTAATTCGGCTTTAAAAAAAGAGTTGGGCGCGATTAACCAGTATTTCCTGCATTCGCGGATGCTGGAGGATTGGGGCGTGACCAAGCTGGCCAAGCATGAATACAATGAATCCATCGAGGAAATGCACCACGCCGATGAACTCATCAAGCGGATTTTGTTTTTGGGCGGCCTGCCGAATTTGCAGGATGTGGCCAAGCTGTATATCGGCGAAACCGTTAAAGAAACGCTGGAATGTGACCTCAAGATCGAGCTGGACGGCGTTAAGAGTTATAAGGAAGGGATTGCCTATTGCCGCGAGGTTGGAGATTTCGTCACCGAAGATCTGTTCAAGAAAATTCTGGCCGAAGAAGAAGGCCATGTGGATTATCTGGAAACGCAGCTCGAAATGATCGAGCAGATGGGCTTGCAGAACTATATCCAGATCAATTCCGAAAGCCCGCTGGATAGCGAAGGAGCGTAAGGGGCTCTAGTCTGGCATTCGCTCTTCCAATTGAGCCATTGCTCTTTCGAATTTTTCCCGGCTCATTGTCGCCGCCCAAATCGGAGCAAGGCCGCCAAGTTGTGCTTGCCTCGTGTAGAGCCACTGGTTTCTTTCCTTTTTATCTGCGAAAGCTTTTGTGGCGGCTTCTTGCAGTTCGTACAGTCTTTTTTTGACTGACGGACTCATGCCATCATTTCGCGTTTTTCGCATTTGTTGACCTTCTATTTCCGACAAATATCTTTTGAGTTAAGCCTCAAAAATTTTAGTTCCCGTTCAATGTGTTGCGGGCGTTGGACATGTAAAGTATTTTCGTTTTAAGGTCAAGCTTATGAAAACACGGGCTTACGGCCTCAGAACATAGTCCGCAACGTCGGCTGCGCCCATGTTCTGGCTGGCTGCGACGATATTTTGGCCGTCGATCAGGATAAAATGCGGGATGCCTTCGCGTGGGGCGACGTTCAGGCGGGCTTCGATATTATCGAACTGCGTTTCGCCTTTCAGCGCAATCACGTGGAACGGCACATCGGGATATGAGGCCAGATAGCGCAGCAGCGCTTTGGGATCTTTATCCGTGGATACGGCAATGACCGATCCGGGACGCTGTTTTTCGATCGTGATCAAATCCGGCATGGCCTTGCGGCAATACCCGCACCAAGAGGCGTAGAGAAAGACGGCCTTTTTGCCTTTGAAGGAATGGATATATTCCACGGTTTGCGCGGGCGTGAGGTAATAGAATTTATCAACGCCGCGGCCAATCGCGCTTTGCGACAACGGCAGGGTCAATATTGCCAATAAGAGCGGCCACAGCCACAAACGGTTAAATTTCACTTTTAAATTCCTCTTTTCCTTGTTTTGCCCGCTTCTCTTTATCAGGATATCACAAAAAGGCAACAGAAGGTTAATGGAGCGCTTTTTGTTTGCATAACGCAAATGGCGTGTATATAAAATCCACAATTCGTTTTGAAACTTTTGCGTAAAAGAGCAGAATTTATGACACAAGCCCCTTTTCCATGGAATCTGCCGGATGGTCTGGCTGCGGCTTTTTTTGACGCCGCTGAGTCTCTGCAAAAATCAGGGTGCCGTGTGCGTGGACAGCCTGTGACTTCACGGGAAGATGCCTATTTCGTTTTGCGCAAGGCTTATATAGAGGCCGGCGGAAATTGGAAGAGTGTCCGCGATGGGCTTCGCACGCTTAATCGAGTTTGTCGTCAACTTCACATTCCGCTCGCAGCGCCATACGCCGAATCCCGTTGACACTCCACCTCCAATTAAGAATGACTTGCATTTGTATTTAAGGACCGCTAATCTACGGAAGATAGTGATTCTCAATTGCAAGTTTTTAAATGATCGTTTGTCTTTGCCACCCGTTCAGCGATAAGAAAGTCAAAGACCACCTTGACGGCAAGGGGGGCTGTTCCAGCGTATCGGAAACCTATTCGGCGTGTTCCGGCGGGGAAAAGCCCAATTGCTGCCAGTGTCTGGAGACTTTGAAAGACATTGTACAGACTCATAACCGTGCGCAAAAAGCTGTGAGCGTATAGCCGCTATATCCTTGCAATCCCGCCTGCCCTGTGGCATCCCTTTTGGGTATATTTCATTTTTTATGTGAGAGGCATAAACATGTTCAAACGCATTTTACTAACTTTCGGGAGTTTATTAATCATGAGCGCCAATTCCGCCCAAGCCGCCAACCCTGCCGACACGCTTCATCTGGAGCTTTCGACCGGAGGCACTGTGACCATTGAATTGTTGCCGGACCGTGCGCCTGCGCACGTGGAGCGCATTCAAAAACTGACGAAAGACGGTTTTTACGATGGCATCATTTTCCACCGCGTCATTGAAGGCTTTATGGCGCAAACAGGCGATCCGACCGGCACAGGTATGGGCGGTAGCGACGAGCCTGACTTGCCGGCCGAGTTTACCGACTATCAATATAAACGCGGGACCGTCGGTGCGGCGCGTTCGAACAGCCCGAACAGCGCCAATTCACAGTTCTTCATTTGCTTTACCGATACGGGTTGTTCCTTCCTGACCGGACAATACACGGTTTGGGGACAGGTCACCGAGGGCATGGAGCATGTGGATGCGATTGCTCGCGGCGAGCCGCCTGCAACGCCGGATAAGATCGTCAAGGCCTGGATCGGTGAGGCTCAAGGTGATGAAGCGAAAGCCGAAGACGTCGAAGCTGCTCCTGAAGCAGAGATCGACGCAACGCCTGCAGAAGACGCACCGGCCGAGCATTCCGAAGAGCCTGCGGACGAACATTCAGCGGAATAATCCAGCTTAGATGACGAATACCCTAAATTGGTGGAAGGGCGCGGTTTTTTATCAAATTTACCCGCGCTCTTTTTTTGACTCAAATGGTGACGGGATCGGGGATTTACCGGGAATAACCCAGCGTCTTGAGCATATTGCCGCGCTCGGGGTCGAGGGCGTCTGGATTTGTCCGTTTTTCACCTCACCAATGAAGGATTTCGGGTATGACGTGGCGGATTACCGCGCGGTTGATCCGCTGTTCGGGACGCTGGAAGATTTTCGGAATTTATTGGGCAAGGCCCACGATCTGGGGCTGAGGGTCATTATTGATCTGGTGCTCTCGCACACATCGGACCAGCATCCTTGGTTTACCGACAAGCCGGAATATTATGTATGGGCGGATGCCAAGCCTGACCTGTTCGGGGAGCGTGTGCCGCCGAATAATTGGGTGTCGGTGTTTGGCGGTAGTGCGTGGGAATGGGACGAGGCGCGCGGGCAATATTATCTGCATAATTTTTTGAAAGAGCAGCCGGATCTAAATTTTCACAATCCCGATGTGCAGGACGAAATGCTGGGTGTCGTGCGGTACTGGCTGGAATTCGGTGTGGATGGTTTTCGCCTTGATGTGGCGAATTTTTATTTTCACGATGCCGAGCTGCGCGACAATCCCCCGCGTGATGCTGCTTTGGGATCCGCTACGCAGTTCGAGGGGGATGATCCCTACTCCGCGCAAGCGCATATTTACGATAAATCACGTCCTGAAAACCTTGCGTTTTTGCGGCGGCTGCGGGGCCTGATGGATGAATATCCGGGGACGTTTACGCTCGGCGAATTGGGCGATGACGATTTTTTTGCGCGGGCGGCGGAGTATACGGGCGATGGCTTGCTCAACACGGTCTATTCACCGCAACTGGCTAGCGGTCAGCACAAGGATTTAACGGCCGATATGATCCGCACGCCGTTTGAAGATCTGGCGGAATACCCGGATGGCGGCTGGCCGAGCTGGGCGTTTTCCAATCATGACGTGGTGCGCGCGGCGAGCCGCTGGCATGCAGATGGTGACGGGTTTTCGCATGATCCACGCTGTTCAAAAATGTTGATTGCGCTGTTGGGGGCTTTGCGCGGAAGCGTGTTTTTGTATCAGGGCGAAGAACTCGGCCTGCCCGAAGCAAAGCTGGCGTATGAGGATTTGCAGGACCCGTGGGGCAAGCATTTATGGCCGCGCTGGCAAGGGCGCGATGGCTGCCGCACGCCACTACCTTGGGACGGAGCGCAGCCTTATGGCGGGTTTTCCAGTGGCAAACCGTGGCTGCCGATGGCACAGACGCATTTGCCGCTGAGCGTGGCGGTGCAGGAAGATGATAAGCATTCGACTCTGCATTTCACGCGGCGGTATTTAAAGTGGCGGCATGGACAAGCCGCGTTGCGGTTGGGTGATCTTGTTTTTCACGATACAGATGATGTGCATGTGCTACATTTTACGCGGCGATACAAGAACGAAGCGATCGCGTGCGTTTTTAATCTGGGCAATACGGCGCAGGTTTTTGCCGGGCAAGCCCTGCGGCCTTACGATTTTTTCTTGGGCGATTTGCGCGCAGACGATTTTGAGGATGATGGTTTTTGGGACGCGCGCTCTTTTTCCTCATCTTCGGAAGGCTGAGGCGCTTTAATTTCTTCGTCTGAGTCAGCGATTGCGCCGTCTTCCTCGTCTTCAAGCCGGAGCGCAGCGCCTTTTGCCAAAAACCCGTCATCGACTTCCAGTTCGACGCCTTGGGCCGAGGCTTTTGTTTCTTCCGTTTTCAACATTTTACTTTCGCCCTTTTGCAACTCTAACGTCTTGGCGGCGACCAGCAGCATATTCTTCAGCTTTTCGAGCTTTTCCGGGTTCATCAGCGGGTCCGGCAAGTCAACGCGCAGCAACATCGTGTCTTTGCGGTAGATGAAGATCAGCCAAGAGTTTTTAATGCGCATCAAAGAGGTTAAAACTTTCAAGCGTTCGGGCGTCAGATAAGCGCGCAGCACGGCTTTATTGCCCGAAAGCGCGATATAGGACTTGTCCCAGCGTTCGTGATCGGGGCGGATTTCCGCAGTAAATTCCAGATTTTTCACGACCGGCACCATGCCGCCGCTGGCTACGGATAAATCTACGGGCAGAGTGCTGTGCAGGATCACTTCGACGGCCGTCATACTGCGCGGTGTGCGGGCATTGACCACAAAATGCTCGCTGGCAAAAAAACTCATTTTATACTCATCAAGCACGCCGTCCATGTCCGGCGAGAGCATGAATTTATTGGCTTTATAACGGAGCTTGTATTTCGCGGCAAAGGCTTTCCACGTGTGTTTTTGCCGCTGGACAATCAGGACAGACCAGCCGAGAAAAAACAATATTATCAGAGAAATAAGTAGCCAAAGAGCGATCCAGATCGTCATAAAAATAAAAAACCCTTTTATGTCCCTAGCCTTTTGAAAAGCCTTAGATTTTCATTCTAAACGTATTTGGATGATTTGGCTATATATGGGCAATATTTTATCGCGCAAAAAAACAGGCTGGCGGTTTGAGGGCTGCCAGCCTGTCTTACACCATTGCTAACGATTGGGGTTAGTTGATTGTCGGACGATGTCCTTCCTCTTGGGGAGAGAGACATGCGAACGAGAACATATTGTTGCTATGCAGGCCGGAGACTTGCACTTTTTCGGCCTTGTCTTTGGCTTCCATGCGGGTCGCCAGAATGCTGACCTGTCCCAGGAGCTCTTCGGCGTGAGCAACCAGCGCTTCGGCTTTGCCGGTGCTGATAAGATCTGTGCCGGCAGCTTTTTCCATTTTCTCGGCGACAATCTCTTCATGTTCGCTGACTTGCTCAACCTGTTTTTCGAGCTTATGGATGGCATCGCTGAAGAAGCCGGTTTGTTTATCGACTACGTCGATTTTCTTTTCCATTTTGGTCATGCTGTCTGCAAAAATGTTGGCTTGTTCGCCAACGCCTGTCACCTTAGCTTCTAACGATGTAATCGCATCGCTGAACTTTCCGGTCTGTTCGTCCACGACTTCGACTTTTTGTTCAAGCTTTTGGATAGCGTCGCTGAAAAAACCTGTTTGCTTACGAACGACTTCAAAGCCCATGCGCAGGCGTTCAAAGCCCGCTCCGAGGACGATTGAGGTTCCGACAGCTGCGACTGCCGAAAAAACCGCCATCATCAAAGACACGGCTACAATTGTTTCCATTTCCAATGTCATACCTAGACCCCTTTCAAGAATGGTTTTAATTTTTTAGATTTAAGTTTTAGGATGCGTACATCCTCAAAGCGGCCGGTCATCATTTTAGAGATAGAGTGCCGCGCAATATTCCGGCCGGACGAAACAGGCCTATAATTATTATGTTAAATATTTTAAGGGGGTGTGTCCAAAACTATCGTTTCGGAATTAGTTAAAATTAAAGATGATTGTTTTGAATTTTGGGCGCTAGATCTGTGGCTCTTGCTTGCTTACAAGGTAAGATATAGTTGAAAAGCTTTCTTTTTCGATGCCGATTTGCGGTGGAATATGCGTTTCTTCAAACGCGTCATAGCCTTGTTTTAGGTTTTCCCAGAAGCCGCTCCAGCGCGCATCCTGATTGAGAACCAAGCTGCTTTCGTTCATGCGGAAGGGAAAAATATGCACCGGAACGCCATGACCGTTGGCGATGCTGGCTTCAACCATCAGATAGACATCTTCAATGACGTCATCGGTCAGAGCATAGCAACCGTCGGACTTGCATCCGCCATGCACCATCAGGTGCGAGCCTGTGCGCCCCAGAGCTGCGTCATAGGCATTAGGGTAGCCTAGATCGAAAGAGAGATGGTGCTGGCTCCACGGGTTCATTTGCTGCGCGCCCACCCAATAAAAACCTTCGGGGGCCTGACGGTCGCCTTCTTTTAATTTGGGGCCGAGCTTGCCGCTGTAGTTACAGATCGGGTATTTTTTGAACAGGCTGTATTGTTCATCTTCACCGTCTTTCACCCAGGCTTCGAGCAGGGTTTCCTTTTTAAACAAGCGCAGGTAAACGGGCGAGCCGAGCTCCAGATTTTGCGAGAGCATAGCATTGCGCAAAGAGGCCGTGCGCATCCCTTTAACGCCGACCAGCCGTTCGGAGGTCGGCAACTTGGCCGGCTGCGCGGCGCAGGCGGATAGCCATAAAATGCACAGATAAAGATAGAATCGTTTCATGCCCCCTAGATTAGCCCGAGCGTTTTAAAACTGGAATAGCCGCTGCGGCTAATGATGATATGGTCGTGGATAACGATGTTAAACGGCTCGGCGGCGCGCATGATCTGGCGGGTCAGATCAATGTCGGCCTGACTCGGCTTCGGATCGCCGCTGGGGTGGTTATGCATAAGGATCATCGCGGTTGCACCGAGTTCCAGCGCGCGTTTCATAATTTCGCGCGGATAAGCCGGCGTGTGATCGACCGTGCCGGAGCCTTGCGTTTCATCGGCGATAAGCTCGTTCTTTTTATTCAGGAACAAAATGCGGAAATGCTCGCGCGTTTCGTGCGCCATGGTCGAGTGGCAATAATCCATAAGCCTCGTCCAGTTATTCATGACCGGCTTGGCCATGAGCTCGTTTTTGGCTGCGCGCTGCGAGAGCGCGGTAATGGATTTGAGTGCGAGGGCGGTTTTGTCTTTGATGCCTTCGACTTTAGTCAGCTCTTCGATCGGGGCATGCATAATTTCCGGCAGACCGCCGAAGCGCTTGATGAGGTCTTTGGCCAGCGGTTTGACGTCCTTTTGCGGAATGGCAAGGAACAAGACGAGCTCGAGCAGTTCATAATCGGCGAGCGCATCGGGGCCGCTCTCAAGGAAACGCCCGCGCAGACGGTCGCGGTGACCGCGGTAGTGGGGTTCGTCTTTTTTAAGGTTGGTGGTCATTTTTCGGTTTCAAAATCGTCCATATCAACAAAATCAGGTTTTCCAGACATAAGCGGCGATTGTTGACGCCATGCTACATGATCGACCCAAACGCGTAAATCGTAGGGAAGATGACTATACCGTTCAACCTTGGAATACACTCTGACTCTATGGTTCGTATATATTGCGGCATGTATATCACCTTGTGTGAGGCATACATAGAGGCGGGCCTCCTCTTGCCCTCCTTTATGCGGAGCCAGACCTCCCAGCACCAGACAATCAGATGACAAACCAATTGGCGCATGTACAGTGAGATTTGTTTCCAAATGTTGATATTCATCTTTTAAAAGTGCTTTCAATTTCTTTGTAACGAAGGGATCTTTTATGACTTCTTCGTAGTGATAGGTATCAAGATGTTTCATAAGATGAGAAAGCTTCTTATCCTGCGCAAAACTTTTTACTGCTGCGTTCTGAGCAACGATGAAGAGAATTAACGCAAAGCTTATGGTTGTTCTTCTTTTACTCATAAGGCGGCTTCGTATAGCCCTTCGGGCTCAGGGTGAAGATTTCAAAGCCATCCTCTGTCACGGCCAGCGAATGTTCGAACTGGGCGCTGAGTGACTTATCGCGGGTGACGGCAGTCCAGCCGTCTGAGAGCACTTTCGTCCGGTGGTCTTTTCCGGCGTTGATCATCGGCTCGATGGTGAAGAACATGCCCGGCTCCAACACTGTACCTTGCCCCGGCGTTCCCACATGCATGACGCTGGGCGGGGCGTGGAAGACTTTGCCCAGACCGTGGCCGCAGAAATCCGTCACCACGGAAAAGCGCTGGCTTTCGGCATAATTCTGAATAGCGTAGCCGACATCGCCCAATGTCGCGCCGGGTTTGACGGCTTCGATCCCGCGCATCAGGCAATCATACGTCACATCGACGAGACGGCGCGCCTTGATCGGGATTTTATCGCCCACCAGATACATGCGGCTGGTATCGCCATGCCAGCCATCGACAATGACCGTGACATCAATATTAACGATATCGCCTTCGCGAAGTTTTTTGGCTTCGGGGATGCCGTGGCAGACCACGTGGTTAACCGAGGTGCAGGTGGCCTTGGGGAACGGCGGGCGACCATGGCCACCGCCATAACCGAGCGGCGCAGGGATCGCATTACGTTTCTCCGCATATTCGTGGCAGAGGCGGTCGAGTTCTTCTGTCGTCACGCCGGGTACAACGTAACCGGTGATCATATCGAGGATTTCCGCGGCCAGTTTTCCAGCCTTGCGCATGCCTTCGAAGTCTGCCGGATTGGTGTGCAGCTCTATGCCTTCGGCGGTGTATTGGGGTTGGGTCAGCGTGTTCATAAAAATCCTTTGGTCTTAATGCTCTGTAGCCTATATACAATAGGGAGGTTGCTAAATCAAAGGACGATTCCCGCACATGAGCCAAGACAAGCAGAGTTATAGCGCCGCGATTATCATTATCGGCAACGAGATACTCTCCGGACGAACGGTGGACAAGAACACCAACTGGCTGGCGCTCAGGCTAGTTGATCTGGGTATCAAGCTGGCCGAGGTGCGGGTTATTCCCGATATAAGGCAGAAGATTATTGATACAATCCACGAACTGCGCGATGGGGTGGATTATATTTTTACCACGGGCGGCATCGGCCCGACGCATGACGATATTACGGCTGAAAGCGTGGCGGGCGCCTTTGGTGTTGATGTGGTGCAAGATGAGCGTGCGTATAAACTTTTGCTCGATCATTACGGGGCGGAGGCCGAGTTGACACCGGCACGGCTCAAGATGGCGATGCTGCCGGAAGGCGCGGACATTATCGATAACCCCGTGTCCGGCGCGCCGGGCTTTAAAATCGGCAATGTCTATGTCATGGCCGGCGTGCCGCGCATTATGCAAGGCATGTTCGATCATATTGCGCCGAGCCTGACGGGCGGACCTCCTGTGGCTTCCGTGACCGTGGAGTGTGCTCTGCCCGAGAGCGTGATTGCCGATGACTTAAACGCTTTGCAAGATCAATATCCGCAAGTCGATATGGGCAGTTATCCGAATTATCAGCACGGCGTGTTCAGTACGTCTTTGGTACTGCGCTGTAGCGATGAGGATTTACTGGCAAAGGCCGCCGAGGCTGTGAGAGCGATGGTGGCGCGCCATAACGAACGCAATGTCACCTACTAGAGCTTGCTTTTCCCTCCTGCCCTGTGCATGATGCGCTTTATGAGCCATCCGGAGATGCATGAAGACGAGCACAAAACCAGTATCGCAGGACGCTTGCGGCGTTATCTGCTGACCGGGATTGTTGTGACCGCACCGATTACGATCACGGTTTATCTGACCTATGTTTTTCTGACTTTTATCGACAATAAAGTCACCAAAATCCTGCCGCGCGAGCTGTATGAAGGGCTGTACGGGCATACGACTTTTCCGGGGCTGGGGCTTATTATTGCGCTGGTTTTCTTCGTTGTTGTCGGGTGGTTTGCGACGAATTTCCTCGGACGCCTGATTATCAACGTTTCGGAGTATATTGTTGAGCGGATGCCGATCATCCGCACGCTTTACGGGGCGATCAAGCAGATTTTCGAAACCGTGATTGCGAGCAAATCCCAAGCTTTCCGCGAGGTGGTCATGCTGGAATATCCGCGCAAGGGCGTATGGTCGATCGGCTTTGTCACGGGCGTGAGCGAGGGTGAGGTCCAGAAAACGACGGATGAGGAAACCATCAATGTCTTTGTCCCGACAACGCCGAACCCGACATCTGGTTATCTATTATTTGTGCCGAAAAAAGAGCTGAAATATCTGGATATGAGCGTCGAAGAAGGCGTGAAGCTCGTGGTGTCCGCCGGTATTATTACGCCGCCCGATCCATCGGAGCGCGGAAAGAACGGGAAAAACGGGAAGAATAAGAAGCCGTAGTCTGTTTGCATCCTGGCGAAAGTCAGGATCTATGGCCTTGATGATACAGATCCCGGATCAAGTCCGGGATGCGTGAGTGAGAAAGGATAATTGACGCATGAGCCTGCTTGACGATATTCAATCCATTCAGCAGCGCGATCCGGCGGCCCCGACGTTTTTGGAGGTCGTTTTCGGCTATAACGGGTTTCATGCCCTGCTGTTTCACCGCCTGAACAATGCGATCTGGCGGATGGGCCTACGGGCGCTGGCGCGTTTTACCGCCAATATCGGGCGCATTTTAACAGGCATTGAAATCCATCCGGAAGCCAAAATCGGCGAGCGCCTGTTCATCGACCACGGCACGGGCGTTGTGATCGGGCAGACAGCCGTGATCGGCAATGATGTGACGATTTATCATGGTGTGACGCTGGGCGGGGTTGGACGCCAAGACCAGCGCGGTGCAAAACGCCACCCGACGATCGAGGACGGGGCGATGATCGGCGCGGGCGCGCAGGTGCTCGGCGATATCACGGTCGGCAAGCATGCAAAAGTCGGAGCCAATTCCGTTGTCACCAGCGATATTCCCGAAGGCAAAACAGCGCTGGGAATTCCGGCGCGCGTGATCGGCGGAGATGAAGTCGCGCGCGGTTACGGTATGCCGAGCCGCAGTGAAATGGATGCGCTTGTGACGACGCTGGATTGCGTGATGGAAGAGATGAAGCACATCCGCAGCGCGCTGGACATCGAACCGCCCTGCCCCGAGGAGAAAAAGCCTGCTAAAAAGACAGCCGTTAAAAAATCTGGTTAATATTCAGGAATATTAACCAGAGGTCACTGGAACAAGAGCATCTCTACCGGTTTTTTCTTTGTAGAGTTTCTGTGCATTAACAAGATCCTCGTCAGGAACCCGTTCGATGGGCGTGCATTGCGTGTATTTCTTATCCGGTCCAGGCATAAGCCAGAAAAAATCGTGCATGTTTTCACGTGTCACCGTACACGTTTCCCCTGTTGCGAAGTTCCATTTCTGTTGTATCGAAATGGTATCTTTCCTCGACCCTAAGTAGGAAGCTCTCTCCTGAGGTTCTCCACTAATCGTAAGTGTTCGAGCTTCCGGGTTTGCTACAACCGATATACTCTGGCGCTCGTGCAATTCTTGTCGGGGATCATGTACATCCATGTAAAGATGATCCAAAATGGCTGCACCCAAAAACAGAAATGGGAGAGATGCGATGGCAGAGCCTTTCCTTGAAGGATTAAATCCCCCGTATGCCGCATGCGTTTTGCTCATATCCAAACCTTTCCAAAATTCTTCTTGGGCGAGGTTAGCGACCTTATTTTAATACGTCAATAGACTACCCGCTCCGTAGATACTGAATCGCCTGATCGCGTTCGAAGAGGTAGAGGAGTGTTTTGAGGGCGTGGCCGCGCTCGCTTTCGAGCTGTGGATCGCGCCGGAGGATCAGACGGGCATCATCGCGGGCGGCGGCCAGAAGCTCGCCATGCACATTCAAATCCGCCAGCCTGAAATCCAGCGCGCCGCTCTGGCGCACGCCGAGGATATCCCCGCCGCCGCGCAGCTCCAGATCTTTTTCCGCGATCAAAAAGCCGTTTTCGGTGTCGCGCATAATGGATAAGCGCGCTTTGGCCGTTTCGCCCAGCGGCGTGGAGTACAGCAAGAAACAATAGGATTGA
>JAGRIU010000026.1 GCA_020443075.1 Alphaproteobacteria bacterium
CTACGTGGCGTTGAACGAACCCTATCCATATGAACAAGCCCAAAAACAGGACTTTAACATTGATACATGGATCCAGAAAAAAGCAAAACAAGGCCGTTGCCCGCTCTGGCTGGGGATCATCTTTATCTATGGAACATCTGATGTCGCCAAAGCCAGTGTAAAAGACGTGAAACAAGCCCTGAAACCCCATTGCAAAAAAATACAGGTCATCACAACAGGTTTTATTAAAACCTTGGAAAAAGGGTTGGAACGATTGCCGGATGTGTGGCCGTTGAAAGGTTTGATAAAACAGGCGTATACGGCGATCTCGGCACATAAATTGATGCAAGGCATGCCGCAGGAACGGTTTCTCCAAGCCGCTTACTGGCGTGCCGGCCAGCCCCCGGCCAGTGGCAAGAATCTGGATCCGGGGCGTGACGGGTGCGGCTTGATATGGTTTGCGCCATATGTACCTTTCAAAGGCAGTGACATACAATCGTTTCAGAACATAACGAAAGAGGTATGCGCTCGCTACGGTATCTTCCCGATTTTCTCTATGACCACGCTCAGCACGCAGGGCATGTCGGCGTTGCTGCCGATTATGTTTGACCCCAAGACTGAGAACGATAAGGCCCATGCGTGCCACCGCGCCTTATTCGAAGCCTGTCAGGCCCACGGATATTTGCCCTACAGAGCGCATCTGGAGTCCATGACGTGGTATACGCAAGGTCAAGACGAAGACTACTGGAAAGCTGTCCGAAAAACCAAACAGCATCTCGACCCGGAACATATAATATCGCCCGGACGTTACGACGGGCGCGGAGCAAAAGGAGCCTAGAAAATGGGAATTGATAAAAAAGTTATAGATCTGTTCAACCCGCATTTAGATGAAGCCTTGGATGCCTGGTCGCGGCTTCTATCGTCGCGGCGCATACTGCTGGGTGAAGAACTCGAACAATACGATAACTGTACATCACAAGCTAAACGCCGTGTTCGTGCGGCCCTGTGCCCGGTTTCTCAAGACGAGATTGAGGGCATAGTCAAAATTGCCAATCAATACAAAGTGCCTCTTTATCCGATTAGCGGTGGAAAAAACTGGGGTTATGGCGGCGCTAATCCCTTCGTCGACAACTGTGTGATCGTGGATTTGCGCCAGATGGACAAAATTCTGTCCTTTGATGAGGAGCTGGGCATTATCACTATTCAACCCGGCGTTACCCAAGGCCAGATTGCACAATTTTTGAAAGAGCGGAATGCACCTTATATGATTTCGACAATCGTAGCCGGCGTAAACTGTAGCTATCTTGGCAACGCGCTGGAGCGGGGCTTTGGCATGATCCCGCCAAGAGAACGGTTCCTGTCCCTCACCGCGCTCAAGGCGGTTTTAGGCAATGGCTCGTTTTATCAATCCTTGATCGCGGATGCCGGAGGCCATGAAATAGACAAGGTATATAAATGGGGGGTCGGGCCATACATTGATGGTCTCTTCAGCCAAGGCAGCTTCGGGATCGTTACAGAAGCCAGTTTTGCATTGGCGCGTATTCCCGAGCAAATAACCCGCTTCTATTTTGCTCCAAAGCCCGGCGTAGCGATGGAAGACCTCATTGATCACTTACGGGAGGCCAAGCAAAGACTTGGAAACGTAATGAATTCTTTTGAGTTCGGAAATAGAACAAAATCAACTTACCAAAAAAGCGTAAACGACGAAGACGCCGAAAGCTGGATGGTTTACGGCGCTCTGCACACGACAAAAAGGGTCACGCGGGCGGCCATAAAAGACATGAAGCGAATTTTAGCGCCGGTCTTCACAGATTTTGTTTTCCTAAACCACGATCATTTGGAACGCATTCGAGCATTTCCCTACCTTTATAATCGTTCCAAGAACTGGAAGTACGTGACCAGAAACATCGAGAAAATGATTTATTACAAGGATCTGTATCGGGGTATGCCGGATCAGGGGCATCTGGAATACGCGTTTTCGGGCCGCTCCAACAGCAATATGGACATTTCATCTGATCTGGAAAAGCAGATCAAAAAGGCTGGTTATATTTCTTTTCGGCCACTAATGCCTTTAAAGGGTAAAGATTTTGTAAGATATACGGCTCTGGTGAGAAAAATATCCCGGAAATACCGATTCGATTTAAAGATGAATATTTCTATTCCATCTGAAAACCACATTGTAGCGACAACGGATATTATTTTTGATCCGGAAACCCAGACCGAAATAGCACAAGACATTCATTGGGAACTCTTTATAAGGTCAAAAGCCATGGGCTATATCCCCCATCGTATGCATATAGATCTTAAAGACGAGTACGTAAGTCCGGACGAGAGTGCATATTGTCATACAATGACGGCCCTGAAAGCGGCGCTGGACCCCAACGATATTATATCGCGTGGACGAATTCCCTTAAGCCAAAAGCATGTCTTGTCCATATAGCAAGGGCTTGTAGCTCTTCGGCCAAGCCTTTAAAGTTTGACAATTATGGTAAAAGAATATTAAAGTTTCGTCCATGCGAGGCAGCAGTTCGAACACAACGCCTGAAAGATCTGTTCTGGGCAACCAATGGAGAGACTCTTTTAACGAGTTTAAATCCCGGTTGCCTGCAAATGTCGTTGTCGGCGATGAGGCGCGCTTTGCGCTCGTGCCTGAAAACGAAGACCAAATTCCTGTCATTCTGCAAATCGCCAATATCCTCAAAGAAGCTGGAAAACTTCCCGCCTCTTTGGTCCCGCAATCGGCAGGTAAGAACTGGGGAACCGATATAAAGCACGGGCACGACAAAGCGGGCATGACATCTCAACTCGGTATCCCTTTAAATCTGTGTAATCTTAACCAGATGGACTTGGACTCAGATGGAAATATCCGCATTGGCGCAGGCGTGACGCAAGAACAATTCCAACAGTTTCTGACAACACAGGCCGGAACGAGAAAAATCGCCAATATCAGCTCCGCCGGTCCCAAAACAAGTGTGCTCGGAAATGCACTGGAAAGAGGCTTTGGCTCGTTTCCGATCACCAAACACTTTAACGCTTTGACGGCCCTGATGTTCTACCCGGGCCATGGCCAGGAGCGCAACCGCATCGAATTCATGAAAGCGCAAATGCTGGAGGTTATGCGGCAGATGGAAGCATATCCCGCCGGGCACCCTGAAAGAGAAAGATTGTCAGCATTATGTGACCATTTACAAATGACGAATTTAATCGCCGGGAGCTTTTACCGCGGGCATGCCGGAGTGGTCAGCGAAGCGACAATGCGATTAGTGGACCGCCCCTTGTTTTTTGCAAAGCTGAATTTCGATGTAAAACCCGGCGTGGACAATCAGACCCTGCTGAGAAAATTTCAGGAACTGTATCGGGAGTTTATGCTGGATTTTTATGAACCAAGTTCTTGCATCAACGTCTTTATGCTCAGCAATCAGGCCCGCCAGTTACCCATGCATATGAACTTTCCCAGCAAGCGCGAAGGCGTTTCGCTGGACCGTCCACTGCCGCCGGACATTCTTAAGGCTCTGGCCCGTGAAAAAGGCATTGCGCAGTGGAGCGGACGTGTAAGTCTCTCGGCCCCTGATATGCAGACCGCCGCTCATCTTCTGGAGCGCATGAAAAAAGAAATCGGCGATTTGTGTGAAAATGCCCGCATGGTCTACTCCATCAATCAAAACCTTTCCGGCAGGGATATAGAAAAAACATCATACCGCCTTTCTCGCATTGTCCCCGAATGGACGTCCTCACATCTGGATCCGCTTTTACTGGATAAGCCCAATGAAAGCGGCTTGGCCGTAGCCTATTGGCGCAGCAAGGAAGGTGCGCCCGCAAAAGATCTGGATCCGGGCCGTGATAAATGTGGGTTGCGCTGGGGCAAGTTTATTGGCCCGACCGATAACGCGATGGCCATGGCCGATATTGTCGCACGCACATATTACGAATACGGATTTGATCCGATGGTCAGAATGCGCAGCGACTCACTGGACCATACATACTGCTTGTCTCCGATGACATTTGTAAACACGCCCGAAGCACGGGAACGCTCAAAAGAGTGTTACAGAACTTTATTCAATAAACTCAGAAGTATCGGCTACCACCCTCAGGGACTGCCTTATGATATGATGCGCCTGCATGAGCAGCAGAATGAAGTAATGGAGACTCTGGAGGAAACCCATATAGAGCGGATCAACAACCCGTTTATGATGACCCCTTTCCCGCATCCTTTCCAGCAGGACCAGGCAATCCATATAAACGGCGCACGTCTGGCGGGCATAATCCGGGCAAGAAATATCATGCGGGAACTGGATCCTAATCAGGTCCTGCAAGCGTTTCCCACCATTTGGTAAAAAGCCGGAAAATTTTCTCCTAAACCGTAATCAACGTACCCGCGGTTTCAAGGCCTTCAACATCGCTGAGGCCGGTAATGTTTTGCAGCACGGCGATAGTTTTGGCCGCATATTGTGTGCCCGCACCGTCCTGATCGACGATCACCGTGCTGTCCACACCGTTGTCGGTCACCGTCACAAAGTCCGTGATCGCATTGGTGAGCGCATCATAGCCGAACAATACATCGGCAATATCCAGCGCA
>JAGRIU010000001.1 GCA_020443075.1 Alphaproteobacteria bacterium
ACTGAAAATTACGCCCGGATTGGTGCGGGAATCAATGCAGGAAATGATAAAGTATCTTGGATTTTGTCCTTCAAGGCTTAAACGCGGCATGGACGCGTGTGCGCCTTCATATTCTCTTTCTCTGAATTTCTGAAAACCCTTGAGGAGTTTTTGCGTCATTGTTCTTCCTCATGTTTTTCGTTGTGTGTGATGGGTTTGAATTCTTTTGCGTTTTCGCAATATTCGAAAAGTTCTCCGTTTTCCATGTCGAATATCCACGGGCGCAAGCGGATGCGTTTTTCCTCTAGGGCTTTGGCGACGCTGGGGTAGGTTTTTAGGTTTTCGATGCTTTGCAGGACGATTTCTTCTTCTGTACGGCGTTGAAGGTTTTCCGAGGAGCAGGTCGCGCATTTTTCACGGGCCCGGGTTAATCCGGTCTGGGCGATATTCAAGAAGCGTGAAATATCTTCGTCATCAATGCCCGAGATTAGCGATTTTATAGCCCCGCAATCTGTGTGGCCGAGGATGATCAGTTCGTGGATTTTGTTGTATTCTATGACGAATTTTAAGGCGGCGGACAGAGCCGAGCCTTGTTGGTAAGGCAGGACAATGGCTCCCATGGCCTTGGAGGCAAAGAAGGTTCCGGGAGCGGGGCGGAAAATAGTGCCCGGATTGGTGCGGGAATCGATGCAGGAAATAATAAAGTAGCTGGGGGACTGGCCTTCTCGGGCAAGGCGCGGCATAGAGGCTTTGGCCCCTTCGTATTCCTCTTCCCTGAATTTTCGGAAGCCTTTGAGGAGTTCTTGAACCATTATGCCGCTTTTGCCTTTCTGATGTTTTCTGCGAAACGTTCGAAAAGGTAATAGCTGTCGTTCGGGCCGGGAGAGGCTTCGGGGTGATATTGCACTGAAAACACGGGCTTATCTTTTATCTTTAAGCCTTCGTTGGAGCCGTCGAACAGACTAACGTGGCTTTGCTCTACACCTTCAGGTAAAGACTCAGTAATCACTTCAAAGCCATGGTTTTGACTCGTAATTTCGACTTTGCCGGTGGTGAGGTCTTTGACCGGTTGGTTGGCACCGCGGTGGCCCAAATGCATCTTGCGGGTTTTTGCGCCCAGAGCCAGAGCCAGAAGCTGGTGGCCGAGGCAGATACCGAACACGGGGATGTTTTTATCCAGCAGGCCGCGGATCATCGGCACGGCATATTCTCCTGTGGCGGCCGGGTCGCCGGGGCCGTTGGAGAGAAATACACCATCGGGGTTATGGGCGAGAATATCTTCGGCGCTGCTTTGGGCCGGAACGACCGTGACATCAAACCCCGCGTTGGCCAGACAGCGCAAAATGTTGTATTTGGCGCCGAAATCGACGGCGACGACTTTAAATTCGGGGGTTGTCTGTTCTGTGTAGCCTTCGGTCCAGTTCCAGCATTTCTGGTTCCATTTGTAGCTTTGGGTGCACGATACGTCCTTGGCCAGATCCATGCCTTCAAGGCCTGGCCAGGTGGCGGCTTCTTTATGCAAGGCTTGGAGGTCAAAGTTTCCGGAAGGATCGTGGCAAATGATGCCGTTGGGCGCGCCGTTGTCGCGGATGTGGCGCACCAGAGCGCGTGTGTCGACATTACAGATGCCCGGCAGGTTGTTGGCAATCAGCCAGTCATTAAGATGTTTTTGGGCGCGCCAGTTTGAAGGCTCTGTTATATCTTCGCGCGCGATAAGGCCGCGGGCGGCCGGATTTGTGGTTTCCATGTCCTCGGCGTTTGTGCCGACGTTGCCGATATGCGGGAAGGTGAACGTGATGACTTGCCCGGCGTAGGAGGGGTCGGTTAAGGTTTCCTGATAACCGGTCATTCCGGTATTGAAACAAATCTCGCCGACCGCTTTGGTTTGGGCGCCGAAGCCCTTTCCAAAAAAGGCTGTGCCGTCGGCAAAAAGAATCACAGCCGTTGCATTTGAGGGCTGTTTTATATTAGAAACGTCGGACATCGGAATTCTTTCTAGCTTGGGTGTCGCTAGAGATAGAGTTATTAACGAGTTTAACTGTAAAAGAAAAGAGAAAAGTCAAAAAAATGGACAAAAGATCTGAATTTAATGCTGCGTTGAAAGAAGCGATGAAGGACAAGGACCAGATCAAGCTCTCTACGGTGCGTCTTATACTGGCCGCGCTTAAGGATCGTGACATTATTGCGCGGGGTAATGGGGCGGCTGACGGGATTGGTGATTCGGACATTCTTTCAATGTTGCAATCGATGATCAAGCAGCGTCAGGAATCGGCCAAGACTTATTGTGATGCGGGGCGCGAAGAGCTGGCTGAACGCGAAGAAGCCGAGATCGCCATTATTCAGGGATTTTTACCTAAACAAATGAGTGAAGCCGAGGTTAAGGCTGCGATTGATGCGATTGTCGAAGAAACCGGCGCGGCCGATATCAAGGATATGGGCAAAGTTATGGGGGCGCTTAAGTCCCGTTACGCCGGGCAGATCGATATGGGTAAAGCCGGAAGCTTGGTCAAGCAGCGCTTGGGCTGATCGGCTTTCATCTTTCATAAAGTTAAAAATAAACGGCCCTTTGTGTGAAGATTTGGGGCCGTTATTTTTGTCTGATTTTCTTGATCATTGAGGTGATGTAGAGCCGAAGGTCGGGCATTTGAATGTCCGCGGTCTGGTTTCCGTATTCAATGATCTTGAATGTTTGGTGTTTAGAAAAGATTTCAGGCATTTTGTTTGTTCCCTCTCCGTAACATGCCTTTAATATACATAATTTTATGTTGCGGCGCAAATTTGTATGAAATTTTTCTAATTTTCCAATGTCTTGTATATTGGAACGCTTATAAAAAAAGCCCGCGTGAGCGGGCCTTTTCGTTTTGTTGCTTATTTTTTCAATAAAGACGCTACAGTGTTTGTAATCTTGTCTTTTAATGTTTCTAAAACGATGTCCGGTTTATTCGATCCGTACTCGATAATCGTCAGCTTTTGGTCTTTGCTAAAGACTGGA
>JAGRIU010000027.1 GCA_020443075.1 Alphaproteobacteria bacterium
AAGCTCACCGATAAAGGTTCCGATCTCGGCTTCCTCGCCGCGATTCATCTGCCCCAGAACAGGCGTGCCCGCAATTTCCTCGGCAAAACGCACACAGCGCGTACAGTTAATGCAGCGCGTCATCGTTGTCGAAATCAGAGGCCCCAATTCCTTATCCGCCACCGCGCGCTTGTTTTCATGAAAACGTGAGCGATCAAACCCGTAGCCCACAGCCTGATCCTGCAAATCACACTCGCCGCCCTGATCGCAAATCGGACAATCCAGCGGGTGATTGATCAGAAGCATCTCCATCACGCCTTTGCGCGCCTTTTTCACCATTTCGGATTCAGTCTTCACCACCATGCCTTCCCCGCACGCCATCGCGCAAGACGCCACAGGTTTAGGCGGCCCACCCTCGACCTCGACCAGACACATCCGGCAGTTCGCCGGCACGCTGAGCTTATCGTGATAACAAAAACGCGGGATTTCGACACCAAGCTCTTCCGCGGCCTGCAAAATGCTCGTGCCGCGTTCGACCTCGATTTCCATGTCGTTAATAGTGAGTTTGACTGTGGGCATGGGCATAAAACTCTTATTGATTTCGCATAAGGATATTGAATTCTGTTCGCCTTTTCTATTTAATCTGCGCGAGAGTCAAGATCAACAAATTACTTTTAAAATTACATGACACATCGCATCGAAGTTTTGGGCCACGCAGAAGATGGCCGCGCAAGGGCTTTAGAACACAAACTCAAGGCCATCGGAAAAACCGCCTCCGTGCACGTTGTCGATGTATACACGAGTGAAAACAAAAACGCCGCAAACCCGGCTTTTAGAGCCTCCCTCGTCAACCCCGTCACACAAAGAGCCGACACAAAACTCGACAATTTTGACTGGGCACTGGAAATAGGCTTTCTGCCCGGCGTCACAGACAATATAGGCCACACAGCCGCCGAACTCCTGGAACTCAGCGGCAGCGCCAACGACAATACGGTCTACTCCTCGCGCCTTTATCTCCTCAAGGGCGATCTGAACAAAACAGACATAGAAAACCTCGCGACCGATCTATCCAACAGCCTCATCCAACGTATTTCCATCAAAAGCAAAGCCGAATTCGATGCCGATGGCGGCATGGATATCATCGCTCCTAAAGTCACGCTCGGCAATCAAGGGGCAGGCTGCGACGAAGTCGATCTCAATATCTCCGACGAAGAATTAGAACGCATCGGCAAACAAGGCATCGCCAACGCCGACGGCTCCCGCCGCGGCCCTCTGGGCATGAGCCTGCTTTATATGAAAGCCGTGCAGAATTATTTCAAAAAAGAAGGCCGCAACCCCACAGACATAGAGCTGGAGACCCTCGCCCAGACATGGTCAGAGCACTGCAAACACACAATCTTCGCCGCCCCCATCGACGACATCAAAGACGGCCTGTACAAGCACTACATCAAACGTGCGACAAAAGAGATTCGCGAAAAACGCCAACAAGAAGCTTTATCTTCTCGCTCCTCGAAGTCATCCCTGCAAAAGCAGGGATCCGGTACCACAAACGACTCGATCCCGGATCAAGTCCGGGATGACATCTATTGGAAAGATAAAGACCGCGTTGGCGACATCTGCGTTTCCGTATTCTCGGACAATGCCGGCGGCATCATTTTTGATGAAAATCACCTGATCACCGACAAAGTCGAAACCCACAACTCCCCCTCTGCCCTCGATCCGTTCGGCGGCGCGATCACTGGAATCGTTGGTGTTAACCGCGACTGTATCGGCTTTGGACAAGGCGCAAAACCGATCATCAACCGCTACGGCTTCTGTTTGGCCGATCCGCGCAGCAATCCAAAATACTATCGCGATCAGGCCAAAACCAATCCGATCCTACCGCCCGCCACAATTATGAAAGGCGTGGTTGAAGGCGTAGAATCCGGCGGTAATCAGTCCGGCATCCCCACCCCGCAAGGCTTCGTCAATTTCGATGATCGTTTTGTCGGTAAGCCGCTCGTCTTCGTTGGTACGATCGGCCTCATTCCGCGCGAAATCAATGGAAAGCCCGGCCACGTCAAAAAAGCCCTGCCCGGCGATAAAATCGTCGTTGCCGGAGGCCGAGTCGGCCGCGACGGCATTCATGGCGCAACCTTCTCCTCCGAAGCATTGGACGAAGGCTCCCCCGCCACCGCCGTACAGATCGGCGACCCGATCACGCAGAAAAAAATGAGTGATGCCATCATCAAGGAAATCCGCGATCTTGGCTGGTACAATGCCATCACCGATAACGGCGCAGGCGGCCTATCCTCATCCGTCGGTGAGATGGCCGAACAATCCGGCGGTTTTCATCTGGAACTTGAAAAAGTGCCGCTCAAATATCCCGGCATGGCCCCATGGGAAATCTGGATCAGCGAATCTCAGGAACGCATGACCATGGCCGTGCCACCGGAAAACACCGAAAAGCTCATCGCCTTGTTCGCCAAGCGCGGCGTTGAAGCAACAATCATCGGCACATACACCGACACAGGCCGCGCCCACATTACCTATGACGAGCAAACCATCATGGATATGGCGATGGACTTCCTGCATGACGGCAATCCGGAAACGCCGCTCTCCACAACATTTACACGTGGCAGTAAAGCAGAGCCGGACATCGCCGAACCGCAGGATCATGCTCAAACGCTTCTGCAAATGATGGGCCGCCTTAATATCTGTTCAAAAGAATTCATCTCGACCCAATACGACCATAATGTCCAAGGCAGCGCCGTCATGGGCCCACTGCAAGGCACGGGCCGTGTTTACGCCGAAACTTCGGTCACGCGTCCCCTCTTTAACTCGCCCAAAGGCGTTGTTCTCTCCCAAGGGCTTTTCCCGCGCTATAGCGATATCGACACAGGAGCGATGGCCGCAGCCGGCGTTGATCTCGCCGTACGGAATGCCGTGGCCGCAGGCGTCGATCTCGAACAACTCGCCTTGCTGGATAATTTCTGCTGGTGCTCCTCCGATGAGCCCGAACGCCTCGGCCAGCTCAAACGCGCCGTCGAAGCCATCTATAACGTCGCCGTTAAATACGGCACGCCGTTTATCAGCGGCAAAGACTCGATGTTCAACGACTTCAAGGGCTTTGATGAAAACGGCCAGAGCGTCAAAATCTCCGCCCCGCCGACCCTGCTGGCCTCCTCCATCGGCGTTATTCCCGATGTTGCGCGCGCCATCGACCTCGCCCCCAAAGCTATCGGCGACATTGTTTACCTCTTGGGCGAAACCAAAGATGAATGCGGGGCAGGCGAATATTACAACATGCTCGGCCACACCGGACAAAACGTCCCCGAAACCGATGCGCACCAAAACTTGCGCCTGTATAAACTCTATGGCCGCGCATCACGCGACAACCTGATCGCTTCGGCCTACGCGCTCAATCACGGCGGCCTTGGCGTCGCACTAGCCAAAAAAGCCATCGCCGGACAATGCGGCATGGATATCGACCTTTCGGCACTGAACCTGCGCGCCGACAAAGCGCTTTACTCGGAAAGCACAGGCCGTATTCTCGTCACCGTCGCCCCGCAATTTAAGGAAAAGTTCGAAAAATGCTTCTCCGGCTACGATCACATCCACCAGATCGGCCACATAGCCTACGGAGAAAATGTAAATATAAACAACACGCTGCAATGCAAAATTAAAGCATTAGAGGAAGTGTACAAAGCGCCCCTTAAAAACTATTAAGCAGGATTAAATGACAGCAAAAGCCCTCATACTCGCCGGATACGGCCTCAATTGTGAAGAAGAAACCCTGCACGCCTTTGAACGCAGCGGGCTAAGCGGCACAATTCGCCACATCAACGACTTGATCGACAACCCGAAAGAGCTGCAAAACATCCAGATTCTCGCTGTGCCCGGCGGCTTTTCCTACGGCGATGACACAGGCAGCGGCAATGCCTTCGCCCAGAAAATGAGACTCGCCCTATGGGATCACCTGCAAAACTTTGTCGCCCGCGACACTCTGACAATCGGCATCTGTAATGGCTGCCAGATTCTCGCCAATCTCGGCCTTGTTCCAGCTCTAGGCGGCCAATACGGAGAACGAACCGTCGCCGTCACCTATAACGAAAGCGCGCGCTATCAATGCCGCTGGATCGACCTGAAAATCAACAGCGCCTCCCCGTGGCTTTCCGGCGTGCAAACCATGCACATCCCCGTCGCCCACGGCGAAGGCCGCTTCATGATGGAGGAAGCCACGCTTAAGAGATTACAAGAAAACAAGCAAATTGCATTACAATACATCAAGAAAAAAGAGTGTCATCCCTGCGAAAGCAGGGACCGGGGAGACACAAAGCAACCCGATCCCGTTTTACAACGGGATGACATCATATGGGAACACGCAAACGGCGAATTCCCCTATAACCCGAACGGCGCATTAGCCGACATCGCCGGAATCACCGACCCGTCCGGCCGCGTTCTCGCCATCATGCCCCACCCGGAACGCGGCATGTACACATGGCAACGCGATGATTACATGAGCTTAAAAGACAAAGCCCGTCGCGAAGGCAGCACCTTACCGGAAGAATCAGACGGCATGGCCCTCTTCACCAACGCCGCCCGCTATTTCGAAATCGCCAAAAAGAAAAGTGCTTAAGACAAAATGTAAAACCTATTTCGTCAATGAAGACAGGTCCTGTAAATAATCAAACTCGACAATAGCATCAGTTTTATTCCCATCAGAGCACAAACATCTCAAATGCCCCCCCTCCAAAAGGGAACTGACAACCGCCGCAGCCATCTGCTCCCTTTCCCTACTGGAAAAATCCGCCTTCAATCTCCCAACAGTCTCCATAACCGCGTCCGCAATCCGGATTTGAGTCTGAAGATCATACAAAGCCATAATCTGTGGAAACTCCCCAAAGACAGATCTTTCTTTACGAAAAGCCCGTCGATCAAAACAAACATCATCACCGCCAGAAGTCAAATCTCTCAACGCAACGACCTCAGATATAGGCAGTCCGAACAACGCTTCCTGTAAGTCGTCAAGGGAATAAGAATAACTACGAACGACAGAAAAAAGCCGGTCCACAAATTGATGTTGAATAGACCGATTGTCCTGATCAAATCCACCCGCACAAGGCAAAAAAACAGCAACAAGGCCGCGATACTGGTCTCTAATATCCGAAAACATATCTACTCACTCCAGAGCACAAACAAAAAAAGTGGAGACTAAAAAGATTTGAGCTTTATGTCAAGAAACTCTAAGCCACAGCCTTGCGGTATTCGACAATCCGGCGCTCCATTTCCGGCCGGAAATGCTTGATCAGCCCTTGCACCGGCCACGCCGCTGCATCCCCGAGCGCACAGATCGTATGCCCTTCGATCTCTTTGGTCACTTCATAAAGCTGGTCGATCTCGTCCAGCGTCGCATTGCCCTGCACCATACGGGTCATCACCCGCCATAACCAGCCCGTCCCTTCGCGGCAGGGCGTACACTGCCCGCAACTCTCATGCTTGTAGAAATAAGACAAACGGCAAATCGCATAGATAATATCCGTCGATTTATCCATCACGATCACCCCGGCCGTCCCCAGCCCCGTCCCGACTTCGCGCAAAGAGTCAAAATCCATATTAATGCTCTCGCACACATCTTTGGGAATCAGCGGCGTCGAAGAGCCGCCCGGAATAACCGCCAGCAGATTATTCCAACCGCCGCGCACCCCGCCGCAATGCTTTTCGATCAGCTCTTTGAGGGGAATACCCATCTCTTCTTCGACATTACAAGGCTGCTCGACATGACCGGAAATACAAAACAGCTTCGTACCCGCGTTTTTCTCGTTCAGCCCCAAATCGGCAAACCACGCCCCGCCGCGGCGTAAAATCGTCGGCGCAACAGCAATCGTCTCCACGTTATTCACCGTCGTCGGACAAGAATAAAGCCCCGCCATCGCCGGAAAAGGCGGCTTGTTCCGCGGCTGGCCTTTTTTCCCTTCGATGGATTCGATCAACGCCGTTTCCTCGCCGCAAATATACGCCCCACCGCCGCGATGCACGATCACGTCAAAATCCCAGCCCGATCCGGCTGCATTTTTACCAAGCAATCCAGCATCATAGGCTTCGTGAATAGCCTTCCACAGCTCGGAGGACTCATTGTAAAACTCGCCGCGCACATAGATATAGGCCGCATGCGCGCCCATCGCAAACCCGGCAATCAACGCGCCCTCGATCAGCTTATGCGGCTCGTTGCGCAAAATATCGCGGTCTTTACATGTTCCGGGCTCGGATTCATCGGCATTAATCACCAGATAATGCGGCCGCCCGTCGGATTCCTTGGGCATAAACGACCATTTCAAACCCGTAGGAAAGCCCGCACCGCCGCGCCCGCGCAAACCGGACTTTTTCATCTCCTCGATGATCCACTCGCGGCCTTTCTTGATAATATCTTTCGTATTATCCCAATCCCCGCGCTTTTGCGCCGCCTTAAGGGAAAAAGACTCCCAGCCGTAAAGATTTGTAAAAATTCTGTCTTCGTCTCTTAACATGAAATACGCTTAACCTACTTTTCTGACCACACTCCCAAACAAACCGAATGCGTAACACCATCATCCGACGCCTGATCGATAGTAAAATATTTTATCCCATAACAATCGCAAGCTTTTCCCTTTGCATCTGGATTCGTCATAAATCCGCCATAGTAATCACACGTCGGATAAAGGCCCATATACACCGATAAAAATACACTCAAAAAAACAACATACAGCAACCAAAAAACTATCTTAAAAACAAGAATTCGACGTCCACCTTTATCCATTAGGCCACGCCCGCCTTCTTCGCCTGCCCTTTAAGCGTCGTCGGCCCGCCAAGCGCCATAGAGGCCTTGCGCCCTTTTTGCGACCCGATCTTCGGCTTCAGCCCCTCGGCCAGCAAGCTCAGGATTTCCTTCATCCCATCCGGCGTCAAATCTTCGTAATAATCATCGTTGATCTGCACCATCGGCGCATTCACACACGCGCCGAGGCATTCCACCTCCATCAGGCTAAACAAGCCATCATCCGTAGTTTCATTCATCCCGATCCCCAGATGCATTTTACAAGCCTCGACAATGGCATCACTCCCGCACAGATGACACGGCGTCGTCGTGCAGAATTGCACCAGATATTTCCCCACAGGCGCGAGGTTATACATCGAATAAAACGTCGCCACCTCGTAAACCTTGATCGGCGCCATCCCGAGCATCTCGGCAATCGTGTCCATCGCCGCGCGGGGGATCCATCCCCCATAAGGCGGATCGGCTTTCGCGCCCTCCTCGGCCACCTGCCGCTGCGCCAGATCCAGCAAAGGCATCACCGCCGATTGCTGCCGCCCCTCGGGATAACGGGCAATCACCTCGTCGATTTTCTTTAAATACCCGGCCGTAAATTCAAAGCTTTCCGGCTGATATTCCGCATTGAGTTCAAATTTCTTTTTCATTTTTATTTCACCACAAAGATCACAGAGCACACAAAGCTTCCACAGAGAAAAATAAATAAAAATCACTCCATGATTTCCCTGTGATCTTTGCGCACTCTGTGGTTAAAAAATCATTCAACGATCAATCTCCCCGCCTATTGTCATCCCTGCACAAGCAGGGATCGGGTTGTTTTGAAACTCATACAAATCTACCCACTCCGGGTTTTGTTTTTCAATCAAATCAATCTTCCAATCCCGCTTCCAGCGTTTGATACATTTTTCACGCTGGATAGCTTCTTCCACACTTTGATATTCTTCTACATAAACCAATTTATTCACCGAATATTTCTTCGTAAACCCCTTAACCAAGCCCTCTTTATGCTCCCAAACGCGCCGCATCAAATCATTCGTCACACCCGTATACAAAACCGTATTTTTACGCGTTGTTAAAATGTACACAAAATAACTCTTTTCCATTTTTCTATCCGGTCCCTGCTTTCGCAGGGATGACACAAAAACGACCTAACGATCAATCTCCCCGAACACGATATCCAATGAACCGATAATACTCACCGTATCGGCCAGTTGATGCCCTTTGCTCATAAAATCGAGCGCCTGTAAATGCGCAAAACCCGGAGCGCGAATGCGGCAGCGATACGGCTTGTTCGACCCGTCACTCACCAGATACACCCCGAACTCGCCCTTAGGCGCTTCGACGGCGGTGTACGTCTCGCCTTCCGGCACGTGAAAGCCTTCGGTATAAAGCTTGAAGTGGTGGATCATCGCCTCCATAGAGGATTTCATTTCCGCACGCGGCGGCGGACACACCTTGTAATCGCTCACACGACAATCCCCGTCCGGCATGTTTTCAATCGCCTGCTTCATAATCTTGATCGATTCATACATCTCGGCCATGCGCACCAGATACCGCGCATAACAATCCCCCGTCTTGCCGACAGGCACGTCAAAATCAAACTCTTCGTAAGAATCATAAGGCTGAGACTTGCGCAAATCCCACACCACGCCGGACCCGCGCAGCATCGGCCCCGAAAAGCCCCAATCCAGTGCATCGCGCTCTGACACCACGCCGATATCCACCGTACGCTGCTTGAAAATCCGGTTATTCGTCAGCAGGCTCTCCAGATCAGCCAGAAACTTCGGCAAATCCTCGCACCATTCCATCATATCATCCAGCAACCCGGCCGGAAGATCCTGCGACACACCGCCGGGACGGAAATAGTTAGCGTGCAGCCGCGCCCCGCACACGCGCTCGTAAAACTCCATCGCTTTTTCGCGCTCTTCAAACCCCCACAGAGCGGGCGTAATCGCCCCGACATCCAGAGCAAAAGTCGTAATATTCAGGATATGATTCAAAATCCGCCCCAGCTCGGCAAAGAGCACACGGATATACTGCCCGCGCTTGGGCACGCCAATGCCGAGCAACTTTTCCGTCGCCAGCGCAAACACATGCTCCTGATTCATCGGGCACACATAATCCAGACGGTCGAAATACGGCAAAGCCTGCGTATAGGTTTTATACTCAATCAGCTTCTCCGTTCCGCGGTGCAAAAGCCCAATATGCGGGTCGGCCCGCTCAACAATCTCGCCTTCCATCTCCAGCACCAAACGCAACACCCCGTGCGCAGCCGGGTGCTGTGGCCCGAAATTCATCGTAAAAGGACGAATCTGTGTTTCCTCGGCAATATCAATCTCTTTTGCTCTATTTTTAAGAGGCATCTTTAACGTCCCTCACCCACTTTTTTGTCCGTAGCATGCCATCCATGCGCGGGCTTCATCGCCTTTTCATCACCGGGAAGCTGCACATCCGTCATCGCTTCCCACGGACTCAAATAATCGAATTTGCGAAAATCCTGCATCAACTCCACAGGCTCATACACCACACGCTTGAGCTCTTCATCATAGCGCAGCTCCACATAACCGGTCAGCGGAAAATCCTTGCGCTGCGGATGCCCTTCAAAACCGTAATCGGTCAAAATCCGCCGCAAATCGGGATTGCCGGAAAACAGCACCCCATACATATCCCACACTTCGCGCTCGAACCATCCGGCAGAACTATAAACGCCCGTCACCGTCGGCACCAAAGTCGTCTCACCGGCCTGAATTTTCACGCGAACGCGGTGGTTATGCCGCATAGACAGCAACGTATAAACCACATCGAAACGCCCGCCAGCTTGATCCGCCTCGCGCTCGGGGTAATCCGCCCCGCACACATCAACCAGAATCTGAAAACCGCACTCTTTATCATCGCGCAGGAAATACAGGATTTTCACGATATCATCGCGCCGCGCATTCAAAACCAGCTCGTCTTTGAAGAACTCATACCCCGAAACCGCACCCTCAAGCTGTTCGGTGATATAATCGGCCAGATCTTTTAAGGCATCATCAATCATGTCCTACCGCCCCTCTAGCGCACAATGCGCGTATCCTCGCGCTGAATTTTCTTTTGGAGCTGCAACAGCCCGTACACCAGAGCCTCCGCCGTCGGCGGACAACCCGGCACATAGATATCAACGGGCACAATCCGGTCGCACCCGCGCACCACGGAATAGGAATAATGATAATACCCCCCGCCATTGGCGCAAGAGCCCATCGAAATCACCCAGCGCGGCTCGGGCATCTGGTCATAGACGCGGCGCAGCGCAGGCGCCATCTTATTCGTCAGCGTTCCCGCCACAATCATAACATCGGATTGCCGCGGAGAAGGCCGTGGAATCATCCCGAAACGGTCAAGGTCATAGCGGCTCATATAGGCGTGAATCATCTCCACCGCGCAGCACGCCAGCCCGAACGTCATCGGCCACAGCGAACCCGTACGCGCCCAGTCAAACAGCGCATCCGCCCCGGTCAACAAGAATCCCTTCTCATCCAGAGTCTTGGAAATCGCTGCCGGCACAACGTCCTGCTCCACCGCAGACGGCAAAGGCACATCCGTACGTAATGCATAATCCGGCGCCGCTATAACTTTTCTATCGTGGCCCATCAACGTCTCCTTGAGGTTCAGAGTGAACATCTACAGCGCCAGATTTAATCTTTTCTACAACACTCAACAGTTTTTCCAAATCAATTTGAGACAAGTCTGAGAGCTCTTCGCGCGATATCCTGCTAAAAGTCTCAGGCGTATGCCCAACACCCGAATCAATTCGCTGTTTCTTAAAACCCAAATGAGGTTTGCTAGCCTCTACCGCGGCAATAATAGCAATACCGGACGGCGGACAGCCAAGCTGCTTTTCGAGGCGACGGGCTGCACGCTGAAAAATGTCAGGATATTGAATAATCACTCCCATTCCAGACCGCCTTTTTTCCACTCATAGATAAAGCCGACCGTCAGAACGCCCAAAAACACCATCATCGACCAAAACCCGAACACGCCGATCGCGCCCAGAGAAATCGCCCAGGGAAACAAAAACGCAATCTCCAGATCGAAAATAATGAACAGCAACGTGACCAGATAAAATCGCACGTCAAACTTGTTACGCGCATCGGAAAACGCATCGAACCCGCACTCATACGCCGCCAGCTTCTCGGGGTCCGGCTTTTGCTGCCCCATCAGCAAAGAGCCCAAAATCATCACAACCGACATCCCGCCGGCAATCGCGATAAAAAGCAAAATAGGTAGATACTGAATAAGAAGTTCCTGAGGGGCCATAACGCGATCGCAAGCTCTTGATAAAACCTGCCCTTGTTTTAACACCCTCGGGAACGAAAAGAAATAGCTAGATCAAGAAATTTTAGAGGCCCAAAACAACGTCATCTTCGCTTTGACACAACAAATCAAGAGGATTAGACGCCATAGCCTGAGAAGCACGATCAAGACACCAAGCATCAGTCGTTGCTTCATTTGAAAGCGCTGCTCTTTCACTATCAAAAACTGCTTGAAGGTCTGAATCCGAGCGGCCACTCAACCCCACCTCATTCAAAGTACGCGTAAACATTCTCTTCTCCATTACATTAATTAAACGATAAAAACCGCCTTGTAGCGCACAACAACTATATTGTCAAGCCTTATGGAAAGAGTGACTAAAATAAAGAGGAAAGCTCAAATGGCGCGAGTGACGAGACTTGAACTCGCGGCCTCCGCCGTGACAGGGCGGCGCTCTAACCAACTGAGCTACACCCGCGCATCTGAGGTGAGATTTCATATCAATTTATAAGCGGCCCTGTCAACGCCCTTTTCTTAAAAAAGCGCCAGAAAGATCATCAGGCCGCCAGCATTGTCTCCGCCGCCCTGTAATCCAGATCAAGCGCATGGGCCACAGCTTCGTGCGTAATCCGCCCCTCGCACACATTCAGCCCGCTCATAAAACCGGGAATATCGCGCAGAGCATCCTTCCACCCCTTATCCGCCAGCGCCAACGCATACGGCAGCACAGAATGATTCAGCGCCAGCGCCGAAGACAACGGCACCGCACCGGGCATATTCGCCACACAATAATGCACAACCCCGCCTTCAACAAAGGTCGGATTATCATGCGTCGTCGGATGGCTGGTCTCCGCGCATCCACCCTGATCAATTGCGATATCGACAAAAACGCTGCCCGGAATCATGCCTGGCAACATCGAACGCGTAATCAGCTTCGGTGCCGAAGCCCCTGGAATCAAAACCGCCCCGATCACGACCTCGGCCTTCTGCACAGCCTTTTCCAAAACATCGGTGTTCGAATAAATGATATTGGCCCGCCCATGGAAATATTCATCCAGAAAACGCATCCGCTCGTTCGAACGCTCGAGAATCGTTACATTCGCACCCAACCCCGTGGCCATCTGCGCCGCATGAAAACCGGATACCCCGCCGCCAAGTATCAGCACGTCCGCCGGACGCACACCGGGCACACCGCCCATCAAACGACCCGTCCCGCCCTTGTGCTTCATCAAGTGATACGCCCCGACCTGCACGGACAACCGCCCGGCAATCTCGCTCATAGGCTGGAGCAGCGGCAAAGTCCGCCCGCTTTTATCCGTCACCGTTTCATAGGCAATCGCCACGCAGCCCGAATCCATCAGCCCCTGAGCCTGCTGCGGATCGGCCGCCAGATGCAGATAGGTAAAAAGAATCTGCCCCTTACGCAACATCTTGCATTCATTGGGCTGAGGCTCCTTAACCTTAACGATCATATCGGCCTTGGCATAAATCTCCGCCGCACCGCCTATAATCATCGCCCCGGCCTGCTCGTAATGCGCATCGCTGAAATTAATCGCCGCCCCTGCGCCACTCTCAATCATCACCGCATGCCCGTGCTTCACCAGTTCCTTGACCGATGACGGCACCAGCCCCACACGATGTTCTAACGTTTTGATTTCCTTTGGTACGCCGATGAGCATTTTTCCGCCTCCAATTCAATGACACGTTGAGGAAATATTATGCAGCCTTATCCTGATCTGCGCCATAGCGTTTTTCAACATACGCTTCGACCAGCGCCTGAAACTCTGCCGCGATATTCTCCCCGCGCAGCGTATGGGCTTTTTTCCCGTCAATAAACACAGGCGCGACAGGGCTTTCTCCGGTGCCGGGCAAGGAAATCCCGATATCCGCATGCTTGCTCTCGCCCGGCCCGTTGACGATACAGCCCATCACCGCAACCTTCAGCCCCTCAACGCCCGGATATTTTTTACGCCACTCCGGCATGGAATCATCCAGATGCCGCTGGATATCCTGCGCCAATTCTTGGAAAAATGTCGAAGTCGTCCGCCCGCACCCCGGACACGCCGCCACCTCCGGCGTAAAAGAGCGCAAACCCAGAGATTGCAAAATCTCCTTACACACCCTAACCTCAAGCGTACGGTCACCGTTCGGCTCCGGCGTCAAGGACGCGCGGATCGTATCGCCAATCCCTTCATTGAGCAAAATACCTTCCGCCAAGGCTGTGGCCACAATGCCCTTGCTTGCCATCCCCGCCTCGGTCAGCCCCAGATGCAGCGCATAATGTGAGCGCTGCGCCAATTCGCGGTAAACGGCAATCAAATCCTGCACCCGGCTCACCTTGGCCGAAAGGATGATCTGATCCTCCCGTAAACCGATATTCAGCGCTTTTTCAGCGCTAATCAACGCCGATTGCACCAATGTTTCGCGCATCACACTATCCGCATCCCACGGCCGGGAACGCTGAGCATTTTCATCCATAAGCTTTGTTGCCAGATCCTGATCGAGACTCCCCCAATTCACCCCGATCCGTACAGCCTTGTTATGCTCTGCGGCCTTTTCGATCATGGATTCAAACTGCGCATCGCGCTTTTTGCCAAAACCCACATTCCCCGGATTAATCCGGTATTTATCCAGCGCCGTGCATAGCTCCGGAACGTCATTCAATAGCGTGTGCCCGTTATAGTGAAAACATCCCGCCAGAGGCACATCCAGACCCGCAGCCTCCAGCCGCTCGCGTAAAGAAACAACCCCGCGCGCCGCCGCCCCGTTATTCACCGTCACGCGGACGATCTCCGAACCGGCCAAAAACAAATCCTTCACCTGCGCGAAAGTTTTATCGACATCCGCCGTATCGGTGTTGGTCATCGACTGCACAACCACAGGCGCAGCCCCACCAACCATCACGCCGCGCACGCGAACGCCGTATGTCTTATGCCGCTGTTTTTGAGAAATCTGAACCATGCAGACTATTTAAAGACTAGAATTGGGAAAAGCAAGCGAAGGCGGATGGTGGGTGATGAGAGGGTCGAACTCCCGACATCTTCGGTGTAAACGAAGCGCTCTACCACTGAGCTAATCACCCTTTTAAAGGCCTTGCCAAAGACGGAAAAGCCAAAAGACCGCATAGGAATAATCGCTCTAAAAACAGAAATCAAGTCTTTTGATCACAGGAAACACACCATAAAAGCAAAACACATTATTTTTGCCTTCTAAAACACAGGCCTTCACGTATAGACTGACAAACATGAATGCAACGCCCGACACGCCCCAAAACATCACAGACGTCCTGACCCGTACTTTAACAGGAATGTTTATGGCGCTGGCGCTCGCGCTCATCGTCATTGCCGCCAAAGGCTACGCGCCGTTTCCGAATTTCTGGAATGGTTTGCCAACCCTGCCAATTCTTCAGACCCAAGCCAACAACACCGTCTTCCCGCAAGACATCTTCGTGCGCGAGATAAACTGGCCCTACCCGCTTTTATCTATTCTCTACAGCATGATAGGCAGCAGCGAGGCCTTGCCCCTAATACTTTTCGCGCTCAACTTTCTGACCGTATTTCTGGCCGTTCTTGTCATCGCCGGCCTGCTCAAAACGCAAAACACAAGCGCCTCTCTGCTGCCGTTCACCGTTCTGCTGGCCATGTGCGGCGAGAACACAGGGCTAGGCTGGGGAAACTTCTGGAACCTCAGCGGCGAATTCTTCTCTACCCAAGCCTTGGCTTTGCTCTTTTATCTCGGAGCGATTTGGATATACACGCGCGGAGCGTTCCGGCATTTATGGGCCGCGCTCACACTCACTTTGCTAGCCGATCCAGCCATCGGCTTACAAGCCCTTATCGTATTGACCGCCGCCGCATTATTCGACCCACGCAAAACAAAGAAACGTACGGTGTTTAATGGCATCGCCGCCTTGGTGCTCTCGCTTCCGGCCACTCTACCCTTCCTGCGCGGCATGCTCGAAACAGCCCCCGACAATGCTGCGGAACTTATCCTTTTGCGCTACGCCCATTTCTACGAGATCAAAACACTTCCGCTTATACTCTACAGCCTCACCGTCCTGGCCGGCTGGACCGCTTTAAGCCTAAAGAAAAATGCAAGTCCCCTGCCCCTGATCATGGGCGCACAAACACTACTAACAGGGCTCTGCTTGCTTGTATTCGCGCCGTGGGTCTCGCAAACCACCCTGAACGCCTATCCCGTTTGGCTGTTCCAGCTTGAACCTCTGCACACCACGCCCATCCTGCTCATTCTTTCGGCCATTATGATCACAGGCGCGCTTCCGCAGCTTCTAAATAAAGAGATTTTGAACCAAAACCTCACAACCAAGGCCCTAAGCGTTATCCTGATCATCGAAATTTTAACGCTGCTCGCGCTCCAGCCCCCCTACGGCATTACACTCATCATCCTGACCTTAATGGGAATTTCTTGGTTCGGCCTGCACTATACGGTTGCTGAAGACAAAACCGTTCTCACGCTCTGGATCTTCATCGCCATCACAGCCAATCTATACGTCTATAAAAACACATACATCCAAATGCCACCCGAACCGGAAAAACAACAGCTCTTCGACTGGGTCAAAAACAACGCAGAAATAGAAGAGCTTTTCATTATTCCGCCGGATATGGACGGCTTCCGCTACTATACAAAACACAGCGTCTACGTAAATTTCAGTCTCTTCCCGCTGCACAGCCCGTCAAAAATCCGGACATGGAAAGACCGCATCGACGAAACCGCCCAGCCCGACACCATCCCGCACCCCACCTTTGCCAAGGGCTGGGGCCGCGCCCAGGACTGGAACCGCACATACGCCCTGCACAACACACCCGAGCGCATTGAAACGCTGCTGGAGAACACGGGCGCCGCCTACCTGATCCTTGATCGTAAAGCTCTGGACATGCCACCTTTTGTAGATATGAAGAACGAAGCGCCCTCCAACTTAAGCAAGCCGTACGAAAACGAACAATTCACAATTTACACCCGCAAAAAACCACAATGAAAAATATCTCCACTCTATTCAGCATCATCCTTTTATGCACCGGAATTATCCTCCTGGGACTGCTGGCAAAAACATACACATACGAACATACGCGCCCGGAAAGCTCGCCTGTGATCTTCCGCGATTTTCCCAATCAACCGCAAACCGATACAGCCGAAAACCTCGACACCTCGGCACTTAAAAACATCTGCCCGCTCATCCGCCTGAGCTTCACCGGCGATATCATGCAACATCACAGGCAAATGCACGATGATTTCCAAGCAAGCTATGCCGCCCTCAAGCCCGTCCTCGACCGACACGACCTAAGCCTCGGCATGATGGAGTTCCCCGTCGATCCGGACAAACCGGCCGGCCCGCCACCACACTCCGTACAGTTCAACGGCTCACCGGCCCACCTTCAGGCCCTCAAAGACAGCGGCTTCGATTTACTCAACCTGTCGAACAATCACAGTCTGGACCAAGGCGTTGACGGCGCGCTACGCACACTAACCGAAGTCGAAAAACATGGCCTCGAAGGTGTAGGCATCGGCTCGAAAACCAAAACACGAACACCGCAATACATCACAGTCAACGGACGGAAACTGGCCTTTGCATCTTTCAGCATCCAGCCCAATAGCTACCCCGATGAAACCGGAGACATAGCATACTGGCCCAAAGATGCGCCCATCCACGAACTCAACTTCTATAACTGGAACGGCCTCTACCGCGAAAAAGGCCGGAAACTCTTCCGGGAATACGTCCAAAACGCCGAAAAAGATCGCGCCGATTTCAAGATCGCCCTGCTGCATTGGGGCGATGAGTGGGATTTCACGCCCAATGAAGAGCAAAAACGCGCCGCCCATGACATGATCGACGCCGGGTTCGATATGGTGATCGGCAGCCACGGCCACGTCCTCAACGGACTGGAAGTCTACAAAAACAAACTCATCGCCTATTCGCTCGGCAATCTTATTTCCGATTTCGTCGAAACAAAAGTCCGTAGCGCCGCCGTGTTAAGCGTCGCCCTATCCGAACAAAAAGACGGCACGCTAGCCCTGTTCAGCTTTTCCGCCATACCAACCCTGACACACCGTGAAAAAAACCATCCCGTAACCCCGCTCACGACCCCCAGCAAAGGCCGTGAAGAACAAAAAGCCCTCGCCAACGCCCGGCATATTCTGGGAAAAAATGTTCTTGATGACTGGGAAAAGCAACTAGTAGAGCCATGTATAAGAAATAATTAAAGACCAAGCGTTGCCCAAATTTGATTTTTTACAAGACACGAGGAGCGCAGTGTAGAAAACTACATAAGCGACGAGTAACAAAGTAAAAAATCAAATTTGGGCAAGGATGGCGATCCCGGCAGGACTTGAACCTGCAACCTACTGATTAGAAGTCAGTTGCTCTATCCAGTTGAGCTACGGGACCACAGCGTCTAAAACGTGAATAGTGCTAACAAAAACAAGGCCGCACGTCACGCTTTTTATCGAAAAATCTCTTAAGAGGCTTTTTTACGCCCTTTGGAAGGAACTTTCTTTTCCACAGGCTGCGGTGGACTATACACAAAATTATCCCCGTAATTACGCGGCTTGACTTTGCGTTCTTGCGGCACAATCACCTGATAAGCCAGCCCCTGAGCCTTGGCATAATCTTCCGCAGCCTCTTGGCTATCAAACGACAGACGAACCTGCCCTAGCGTATCCTCAGCCGCGCTCCACCCCATCAAAGCCCCCGGCGCGCGCGTGGCATGGCTCTCGAATTCCAAAACCCACTCACGATCTTTCCCGCGCCCCGATTGCATCGGGTTCTTAGACGGTTTGTATAGTCTTGCTTTTATCATATTCGTAAAAACCTTCTATCACAGGCACAGCCTGTAAAAATTAAGAACAACCGAAGTTTAAATGAAAAGAAGCGACAATCCAAGTCTTGAAACAAAGGCATTTCACCAACGGTAAAGCCGCCGCGCCGCCGCCCCCATTAAAACACCGATAAGAATAAACGGCAGTAAATGGGTGATACAACCGTGCCCGATTGTATCCATCGCACACGTAAAACGAAGCCCTATATAAGCCAGCGCACCAAAAGACAAAACATTCATGCCCGCCATCAACAAAGGATGCGTTGTCGCCCCACCGCGCGCCATAAACATAATCAAAGCCGCCGGCAAAATTCCCATCAAAGCACCGTCTTCAAAACAATGATCCCAATGGACCCCCTGAAAATACGCACCCTCGACATAACCGCGCAAGACGCTCCACAAAACAAAAACAAACAACCCGGCCAGCGGCGCAAACAAAAGCCAGCGCTGCTCACGATAATCCGGCACCGCCAGCCAGGCCGAAGCCAAACCGGAACTCAGAGCCACAAGCCCGGCAATGGAAAGCTCGAATAAAAATGGCAAATCATGAAGCTTATCGGCAATATCCGCGCGCACCCCGACAAAAAGAACCACACTCGCAACGTACAAAACCGCGAGCGCGCCAAAAAACACCGCCCGGCGCAGCGGATGCGCCAAGCGGTTTACGGGTTGAAGTTCTCCCGTCAACTGACCGATCATCTCATCCAAAACTTCGTTACTCATGATTGCGTCTTAAGTCCCTAATGCATCTTTAATCTTTTTAAGCGTCCGGTGCGCCGAAACCTTGACCGCACTTTCGCTCATACCCATTTCATTAGCCACTTCCTGCGCTGTATAGCCCTCCAGCTTCAAACGCTGGAAAACCGTGCGCTGGTCATCCGGCAAAGAAGCCAAAATCTTCTCCACATCCTTATATTCGCCGCTATACTGAGGATTCGTTACATAAGATGTCAAAAAATCCGGATGATCCAAAGAGGCCTTGGCATGATCCCGCTTATTGTAATGCTTACGCAGGAAATCCGCCCGGCGAAACTTGATAATCGAAATCAACCAAGGCCGAAAAGGCCGGTCCGCACTATAGGTCGCCAAAGATTTATGAACCGAGAGCAAAACCTCTTGCGTAATATCATCCGCCCAATCGGCATTCGCCAGACTGCCCGCCAGATACGAACGCACATAACCGGACAGAGCATGCAAAAGCTCGCCGTAAGCCCGCTTATCGCCTTTTTGCGCCGCCAGAGCCCAATGGGCCCACTGATCATCTTCTAAAGCTTGATTTTCGCTATCTTGAGACATACCAGCCAAAGGCTCTCTTTCCCTTACCCAAGCACGCTCTCCGGTCAAACTGGTCGGAGTGGAGAGATTCGAACTCCCGACCCACTGCTCCCAAAGCAGTTGCGCTACCAGGCTGCGCTACACTCCGGACCGTTTTAGGAAAACTAGACATACACGATAGAACCATGGCGGGCAAGCGCCTTATTCAGCGATTCCGACATTTCTGAAAACATCATGCTCGACGACATCGCCTTCTTTAATCCCCAGCTTGTCTGTCATGCCGCCTTTAAGCTCCAGAACGGCCTTTGAAGGAAAACGAGAAGTAATCGTCGTCTCATCCTGCGGCTTGGCATTATGATGAATATGATGGATCGTCCCGTCTTCTGAAAGAAACAACATATCCAGCGGGATTAAAGTATCCTTCATCCAAAAAGCGCGCATGCCCTCCCCATGAAAAATAAACAGCATCCCCGCATCATCATCCATGCGCGTACGCTCCATCATCCCGTGCGATTGCTGCGCGGACGTCACGGCCAACTCGACATTGAAATAATAGCGCTCGCCATCGTTTGTCCGGATTGCCAGTTGATCCTCTTCGAATTCATCCGATCCCGGCAAAAGAGTCCCGATAAAAGACGAAGCCGTCTCGGCCTGAACAACAGATCCACCCACAGCAGCCGCAAAACTCAAAAACGCCAAAAACGCAATCACCAAGCGATAATTTTTCATTATTCGCCTCCCTCAATCAGTCTTTGCAATTCATCCAGAGCCGAGCGTTCGTCTATCATGCCCAAAAACTTTCTGTTTTCCCCTTCGACCACAAAAAGAGTCCCGTGGCGCAGCAAGGCATTCACACATTCCCAGACAGGTGTTTCCGGCATAACCATTGCCACCTTTTTTTCCATCAACTCTTCAACTTTCAGCGGATAAACCTTCTTCAGCCGCTTAGCGATCCCCGGCGCAGCCTGTATAGGCACATCAACCTCGATCCCGTCCGCCATCACAACCGAAACTGGCAGCAAATTCCGCATAACGCCTTGAATCGAAAAAGACCCCAGTAAAACACCTTTACTATCAACGACAGCCGCCGTCGTTTGCTTTTTCTTCTTTAGTTCCTTCAGCGCCTTCTCGACCTCCATATCCGGAGCAATCGTCAAAGGCTTTTCAATCACAGCAGCATGACAGGGCATGGACTTTCTTTCCTTGCGTATATTTTAAAACTCTAAGCCCACCCTCTAGCGAAGACAAAGCAAGCTCAGACGCTATTGTGCTCAAAAAATCCAGAACATGCAATTGCGCAGAATAATTATACAAATCATTATGTCCGGCCTGCGGAAAAACAACCAGCCTTTTCGGCTCCTTCGCCTAAAAACTCCCTGCGCGATAAATCTTCGCATAAAGCCCATCGCGCTCCATCAGCACACTATGTGTTCCGCGCTCAACGATTTCACCTTTATCCATCACCAGAATCTCATCGGCATTTTGCACCGTCGAAAGTCTGTGCGCGATCACAATCGTTGTCCGCCCCTTTTCAAGTCGTTCCAAAGCCGCCTGCACCAGCTTTTCCGACTCATTATCCAGAGCCGAAGTTGCCTCATCCAGCAACAAAATCGGCGCATCACGTAAAATCGCCCGCGCTATCGCAATGCGTTGACGCTGCCCGCCTGATAAACGTACACCATCCTCGCCGACCTTGGTTTGGTAACCATCCTCGAACGCACTGATAAAATCATGCGCCGCCGCAGCCTTCGCCGCCTCAATGACCGAGTCTTCACTGGCACCCGGAGCCCCGTAAGCAATATTCGCCGCAATTGTATCATCGAAAATCGTCACGTCCTGAGACACCAGAGCGATATGCGCCCGCAAAGACTCAAGGGTAAATTCGCGAATATCCTGCCCGTCGATCAAAATCCGCCCACCTAGCACATCGTAAAAGCGCGGAATCAAATTGATAACCGTCGTCTTGCCCGCCCCCGACGGCCCAACCAACGCCAGAACCTTTCCAGAAGAAACAGAAAAAGATATGTTATTTAAATCTCTTACACCATTTTTCTGATATTCAAAATGAACATTATCGAAAGCAATTTCAGGCTGCCGCGTTTGCAGAGCCATAGCGCCCGGAGCATCTTCAATCAAAGGCTTTTGATCCATCATGGCAAAGACCCGTTCAGCCGCCCCCAGCCCCATTTGCAAACTGTTATTTAGCTTCGCCAGCTTCTTCATCGGCTCATAGGCCAATGTAAACGCCGCCAAAAACGACGCCAGTTGCCCGGCCGTAATCTCTCCGCGCGAAGCCGCCCAGCCGCCGTAAATAATAATCCCGAAAAACACAAACCCAACCAAAACCTCGCTAAACGGGGTCGAAAGATTGGCAATACGTACAGATTTAATATTCAAATCACGTACACGGCCAATCGCTTCGCCGGAGCGCTCAATCTCGCGCCCCTCCATCCCATAGGCCTGAACCTGACGTATACCTTGAAAGATTTGCGACAAACGGTCCGAAAGATTCCCCATCTCCCCTTGAATGGAATGGGAAACCTTACGCAGCCTCCGCCCGATCCGCGCCACGAACAATGCCGCCACCGGAAAGATGGTAAAGGCCGCCAAAGACAGCTTCCAGTCCTGATAAAACATCACAAAGGTCAGAAACAGCAGCGTAAAAACACTTTTCCCGAATCCCGTCAAACTATCAGCCACCGCAATCCGCACCACATTCACATCATTCACAACACGCGAAATCAACTGTCCGCTTGGATTAGCGTGGAAAAAGCCCAGATCAAGCGTCATAAAATGGGAAAAAAGATCCTTCTGGATATCTGCAACAATCGATTGCCCGATTCTGTTCATAATGATCGTATGACCATAAGTCGTAAAACCGCGCACGACAAAAACCCCCATAACCATAAAGGCCACAGGCAAAATCATATCGGTTTTCTGCCCGCCCAAAACATCATCGAGAATAGGCTCCATAAGCTGAGCGATAGCCGCCGTCATAGCAGCCGCAATCGCCATCAGGATCACCGCAAACAAAAGAGACGAAATGTAAGGCCACAGGTAAGTCCGGTAGAGTTTTCTCACCAGCTTTACGCTCTTGCTTTTCTGCGGTGCAGCGTGGATAATCTTATCGTTAGTCATTGTGTATGTGTTATAATGAAATAAGAAAAAACTTCAAGAAACTTAAAACGTTAGCAGGTATAAACCGTGTGGGATTTTTTCGGAAGTAACGATAAAAACGAAGAAAAAAACGAAAAAGAAACGGAAAAAGGTTTTCCCGAAAAAGTTGATCTCGACCATCCACCCGGCATCGGTCTGGCTTTGGGCGGCGGCGTCGCGCGGGGCTTTGCACATATCGGCATCCTTAAAGCTTTACGGCGCCACCATATTCGCCCATCCATTGTCGTAGGAACATCCATAGGGGCCTTGGTCGGCGGAGCTTATCTCGCTGGAAAACTTGACGAATTCGAAGACTGGGCTCTATCCCTCAACCGTATGCGGCTTTTATCCTACCTGGATTTCAGAATCCGCAGCGCCGGTATGATCGGAGGAAACCGTCTCAAAAAACTCATGGATGACGCACTTTCCGACATAAAAATAGAAGACTTGCCATCACCTTACATCGCCATAGCCTCGGATCTTCTGACCGGTCACGAAGTCTGGCTTAGAAAGGGCAACCTCATTGAGGCCATGACCGCATCATTTTCGCTCCCGGGCGTCCTGCCGCCTGTCCGAAGAAACGGCCGCTTGCTGGTCGATGGAGCGCTGGTAAACCCTGTTCCGGTCGCCCCGGCACAGGCTCTGGGCGCGCGCATGACTATCGCTGTTGACCTTAACACCGACATCGTCGGCAAGGCCTTAAGCTCCGAAGACGGATACCCGCGCGTTGCCGGATTCGATATGTTCAACGATAAAGATGTTCCGCCTGAAGCTCAAAAAGAAATAAAATCAGGCCTGACAAACCGCCTTTTCCGCCGCGAAGAACACAATCCGTCGCTCTTCGGCGTCATGGTCTCGGCCCTCAGCATCATGCAAGACCGCCTGACACGCTCACGGCTGGCCGGGGATCCCCCGGATATTCACCTCAAACCGATGATCGGTCACATTGGCCTACTGGAATTTGAACGCGCCAAAGAGCTCATAGAACGCGGCGAAGAAGAAGCCGAGCGCGCCATACCGGATATCCGCAACGCAATGCAGGTTTTCCTCCCCCCGCAAACCGACGACGTCCACTATTAAGAGTGAAGCACGTTTAAAAGCACAAAAGAAATCAACGCGCTGCGCGTTTTTTATGCTTTCGATCCGGTAGAGGATTGCCCCATTTCAAGGAATTCACCAGATATTTGGGCCGCGTATTATTATACTGATTAGCCAGCAACGTCAGAGCCTTATCAACGCTGGCCGGTGTGCTGGCATTGGTAAACGCCATGGAATGAAGTCCGGTCTTCGTCAAGCACGTATCGATATTTACAAGATTGCCGCCCAGAATATCGTGCGTCAAAGAATCCCCGATCATAATCGTTTGCCCGGGATAGATGGAGTGATCCTGCAAAATCTTGATGCAGTGCTTGAATATCGGTTGATGCGGCTTGCCGATATAATGCACAACCCCGCCAAAATCCTGATAGCGCCGCGCAATCGTTCCGGCCCCCATAACACGTTGGGACCCCATAACCCCGCGGCTATCCGGATTAGCGCACAAAGCCGTCAAACGCTTGCGCACCGCGATCTTCAATACCGGTTCATAATCTTCAATCGTTTTCTCCGGTGCATCCGAACCACTGATAATCAGAAAATTGGCTTGCGCAGGATCTTCAACCACCTCAACATCCAGCCCCTCGACAATCGAGCGATCACCGCCGCGGCTAATGACATAAACCTTACGCCCCAAACCGGTAAAAAAACCATCCGTTTGATCATGAATCCCCTGCCACGTCATTTCACCGGATGTCACAATCTGATCATACAGACTGGGTCCAATCCCGATCTTCTTTAGACGCTCCTTATTAACATCCGACCGCTTACCGGAATTAGAGAGAATAATAATATATTTCTTGCGGGCTCTCAGCTCTTTCAGACAGTCCAGAACCCCCTCATAAGGCTTTTCGCCATCATGCAAAACGCCCCACTGATCAAGAATAAAGCCCGCATAACTGTCGGATATATCAGAAATTCCGGCACAGAACTGTGTCTTTAGAATTTTACTCATAGCCTGGAAAAAGCCCTCGTAAAAATAAAGGACGAGCGAGTCTTTGACAAAAGGATAAAACGACCCGTCACAACTTCCCTTATTATGGCTTTTTCCGCGCTCTAATCAACAAGGCTTTTGCAAAAAACAGGAATTTTTTTAAGCGGCTTTTCCCTTACGACTTGCACTAAGCATTTCACGTCCGGCGACATCACACAGATAAGCATAAAGCTTGCCGATCTCACTGGAAACCATTGTAGAAGCGAGCATGTTGCAGTGGTCATATTCACAAGCCTGAGTATACATCTCTTCGAATTGGCGTAAAAAACGCTGTACACACGTACGAAATTCCGCATCTTTTGTGAACTTAGCCCGCGCTTTATCCAAAGACGCTTTGCCTTGAACCTCGCTCAAACGCCGCGTAAAGGCCGCCACATCGCCTTTTTGGAAAGCCTTCCACGTCTTTTCGGACACCTCGCCATCCATCATGCGCGTCAAATCGACAGACAATGAATGCAGGCTTTCGATAATAAACTTCGCCGAATTCATAAAACCTTCGCTTTGCGAACGCATAGAGGCCTTCTGGATTTCTCCGGCATAACGCGCCGCATCTTGTGAGGCCTTGAACAGGGAATCCGCCTGACGCCCGAAATTCTGCGCCGCCTCGGCCGTTTTCTCGATCGCCTTGGACGACACGCTCACCAGACGCTCGGCCTCGCCATTCAGAGCCGCGCGCCCAGATTCTATCCGCCCACTCAACCCCTCGGCCGCCGCACCAATCTCGCCAAGCTGGCCTTTCAGCGCGGAAATAGAGCGCGTCAATGTCTCCACAGAAGACGAAGAGGCCTCCGCAACCAATTGCGCCTGACCGCGTAATTCATGCCCGTACTTCTCGGAAAGTTTCAAGGACACATTCATCTGCTCGGCAATCTCGCGTGAGCGGATCGCAAACGTATCTCCGGCTTGCTTAAGTTCGAACAACGTATCACGGCTATTGCCAATCAAGCCCTCCGCCTCGCTCCGTACGCGTGCAACAACTTGCTCGGCATCCACAGCCACTTTATGGGAAGCCTCGTTCAGCAAACCAATCTCCTCACGCGCCTTTTCCCCGACCTGTTCGAAACGCTCCGAAGCTTCATCCGCGTGCGCCTTCAAACCGTCAGACTGCGCGGTAAACTGATCACCCGCCTCGCGGATCTGTGCAATCACCTGCCCGACCGATGCGGAAAGCTCGTGGAACTGCTCGTTCAAAGCATTCTGTACGCCTTCAATCTTCAGCAAGGATTTATCTGTCAGCAAATGAATATCCGAAGATTGATCCGCCAAAGACGAGGCAATAGCATACATTCTATCACTCGCAGATTGTGAAGCACTTTCAATGTCATAAGATCGATCTTTTAATGTTTCACTTGAGGTTTCAAGAAGTGCCAAAGCTTTCCCTGCGCCTTCTTGCAACGCCAGCAATTTCTCATCGAAAACAATTCCGATCTTCTGCAATTTCGAGAGATTACTTTCCGTCGAAACCTCATACCCCATTTTCAGCTTCTTGAAACGCTCATGCACGCCCTCGGCCCGCTCCATAGAGCGCTCATAAGCTGGCTCGATCGCCTCGAGCGCATCCAGCAACTCGCTACGCGTAGAAGTCAGAGCACTTGACGCCTCATCTGCCCGCGCCCTCAAAAGAGCGATCTTGTCGTTAAGACTCTCATCCAAAGCCCCGAGCCGCGCAAAGCTCTCGGCCGTAAAAGACGACACATCATCGCATCGTGCCGATAAATGATCGCGCAGAACCGTCAAATCCTCACGCGCACTCTGGGAAACCTGGCTCAGGACAACAGACTGCCCCTCCAAAGACGCCCCGAGCGCCTTGAACGTCTCCGTTGTCTCGAAAGCCTGATCTACCAGAGCTTTCTTCTGCACGCTAAGCTGCTCGTTCAAAGACCGTGTATGGCCGGAAATTTGCCCCGAAAGCGTCGAAATTTCCTGCGCCTGACCACGCAACATCGAGCGAATTGTTTCCGCACTTTCCACAGCCTTCTCGCTCGCCTCGCTCAAATCGCTCACCCGGCGGCGCAGCACGCTCTCAATCGCCTCATGCCGCACATCCGCCTCGTGAACAGCCGACTGGATATCGCGCAACGGCCCGGACAAAGCATGACGCACCTGCGTCACACGATCGGCCAGCGCCGCACCGGAGACACTCACACTCTCGTTTTGCTCTTCAATCAGACGGTTAAGCTCTTCAACCTGCTTTTGCGCGGAATCGGAGAGTTCTGCAATTTGCGCCCGGCTTTTTTCAAGCATCTCGATAATCGAGCGAATATGCCTGACATTCCCCTCTCCGGCCGCATTCAGCTTTTGCACCTGCGCTTCCGTACTCCCGACCAACTCAGACGCTTGTGCGCGCGCACGGTCCATAACCTGCTGCAAGGATTCAACCGCCGAGCGCACAGCCGACCCGATATTATCCGCCCCCGAAACCGCCGTAGACAACGCCTCGCCAAGCTGATTGGCCGCCAAAGCGCCCGCACGCTCGATCTTGTCGGCTTCGCCGGATATCCCCTTAACAACACGCCCCAAAGCCAGCGCCTTTTCATCCAGCCGCCCCTCAAGATCGCCGACCTTTTCCTCGACCAGTGATGCACTCTCATGCAATTTCTGCGCACTCCCCCAGATAGTCTCGGAAATACGCTCGGATTGCTCGACCACGCTCGCCATCCCCTCATCCAAAGCCTTGCGCTGCTCGTGAATCACATCACCGGATTGCACCATCGCTTCGACAGCGCGGTCAGTAACATCCTCCAGACCGTCAATCTGGTCACGGATCATCTCGCCCAAACGCTGGGTTTCCTCCATCACATGATCCGCCACCCCGGAAAGCGTCGCCGTATGATCGCCAAAACGCACGCTCATCGCATCCAGCCGCCCGGCCACTTGATCAACGGCCTCGTTCAACCCGCCGGAAATAGAGTGCATATCCTCTTCCACCAAACGGGCCTTCTGACGAGCCTTATCCGCGGCCTCTAACAGCTTATCCACACCCTTATCCATAGCCTTTTCAATCTCGGCCGCCCGGTCCAAAATGGTCAGCGTCGCCTGATCCCAAGCCTCGGCCCCTTCTTGCGTGCGCGCATCAATGCTGGATGTGCGCTCTTCAATCTCCGCCGTCAGACCGGCCAGCCGCAAAGCGCGATCATTCAAACTCTCGGCCAGACGGTCAATGTGGAATTCCGCCTTTTTCGATACACCGGAAAAATCACGGATTTCGGTCCGCAATCCCTGCCGGGCGCGTTGCAATGATTTCAAAACAGCCTTGGACGCCGCAGACACTTCCGCCGCCTGAGCACATAGACGCTCGACATCTTTGTTAATCAGACTGGCCGTCTCCTCAGACGGGAACAACAAAGATTGCAGCTCATTGCGTAAAGAGGCCGCATACAAAGACGCCTCGGCCTGACGGTTCATTGCCGAAACCATCAACCACAGCAAAGCTGGCGGCGCAAACATTCCGGCCAAAAAGGCCCCCAAAGACTGCGGCGTAAACTGAAAACCGCCATTATACTGCGCATAGAAAAAACAAAAACCCATCCACAGAACGGTCAGAACACCGCTCACCGCCTGCAAAACCGTCTGCATCCGCGAAGACTGGACAGACGGCAAACCGGCGTTACTCGGCGAAAGCATCAAAACACTCTCTTCGTCCTCATAAACAGAAGCCGTTCCTTCAGGCTTTGTCATGTAATCAGGGTTCGCCGGATAAGAGGTCTCTTCAACGTCATTACGAATTCTCAACGCCCCTAAACGCGAAGCCTTCTGACGCAATTCCTCCGCCTTCGCCGCCCGAACGTCTTTTGATAAATCTGATTTATTATCAATAGGTTCTGAAGTATTTTTATCTTCCAGAATTAAGGCTTTTTTGATCATCAAAACATCCCCTTGAACAGCCTGCCGGTGAAAAACAGGCAAAAAATATAACGGTGAGAAATGATAAAAAGCCACGAATAGCCAAAAGGCTCAACGGGGATAAAAAACTTTTATCCACATATGCACAAGTTGACAGAAAAACAGCTCTAAAGAAGGCTGAAAACAACAAGAGAACAAGACAAAGAGGCTGTGGATATCCTAGGCACGTATCTTCTGGATATAGGCTTTGACATCACGCCGCAATTCGGGCGCCAGCAAATACAGGCCGATAATATTCGGAATAGCCATAGAGAACACGCTGGCATCCGTGAACAAAATCACACTATCCAGTTGCGCCGACGCGCCAATCACAATGAAAAAACAGAAGATAACTTTGTAGATAACTTCGTTTATCTTATTTTCACCAAAGAGATAGGTAAAAGCCTTCACCCCGTAATAAGACCAGGAAATAAGCGTCGAATAGGCAAACAAAAACACCACAACAAACAAAACATAAGGAAACCAGGGCAGGCCCGCCGCAAACGCCCGCGAAGTCAGCTCAACGCCCTCAATCCCGTTACCTTCGACATACACGCCGGTCACAACGATCAAAAGTGCTGTGACCATACAAATCACGATCGTATCGATAAACGGCCCCAGCATCCCGACAAAGCCCTGAGACACAGGCTCGTTCGTTTTCACTTCCGCATGAGCAATTGCGGCCGAACCAAATCCGGCTTCATTAGAAAAGGAAGCGCGCTGCACACCCATCAAAAACCCGCCGAGCAAAGCCCCGAAACCGGCCTTCATCGTCAAGGCAGCCTCGAAAATCGTAACAAAAGCCGCCGGAATATCCGCCGCATGCATCGCAATAACCGTCATACCGGCCACGATATAAAGCAGCCCCATAAACGGAACAACTTTGCTCGTCACCGCCGCAATCGAGCGAATCCCGCCGATAATCACCAGCCCGACCAAAAACAACATGAGCAGACCAACAACCCACCCCTTACCGGCCAGAAAGCTCGCCTCCGGTCCGCCAGTAATGTTCAAAGCCTGCTGAAAAACCTGATTAGTCTGAAAGAGACTCGCCGCGCCGATTGCCCCAAGCGCTGTAAACAAGGCAAACGAGCCACCCAGAACAGAACCGACAAACGGCAAGTTAAACTTATCGAAAGCAGCCTTGATATAATACATCGGCCCGCCGGATAAAGAGGCCGGGTCTTCGGGATTGAGATGCTGACGGTACTTAACGCCCAACGCCACTTCGGCAAATTTTGTCGACATTCCGAAAAAGCCCATAAACGCCATCCAAAAAGCCGCCCCGGGCCCGCCCACGGAAATCGCCACCGCCACCCCGGCAATATTACCCAGACCGATCGTCCCCGATAGCGAAGTCGCCAAGGCCTGAAAACGGCTAATTTGGCCGTCGCCGCTCTGCCCATCAGCTTTCCCCCGCACCAGATCAACCGCATGCTTGAAAAAACGCAGGTTAATAAACCCCAGATAAAAGGTAAAAAACAGGGCGGCTGCCACCAACCAGATTAGAACCAACTTGACATCGTGTCCGCCGGGCAATGCCACAGAATAAAAGATAACTTCGGCAAACTTATTGGCGAACGGTTCAAAAGCGGCGTTAATATTCTGGTCAATACTCATAGGAACATCCTACCCATAAGACCCGGATTTTTAAAGAGGCTTTAAAATAATCCCTGAATTATCCACCGCACAAAGGCTTGGAGACAGGATGAGAAGGATGAATCGTTGCCGCCCAACGGCGAATATCGTTACGGTCCATCTCCGCAGCCTTTGAAATGCGCGGTGCATAACGCGAACAAAAAACATCCGGCCGCATCACGGCAACATCGTTGGAAATTTTATTGGCAAACCCCGTCCGCAGGTCATTCAAACGCGCCTCGGGATTAGCCACCCCCTGACGTTTGAAATAATCGAGCATAATGCGTTCATACGCCGCAAACAAATCCCCGTAATCCGCAGTGAATTGACGATATTGAGAATACAGGTTCATCCCCTTGCGCTCGCCCATATGCTGACAATTCAAACCGATTACCATTAACTCGCTGTGGATACGGATGCCCTGCTCGGCCTCGGCCTCGACCTTCGAATAACAGGCTTGGGCAAAAGCGCCGCTTGCGGGCAAAAACAAACCGGCAAACAAAACCATAAAAACGAACGACAAGCGCATGAAGAAATTCCCTTTCAAATAAAAGCTAGAACTATATGCGGCATAAGTCACAAATTGTCCAGCGCCGCGTTCGATAAACCTTGATTTTTTAAGCCCGCCTATGCTTTATAGCGCGCATGAGCGCCGTAAAGAAAAATACGAAAAAACTCTACATCAAAACCTGGGGCTGCCAGATGAACGCCTATGACTCCGGGCGTATGGCCGATGTTCTGGGTCCGCTGGGCTATGAAAGCGTCGACACCCCCGAAGACGCCGACATGGTCATTCTCAACACCTGCCACATCCGCGAAAAAGCCACGGATAAAGTCTTCTCCGACCTAGGCCGTCTGCGCCCGCTCAAAGAGCAAAAAGCCGCCAAAGGTGAAAAAATGCTTATGGCTGTCGCGGGCTGCGTCGCCCAAGCCGAAGGCGATTTTATTCTTGAACGCGCCCCGTACGTCGATATGGTGTTCGGCCCGCAAACCTACCACGAACTCCCGGAAATGGTGGCCAAAGCCACAGGCGCGTTCGGCAAAGCCCGCATCGTCAACACCGAATTCCCCGGCGATGACAAATTCGATAAACTCCCCGAAGAACAAAGCAATGCAGGCGTGAGTGCCTTTCTATCCATTCAGGAAGGCTGCGATAAATTCTGTACCTTCTGCGTCGTCCCCTATACGCGCGGCGCGGAATACTCGCGCAGCGTCACCCAAATCATTGACGAAGCCAAACGACTGGTCGATCAAGGCGCGCTCGAAATCACCCTGCTGGGCCAAAACGTCAACGCCTTCCACGGCGAAGGCCCGGACGGCCAGACATGGGGCCTCGGGCGCTTACTGAGAGAAGTCGCCAAAATAGACGGCCTCGAGCGCCTGCGCTACACAACCTCTCACCCGCGTGATATGGATGACGATCTGATCGCCGCCCACGGCGAGCTTGAAAAACTCCAGCCTTTCCTACACCTGCCCGTCCAAAGCGGCTCGGACAAAATCCTCGAAGCCATGAACCGCAAACACACGCGCGACCTGTTCTTCGACATCATTGAACGCCTGCGCGCCGCAAGGCCCGACATTACATTCTCTTCGGACTTTATTGTCGGCTTCCCCAGTGAAACCGATGAAGACTTCGAAGACACAATGGATTTGATCCGCCGCGTTGGGTTTGTATCAACATACTCCTTTAAATTCAGCGCCCGCCCCGGAACACCGGCCGCCAACATGAAAAACCTCGTGCGCGACGACATCGCCTCCGAGCGTCTTGCCCGCCTGCAAGCCCTCATTAATGAACAGCAAATCGCCTTTAATAAAGCCTGCATCGGACGTACGCTGCCCGTACTTCTCGATCGCAAAGGCAAAAAACCGGGCCAACTGGTCGGCCGCAGCCCCTATATGCAATCCGTCTTCGTCGAGGCTCCAGATACAACAATCAACAGCCTCGTAAACGTACACATCACAGACGGCTTCGAAAACTCATTGACAGGCATTATAGAAAAACAATAAAAAGACCAAGCTGTTAAAAATAACTGTGTAGGAATGGAAAAATGGGTAAAAAAAGGCCGGATGCCCACTTGTACGCAGACGGCTGCGTCATACAAGCAACAAACCACTACGGCGTAGGCTGGATTGCAACCGACCGCAAAGACAGAAGACCCTCCGAAAAAAGCTTGCGCCTGAGCTTTTCAAGGGTCTGCTCAACAACCACAGAAGTCTACGCCGCAGCCTATGCGCTCTTATCGTTGCGCCAAAACTCGACCGTTATAGTGCATAGCGATTCCTCCGCCGTTTGCACGGCGATCGCAGAAAACGAATTTGAAAGTCGCATCAAAAAGAGCAACAAAAACAAGCCACTCAAAGAAGCATGGAAAACATTAAAAGCTGCCGTGCAACGCCACACAGAAGTAACGGCTCACTTTACCAGAGAGACGGATTCTACCTACATGCAAAAAGCCCACAAAGCCGCTCAAATTGGCGCCATGAAACCCTATGACACAGAAGATCGGGACATACGCCGCTTCCAAAAACATAAAAAAGACTCAATTGAGCAAGAAATCGAGTTAGGACAACTCACCACCGCCTAGCAAAAACGTTAGAAACCCCATTCAAAATAAAGTATAATGAACCTTATAGGAAATTTAAGGATCATATAAAAAACATCGTGCCCGTCACACGCGAGATAAACTTTCCCGACAACAAAAACCTGCCCGCGCTTTTTGGCGCCCATAACGCGCACCTGTCGCATTTGGAAAAAAAGCTGCATGTCAGCATCTCCGACCGCGGGAACATCCTTACGCTGTCCGGCACACATGAAGCCATAGATACGGCCGAAAAAATCCTCAAAACCCTGCAAAAGAAAATCCAGAGCGGCCATGACGTCGGCACAGCCGAAATCGATGCCGAGCTTCGTTTTTTAGAAGAAAAAGACACTCAGGATAAAAGCCCCGCAAGCACAGGAAAACCCATGAGCAAAAACGATCTGACGATCCAGACCAAGAAAAAAACCATCACCCCGCGCTCCCCGCATCAAGCCGACTACATTCAAGCCATCGCAGAGCACGAAATGGTCTTCGGCATCGGTCCGGCCGGAACGGGGAAAACCTATCTGGCCGTTGCTATGGGCGTCGCCATGTTTTTAGAAGGCAAGGTCGAGCGCCTGATTTTCTGCCGCCCCGCTGTCGAAGCCGGAGAACGCCTAGGATTCCTGCCCGGCGACATGAAAGAAAAAGTCGATCCCTACCTGCGCCCGATTTATGACGCCATGCACGATATGATGCCATGGGACTTTGTGGTCAAAAAGATGGAAAGCGGCGATATCGAAATCGCCCCGCTCGCCTTTATGCGCGGACGCACACTCAATAACGCCTTCGTCATTCTGGACGAAGCCCAGAACACCACCCCGACGCAAATGAAAATGCTGCTCACCCGCATGGGAGAATCCTCGCGCATGATCGTCACCGGCGACCTCAGCCAGACCGATCTGCCCGCCGGCATTAAATCCGGCCTGCGCGACGCGGTCGAAACATTGGAAGGCATCGAAGGCATTCATTTCAGCCGCTTTACCAAAGAAGACGTCATCCGCCACCATCTGGTGAGCAAAATTGTCCACGCCTACGAACAAAAACACAGCGAAAATGCCCACAATAGAGACTGATATCACCATAGCATGCTCAAAATGGAGCAAAAAAACGGAAGACTTGGCCAAGAAAACGCTCGAAACAGCCCTTAAAGAGCTAAATACAGGCATACAACATATAGAAATCAGCCTTCTTCTTACAGATGATGCACACGTACAGGCCCTCAACAGAGATTATCGCGGCAAAGACAAACCGACAAACGTCTTGTCCTTCCCCCAATTCACCCCCGAAGAACTGCAAAACGAAAAAGACTTCGTGCCCTTGGGCGATATCATCATCGCCTACGAAACCATAGAGCGCGAAGCCAAAGAGCAGGGCAAGAGCCTTGAAGATCATACGACCCACATGCTTATCCACAGTCTTTTACACCTTCTGGGCCACGATCATATCGAAGACAAAGACGCACAAAAGATGGAAGCTCTTGAAATTTCTATATTGCAAAAAATAGGTATAAAAAACCCCTATGAAACCACAGAAAATATGGCATAATAGCCCTCCTGAAATAAACATGTTGAAAATGACCGACGAAACCGAAGAAGAAGACCCGTTAAGGCGGCGTGACAGCCAGACAATAATCACGCCAACCGCCTGCCATAACCACACGCATCATAAGACTGGATTTTTTTCCCGCCTTAAAAATGTCTTCAAACCTGACAAATCGGATGCGAGCCTGCGCGCCGCTATCGAAGAATACATCGATGAACAGCAGGAAGAAGACCCCGTCAGCCGCCACGAACGCGACCTGTTTTCAAACATTTTGAAACTGCGTGACATCCGCGTACAGGAAGTCATGATCCCCCGCGCCGACATCGTCGCCATTGACGTGGGCATAAGCAAAAACGATCTACATGACCTGCTGATAAAAAAACAATATAGCCGCATTCCGGTCTATAAAGACACACTTGATGACGTTTTAGGCACAGTCCACCTCAAAGACATAACCGCCGCCCTTGTACAAAACCAAGATATTGTCATCAAAGACCTGATCACCGAGACGCCTATCGTGTCCCCGGCCATGCCGGTTCTGGATCTTTTGCTGACCATGCGCCAGAACCGCCGACATATGGCCCTTGTCGTTGACGAATACGGTGGCATTGACGGCCTTGTCACAATCGGCGACATCATCGAAACCATCATCGGTGAAATCGACGATGAACACGACAGCGACGAAGAAACCCAAATCAAAAAGACCAAAGACGGCGCTCTTTTGGTCGATGCACGGGTTGATATCGAAGAATTTGAAGACCAATACGGCCGGATTTTTACAGAAGAAGAACGCGAAGAAAGCGACACACTAGGCGGACTGGTATTTTCCCTCGCCGGACGCATTCCAGCTCGCGGCGAAGTCTTAACACACGAAAGTGGTCTGGAGTTTGAAGTTCTCGACGCTGATCAACGCCGCATCAACCGCATGAAAATCCGCAACATGCCGCCACGGCAAGAAGACGCTGATGCCGCTTGATCATCTGCGCCCTTTAACGAATAATTTTTGGAAAAAAAGCCTCACGGCCTTGATCATAGGCTGCTTGGCGAGCCTGTCCATGGCACCGCTCAGCGCCTGGCCTATTCTCTTCATAAGTTTCCCGACGTTTTACGCCCTGCTCAGCGCCTCACAAAACAAAAAACAAGCCTTCGCGCTCGGCTGGCTATTCGGCTTCGGCTATTTCGTTTGCAGCCTGTCATGGATCGGCAATGCCTTGCTCGTCGAAGGCAACCCCTACAAATGGGCATGGCCACTCGCCGTATCCGGCCTCCCGGCTCTTCTGGCCTTCTTTCCCGCCATCGCTGCGCTGCTTACGCGTATAACCGCCCCAGACCTAAAAACCATTCGCGGTACCCTAGCCTTCCTGCTTTTTTTCAGCGCCGCCGAAATCGCCCGCGGCACACTCTTTACCGGCTTCCCATGGAATCTTTACGGCTACACATGGATCAGCGTACTGGAAATCGCCCAAACCGCCCACATAACCACAGCCTACGGCCTCAGCGCTCTGACAATTTTCTGGGCCGCCAGCCCCGCCTTTGTTCTTTTATCGAAAAACAAAACACATAAAACCATTATTTCCGCCGCATCTATCCTCACAATAACCTTGAGCTACGCCTACGGATTTTACCGCCTCAACAATACCCCCATTCAATACCACAAAGATATGCAGGTTCTCCTCGTCCAGCCCAATATCAAACAATCCGAAAAATGGAGCGCGCATAAAATTGCCGCTCATTTCGCCATGCTCCTTGAGATGTCCCAAAACACTCAAGAAAACAACAACAAAACCACCTATATCATTTGGCCGGAAACTGCCATAAGCTCTGTCTTTCTCAATGATAAAGGTGCCATGAACGCCTTGCGCGCCATGCTCTACACCTACCCGTCAAATGCAGCGTTGTTGACCGGCGCCCTCATCTATAATCCGAAAGAAAAAAGCTACACCAACAGCCTGATCCTGATCGGCAAAGACGGTAATATTTCGAATATTTACAACAAACATCATTTGGTCCCCTTTGGCGAATACATACCGTTTCAAAAATGGATACCTCTACAACCTGTTGTCGAATTTACTGGCTTCAAAAAAGGAAACGGATTGCAAACCTTCGAAACACAAGAAGGCCTGCGCTATAGTCCTCTTGTTTGCTACGAAATCATTTTTCCAGGACGCGTTGTACACAAAAACCAAAACACAGATGTGATTATTAACGTCACAAATGACGGCTGGTACGGCAACAGCGCCGGTCCCTATCAACACCTCACACAAGCCCGTTTTCGCGCCATTGAAACGGGAATCCCCGTCATTCGCGTCGCCAACACAGGAATATCCGCAATCATAAACTCACTGGGAGAAACAGAGTACAACACGCACTTATCAGAAAAAATTTCTGCAAGTTCAAAAATCCCGTTAAAAATCAATTAAAGTGTTTAAAAACATAGAAAATATTAAATATATTTAATCGAATAATATCTTTATATTTCAAATATATAGACAAAAACACCCCACAAAAGGCTTGCAATTTTTTTAGCTCTTATACCTAAGGTTAGTTGCATACAAAAGTAATCGGCGCTATCTGTTTAGGAATACCCACGTGTTTAGGGATTTAAAACAGAGCCCGGATTAAAAACATAAAAAATAAAAAACAAACAAATGTAACTAAAGACCGAACAGAGACACCACTAACATGAATAAAAGTAACAAGAAGGGCGGCCCCAGTACAATTGATGTGCATGTAGGGCAAAGACTGCGAGTACGCCGATCACTACTGGGGCTCAGTCAGGAAAAACTTGCCTCTCTGATCGGCCTAACCTTTCAGCAAATCCAAAAATATGAACGCGGCACAAACCGAATCAGCGCCGGACGCTTGTATGAATTCAGCAAGCTCCTTGAAGTTCCTGTCCAATATTTTTTCGAGCAAATGGATATAAACGTTGCCAACAAACAAGGTACAGCAAGCTACCAAGGCTTGTCTGACAACAAGCAAGAAGGCTTCGAGGGTAACGATAACGATGATATCATGACCCGCAAAGAAACGCTGGATCTCATCAGAACATATTACACCATTAAAGATCCAGAAACCCGTAAAGACATCATAAAGTTCATTAAATCCATGGCCGAACGCTTCTCTTAAGGCCTTTTTTTTACGAATTTGCGCTTGCATGCCCTAACGTCTCCCATTACTGTTTTGTCCTGATCCACAGGTTCGGGCCCATTTATAACGACGACTCGAAGGGAAAAACCTATTATGCAACAAAATACAGCCGCGCAAATCATGACAAACGCTCCACAAACACAAGCCAAAACAGAACTCAAAGACTATATTTTTACCAGTGAGTCCGTATCCGAAGGCCACCCTGACAAAATCTGCGACCGCATTTCCGATGCTGTGCTCGATCACTTCTTAACACACGACCCCTATTCCCGCGTAGCCTGCGAAACACTGGTAACAACCGACACAGTTGTGATCGCCGGAGAAACCCGTGGCCCGGAAAGCATCACAAAAGACGACATCGAAGCCGTCGCCCGAGAAGCCATCAAAGACATCGGCTATGAACAAGAAGGCTTCCACTGGAAAACCGCCAATGTTCAGGTCCTGTTGCACAGCCAGTCCGCCGACATTGCCCAGGGTGTTGACGAAGGCACAGGCGTTGACACCAACGAAGGTGCGGGCGACCAAGGAATCATGTTCGGCTATGCCTGCCGTGAAACCGAAGCGCTGATGCCCGCCGCCATTTATTATTCGCACGCCATCCTGCGCTCACTGGCCGAAGCGCGTCATTCCGGTGCTTGCCCGGAGCTGGAGCCAGATGCGAAATCACAGGTCACCCTGGAATACCGCGACGACAAACCTGTCCGCGCCACATCCGTCGTTGTATCCACACAACACAAAGACGGCCTCTCACAAGCCGATATCAAGGAAATCGTCCGCCCGCATGTTCTCGACGTCTTGCCTGAGGGCTTCATGCCGCCGGAAGAAGAATTCTACGTTAACCCGACCGGACGTTTTGTCATCGGCGGCCCCGTAGGCGATGCCGGTCTGACAGGCCGTAAAATCATTGTCGACACCTACGGCGGCTCGGCCCCGCACGGCGGCGGCGCATTCTCCGGTAAAGACCCGACAAAGGTTGACCGCTCGGCCGCTTACGCCGCGCGCTACCTTGCTAAAAACGTCGTTGCTGCAGGCTACGCCGACGGCTGCACAATCCAGCTCGCTTACGCCATCGGCGTCTCCAAGCCGCTGGGCTTCTACGTCAACACCCACGGCACAGGCACGGCCCCCGAAAGCGAAATCATCAAAGCGTTAAGTCAGCTCGTCAACCTCAGCCCGCGCGGCATCCGCGAACACCTCAAGCTTAACCGTCCGATCTATGCTCGCACATCAGCTTACGGCCACTTTGGCCGCACACCTGACGCCGACGGCGGTTTCTCGTGGGAAAAAACAGACCTCGTCGATGATCTACGGAAGATCCTTGGCTAAATCGGCTGACATAAAGAATATCAAACGGGTTTATGGGCGGCGTCTGGGCCGCCCATTGAACAAGAGCCGCAGCGATGTCATAGAGACACTACTGCCGAAGCTCTCCATACCCAAAGAGTCCCTGACGGAAACAGGCGACCTCAATCCCAAAATCCTTTTCCCAACACCCAAAACCCAAACCTGGTTTGAAATAGGCTTTGGCGCAGGCGAACACTTGAGCGCTCTTATGCGCCGCCATCCGGGAAATGCCTATCTCGGCGCAGAACCCTACATCAACGGCATGTCGGCCTTTTTAAAAGATATAAGCCCCCCCACCCTAACCCTCCCCCCAACGGGGGGAGGGATGCGTAGAGTTGGCGAAGCGCATGCTGAGCATACCTCGAAGCTGGGTGGGGGGGATATTCCCTTGAAGAATATCCGCCTGATCATGGACGACGCCATGATACTGGCCAATTCCTTGAGCGACAACAGCCTCGACGGCATCTACATCCTCAACCCCGACCCATGGCATAAAAAACGCCACCATAAACGCCGCATTGTTTCAAAAGAAACCCTCGACACATTCGCCCGCATCCTCAAACCCGGCGGCCAACTCATCATGAGTACAGACGTTCCATATCTCGCCGAATGGATGCTCACTCGCGCCATAACCCATCCGGCCTTCACATGGACAGCCCAAAGCCGCAAGGACTGGGAAATCCCGCCGCCGGACTGGATCACCACGGCCTATGAGAAAAAAGGCGCCAAAGGTGCTGAAAAAATGCGGTATTTATTTTTTGAGAAAAAAACTTGAAACCCATCCAAAACCCCGCTATAACCCTTTCAACATCCCGATCTTAATAGAGGGTGGGCTCGCAAAGAGGCCCGCCTTTTTTATTGGCCGGATGAAAAGAGGACAAATGAAACAAACGCCTTTAGAGCAAAAATTAAGTACAATCGCCCGCCCCGTGATCGAAGATTGCGGCTTTACGCTTGTCTGCGTTCAACTCACCAGCGAAAGCGGAAGCCAACTGGTCCGCATCATGGCGGAAGATCCGGCCACACGGAATCTCGGTGTTGATGATGCCGCCAAAATCAGCCGCGCCCTCTCCGCCGTCTTCGATGTAGAAGACCCGATCAACGGCGCCTACCGCCTCGAAATCAGCTCCCCCGGCATCGACCGCCCGCTTGTAAAATTACAGGACTTCGAAACCTATAAAGACTTCGAAGCTAAACTGGAAACCGACACACCGGCTGAAAACGGCCAAAAACGCTACCGTGGCGTCATATCAGGCCTCGACGGCGAAAATATAAAACTCGCCACCGACCAAGGCGAAGTCAGCCTGCCCTTCGCGGCCCTGATTAAAGCCAAACTCGTTCTAACCGATGAATTAATTAAAAAGACAGCAAATCTATAAGGAGAAAAAAGATGGAATTGCTACAAGTTGCCGACAACGTCGCCAGAGAAAAAAACATCGACCGTGAAATCGTCGTCACGGCCATGGAAGAAGCGATCCAGAAAGCCGGACGCTCAAAATACGGCCACGACCAGGACATTCGTGCACACATAGACCGTAAAAACGGCCAAATCGAACTCAAACGCTACCGTGAAGTCATGGAAAACGATGCCGAAATCGAAAACGAAGTCGCGCAACTGACGCTGGATCAAGCCAAACGCATCAAACCCGATGCCGCCGTCGGCGACTTCCTGATCGATGAACTACCGCCTCTGGACTTCGGCCGCATCGCCGCCCAGACCGCCAAACAGGTCATCATGCAAAAAGTCCGCGAAGCCGAACGCTCACGCCAATACGCCGAATTCAAAGACAAAGTCGGCGAAATCGTCAACGGCGTTGTTAAACGCGTCGAATATGGCAACGCAACAATCGACATCCAGCAAGGCCGCGCCGAAGCGCTCTTGCGCCGTGATGAAAACATTCCGCGCGAACACCTGAAAAACGGTGACCGCGTCCGCGCCATCATCTACGAAGTCCGCGAAGAAAACCGCGGCCCGCAAATCTTCCTCTCACGGACACACCCGGAATTTATGGCCAAACTCTTCACACAGGAAGTGCCGGAAATCTATGACGGCGTCATCGAAATCAAATCCGTCGCCCGCGATCCGGGCAGCCGCGCAAAAATCGCTGTTTCCTCCCGCGACGGCTCTATCGACCCTGTCGGCGCTTGCGTAGGGATGCGCGGCTCACGCGTTCAAGCCGTCGTCAACGAACTAGGCGGCGAAAAAATAGACATCGTACCATGGTCCGAAGATATCGCCGGCTTTATCGTTAACGCCCTGCAACCGGCCGCCGTCGCCAAAGTTGTTCTGGATGAAGAAAAACAGCGCATGGATGTTGTCGTGCCTGATGACCAGCTTTCCCTGGCTATTGGCCGCCGCGGACAAAACGTGCGTCTGGCCTCTATTCTCTCGGGCTGGGACATCGACATCATGACAGAAGAAGAAGAATCCGCACGCCGCGCCGAAGAATTTAGAGTCCGCAGCGCTCTGTTCATGGAAGCCATGGACGTCGATGATGTGATCGCACACTTGCTGGTGGCCGAAGGCTTCTCGAGCGTCGAGGAAATCGTTGAAACGCCGGTTGATGAACTCAACCAGATCGAGGGCTTCGAAGAAGAAATCTCGATCGAGTTGCAAAACCGCGCCGCTGCTTATCTGGAAACCAAGCGCAAAGAGCTGGAAGAAAAACGCACAGCTCTGGGCATTGCTGATGATCTGATGACCCTCGAAGGCCTCAGACCAAGTCAAATCCTCAAACTGGGTGAAAACGACATCAAAACCCGCGACGATCTGGCTGATCTGGCAACAGACGAACTCGTTGAAATCCTTGGCGAAGACCAAATCACAGCCAAAGATGCCAACACCGTCATTATGGCCGCTCGCGCGCACTGGTTCGCAGAAGAGGATGCGGCTACGGCTCAGGCACAAGCCGACGAAGATGCTGAAGATCAGCCGCAAGCGGCTGAAAACGCCGCATAACAATGAAACCGACAGGAGAAAAATGCCCTATAACGCAGGCAAAGCAGAAGACAATTCCATAAAGCAAAAGGTATACACGCAATACCTTTTGCCCGCCCGCGCGCATTTTTCTCCTAATTCATTTAATTTAAACAAATTTTTTGCACGTGCGCGCCTGCGCGTGTATAACCTTACGCAAACCTAAACCCTCGGCAGACATAATGAGCGAAACAACAAACAAAAAAGACGATAAAAATACAGATGACAAACAGGCCGGCAAAAAAACGCTAAGCTTGGGAGGAACGCTGAGCTTAAAAGGCGGAGCCGCAGGTGGAGCGCGCCCAAGCATGCCCCCAGGCAGCGTCGCCGTAGAGGTTAGAAACCGCAAACGCGCGCCCGCGCCACAAACAAAGCAATCCAACGAAGACGCGCACCTTTCAAGCGCTGAGCGTGAAGCCCGCATCAAGGCGCTCCAACAAGCCATGAGCGATGGCGGTCAAGCCAAAAGCGCACTGCCCAAACGCAGAACAACCATCGAAGATAAGAAAAAAGAACAAGCCGCCGCTGCCGAAGATCGGGAAAAAACAGCCAGAGAACAGGAACTGGAAGAACTACGCCAAATCGAAGAAGACGAGCGTAAAAAAACAGAAGAACTGCGTAACAGCGCCCCCTTACCGTCCGGACCGTCCGTCCCTGGCCACGACAGCCACGGACCGCGCAAAGGGCGTTTCTCAGGAGATAACGAAGAAACAGAAAGCTACCGTGATAAACTGAAAAAGGCTGGTCCCAAAACGCCGCCACGCTCTGTCGGTGATCGCCGCGGCGGCCGTATTACCGTCACGCAAGCCCTCAACCGCGACTATGACCGCGATCGCGGACCATCATTAGCCGCACAAAAACGTGCCCGTGAAAAAGCCCGTATGGCCGCCCAAGGCGCGTTAGAACCGGCCAAAAAAGTCATCCGTGAAGTCATCCTGCCCGAAACCATCACCGTCGGCGAGCTGGCCAACCGTATGGCCGAACCAGGCGGCGAAGTCGTAAAAGCGCTGATGAAGCTGGGCGTCATGGCCACCATCACGCAAACCATTGATGCCGACACGGCCGAACTGGTCATTGATGAATTTGGCCACAAAGCCAAACGCGTGACCGACGCCGATATCGAAGTCGGCATTGAAGGTGCTCAAGACAAAGCAGAAGACCTGAAACCCCGCCCACCAGTCGTGACCATCATGGGACACGTCGATCACGGAAAAACCTCCCTGCTCGATGCTATGCGCGAAACCAATGTTGTCTCCGGCGAGGCCGGCGGCATTACACAACATATCGGTGCCTATCAGGTCACTATGGAATCAGGTGATAAAATCACATTCCTCGACACACCGGGTCACGCCGCCTTTACCGAAATGCGCGCCCGTGGTGCCAACGTCACCGATATTGTGGTTATCATCGTCTCCGCCGAAGACAGCGTCATGCCGCAAACCATCGAAGCGATCGCCCACGCCAAAGCAGCCGGCGTTCCGATCATTATCGCCGTCAACAAAATCGACCTGCCCAATGCAGACCCGATGAAAGTCAAAACCGAGCTTCTGCAGCACGAAGTCGTCGTCGAAGACCTCTCCGGTGATGTGCAATGCGTCGAAATTTCAGCCAAACAGCGTATTAATCTGGACAAGCTGGAAGAAGCCATCATGCTTCAGGCCGAAATCCTCGAACTCAAAGGCAACCCCAACCGCGAAGCCCAAGGTGTCGTTGTTGAATCCAAACTGGAAAAAGGCCGCGGCTCCGTCGCTACCGTCCTGATCCAAAACGGAACCTTGCGCATCGGCGATGTTTTCGTGGCCGGCGCCGAATACGGGAAAGTTCGCGCCCTTATCGACGACAAAGGACAGCAGATCGAAGAAGCCGTCCTCGGTCAACCTGTCGAGGTTCTGGGCTTTAACGGCACCCCCGAAGCCGGTGATACATTCAGCGTCACACCTGATGAATCCAAAGCCCGCGAAATCTCCGAATACCGCCAGCGCAAACGCCGCGAATCCCAAGCCGCCATGGCCGTCAAAGGGCGAACAACCATCGACGACATCATCGCTGCACGCGAAACAGGCGAGAAAACCGCCCTGCCCGTCATCGTCAAAGGCGACGTCCACGGCTCGGTCGAAGCCATCGTCGGCTCGTTCGCTAAAATGGAAGAAGAAAACCCGGATATCCGCGTACAAGTCCTGCACACAGGCGTCGGCGGAATCACCGAAAGCGACGTCAAACTGGCCCGCGCATCGGGCGGAATCATTATCGGCTTTAACGTCCGCGCCAACGCTCAGGCCCGTGATCTGGCTACCCGCGAAGGTGTCGATATCCGCTACTACAACGTGATTTACAACGTCATCGACGATGCCAAAGCCGTTCTCTCCGGTATGCTCTCACCGCTCCAGCGCGAAGAATATATCGGCAATGCCACAATTCAACAGGTCTTCAATATTACCAAAGTTGGTAAGGTCGCAGGCTGTATGGTGGATGTGGGCGTTGTCAAGCGCGGCGCGGGCGTCCGTCTGCTGCGTGATGATGTGGTCATCCACGAAGGCAAGCTCAAAACCCTCCAGCGCTTCAAGGACGAGGTCAAAGAAGTCAAGGAAGGCACAGAATGCGGTATGGCCTTTGAAAACTACGACGACATCAAAGAAGGCGACGTCATCGAATGCTTCGAAATCGTCGAAGAAGCCCGGACAGTTCAGTAGAACCAACGCCGTTTGTCTAAGCTTGAAAGTAAACTGCAATGTCCAAACATCGCACACGTCATAACAACGAACCGTCCCAGCGTCAGCTCCGCGTCGGCGAACAGCTCCGCCATATCATCGCCGAAACGATGAACCGCGGACATTTCCACCACGAAGCCCTGATGGACGCGGGGCGCGTCACCGTTGCCGAAGTCCGCGTTTCTCCAGACCTCAAACACGCCAAAGCCTATGTCATGTCGCTCGGCGGCGCTGATATGGAGAGCATCCTGCCTGCCCTGAACGAAGAAGCGTACGTTTTCCAGAAAGAAGTCAGCCGCCAGTCCAGCCTGAAATTCACCCCGAAAATCATCTTCGTCCGCGACGAAAGCTTCGACGAAGCCCAGCGCATCAACGACCTCCTGCGCACTGTCCACATTCCGGACAGCGAAGCCCAAGAGAGCTAACAAAATGGCGCGCCGTAAAAAAGGACAAAAGATTGACGGCTGGATCAATCTCGACAAACCGCTCGGCCTGACCTCCACGCAGGCCATGGCCAAAGTCCGCCGTATTTTGGACGCGCAAAAAGCCGGCCACGCCGGCACGCTCGACCCGCTGGCCTCGGGCATCCTGCCCATCGCGCTGGGCGAAGCCACAAAAACTATTCCCTTCGCTCAAGACCACCTCAAAACCTATGAGTTCACTGTTACATGGGGCGAACAACGCGATACCGACGACAGCGAAGGCGAAATCATCGCGCGCTCCGACGAACGCCCTACGCAAGACGCCATAATAGCCGCCCTGCCCGCCTTCATCGGCGACATCGAACAAATTCCGCCCAAATTCTCGGCCATCAAAATCGACGGCCAGCGCGCCTATGATCTGGCCCGCGATGGCGAAGCCTTCGAAATCAAACCCCGCGAAGTCTATATCGAAAGTCTGGACCTTCTGGCCACGCGTGAAAACGAAGTGGACCTCACCATGACCTGCGGTAAAGGCACTTATGTGCGCGCACTGGCCCGCGATCTGGCCCACGCACTCGGCACATATGGCTATATCAGCGCCCTAAAACGTACAGCCGTCGGCCCGTTCGCGATTAAAAACGCGATTTCTCTTGAAAAACTCGAAGAAATGGGTATAAATGCGCCCCAAGCCTTGCTGCCTCTTGAGACCGCGCTGGACGATATCCCGGCTCTGGCCATAAAAGAGGGCGAAACAGCAGACTTGCGAAACGGACGTTTTTTGTCCTTCGTCTCGAGAGCCGACTTCGCGCGTTTAGAGCAAAGCGGCATCGAACAACACGACGAAGCACTGGCCCTGTATAACGGACAACCAGTCGCCCTCGTCGAAATCGAAGGCCCGAAAATAAAACCGGTTCGCGTTTTTAACATATAGCCCTCCCCGTCATCCCGGCGCAGGCCGGGATCTGTTTGGTAAAGGGCACAATTTGAAAGGAAAAAACGATGTCGATGAACGCAGCCGCAAAAGCGGAAGTCATTAAAAAATTCGCCACCAAAAAAGACGACACAGGCTCACCGGAAGTTCAGGTCGCAATCCTGACCAGCCGCATCAACGAGCTGTCCGAACACATGCAACAGCATAAAAAAGATTTCCACTCCCGCCGCGGCCTGCTGGCCATGGTGGCCAAGCGCCGTAAATTGCTGGACTACGTCAAAGGCAAAGACGAAGCGCGCTATCAAAAACTGATCAAGGAACTGGGCATCCGCCGCTAAAACCGGAACCCCAAGACCTTATACAAACACAAAACGCCGCGGGGCCCTCCTCACGGCGTTTTTTAATAAGTGTCTACATTAGCCCCGGTTATACGAATCCATTGCCAAAATGGCCTTCATCAGATCATCGCTCATTTTTGTTATCCTTCCGTATCGACCCAAATTTCCCTCTAGAAAACTCGACTCCGTTTAGATATGTCTTTGTCGGATCATCGTAGGGAGGTTTCGAATTACCCCCCAAATACCCCTTTATGTTTTTTCGTTCCGGCAACCAAGGCAACCATTTTTCGATTCCCCACGTGATCGGCTCGTCTGTGATCTCTACGCTGACAGATTTCAGGGTTACGCCTTGACCGAATATCGATTCAAAATTGTCTTCCATAATGTTTTTTTGTTGTTTGACGTTAAAGCGCCCGCCTTTCACCAATTTAACGCTCATCGGATCGTTCAAATCGGTAAATGTATATAGCCACGGATAATGATCAGGTGTCATATTTGCTTTAGTACCAATAGCAAGCGAACTGTAATATTCCTCGCCTTCAAGGGTCAAAGGAGGCGGCCCTTCAATAGTTTGCGTGACGTCCAAATATGCGCCAGAGGGAAGCACCGCAAACGCAGCCCCGCGCGCACCCAAATCAACAACGACGGCCTCGCCTATTACGCTTGCTCTTACAACATATTGACTATTGGATCCGGGATTGAAGTGGTAGAGGAACTTAATATCGACCTCCCGCACAGCGCTACCGCTTTTAAGCCCTTCCGGCGTTTCAACCTCGACCGTCATCTTGTAACGCCAGCTATAACTCTTCGTTCCGTTGTCCGAGACACGATCAACAGCAAACGCGACCCCCGCGATCAAAACCAATCCGGCCAAAATAATTGATAATCTCATCGACATCCCCAATTTAGTGATTATTAAACTTCTAATGCATGGCTGGATAAATGACAAATTCAAGTATAGTGCTCACCGCATAGTCAGGCTTGCGCCGTCCCAAAGCACCGAGGGAATAGACTATCAAAAACCAAAACAAAGGCTTTCGAGAAAACTCATAAATATGTGCGGAAGAAAGAATGGCTCTCATGTTTTGATACATTGCGAACCCGTTATTATCAAGATGTGATTTTCATGGCAAGCATTACGCCAGCCCGTATTGCCCATAGAATATAGGGTTTTCAGCATATTCAGCATTGCCGTTAATAATTTGGTCGCTGGTTCGGCTTCGTGTTTCGGACTCGCCTTATTAACGCTCAAAGCGCCTGCGCCGCGTAGCAGCCCTACAAAGCAAGCGGGCGTGTGGATATTCTTTATTTGTTCTTATTGCTTCAAGTGTAGTGAGAAAGGTATCATCGCTGCAATTTAATGTTATAAAAAATGTATTTTTGAAGGCTGTAATTCCGTGTTTGTTACATATTTTGACGAAGTTAAGTATCACCCACCTGTTCAAACTGGCTACTGGTTTGGAGGTATAAGTGTAGACGTTGCCAACATTCCTATCTTGGAAGAGCAAATGAATGAGCTGTCGCGGGATATTTTTGGCACTCAAGAACCGAAAACAGAAACAGAGTTTCATGCTAAATTTATAAACAGCGGCAAGGGTGCATTTAAGGGCATGGAGCCCGAAGAAAGATATAACTTGTTAAAAAGGCTGGCGCATATTGTCGATCAGCCAGAATTGCTGAAACGAGTCTATTTCAGATTATTGCCAGATAATATAGTCGCAAATAATAGTCCCCATGATGAACTAGCCTTTATGCTTTTTCTTGAACAAGTCGATCTGTTATATGCTCAATTAGGCACAAAAGGTCTTGTAATCGGTGATCATGACAATGATCAGAGCGTAAGTAAATCTGTAAAAAGTATGTCTTGGTATCGTCAACATCAAACAGATTTTAAGATGGGACGAAAAATTGAAAACATACTAGATACGGTTCATTTCGCTCACTCACATCATAGCAGGCTATTACAGATTGCCGATTGTTATCTTTGGTTCTGCCAACTTATGGTTCAGCCTATGCCAAAAAGTCATTATAAAAAAGATTTAATGGAATACATCAGGACAAACACCAATGCGACCTTTCCTGATAAGTGTAAAGTGTGGCCGTCTACTAGGGCGTGGTACTCATCAGTAGGTGTTATAACTTAAAAAAAAAGGGGTGGCCGATGCATAAATGCTGGAATAGCACGAATACTATCCACTATCGGTCACCACCTTTATTCTAACTGAAAAAAGAAGTAACAAGCAAAATGTTTAAAGCCGTAGATGACTAAAGACGTTAAAAGACCAGAATTAACCGAAGAACAAATCAGGCAATGCCATGATCTTATAGATGATCTTGTGTTACTATTCAAAGAAACCGACCCACAGCTTGGTCAAAAATCACAAAAAGACAAGGAAGAAAAGGCGTTGCAAGCCCTGAACAAGGTGGGACTTCTGACTGGCATTTTGACCGAATGGGCAGAAAACCAGATTTTTGGTACATATTATAAGGTTGCAAAGTCTAAGGATAATTGGGTTGATCAAGAAGATTGCGACAAGCATGAAAATGAACTTATGTGGTATGGCGATAATATTCCTGATGATGCTTTTTCAAATGAAAATCACTTAATTTGTGAACGTCTAGCAATGGGAAAAATTCTACATAACACTTTCAGTAGATATGGGCGTATGGGTTGGCGTTTGGCGCTTAAAGAAGCTTTGTATGCTCTAAATGAGGGGCAAGTTGAATGGTTGATGGAGCCTGTTAATACAAACCAAAAGGGTGATGCTTATGATTTACAGCAGTTAAAGTGGGCGGCAGTCAAACATGTCTACAAACTGCTCGGCGAAGGCTGGAAGAAGACAGCAGCACAGCAAAAAGTAGCAGAAGGTTGTGGAACGACCTTTGAAGCTATCAAGAAGTGGGAAAAAGAATGCATCAAAGAGCGTGACAGAGATAAGGGCACGCTTGAGGCTATTAGATTTGGAGCATTTTTTGTACAGGCTAGTAAGAAAGCAAGGCCAGAAATGATGGACAATGATTTGATGCATGAGTCAATTGCTTGGAACATGAACACAGATAGTAGTGAAGAGGATAAACACTTAAAAAATATGTCCTATGGAGCTATTTTATCAATTCAATTAGATCAAGAATATCCGTTGGAAACCCTAAAAGAACGCCTTGTTGAGGCAGGTATGCGTACGACCTAAAGGTACGAAACTACACTTTTTCATCCCCCCACATTTTGCTGCATTGAAAAACCGTTTGTGTTTTTACAATAGGGATGCACGAACGATTCAGACAGCGCCTCAGCGAAATATCCGGCCAGCCCGTTTCAGAAACGGACGCGGCGGAAGCGCATCGTAATCTGTCTGGCTTCATGTCTTTGCTGATGAAGATCAATGAACGGGAACAGGTTGTCCCAACCAAGCCCCCACGAAAGCCGCCCCATGAAAATCACTGATGTAAACATTACCCTTGTAAACCAGCAAGGCGGTCTGATTGGCTTTGCGTCATTCAAACTGTATGGCGTGTTTTACGTTAGCGGCGTGGCCGTTCATGAAAAAATGGATGAAAGTGGATACCGCCTGACATACCCGACCCGTAAATCTGGCGGTCAGGTTTTCAATATCTGCCATCCGATAAACAGGCAGGCCAGCAAGGCCATTGAAACCGCCGTTTTTCAAAAACTTAAAGATGTATTGAACCAAGGCTGTGAAGATGCTGGATACGATTGCCATCAATTTGCAGCGCGATGATTACATTATCCGTTCGCCTGAACGCTTTACGCCCCATGCAGGCGCTTTGACCAATCCGCTTTTTGGCGATGGTGGCATGGTCAAATGTATTTACAACCCGACCAAAAAAGAAAAGGCGCAAGGCTATTTTCCGCGCCTGACATTGTTCAAAAAGCCGTTCGGGGATTGGGCTAATGCCGTCTGGCTGAAAATTGAATTTTCTGCGCCAAAGCTGGTTTTCGGCAATAACTTTGAAGAATTGCACGGCAGCGATGATTTTGAACAGGTCGTCACGATCTTGCTGGAGGCCTTGAACCGCATGGGCATTGAAACAACCCGTGAAATCCTGATCAAAGCCAAGGTTGCAGCAATCCATTATTCCAAAAACATTATGCTGGATCAGGATACGCCCTGCCATTTGCTGATACAGACGCTCGAAAAGGCCGATATGAACGGACGGCTGGATATGAACCAGAGCGATTTTCGTAATGGCGGCCAAATGGCTAAATATCACGCCAGCACATTTGAAATTGCCTTGTATGACAAGGTAAAGGATTTGGAGCAGGCCAGAAAATTCGGCGCTGGCCGTGGGGCAGAAACGGATTATGACTGCCAGACGGATTTGTTTACAGGCAAGATCAAGCCGGAAGTGTTGCGCTTTGAAGTACGCCTAAAATCACGAAAGCTGAAAAGCCTTTTGAAGACCCTTGGCATAAAGCGCGATATGACTCTGAAAGACCTGTTCTGCGCCAGCTTGTCCCGTGCCGTGCTTCTGCATTATTGGGACATAATCACCAAGGGGCTGTATATCATGAACATTGAAACCAAATCCTGTGAAAAACTGATTGACAACATTCGGGCAAAATTCCCAACCAAACGGCAAAATACTATTCTGGCTTTGATGGGCTTCGTCATGACCTGCCAGCAAGTTGGAATGAGGGGCGCAAGGTTGATGCTACGGCTCAATGACAGCCAGTTTTACCGCCTAAAAGCTGATGCAGGGAAACTGGAACAGGATTATAAATGTCCACGTTTTCGGGCTTTGGGCATGATACGGGCGCAGTTAAAGGACTTTATCCCATTGATAAAAGAAGATATTGTTCATAAAGAACTGTTGGGCGGAAAAAAGATGTAGCAAGGATGTATTTTTAATATGGCTGAATTATCAAAATCTCAAAAAATCAGAATTTCTCTAACCATTATTTGGGGAATTATTACAGCATTATTTGCAGGCGGAGCAGCGCAAGATTATTCGTCTTTTAATTTTCTGACGTTTTTGGGCGTTCTTGTTTTTCTGAACCTTCCAACCCTGTTGTATTGGCTAGGTTTTTGGATTTGGGGCGATGGTTATTTATTCAATGCTATATCTTGGCCTTTCAAAAAAATCTTCACCAACAAAAAGGAAGGACAGGAAGCTTCTATAGCGCGAAAAATATTGGCTGGTTTTTTAGCTGTATTAGCCTTCATGCTTGTTGCCGTTTTGATCAATGTCGCGGAAGAAGCGCCTAAATATATATTTTTAAGTTTTTCAGAACGCGCTTTAAGAAATGTAGAAGCGTTAGCTGCAATAATGGTTCTGATTATAGCGGTATTGGCGGCAGGAAAAACATACCGTTTTGTTGTTGGCAAGAAGGCCGAACCAACCGAAAGCAAAGATAATCTGCCAGAAATAAAATTATCCAAAAAGCACAAAATTGTAAGCCTGATTATTTCTGCAACCAGCATTGTTCTCGCTCTTATGGTTGTTTTTATAGCGTCCAATGAACAGCGAATATCAGCAGCCTACTTATTTGGAGAAACGGTCGGGGCTTTTATACTTTTGGGCGTTCTTGCCATGTTGTTTACGCCTAAAAAATGGATGAAAGCGTACCAAACGCCTGTTCTTTCGGTAGTTTTTTTTGCGGCTTCAATATTTATCTGTTACCCCCAATACATGGAAGCTAAAGACGCCCGTAATGCAGCGCTTTCAGTGGCCGATGCTATTGAACAAGAATATATCTCTAGCTTAACGGCTGAGGATGAAGAAGATATAAAGCTTTCAAAGATAGAACTGCCATCATCAAATAAGATGGCTCCTTTTATGGACTGGGTGAATCGCACACGACAGAGAGCGGCAGATATTTTGCTAGATTACGCCAATTCTTTTCCCGCCGATTTTGAAGAAATTTTAAGTCCTGATAAGCTTTCGGATATTGCGTCTATACGCAAGTCAAAGGAAAGTGTTCTCAAAGTTATAAATACTATTCCAGATTACAAAAGGCGATCTAAGGCTCATTTTGAAGCAATAGAAACTGAGCTTCAAAGCCTTAATGTAAATGAAGAATTAAAATCTGGGGCGCTGGAGGGGTTTCAAAAAAACAAAGAAGACAACATTGCATCTTTTGAAGAATACTTTGCAATACAAGAAGGGATGCTCCAAGAGTTTTTAGCGCTTTTAACACTGATGGAAGATGCTTATGGCACTTATGAATATGATGAAAATGGACAAGTTTTATTTTTATATGATCACCATATTGAGAAATACAATGATTTGATGGCTTCAATTACAAACTATGTATTGCTGGAAGAGGAGTGGAGCAAAAAAGTGCAGGCAAAAGAATTGTCGGCGGTAAAGAGAATGAAGGAGCAATATAGTGAGTAGAAAGGCTGTAATTCTTGCCCGTGTTTCAAGCAAAGATCAGGAGGAAGGTCATTCGCTGGATGCCCAAATCCGCAATTTAAGGTTATACGCTGACCGCAAAAGCCTTGAAATAATCAAAGAATACACTCTGATTGAGTCTTCTACAAAGGGCGATAGACCGGAATTTATGAGGATGATTAATTTTGTCAAAGATCAGAAGGCCAAAGTTGCCCTGATCGTTGATACAGTTGATCGTTTACAGCGCGGTTTTAAGGAAAAACCTTTGCTTGATGAACTGCTGGAAAAAGACCTTTTGGAATTACACTTCGTCAAAGAAGGTAATGTCTTATCTAAGGATGCTAACAGCACGCAGAAACTGATGTGGAATATGGGCGTTGTTGTAGCGCAGTCTTATACGGATCAGTTATCAGATAACGTCAAGCGTAGTGTAAGACACAAAATTGCCAATGGTGAATGGCCAGGGCCAGCGCCCCTTGGCTATCTTAATTCCATTGATACTTTGACAGGCAAGAAAACGATCATTTTAGACCCTGAACGGCATTATCTGGTTAAACGGGTTTTTGAAGAATATGCCACGGGCGCTTATTCACTGGCTGAATTAGGGCGCAAAGCCAAGGATTGGGGGCTTCGCACCCGTAAAGGTAAAGTGGTAAGTCATCAAAGCCTGCACGATCTGATCCAAAAGCCATTTTACTACGGCATGATGTTCATCAGGGGAGAATTTCACCCGCATGTCTATGAGCCACTTATCGGCAAAGAACTGTTTGATGCCTGCGAAGCCGTCAGAACGGGCAGAGGACGCACGCAGGCGGCTTCTGAAACAAAATACCCCTTCATCCTGCGCGGCCTAATGACATGCGCTGTATCGGGCAGGAAAGTGAATTGTGATATTAAAAAGGGCAAGCATATTTACCTGATCAGCCGTGATCCTGCCAATCCTGACAAGAAAATCTGGGCGAATGAAAACCTTGTGCTGGAACAGATCAGGGATGTTTTCAAATCTATCCAGATACCGCCAGCCCTACTGGCTGAAATTTTGAACGAATTAAAAAAGACCCACAGAAGCGAACAAGAGTACCATAACGCATCTATCAAATCCCTGAATAAGGAAAAGGAACTGGTAACGAAACGTCTGGATAGCCTGATGGAAAAATATCTGGATGAGAGTATTACAAAGGACATGTATGACAGAACCCATAACCAGTTGATCCAGCGCAGGCAGGAAATTCATGAAATGCTGGAACGCCATGACGCTGGTGATGAACAATTCAGAATCGCAGTCACCACGCTGGTTACGCTTGCCTCTAAGGCGGCTGAATTATTTGACCGTTCGCAAACCGATGAAAAACGCCAGTTGATCGGATACCTTTTTGCGAACTTACAAATGGAAGGCGAAAAGGTGCGGTATTCCTTGAAAAAACCGTTCAATCTGCTTCAAGATTTGGGTGATTATAAAGAATGGCTCCCCGGGCCGGATTCGAACCAGCGACCAAGTGATTAACAGTCACCTGCTCTACCGCTGAGCTACCGAGGAACACTGGCCAATGTTATGGCTTAACTCGCAGCCCCTTGTCAAGCGCTGCCATGCAGGATTTTCACAAAGTTTTTCTACTTTTGCGGCGGCTGATAGCTCATCGTTTCCTGAGATGCGCCGAAAAGATAGCCCTGCCCGTACTGCACCCCTATATCCAGCAGAAAATCGGCCACCTCCTCCGTCTCGATAAACTCGGCATACACGGCAATCTTCAAATCCGCGCACATACGCACCATGTACTTCAAACCGCCGCGCGCGCGATCCGATGCCATAGCATTCAAAACATATTGACGGTCGATTTTCACAGCATCCGGCCCAAGAAGATTCATAATCCGCAAAGCTGCCGGACCAACACCGAAATCATCCAGAGCCACTTTATAGCCCATAGAATGCATCTCATCAATAAAGGCACGCACAGCATCAAGATCATCAATATGCTGAGCGTTCGTAATCTCAAACATCATCCGCTCTTCCAGCCCCTTACCCTCCGGCAATAATTTTTTCAAAGCCGCCAAAAAACCAGAGTCCTGCGCCGCAGCTGCCGTAACATTTGTTGTAAATTTTGTTCGCGATCCGCCCGACTTGAAATTGATATGATTGATAACACGCTCACAAATCGCCGCATCCAGCTTGGATGCCAATCCGTTATCTTCCGCAAACAATACCCAGTCATGAGTGTCCCCGCTCTTAAAGCGCGCCCGAATTTCATACTGGTGAACCTCACGGCTCTCCAAAGAGACAATGGGCTGGAAGACAAGAAGAAAATCCAGCCGCTCCAGCATATCGCGAAAGAGAGTCAACTTATCCTCGTCACCCCGCGCGAGTTTTTCAATACCTTGGCTCAAAGATAAATCGTGTAGAGCCTCATCAACCCCCTTCTCCTCGAAATGCGTCACCATATAGGCCAGAGATTTTTCGGCCTCCCATTCACTAACGCCGCTCAAATCCGCAGCAACAGTTTCAACCTCAGGCTGGAACGCCGTACATAATACCCCGTGTTCCTCGGCCAAAGCCATAACCGAACGCTCTAAATCTTCCGCGTTAATGGCAGATTCACCGATAAGACCGTACCGTCCATCAGCAAACTCCGCAACGCCTTTACCATCCAAAGAATGGTTGATCAAAAAAGATTGCAGATCGTCAACAAAATCATTCCATTTTTGTTCCCCGACCTCATCAACGATGGACTTGGTGCGACCAAAATCAAACAAACCTATGTTCAAATCCTGCCCCAAAGACCTTGCAAAATCAAAAGCATCGCGGGCGTCATTAAAGAATGCGTATTTATCTTTTTGCACTTCACCGACTTTGACCGCAGATTCAGAACTTGCCAACCGGTTCATCACCGGACCGCTCAGCCCCAAAGTTATAAAAAAACCGTCATGCGCCGGCATTTTAATCGCCGTAAAAACCGCCCGGCGCTTGGCAATAAGCTCATTCAGCTCCACAAGCTCCGGCCCACAGCGCTGAGCCAGCTTGGCTTTTTCACAAATGACAGACAACCGCCCTTGGTCATAGTTAGAAAACAAATCCCTCCAAGGCTTTCCAATCAAAGACTGATCATCAATCCCGGTAACGCCCTTAGCCGCCCCCAGAGCAAAAATAATATCCCCCCCTGCGGAAACTTCTAAAAACAAATCCGCAGAAGCAAAAGCAAAGGCCAGAAACTGGTCACGTTGTTTTTTTAATTTGGAAATATCAGCCATAAAAATAAAAAAGAAAAATTTATAAAGTATAGGCTACACCAATTGTTTACGAACGGCTACTGGAGGAACGTTTTTTTATAAGATTCCCTTGTTAAAACACACGGACGAATATCAGAAAAAACAAAGGTCTCTATGCTTTGAACGCATAATAGTCTACACTTCGACAACCAAAGAACAGATAAAAGCAACAAGATCTCAAAATGGACTTTATTCTCAGCGGAAACATCCATATTTTATTCGCTCTGACACTAACTGTCTTTGCAATCCTGGCGTTTATACGGGAACGCATCCCTATCGAGATCACCAGTGTAGCCCTGCTAACCGCGCTGCTCCTTTTCGGACAATTTTTTCCGATACTCGATGAAACCGGCAAAAACAAGCTCGAAGCATCCGCATTTTTAGCGGGGTTTGCCAACCCGTCTCTTATCGCCGTTTTGGCCCTGTTGGTTATGGGACAAGGCATGATTCAGACAGACGCATTGAGAATTGTGACAGATCTGTTCGTATTCAAAAATCATAAAATGGCATGGTTTTCGATTATCAGCACAATGATGCTCGTATGCATTCTCAGCGCCTTTATGAACAACACCCCGCTCGTGGTCATCGCCATTCCGATCATACAAGCCCTCGCAAATTCTGCCGGTATGTCGGAAAGCCGGGTCATGATTCCCTTGAGCTACATCGCCATTTTGGGCGGCATGACAACCTTGATCGGTTCGTCAACCAACCTGCTGGTTTCCAGTGCCATGGTTGAGTTAGGATATGCCTCCTTGCAATTCTTCCAATTCGCAATCCCCGGGGTCATCCTCGCTTTCCTTGGCTTTCTGTATGTCATAGCCATCGTTCCACGGCTGCTGCCGGACCGTATGACCATGGTCCGCGACTTTACCGGCTCCCAAAAAGAATTCGTTGCCGAAATAGACATCGAAAACGACTCGCAATTGATCGGTATGGAATGCATCGGCGGTCAATTTCCAGAACTCAAGGACCTGAGTGTAAAACTCATTCAGCGTACAGGCCACCTGATTTTACCGCCCTTTGAACAATATACGATCCAGGCAGGGGATGCCTTAATCGTAACCGCCAGCCGGGAAGCCCTCGCCAATATCCTGTCAAAGCACCCCGGCTTTCTTCTCTCCGATGAAGAAGCAAAGAACATCCACGAAGAAAACAATGATGAAAATACAGGAGAACAACAAGAAGCACGGGTCTTGGCCGAAATAATGATAACGCCGGCTTCGCGTATGGTCGATATGTCGCTCGAACATGTCAATTTTCAACGCCAATTCAACATCACAGTTCTGGGCATCCAGCGCCGAGCCAAAACCGTTCGCCGCCGCGTAGGCCGCATCAGACTGGAAGCCGGAGACGTATTACTCATTACAGGCACCCGCAGCGCCGTCAACGCCCTGCGCGGCAACACCGATGTCATCGTCCTGTCCGGCTCCAAACGGGATCTGCTGGCGCCCAAAAAAGCCCCTATTGCCGCAACCGTATTCGCCATCACAATCGGATTAGCCGCCACAGGCATCCTAAATATCCCCGTAGCCGCCATCACCGGCGCAGTCATGATGCTGGCCACCGGTTGCCTGAACATTCGTCAGGCCACAAGAGCCATAGATCGAAAAATATTTTTGCTCGTCGGTTCTATGCTGGCTTTGGGCTATATTTTACAAGTCTCCGGCGCAGCGCATTATATCGCCGGCCTGATTATGGGCATGCCATTCACACAGACACCGCTGATATTGCTGGCGCTCCTGTTTTTACTGGTTGCGATTTCAACCAATATCTTGACCAACAACGCGTGCGCGATTTTGTATACGCCCATCGCCATGGACATGGCTGAAAAAATATCTGTGCCGGAAAATGTCAGCGTAGACATGAGCTTTTTATTTGCCGTCACAGTCATTTTTGCGACGAACTGCTCTTTTGCCTCCCCTATAGGATATCAGACGAACTTGCTGGTTATGGGACCGGGACACTACCAATTCAGGGACTTCCTTAAAGCAGGTATCCCTCTTGTCCTGATCCTCTGGATTACATATATTCTAATCCTTAAATATTACTACGGCCTATAAAGTACAAAACATACAAATTCCACCATGCAGATTTCGTCCTACAACCCTCACGATCGCTATCGCCGCAAAGCCGCAGACCGCATGGCCGGTGTTATGACTGTCGTCTTTATGGTAGCCCTGTCTCTGGGCATAGGCTTCTGGTTTGGCAATCAAAATGCCGGCCAGGAAGCGCGTATCCTAAAAAAACAGATGAATGAAGCCAGTGATCTGCGCCTTAAAATGCAGGATGAAATCACGGCCCTGCGCGCCGAAGCACAAACAGCTAACGCCCGTTATAAACAGGTTCAGGACACCTACAAAGAAACAATCCCCGAAGGTCCGATGCAGGAACTGGTCTTGCTGTTAAAAAAACAGATTGATGAAGGCCGTAGCGCCGAACGTTTGGCATTTTTAATACGCTCGGCCCGCCCGCCGCGCAATTGCAGCGAACCGCAAAGCCGCCGCTTTGTTGTCTCCACACCGGCCTATAAAGGCCCGGAAAGTAAGCTCATATTGGCCGATGGTGCACTCAGCATAAAAGCCACCGGCAAGTCCGCAACCAATGCCAAAGGTCAGCCTGAGGCCTGGTTCGACCCCGCAAAAAAAGTTGCCATCAGTTTTACAAATACCGAAGGAGAGACAGAAACAAAAACCGGAATACTGCCCCTTCAACACTCTGTAGTCGTCGGAAATAAAGAGTATCGCCTGAACATCACGGATGGTGCACGCTCATTTGCGAAAGTCAGCTATGACAGCTGTGACTACCCTTAAAATCAAAAGCGCATCAGAAAAGAAAACGAACGATTTCCGCCATATCCCCGCTCAAGGTAAACTTCTCAGCCCCCCCCTGATGCTCGAGCTCAACAATAAAGCGAGCGTTGGAAATATCCGCCGGATTAACATTACTGCGAACAACCAACTTGGTATAGGCGATATCGGCAAGCCGTTTTCGCAACGTTTGCCGCAGAGCGGAGCCTCCCTCAATCATCTCGAAAAATGCCGGATCATTAACCGCCAAATGTCCCGAACCATCACTACGAATAAACACCTCGACAACGCTCTGACCGGCCTCCCCGTCTTTCTGCTTCAAAAGACCGTGAAACTTATTGGCGCCCGATGCATTTTCAAAACGTACGTCCCATAACGTCCGATCCCGATCAAAAGAGATATTGCCCCCATCCAAAAGCCCGGCATCTCCTAAATCATTTTTTTCGCTCTTGGTCAAAAATCCGTGCGTTTGCAAATACGTCCAAAAAGCCGAAGAAGAACCCACATAAAAATGCCCGGACAAACGGGCCAGATTTTCATCAAGAATATCGGGTAAAGCCAGCCCCAGTTCGAGACGATCATCCCCTTGCGCCTTAGCAGCAACGATGGCTTGAGGTTTTTCAAAATTCCCTTGAAGCGTAATCGCCGCATCTTGCCACGGCGTTCCCAAAACATTAAGTAACCCCGTGCGTATCTCACCGTCAATCTTGACCGGAGCGTTCTTCTCCCAAAGAAAAGCAACCTGTCCACTGGCACGAGTAGCTTTCAAATCCGGATAATCAATACGCGCACTCCCGATCTCCATATCCGCATTCCAACGCTCTGCCCCATTAATCTGCCCCCTAAAGACAGATTCAAAGCGCAAGTTCTTCTGCGTATACTTCACGTCAAATTGAAACGCCGCCGACGAGGCTGTCTCTTTTTGCGTTCCTCCTGAAAAAACAACAGATATCCCGCCATAATGCGAACTGAGCAAGGACAATTGCGCATCAGAAAAATCAATAGCCCCCAATGATAAAAACGAGGGATTAACGCGTGCATCCGCGCGGCTCCATCCCGCAATGGAAATATGTCCTTGACCGTCAAGCTCACCGGTCAAACGCAAACCGCTAACTTTGACTCGCTCGATTTGCCCGAACAACAACATAGAGATCCAGTTATAGCGCACATCCAAAGACTGGATAGAGCTAAATCCCTGAGGATCAAGAGAAATCTGGCCATAACGCAAACTGGAAAAGTTAGTCTGAGGCGTCGGCAAAACAAGACCCTGAAATCCGATAGACTGCAAATTTTTATCAACGCTTCTTTTGGCAAGATACGGCAATAACGCCATCAGCCCCACAACACTTAAAAAAGCCAAAACCGCCAGCAAAATCCAGCCAACCATCATATTTCGTTGGATCATATGCATAAGCACCCCGCCCTATACGTCAATATCACCGGCAAATTCGGCATGGTCCTGAATAAAACGAAAGCGGGGCTCGGCATTCTTCCCCATCAAGCGCTCAACCAGATCATCCACATCTTGCAAACTGACGCCGCCTTCAAAAGCCGGCTCTTCATTTAAAAGCACATCGTCACCGGCAAATACAGGCGCCGCATCCGGCAAGCTCACCCGCAAAAGAATACGGCTTTTCGGATCCATCGTCGTCTCTTTAAGCTGCTTGGCAGGCATTTCGCCAAGCCCTTTAAAGCGGCTGATATCAATTTTGCTTTTGCCTTTAAAAATCGTGCCCATCAATTCGTCCTTATGAGCATCATCACGCGCATAGGCGCTTAAAGCCCCACTGACCAAACGATATAAAGGCGGTTGCGCCAGATAAAGATGCCCATGCTCGATCAAAGGCCGCATCTGCGAATAGAAGAAGGTAATAAGCAACGAAGCAATATGCGCCCCGTCCACATCCGCATCGGTCATGATAATCACGCGCTCGTAACGCAATTTTGTCAGATCAAAATCTTTCCCGGTTCCACAGCCCAAAGCCTGAATGAGGTCCTGTATTTCCTGATTGGCGCGAATTTTATCTTTCGTCGCACTCACCACATTCAAAATCTTCCCGCGCAAGGGCAGAATAGCCTGTGTTTCACGGTTGCGACCCTGCTTGGCACTGCCGCCCGCACTATCCCCCTCAACGATAAACAGCTCCGTATCCTCAGAATCCGTTCGGCTGCAATCGGCAAGCTTGCCCGGTAAACGCAATTTCTGCGTCGCCGTCTTGCGCGCCTGTACACGCTCGTTTTTACGGCGCTGACGCTCTTCGGCGCGTTCAATCACACTCACCAAAAGCCTATTGGCCGAAGCCGGATCGCTGGATAAAAACAGATCAAACGCATCCTTAATCGCCAAATCCACCCATTTTGTCACGCCCGCACTAGCCAGCTTTTCCTTGGTCTGCCCTTGAAACTGAGGATCTTTCACAAAAACGGACAGCAATACAGCCGCCCCGTTCATCACATCATCCGCCGTAATAATGCCGGTTTTCTTAACGCCCGTCATCTCGCCATAAGCGCGCAAACCGCGCACCAAAGCCAAACGCAAACCCGCTTCATGTGTACCGCCCAGAGGCGTTGGCACCGTATTACAATAAGAATGGGAAAACCCTTCCCCGTCCGTTGGCCAGGTAATCGCATATTCAACGCGCCCCTGCCCCTCCGGTAACTTTGCCTTCCCGGAAAACGCATGGGGAATAATAACCCCTCGCAATTTAAGTGATGCATTAAGAAAATCCATTAACCCATTGGGAAAATGAAAAGTATCGCTCTCCTTAATTTTACTATCTTCCGGAATAAGCTCCGGCGCACAACGCCAGCGAATTTCAACCCCGGAATATAAATACGCTTTAGAACGCGCCATCTGATACAGCCACGCCGGCTTAAAATGCGCTTTATCTCCAAAAATTTCCGGATCAGGGTGAAATGACACCGTTGTTCCACGCCTATTATGCACCGCCCCCAAATTTTCCAGCTTGGATGTTGGCTTCCCGCGCGAATAGGACTGGCGGTAAAGCCGTTTGTCGCGGGCAATCTCAACCCACATATCATCCGAAAGTGCATTCACAACCGAAATCCCGACCCCGTGCAACCCGCCCGAAGTCTCATAGGCCTTATTCCCGAACTTTCCGCCCGAATGCAGCGTTGTCAAAATAACTTCCAAAGCCGATTTTCCGGGATATTTCGGATGCTCGTCCACCGGAATCCCCCGCCCGTTATCCCGGATCACAAGCGAATAATCGCCCTCCAGCGATATCTCGATCCAGTCCGCATGCCCG
>JAGRIU010000028.1 GCA_020443075.1 Alphaproteobacteria bacterium
AACGGTGAGCAAAAAAACAAGCAAAACAGAAACGGAGCCTCAAAAAGAGGCTCCGCATTCATCTGGACAAGCCGTCGATAACTGGGCCCTACAAGCCGACCGCATGGCCATCACCATGCCACTGGTTGACTGTCTGCGCATACTGGCCGGTCATTATGGCCGCCGGACTTCAAATGCCGCGCTCACCGCTGGCCTTCCTATACCTGCGACAGGTATTACGCCCAATCTGCTTATCCGCGCCGCCGAGCGCGCAGGCCTCATCGCCACACTGGCCGACCGCTCCGTCAAATCACTGTCCATTGCCCCGAACCTGCCATGCATTGTCGCTCTCAAAGACAATCAGGCCTGCATCGTATGGGACATCCGCAAAAGCGAAAAAGGCCAGCTGGAATTCATCGTCCAGTTCGCCGAAACCCCCGATGACAAACAAGCCCTGACGCAAGACCAATTCAAAGACCTCTACGCAGGCTATGCGTTCTTCATCCGCCCGGTCGCCCGCGTTGATGACCGCGCCGGACCGGCAGAAATAGACACAGGCCGCAACTGGTTCTGGGCCACATTTTGGAAAAACAAAACCCTCTACAAAGAAGTCGTCCTGGCCGCCGTCTTAATCAACCTCTTCGGCGTCGCAGGCTCGATCTTCATCATGAACGTTTATGACCGCGTCGTCCCCAACAGCGCCTTCGAGACCCTGTGGGTGCTCGCCGCCGGAATTATGACGGTCTACGTTTTCGATTTCATGCTCCGCAATCTGCGCGCACATTTTCTTGATCACGCAGGCCGCCGCGCCGATGTCATTATCTCGGCCCAGCTTTTCGAACAAATTCTCGGCATGACCATGAAAGACCGCCCGCCCAGCGCCGGCGTTCTGGCCAGCAACATGAAAGAATTCGAAACCCTGCGCGATTTCTTCACCTCGACCACAATGACAGCCCTGATCGATCTGCCCTTTGTGCTGCTCTACATTCTCTTTATTGTCATGATCGGCGGCCCCGTGGCTATCGCGCCGTTTGTCGCCATCTTCCTGATCATCGGCATGGGCCTGTTTTTGCAAAAACCCCTGCAAAAGGTCACAAAAGAATCCCTGCACGAAAGCGCCCTGAAAAACGCCCTGCTCTTTGAAACCATCATCGGCCTTGAAACCATCAAGGTTCAGGCCGCCGAAGGCCATACCCAAAGATCATGGGAAGAACTCACCGACAAAGCCTCGCGTACGGCTGTGAAGTCTCGTCAAATATCGGCTTTTGCCCAAAACTGGGCCATGTTAATCCAACAAATAACCAGCGCCGTCATCGTTATTATCGGCGTCTACCTCATCAGCAACGGCGATCTAAAAATGGGCGGCCTCATTGCCTGCGTCATCCTCTCGGGCCGCGCCATGGCGCCCCTAGCCCAAGTCGCAGGACTTCTCACCCGCTTCAGCCAGTCACGCCATGCCCTGAACCAGCTCGACGATCTCATGCGCAAAAACGTCGAACGCCCCGCCGGCAAACACTTTATCACCATGCCACACATGCAAGGCAAAGTGGAATTCCGCGACGTCACCTTCGCCTATCCGTCCCAATCTACTCCGGCGGTCGATCACCTGAGCTTCACCATCAATCCGGGCGAAAAAGTCGGCATTATCGGCGCGGTCGGCTCTGGAAAGACCACACTGGAACGCCTGCTGATCAACCTTTACGAGCCCTCATCCGGCTCCGTGCAAATTGACGGCACAGACGTACGCCAGATTGATCCGGGCGACCTACGCCGCAGCGTCGGCGCGGTCCAGCAAAGCCCGCAGCTTTTCTTCGGCTCGGTCCGCGAAAACATCACGATGGGCCACGAAACCGCTCCCGATCGTGCCGTACTCAAAGCCGCCGAACTCTCCGGCGTCATGGAATTCCTGCGCGACAGCGCCGCCGGACTGGATACACAGGTCGGTGAACGCGGCGAAGCCCTTTCTGGCGGTCAAAGACAGGCTGTGGCCATCGCCCGCGCCTTGCTTTACGATCCGCCGATCCTCGTTCTGGACGAACCCACAGCCTCTATGGACCCGGCCAGCGAAAACCGCCTGAAAACCCACCTCAGCGCCCTATGCCAGAATAAAACAACCATTCTGATCACCCATAAAGGAGCGATGCTGACTTTGGTTGATAAACTGATCTTGCTCGACCGTGGGCGCCTTGTCGCCTTCGGCCCCAAAGACGAAGTCATCCGCAAGCTCCAGGCCCGCCAGTACGGCACAGCCGCCGAAAAGACGGAGGTTTAAACAATGAACAAAACCGCAAAACGCCCCCCTAAAGACGAAGACAAAACCACCATCAACGACCAGCCCGAATGGGACGCCGTACGCAAAAGCTGGGCACAAGAACGCTTGGGCCGCATGCAAGCCCATGCGCTGCGCACCTTCGACACTGACGATGACGACCTGCCGCTTTCCAAACATTACCTGCTGCTGGCCATCGCCTCGTTCATCGTCATTTTCATTGTCTGGGCCAATTTTGCCACTCTTGATGAAGTCACACGCGGCGAAGGAAAAATCATCCCCTCCGGCGACATTCAGGCCCTGCAAAGCCTTGACGCCGGAACAGTCGAGGAATTTCTCGTCCATGAAGGCGACGTCGTAGACATCGGCCAGCCGCTGATCCGCCTCAACGCGATTGAAGCAACTTCGGATCTCGGTGCCAACCGCGCGCGCTACCTAGGCCTCTTGGCCGCCATCACACGCTTATCTGCCGAAGCCGAAGGCAAAGGCAGCGTCGATTTCCCCGAAGACGTCATGAAGGGCGCGCCACAAAGCGTCACCGAAGAGCTCAACACCTTCCGCGCCAACCGCCAATCCTTGCAAGGTCAAACAAACGTCCTGCAACAACAGCTCTCCCAGCGTGAACAGGAAAAACGCGAAACATCGACCCGTATTGCCGATACCCGCGGCGTCATCAGCCTGCAACGCCAGGAAGCAAGCATGATCCGCCCGCTCGTTGAAAAAGGCTCTGCGCCGAAACTGGAGCTTCTGCAGCTTGAACGGACGATCAAAGAAAAAACCGCAGAACTCAATAGCTATACCTCCAGCCTCCCGCGCATTGAATCCTCCATACAGGAAGCCAAAGCCCGCATCGAAGAGCTGGAAAGCAATGCGCGGGCTCAAGCCCAGGCCGAACTCTCCGCCAAACTCATCGAGATGAACGAGATTAAAGAACGCCTCTCCGCTCTGGAAGAACGCAAAGGACGTACAGAGCTAAAATCCCCGGTCAAAGGCACAATTCAGGAAATCACCGTCAATACGGTTGGCGGGGTTGTACGCCCCGGTGAAGACCTGATTAAAATCGTTCCCCAAGACGACCAACTCATCATCGAAGCCAAAATCAAACCCTCCGACCGCGCGTTTATCTTCCCCGGCCAAAAAGCCATGATCAAAATCAGCGCCTATGATTTCTCAATTTATGGCGGCCTGAAAGGCGAGGTTCTGGACATTTCTGCCGACACCGTCGAAGAAAAAGACGGTAAGAGCTTCTACCGTGTACGTCTGCGTACGTATGAAACGCAGCTCAAACGCAAAGGCGAAATCCTGCCCATCACCACTGGTATGGTCGCCACCGCCGATATTCTGACCGGAAAGAAAACCGTCATGCAATATTTGCTCAAACCGTTCCGCAAAACACTTGATAATGCGATGCACGAGCGTTAACGTCCGCTTATGGAAGCACAACACCAAAACACAGACCAGATCACCATCACCCTGCCCGACGGCGCCCGGCGCACATATAATGCGGGCGTGACCGGGCTCGAAATCGCGCAAAGCATTGCTCCGTCATTGGCCAAAGCCGCCATTGCCGTGCGCGTAAACGATCAGCAACGCGATCTCAGCGACCCGATTAACGAAGATTCCAGCCTGTCCATCATCAAAACCGACAGCGATGAAGGCCTCGAAATCATGCGCCACACCGTGGCGGCGCAAATTCTCGCTCGCGCTGTTAAGAATCTATACCCAAACGCCAAACTGGCCATCGGCCCGACCATCGAAAACGGCTTTTACTATGACATCGAATTCAAAGACCCGCTCTCAACCGACGATCTGGAAAAAATCGAAGCCGAAATGCGCCGCATCAAAGAAACCGGCGCCTCCATCCTTAAATCGCTCAACACAAAGGCCGACACGCTCAAAGCCTTTGAAGAGCGCGCAGAGCCATACAAAATGGACATTGTACAGCGCGCAGAGCAAAACGACAACTTCCAGCTTTATACACAAGGCGGCTCTATAGAAGAGGGGGGCTTCATTGACCTATGCCGCGGCCCGCACTTGCCCTCGCTCAAACATGTCGGCGCATTCAAACTCCTGAAAGTCGCCGGAGCCTACTGGCGCGGAGATTCCTCGAACCAGATGCTTACCCGCATCTACGGCACCGCTTGGCGCACCGATAAAGAACTGGAAAACTACCTGCACCAGCTCGAAGAAGCCGAAAAACGCGATCACCGCAAGCTTGGCGCGGAAATGGATCTCTACCACTTCCAGCCCGAAGCCCAAGGCTCTGTCTTCTGGCACCCCAAGGGTTTTACCATCTATAACCAGATGGAAGCCTACATCCGCCGCCGTTTGAACAATTCCGGCTACCGCGAGGTTAAAACCCCGCAACTGATCGATAACAAACTCTGGGAAGCCTCCGGTCACTGGGGCAAATACCGCGAAAATATGTTCGTCGTCCCCGATGAAATACCCTCTACCGACGAAGACGGCCCCGTGGTCAGCGACAAAGCTTTCGAAAAGCTCATGGCTCTCAAACCCATGAACTGCCCAGCGCACGTACAGATTTTCAATCAGGGCATCAAATCCTACCGCGACCTGCCGATCCGCATGGCCGAGTTTGGCTGCTGCCACCGCAACGAAGCCCACGGCGCCCTACACGGTCTGATGCGCGTCCGGCAAATGACACAGGATGATGCACACATATTCTGTACCGAAAGCCAGATCACAAGCGAATCTGTAGCTTTTTGCGACCTTGTTAAAAAGGTCTACGCCGATTTAGGCTTTAATGATGTCCGTGTTGTTCTGGCACTCCGCCCCGAAGCGCGCGCCGGCAGCGATGAAATCTGGGACAAAGCCGAAAACGGCCTGCGTCAGGCTTTAATAGAGGCCGGCCTCGAATTCACCGAAGCCGAAGGCGAAGGCGCGTTCTATGGCCCGAAAATCGAATACCACATTCGCGACGCCATTGGCCGCTCATGGCAATGCGGAACACTACAACTGGACTTTGTTTTGCCCGAACGCCTCGACGCAAGCTACATTGGCGAAGATGGCGACCGCCATCGCCCTGTCATGCTTCACCGCGCTATTCTCGGCTCTCTGGAGCGCTTCATCGGCATCATGATTGAAAACACGTCCGGACGCCTACCCCTGTGGCTCAGCCCCGTCCAATGCGTTGTCGCCACCATCACCGGCAAGGCCGACCCGTACGCCGGGGAAGTCTGTAATGCCTTGAAAGCGGCTGGTATCCGCGCCGAACTCGATATACGCAATGAAAAAATAAACTACAAGGTCCGCGAACATAGCCACGCAAAAGTGCCGGTCCTCTTCGTCGTCGGCGCACGCGAAGCCGAAGAAAAAACCGTCGCCATCCGCCGCCTCGGCTCTCAGGATCAAAACGTCGAATCCCTCGAAAAAGCGATAGAATCCCTTGCAAACGAATGCAAACCGCCGTATTAATATTTCCCGGTCATGACAACTAAAGGAGAAGACCCATAGCAAGACCCGTCCGCCCACCGCCGCGTCGCCCTGATGATGGCCCCCGTGTGAATGAAACCATCCGTGCAGATCAAATTCGCCTGATTGATGAAAACGGCGAAATGCAGGGTGTGATGTCTGTAAACGACGCTCTTAAACGCGCCGAAGAAGCCGGATTGGATCTGGTCGAAGTCTCTCCGAACGCCGAACCGCCGGTCTGTAAAATCCTCGACTACGGCAAATACAAATACGAACAGCAGAAAAAAGCCGCCGAAGCGCGCAAAAAGCAAAAAACTGTCGATGTGAAGGAAGTTAAAATCCGTCCCGGCATCGAAGACCACGATTATCAGGTCAAAATGCGCGCCGCTCGTAAATTCCTCGAAAACGGCGATAAAGTCAAAGTCACCATGCGTTTCCGTGGCCGCGAAATGGCGCACCAGGAAATCGGCTTCAACTTGCTCAACCGCATGATCGAAGAACTCTCGGATATCAGCAAAGTCGATTTTGCTCCCAAAATGGAAGGCCGCCAGATCATTATGGTCCTCTCCTCGGAGAGCCAGAAATAAAAATTGAAAACCGCAAGACACAAAAAAGCGCAGAAAGCCCAAAAGCCCTGCGCTTTTTTAGTTAAAGAACACTCTTTTTCTAAAGCTGGCTCTCAATCCACTCAGAAAGCTGTGACTTGGGCATCCCACCCACACGCGTATCAACAAGCTTCCCACCCTTAAAGATCATCAGCGTCGGAATACCGCGCACGCCATACTGCGTCGGCACATTCGGCGATTCATCAATATTCACCTTTACAACCTTGACTCGGCCCGCCAGCTCTTGCGCCAACTCATCAACGACCGGCGAAAGCTGCTTACACGGACCACACCACTCGGCCCAGAAATCAACCACAACGGGCTGATCAGCCTGTAAAACCTCTTTATCAAATTCCGCATCGGAAACCCCAAGACTCGACATATTCATTCCCCTTTCGTCAAGAATCCATAACGTAAAATCTACCCGCTCTAATATGGACGATTCATCTCAAAGATCAAGATCAACATCCATCAAAGTCGGCCCATCCGTCCACAACAGCGCGGCCCGCATGGTTTTACCCGGATATACTCGCTGCAAAATCTCCGCATAAGCTTGCATCTGCCGGATATAACCTTGTGGAATATCACATTGATCCCGCGGCGGCGGACGGTTGGTTTTATAATCAATAATAAAGACCTGTCGATCCGTTACCAAAAGTCTGTCCACCTGCCCGCTAATGCGTGTTTGACCATCCGCCAGCAACCCCGCCAACGGCACTTCGGCGCGCGATCCAAAGCCAAAAATCGGCGCAAATTCCGGATGGTTTAAAATCGCCATAACCTCATGGACAATTCCAGCCCGTATATCGGCATCAAAATCCCGGCCATACCGCTCTACATAGCGCTGCGCACTCTCCGCCCACAAAGCAGGGTCCAAAGACGGCAAAACCTGCAACAATTTATGCGTCAAATTCCCGCGCAAAAACCGCATCTCATCCGCACCCCCAACCGGAGAAGCCGCCAAATCCTGCATATGTGAAGGATTCACATAGGAAGATGACGCCGTCTCCACATGAACACGCTCATAAACCCATCCGGGCAAGTCCCCGACAGCCTTAACGCACGCCTCTGCCTGAATCCGCCTGTCGGGATCATGCGAAGGCAATTGAGCGATCTCATACCGCAACGCGCCGCCATCTCTCTCCTCCAATCCATCAAGCCGCTGCAATCCGGCGCGCACAAGATTATACCAGCACCCCTCCGGCGGATTATTTTTCCCTTTATATCCCGCTACATAAAGCCGGTCTTCCGCGCGCGTCATCGCCACATACAAAAGCCTGCGCGACTCATCGTCCTCACGCGCTTCCAAAACCGCGCGGGCTTTCTCGTAATAACGGCACTCTTCCTCTTTGCGCGGCGCAAACATCATAAAATCCACGCCCGTTTGATGCGGCCATAAAAACCGCCGCCCGGCATTGTTCGCGCCCCCACCCATTGCAACCGTATCGGGCAAAAACACAATCGGTGCCTGCAACCCTTTCGATCCATGCACGGTCATAATGCGCACATGCCCGCCCGCTTCATCCATTTCGCGCTTGATTTCCGATTCTTTACGTTCTTGCGCATAGATAAAATGCTGCAACGACAAAGCCGTGCGCTGCTCAAAATCGAGAGCACTATTCAAAAACTCATCCAGAACATCTTCGACATCCGTGCCCAAACGCCGGACAAAGGCACGCCATCCTGAAACCGCATCGCCCGGGCAAATATCTTGCAAAAGCCCGCTAAAAAATTCATAAACCGAAGCACTGGAAGCACGGCGCAGGCAAGTCTGCAAATACGCATACAAATCCTGCGGCAATCCTTTCGCGCAAGCCGCCCACAAAGACCCTTCACGTCCCGCCGCCAACCTGTATAGCCCGTCCTCATCCAGACCAACCAAAGGCGACTTCAAAAAACACGCCAAAGACAAATCATCCTCCGGCAACAGGGCAAAACGCGCCGCGGCTAGCAAATCCTGAACAGCAAGCTGCTCCCCAAGCGCCATCCGGTCCAACCCGCCCACAGGAACGCCCAGTGTCTTGAGCGCACGCGATAATTGCTGCGCAAATGCATTGCGTCGCCGCAACAAAATCATAATATCGCCCGCCTGCACGCTGCGCCCATGCGACGGCAGCATTTCATGCCCGATCCAGCCTTTAATGGTTTGAGCCATATGAGCAGCCAGCTTCACGCTGCCACTTTGGGAGATCTGCACATCCAGAGGCGGCTCCCACAAAGAAACACTCTTGTCCTTTTCATCAGGTTCAAACAAAGGCCACAACTCGACAAGACCCGCCTGCCCACGCCGCCACGCTTCATGCTCGATAGCCTTATCACCAAGACCGCGCCGCATCTCGGGTGTTTCAAACACCGCATCCACAGCCCTCAAAACAGCCCGCGTCGAACGAAAAGAGATATTCATATCCACATCATCCCAAACCTGCCTTACCGCTTCGACGCGTTGCCGGAAACACCCTCGCATCTGTGAAAACTTCTCCGGAGAAGCCCGCTGAAAGCTGTAAATAGACTGCTTTTCATCCCCCACAGCAAAAAACGTTCTTAAAACATCCGACGCCCCATCTCCGGCAAAAAACTCTTGCGTCAAATTTTGCAAAATCTCCCATTGCTCGGGATTCGTATCCTGCGCCTCATCAACCAGAATATGGTCAATCCCCTGATCGAGCTTGTATTGAACCCAGCGCGCATTGGGAATTCCGCCCCGATCCTCCGCGAGAAAATCACGCACCTTCAAAATCATATCATCAAAATCCAGCGCGCTTTGCTGCATCTTTATTTTTTTATAGCGCAGCAAAATTTCTTCGCACACAAGACAAATATCCCGCGTCAATACTGCAACATTCAAAGAATTCACTTCATCCAAAAAATTCTCCAGACGCTGCGCTTCCCGCAGCAAAACACCCGGCGCCTCCGGCATCGCCTTAACGACAGCATTGCTGCACAATTTCGCGCGCAACTCGCCCTTTGTTGTAAAAAACGCCATTTTATAGCTAGAAAAGTCTCTCTCGCCTGCTCGCTCTGCCGCACTCAACGCCAGCCAATCTGCGATAAACTGCCCGTGCTTTTTATCACTCACCCCACCCAAATCAATCATCAAGCGCGCAGCTTCCCGCAAACCCTGCCCGTCAAATACTTCATCCAGGCAAGAACGCAGCATAAAATCTTCGACCGTCTCACCGGCCCTAACACCCATCGCGCCACACAGCGCGGTATAAAACCCCTCAACGCCGAAATATTTCCCCAAAATACTCTCGAATTGCCGCCGTTCTCCCACAACCGCGCGCAGTACAGACATAAACCGATCTTCGTCCAAAGCCTGCGCAAGCCGTCCCAAAGCACCAAAAACAGGATGAGACGCATCATAAGGCGCATTAAACAGATCGAGCTTTGCTCGCTCCAGCAAGGCAAACGCCTCGTCCTCCTCCAACGCTTTAAACTGCGGTGAAATCCCGGCCTCCAAAGGAAAACGCCCCAAAATCGACTGACAAAAAGAATGGATCGTCGTAATCTTCAAACCGCCCGGCACATCAACCACCTCGGCAAACAAACGCCGCGCCGCCGCAACCTCTTCCTCGCGCGCATCGCGCCCCAAAAGGCTGCGCAAACGCTCATCAAGACTATACACATCCGGTGCAGCCTCACCACGGCGCGGCAACACCGCCCAATCCGAAAGCTCTTTGGAAAGACGCTGCATCATTTCGCTCGCCGCGGCCTTCGTATAGGTCAGACACAAAATCTTGTGCGCCGGCGTCGCCGGATCGCCGTTACTCCGCGGCAACAACAAACGCAAAACGCGGTCCGTTAAAACCTTGGTTTTCCCTGTCCCGGCCGAAGCTCCAACCCACACCGAAGAAAAAGGATCGGAGGCACGGCGCTGCAAGACATTCGGATCTGTCTCCCGAACACTGACTTCTGTCTGTACATTTACGTTCAAATGCTGCGCCATAACACCCTACGCGGCCTCCCCGTCTGCATCATCCAGCGCCGACCATTCCGCCACACGCGATAAATGCAAATAGTCGTTAAACCGTGGAACATGAGAATCCCTCGGCAAGCTGATATACGGCGTCTCCTCATTATCAAAAACATTGATAAACGCCAGAATTTTCCCGCGCAAATCCTCTAAAATATCAGACGCCACCTCGGACATACCCTTCACATCCCCCGGCCTACGCCCACCGCTCAAAACCAGATAAAGCAGCGCACAAACATCCATAGCCTTGATCTTGTCAAACCCTCCATCCTGCAAAATCAAAGCCTCCAGCAACAACTGAGGAAGATCACCATCCAGCATCTTCCCCTCGCTATATTGCCCACCGGATTTATAATCGATAATCGCCGCCCGCCCGTCGGCCTTCACATCAATCCGGTCTGCCCGCCCGTATAAAACAAAATCACCTTTTTCCGCATGCACCACCATGCGCCCGTCAACCTCCGTGCGCAAAGGCCGCACACCATCGTCGCGCCGCTTATCCTCATAATCAGCAAACCATGCAGCAATACGTGCAAATCGAGGCTGCCAGAACATCCACTGCGCATCATCTTCTGCACGCGCGCTCAAGATATCCTGCGACAAATCCTGTAAAACACCCACAACATCATCAGGAAGCGTCTCTTGATAAGAACGGATAAAGCGATCAAATATATCATGCAAAACATGCCCGCGATCCGCATGATCAATGGGCTTTTCAACCATTTCCAGCTTTTGCAGATACAACACATAACGCGCATAAATCGAATACGGATCCTTCAACCAATTCTCGAACTTCGTAATGGAAATCTTGCGCGGGCGATGCACAAAATCCGGTCTGGGCTCCGGCCGCTGGATCGGTTCAAAAATACCGCCCGCATCATCCAGCGCCCGTACCCACGCCAGAGCCTGATAACGCTCCAGCGCATCATTTCTCACACCTCTAGCCTGCATCACAGCCTCCAACCGCTGCAACCAGCGCGAAGGCACAGACGGTGCCCCGGCTATTCGCCGCGAGCGCGTCAACACGGCATGCGCCGCACAAAAGCCTTGCACAAAATCATGAGCCGCCAATCCGGTAAAACGCTCTAACTCCGGTAAACCGAACTCTTTACGCATGGGCCGTGACATCCACGGATCAGCCTTAGAATCCGGCGGCCATACTCCTTCGTTAAGCCCGCCCAAAACAACCAGATCGGCATCCGCCATCCGTGCTTCGAGTTGTCCCAAAATCTGCAAACGCGGATGCGTCCCGTAAGGTGCGCGCACACTAACCCCTTGCATAAAATGCTTCAGCGTCGCGTTATATGTTGGCAAATCCATATCCGGCACGAACGGCGCATGTTGTAAAAGCCCGGCAAAAAACTCCGATGCGGCCTCACCCGCCGGACCGCTCCACAACACAGCCTCTCCAGCCATCTCTTCAGAAGACGCTAAAAACTCGCACATTTTAAGATGCGCACGCAAAAATTGCACAAAAGAAACATCTTTTTTGTGCAACAACCTCATTAAAGGCGCCAAGTCTTTCTCCAAAGCCTCAAGTAAAGACAGAGCCTGCTCTTTCAAAGCCTCGTCAAAACGCTCTTTATGCCGGATAAAAGTCTTTAAACCTTCAAAACCCGCCGCAGGCCGAACCCCGCGCAACCCCTGATCCAAAGCCGATAGAGCACGAGCATAAACCGCTCTATCACGCCCCATCCGCATAAAAGGATGATGGCATAGCGCCAGAATGTCGCGCGGCGCAGTATCGCTTTCACACACATTTAAAACCAAAAGGATAAACTGACCCAACTTTGTGCGCAGCAAAGATTGCCCTCCGGAATCATCCAAATCTATACCCCAGCGCCCACACGCCGCCACGACGCGCGCGGCCAAAGACCGGTCCGGCGTCACCAGACAAGCTGTTTTCCCTGGCTCCTCCAAAATCCCACGCAGCAAAAGCGCAATCACTTGCGCCTCCTCACGCTCATTCTCGCATTCATAAAAGCTCAAATTCTCGAAAGCATTGGACAAAACATCTTGCGCCGCACATTCTTTCAAATCCGCCCAGCGTATACTCGTTACCGCCGGACGCATAATCTCGCGGGCTAAACCTACACGCGCAACATCCCGTCCTCCGGCACAATCAACACCGGGCCATAAAACAACATCCGACGGACACCGCTCAAGCTGGGAAAACAAATGTTTGAAACCATATTGCGGATGCGTTTCATCCAGCGCCGCCCAGCTTTCCTCGTCCAGCCCTGCATCAAATCCCGGCAGCACAACAGACCCCGAAGGCATCGCCATAATCGCCCCCAAAAGCCGTGCCGTCGCCGGAATAGAGCCCGTCGTCCCGGCCGCAATCACAGGCGCTTGCGGCGGATAATCCCGCCAATGCTGCGCCAGCGCCATAATCAACCGGCTGCGCCGATCAGCCATATCGATCACGCCGTTCTCTTCCAGAATTTTCGGCCATGCCGCACTGATAATCTGCAAAAACTCCAGCGTCACCTGCCAGTGATCGGCAAAATCCTCCGGCACCAGCGTCTTCAAATCACTCATATCCAGATTTTCTGTATAAATCTGGTCCATCAAATGCCCCAGCGCCTCAGCCAGCGCCAGAGCCTGATCATATCCCTGATTAAAATCCGGCCGCGCAGCAATCAAGCGCGCCAAAAGCACCCGGCGCTTCAATGGCTCAAGAGCGGGCTGAATATCCAGTTCCTCAGCACCACGCCCCATCATCGACAAAGACAACTCATCCTCGTCGATATCGCCTAAAGGCTGCATACGCGGCAACAACAATGCCCCGTCCCCGCCGTGCAACTCCAGAAAAACATCCTGCAAAACCCGGCATGCCCTGCGCGTTGGCAAAAGCACCGTGACATCACTCAAAGAAATCTCATCCCGTCCGGCCGCATCCAACAATCCGCGCGCCAAAACCCGCATAAAGGGCTGTCCGGCCGGAATAGACGAAAGCGCAGGAAATATACGGATCATCACATCACCCTCGCGCAGCCGTATCTGAACACTCCCACGCTTCATTCACACGCGCCAAATCCTCCGGCGTGCTGATATGGTGCCAGTCCCCCTCATACACCATCGCATAGAGACGCCCCGCGCGCTCGGCCGCATCCATCAATTCCAGATAGGAAAACGCTCGTCCAGAGGCAACACCATCAAAAATCCGCGGAGAATTTATGCGGATCGAGGTAAACATATACGCCCCGCTCTTATCCACGCGCCGCTCCGCGCGCCCGTCAGGCAGTACATCATAATCCCCGACCCCGTGAGTCAAAACCATTCGCTCCACAGGCTGCAGCAATAATAAAATATCCATCTCTTGCGGATTCCAGACCCGCCCCAGCGCTTCAAATACATTTTGCCCCGGTACGTCCTGCCAAACACTATCCCCGCTCAGCACAAAAAAATCCTCGCCAAACACATTCGGATACTCATCCAGGGCTTTCTTTAAGCCCCCGCCTGTCTCCAACAATATCTCTTCATAGGAAAGAAAAATCTCTGGCCCGTCCTCGCGCGCCGCCAAATGCTCTTCAAGCGACCCGGCCAGATAATGCGTATTCACCCCGCAGCGTTTCACACCCGCCGTCGCCAGTTCATCCAGCGCCCGATCAATCATCGTCTGCCCGCCCACACGCAACATCGGTTTAGGCGCAGCATCCGTCAAAGGCCTCATCCGCGTCCCCAATCCGGCAGCCAGAATAAAAGCGGTTTCAGGTTTCATGGCGTTCAATCACAATCTCTCTTGCATCCTGATCATTCTCCACAGGCGAAAGATAAATGTCCAGAGCCGCGCCACCTTTATACGCCCCCAGACGCGAAGGCCATTCCACGATCACGATCCCCTCGCTCAAAGCATCCTCCCAGCCCAGTTCGAAAATCTCTTCCGCATCTTGAATGCGGTAAAGATCATAATGATACACAGGACAATCCATCCCGTCATACATCTGCACCAGCGTAAAAGTCGGACTCGGCACATCCAGCCCCTCATCCGCGCACAAAACCCGAATAAGCGCCCGCGCAAACACGCTCTTACCGGCCCCCAGATCACCGTGCATGTATAAAACATCCCCGGCCTTCAAAGTCGGAGCCAATTCTCCGGCGACTTGAGCGGTTTCCTTTTCGCTACGAACAATAATCTTCATAAAATTCCCTTTAATAAGCCTATATTTTCAAAAAACACGGCTTAAAAAATATGCTACCATCAAGCTATGAAACGCATACTTCTAACTGTCATCGCCCTATTTATACTCTCCGCGCCTGCCCACGCGCAAGATTTCATGGAGCAAAACAAAGACCTCGACATTACCGAACAACCCATCTGCACCACCATCCGCAACGAAGCCACCTTCCGCATTTATGGCGGCATTTCGACCGACTATTTCGTTTTTAACGACCAAGGCGACAAAACCCGCCATGTCTCGACCATCCGTCTCGAAGCAGCAGGCTCAACAGATCCCAAAACCGGGCAACTCACGGACCGCGCCGATATTTGCGCCTCCGGCCCGTTTTACCCCGGCCGCCAGCTTGACCTCACCCTGCGCACGCTTTTCCCGGTTTTTTCCTGCAAAACCCGCATAGACAAAGGCGAAATCGTCATCAAAGCCGAGCGCAAAGCCGACGATAGCGGCGTGGATATGTGGGCGGAATGCTATAACATAGACGGCACCAAAACCACAAAACCGGAAGCAATAAAAAACACGCCTTAATGCCCAAAAGGCAAGAAAATCGTCACGGTCGTGCCCTTACCCGGCTCGCTCTGAAGTTCAACTTCGCCGCCGTGCAAATCAATAATATTGCGCACCAAAGCCAGCCCCAGACCGGCCCCGCCGCGGCCCTTTCCGTCGCGCCCGAGCCCTTGGGCCCGCTCAAACGGCTCGAAAATCCGCTTGTGATCGGATCGGGAAACCCCGACGCCGGTATCCGAAACAATAAATTCTATGCCATCCTTACGCCGCTTGGCCGAAAACTCGATCGTGCCCCCTTCCGGCGTAAAATTGATCGCATTACGGATCAAATTGATCATCACCTGCTTCAATCGCCGGCGGTCTGCCGTAATCTTGCCGATATTCTTCGCACATT
>JAGRIU010000029.1 GCA_020443075.1 Alphaproteobacteria bacterium
CACGCTGACCTGTAACGGGGTTTCGAAGTCCTATGCAATGACGGGCTGGCGGATCGGCTATGCAGGCGGGCCGAAAGATTTAATCAAGGCGATGGCCAAGGTGCAGAGCCAGAGTACTTCCAACCCCTGCTCCGTTTCGCAAGCGGCGGCGCTGGAGGCTTTGAACGGCGATCAATCCTTCCTGAAAGAGCGCAACGATGTGTTCAAAGAACGGCGCGATCTGGTGGTAGATTTGCTCAATCAAGCCGAGGGGCTGGAATGCATCAAGCCCGAGGGCGCGTTTTACGTGTATCCGTCCTGTGCGGGGGTTATCGGCAAGAAAACCCCTTCTGGCCAGACGATCAAGAGCGATGAGGATTTCGTGACTTACTTGCTGGAAAGCGAGGGTGTGGCCGCCGTACATGGCGAGGCTTTTGGTTTATCGCCCTATTTCCGCATTTCCTATGCAACCTCGACCGAGGCCCTAAAAGAGGCTTGCGCGCGTATCCAGCGCGCCTGCGCGGCGTTGCAAGGTGAAGCGAAAGCGGCGTAAGAACCTGATTAAAAAAACATTTTGAATCGAATCATGGAAGGGAGTAGGATTCCTGTCATGGATTCAAGACGGATTATCATGAATTTTTCGGCGGCGCCCAGCCTCGACGACCTTGAGGTCATGGCGGCGTCCGTTTTAGAGCACCTGCCGGAGGATTTACTGGAATTTTGCAGCGACCTCAAGCTGGAGGTCGAAGATTTTCCTGATGAAGCGCTGGAACAGGAACTGGATCTGGATGATCCTTATGAATTGCTGGCACTGTATCGTAGCGGCAAGGAAATCTCGCCCGGGGTCGAAACTAAAACGGCCATCGGCGATGACCTGCTCCTGGTCTTCCGGCGCCCTCTTCTGGATTTATGGTGCGAAAGCGGGGATGACCTGATGGGGGTTTTGCGACAGGCCATGATTGAAGAACTGGGCAAATTCTTTGATTTTTCCGAAAATGAAATTGATGAAATGCTGAACCAGCCTTATCAGGATGTAATCTAGGTTTATTGGCTGTCGTTTTTACGTGATAAAAAAACTCTCGATAAAATGGTCATTGGGCTATTTGCTGTGGTAAAGTATTAGAAGCACTATTTTTGTAGAATGTGAGCTTGGGATTTAGAGTGTTTCACAAAGGTTTGATTTGGGGTTTAGTATTTGGCTTTTTTTCTGCCAGTCTGGTATCTGCGTCGGCGTGGGCCGCGTCGGTGCCGCCGAGTTGCGATTCCGATTTTTATGATGTTTTAAGTGCGCGCGCATGGACGAGTGCCAAGCGTGAGGTCGAAACGGCGGAAACGCTCATCGTCAAGCCCGACAGCGTCATGGAATATACGTGTTTTACGGGCCGGATTGCCGGATATGGTACCGGCGTAGCCAACACGCATTTAGCAAACAACTTTTCCCACAAAACGGCCGGCGGTTTGGGTGGAGCCGGCGCTTGTGAAGATATGGCCGATATCTGGGAACTCTTAAAGTGTAAAAACTTTGACGCGATAGACTTTCGGACATTCACGGAATTGGAAGGCGCGGACCCGCGGACATTTCCGGCGGCTTGCGCAGAGGCCGGACGCGCCGGGAAATGGGCTGCTAACAATGTAGCGGCCACGCCGGCATCAGGAGCCGCCGGCGGGATGGAAACTCTTGTCACATTTATGGATGCTATAAAATGGAGCGTGGGAGCTAACGCAAATAATTGTAACGGGATCGAGCCGATTGCGACCGGTGTGATGGCGGATAGAGATGGTGAAGACGGGCCGGATGTCCCCTATCCCGATAAAGTTTGTTCTATTCCGAGCTGTTATTTTGATCCGGGCAATCTTGCTGCGGCAGCCGACGACAAATGTAAGCCCTAGAAATGTAGGCCCTAGGGCGTTTGCCCTGAGTTTTATCCCAAGCCTTTTTCTATGAAACCGGCCATGCGGCGTGTGAAGGCTGCCGGGTCTTTGATCGGCTGGCCCTGAATAATGCGGGCCTGCTCGAAAAGCAAACGGGTCACATCTTCGAAATCCGCACCAGAGCGCTCAAGCGTGGATAGCTTTAAGAGCAGTGGATGTTTGGCATTAATTTCCAGCACCGGTTTGGTATCGCCGGTATATTTTTGGTGGATTTTTAGCACACGCTCCATGTTTATATCCACGCCGCCGTCCGGAGCAACCAAGCATACAGGCGAGTCGGTCAGGCGTTTGGAGGCGCGCACATCATTAACGTCCTCGCTGAGGATTTCCTTCATGCGTGCGAGCATTTCCGTTTGCTGCGGCACATTTTCCTCTGCGCTTTCGTCCTTGTCCTGTTCGCCGAGGTCGATATCGCCTTTGGTGACGGATTTGAACCGTTTGCCCTTGTAATCGGGGGCTTGCTGGAGCCAGAAATCGTCAATCGTATCGGTAAAGAAGAGCACCTCAATACCCTTGGCCTTAAAGCCTTCGATCTGCGGCGAGTTTTTCAGGGCGTCGAGATTTTCGCCGCTGATATAGTAGATATCCTTGCGCTCCTCGCCCATGCGCTCGATATATTCATCCAGTGAGGTGAATTTCCCGCCGTTATCGTGCGTTGAATAAAAGCGGCAGATGTTAAAGATCGCTTCACGGTGCTCGACCGCATCATACAGCCCTTCCTTGATGGCCGGACCGAACTGCCCCCAGAAGGTTGCGAAGGCCGGCGGATCATCGCGAGAAAGTTTATCCAGATCGCTCAAGATGCGTTTGGTCACAGATGTGCGGATTTTGGCGATGATCGGATTATACTGCAGGGATTCGCGGCTGATATTCAGCGGTAGATCTTCGGAGTCGATAACTCCGCGCATAAAACGCAGCCATGGATACACCAGTCCTTCAACGCTGTCGGAGATAAAAACCCGGCGCACATAAAGGCGCACAGCGTTTTTGCGGGAGGGGTCATACAAATCCCACGGGCGCATGGTCGGCACAAAGAGCAGCGCGTTGAATTCGATTTTACCTTCCGCGCGCCAATGCGAGGTCATTGAAGGCTCGTCAAAGCCGTGCGTGATGTGTTTGTAAAATTCCTCGTATTGCTCTTTCGTCACATCGCTTTTCGAGCGCATCCACAGCGCAGAGGCTTTATTAATCGGTTGGCCCTCGCCTTTTTCGGTCTCTTGCGGGGTGTTGAGGAAGATTTTGAAATCAATGTGATCGGAATAGGTTTCGATGGTTTGCTTGATTTTTTCATCAATCAGAAATTCTACGCCTGTGTCTTTGATTTGCAGCGCAATGGCCGTGCCGCGCTCGCCGTCGAGTTTGGCTTCTTCGTCTTTTGTGGCTTTGCGGACATTAAAGCCTGTGGCCCCGTCGCTTTCCCAGACCCAAACGGAGGCGCTGCCGGCTTTGCGGCTGATGACGGTAACGAAGTCGGCGACCATATAAGCGGCGTAAAAACCAACGCCGAACTGGCCGATGAGCTTGAGCGGATCACTTTCGTCACCGCTTTTAGATTTCATCTTTTCCATCAGGGCGGCCGTGCCGGATTTGGCGATCGTGCCCAGATGGTCGATCAGCTCGGCTTTACCCATACCGATCCCGTTATCGACTACGGTGAGCGTGCGGGTCTCTATATCCTTATAGACATGGATGCGGAAATTCGGATTATCCTTGATGAGGTCCGGCTTTTGGATAGCGTCATAGCGCAGACGGTCGCAGGCATCCGCGGCGTTGGAAATCAACTCGCGCAGAAACACATCATGGTTGGTATAGAGCGCGTTGGCGACAATATTAAGCAAGCGCGAGACATCAGCGCTGAAGTTCATTTGGTTATTATTGTCGTCTTTTTTTTGTGCGTTGCTATTCATAGCTCCCTCTTCCGTTTTCTTCATCACATTATTAAGGGCACATCCAGTGCGCTGTCCAGCCCCCGTCTTTATTGCGGCGGTAGATAAAGCGCGTGTGCAGGCGGAATTCGTTGGCGATCCAGAACTCGATTGCGTGCGGATCGACGCGGTAGCCTTTCCAGTATGGCGGGCGCGGAATTTGATCGAGATTGGTGAATTTTTTCACAAAACGCGCCACGGCGCCCTCCATATGCGCTTCATCTTCGAATGTTTCGGATTGCGCAGAGGCCCAAGCGCCGATCTGGCGTTCTTTCGAGCGTCCGGCGAAATATTCATCAACTTCGGCCTCCTCAACGGGGCGAATCGTGCCTTCTATGCGGATTTGCTTGCGGGTGGATTTCCAATAAAAGCACAGCGCAGCGAACGGGTTTTCCTCCAGCTCGCGGCCTTTGCGGGAATTGCCGTTGGTGTGGAATTTAAATCCCTCGTCGCTGATATCCTTGATCAGCACCATACGGTTGCTTGGCCTGCCGCGTGCATCGGCGGTGGCAAGATTGACGGCTTCAGGATCGTTGATTTCGCTTGCACTCGCCTCGGCCAGCCACTCTTTGCACAGAGCGATCGGATCAGGGCCGTAAGTTTTTATGATCTTATTCATCTTGCTTATTCCGAAGGAATTTCTATTTTCATGCGTATAGTGTTTTGCGTGGGCTTTAATAAGGATATATGCTCCACCTATGCGAATCGCAAGATGTAAAGAAAGGCGAAGACAACATGAGAAAACTTATACTTATTCCCGTTATGCTGGCTATGGTGGCTCTGAGCGGCTGTGAAAGCCTGCAAGACAGCGGCACGAAACAAACAGTCGGCACGGCTACAGGGGCGCTTTTGGGCGGTATTTTAGGATCGCAAGTCGGGGCCGGTGAAGGCCAGCTCTGGGCAACCGGTGCAGGGGCCTTGGTGGGCGCTCTGCTGGGAAGCGAAATCGGTAAGTCTCTGGACAAGGCCGATCTGGCTTATGCCAACCGCGCGAATGTCGAAGCACGTGATGCGCCGATCGGTGAAACCGTTTCCTGGAGCAACCCGGAAAGCGGTCACTACGGGACTGTGACGCCGGTGCGCGACGGGACAAGCTCTTACGGGCGTTACTGCCGCGAGTACCAGCAGACTATTTATGTCGATGGCCAGCAGCAAACCGCTTACGGGACAGCCTGTAAAAACGACGACGGCACATGGCAGATCGTTAACTAACGCTGCAAGGCCACCCCCACCCTAACCCTCCCCCTCGAGGGGGAGGGAGGAGTTTGGGGCCGAAAGAGATTAAAGGACGGCGCGGGATAAGCTCTGCGCCGTTTTTCTTTTTTTATCATAGGCTTAACGTTTTGGCTTGCGCGGCCTTTTCGCTTTGCGCTATAATTTGGCATAACTTACAAAGAAAACGACGTTAATGGAGATGTAATATGGGTATCCCAACTAAGTTAGCTGTGACCACTGCGCTTGTCACAGTTTTTGCGCCGGCAGCCGCGACTTGGGTCGCGGGCGGTACCGCCGCTCAAGCAACGGTTGCAGGTCTTACGCCTATCGGTCATGGCTTAGAAAACTTGGGCAGTGCGGCAATTGACGGTATTGATTATCTCGCCGGTTAGCTTTTTCTAATTTAGGTCTACGTATTCATCGTGTGGGGGCATTTGACCTCCGCAGGACAATCTGTCGCGACGGCAGCGGCGAGTGGTCCTATTTACGCCTTGAGCGCATAAAATCTTTTCAACTTCATTTTGATTGTTTTTAAGTGGTGCCCCCAGCGAGACTCGAACTCGCACTCCCGAAGGAACCGGATTTTGAATCCGGCGCGTCTACCAATTCCACCACAGGGGCATACTGTGTGATCTTTGATACGGATATTCATTTAATGCTTGAACAAAATCCTGTCAACTCATAACCTTGCGGGCATGAATGAAAGCCCTCCTTCTTCGCCGGAAGACCCTCGTCCTATTTCGCAGGTTCTGCTGGATCTCAAAGCGGTTTTGCCACCGGAAAAAATTACGTTGAGCGATCTTTTAGAGGCGCTGCACGAGCGCGGGATCGGGATGATGCTGTTTATCTTTGCCCTGCCCGCTGCGCTGCCTTTGCCGGGTCTGGGGGTCAATGTGATTATCGCCCTGCCCTTGTTGCTGCTGAGCGTGCAGCAGGCGATGGGGCGGCACAGTCTGTGGGTGCCGGAGAAGATCAAAAGCAAATCGATTTCCAAAGAGCGCTTTGACAAGATGATCGAGGCGGCTTTGCCGTATGTGAAAAAGATAGAGTTTATTATCCGCCCGCGGTTGGGGTTTATCACGCGCGGGGTGTTTTCGAATGTGATCGGACTGGCGGGATTGGTGATGACGCTGTCGGTGTGCGTGCCGTTGCCGCTGACCAATACGGTTCCCGCGTTCGGGATTGCCCTGATGGCGCTGGGCGTGGTGATGCGCGACGGGCTGGCGGTGCTGGCCGGGATGATGATCGGGCTGATCTGGGTCACAGCGATTACGCTGGCAATTTCGTTTTTGGGGCTGGAGGCCCTTGACATGATCAAGGAAGGGATCAAATCTTTCTTACTATGATCGAGCGTATTTTAAAAATCCTGTCTTGTCCGGTTGTCGTGTTCGGCGGCTTGGCGGCATTGTGCGTGGCGGCGCTGGCCGCAGCCTTCGGATCGGAAGCGTTTTTGGGTTTGGAGCCGTGTATTCTGTGTGTGTATCAGCGCTGGCCGTATGCGATTGTCGCGCTGCTCAGCCTGATCGGGCTGGCGATGCGGAAAAATCAAGTCGCCGCGCGCGGGTTGATCGGTTTGAACGGGCTGGCGTTTTTGCTCAACAGCGTTATTGCGTTTTACCATACGGGCGTCGAACAAAAATGGTGGGTGTCCAAAGTCGAGGGCTGTAAGGTGCCGAGCTTTAGCGACAAACCGCAGAGCATTCTCGAAAACATCATGAGCGCGCCCACAGCCAATTGCGCCGAGATTCCCTGGCAGGACCCGTTATTGGGGCTGTCGATGGCGAACTATAACGCGATCATGTGTTTTGGGCTGTTTATCCTGTGCGGCCTGAGCTTTTATGCGATGCGCCGGAAGGCCCAAAGCGTTCTATCCCCTGAAAATTATTGATAATAATCAAGTTTGTTTGACATTTTTAGACATATTTTGTACTAAAAATGTACTATTTATTATTATTTCGGGGAGTGGGACATGTCGGTTATTGCTTTTAGGATTGAGGGCGCCACAGCACAGGAACTTGCAGAGATTGATAATATCCTGGGGCAGATCTTTGGCGACACCATTTCTTTCGAGCATGGCCAAGATGCCTCTGTGATTTTGGTCCGGCGCAATCCGACTTACGAAGTTCAAAATGCTGCCACCTATGCTCTTAATCCTTATCAATATAGGTGTGGAGATACGTCTGCCGCTCATGCCGTTTTGGATGCCATTGCCGACGGCGCTCATATTGAAGAAAAGAGAATTGGAGTCAGCCTAGGCTAGCGCATTTCAGGACACACCCAGTAAGCTCAGGCCCGCCATAGCGCCGAGGACGAGTGTGCCGTGAAACAGCACGAAGCCGACAGACTGTTTCAGTGTGCGTTTTTTACCAAAATCGAATAAATCGTCAAACATCTCGTCGTATCCTTTTGCTCGTACGGATATGGAAACATGGAGCGTATAGCGCGGAAACCCGCAGTTCGTCAAGGTTTTTCCACAATACGAATGACACACCCCATATTTTTCTTTACATATCGATATATTCTCGTCCATACTTCGCCTTGTTATGTCTTTAAAAGCCGGGTAGTTATATGAGTCTCAGACGTTTCTTCTACGGAGCTATCGCCTTTGCTGGCCTTTCCGCAAGCGCGAGCGCTCACATTCCTGAACACAATACGCCAAGAGTGCCTGGGGTTGATGTGCGCTCTTTATTATTGGAGCCGCAGAACAAAAAGCCTGCCGCGCAGCCGGAGCAAAAAGACAAAGGTGACATACACCCCTTACTTATAGCGAATACGCAGGGGAATACTGTTTTTAAAATCACCGATAACCTTATTCAAAGGGCGGATAAAGCCTTAGGTGGGAATGCCCGTAAAATGCGAGAATATTTGCCTATGCTGCATTTTTCGCCTCTTTACGTTGAGCCAAATATAAAAACTACTGACTTTTTAAAGTTACCGGAGGTTGATCTTATCTTTTATAAAGCCTGGTTTCTTGCCAAGCTGGATGAACGTTTGGAGCAAGGGACGCTGTCCGTTGACGATCCGCGCAGCAGGCTCGGCAATCAATTTGCCCTTCAGTTTCTTAAAAGTGACGACCCTTCTCTTCATCAAGCCTTGGGCATAATAGATGCCGCCTTAGCCAAAATACGCAAGGACGGTCGGATTGATCCCAAAGAAGTCATTGATTTTGAAATTACACTGACCGAGGCCAGAGGGCCGACAGGGCTTTATGGTGCAGATACAAGCGTTGCCGTTCGTCATCTTTTGAAAAAGCACGGGATTGAGCCGACGCCGGAGCGCGTCAACGCCTTGACGGAAAATATTGAGGCCAGCGCGCTTTTCTCCCGCTCACCGAAGAAACAGACCGAACGCGGTCTTCGACATTATTATTCACAAACAATGAGTGGGCCAGAACCTCTTGTCGATGACTTCTTAAATTCGCTTGCGCCGACGCGTCCGGGATTTGTGTTTCAGGAAAAAACCGGGCCGTCTCAGTGTAGAGAAACGGCCCAGCGTTATTGTCTTTAAGTTCTGGTTATTTACCCAGTGTTGTCAGATAGCCGACCACAACCATGCCCAGCATGACGTTGACGGTGTAGGCGAGATAGACGCCAACCATCGCGATCACGACTGCCATGATGTCGCCGGTCAACTTTTTCCCGGACAGAACGAGGCTGGACAAAATCAGCGTCCACCCTGCGCCTATCATCGTATGGATTGAGCCGCCATCGAAAAAGCTTCCGACTGTGCCGTCAATCACACCCAATGTCACCAGATAGTGACCCAGGAATGTTGAAAGCCCGACCAACAGAATTGTGTGGAATAGGAAAAACCCTATTGCCTCTGTTACGGACCGTGTATGTGCAAGATCTGTAATGTGTTTAAACATAACATCCTCCTTTCGTTGCACGTCGCTTGCGGAAACCTCTTCCGCTTTTTCCGGTCTGCTTTGAAAGGAGCTCATTTTCTAAACCGTTCTCCTCAAAGACAAAGCCGAAACTTTTTGTTCTTCTCGCGCCCTTAAACTCTTTGGTCTTTAGGCGTCCTCCAACTCTGTATCCCAATACAGATAGTCGGTCCAACTCTGGTGCAGGAAATTCGGAGGAAACTTCCGTCCGCTGTCCTGCAATTCAAATATCGTCGGGCGGCGCGGTTCATGGATCGGGTACATATGAACCTCATGCGGCATTTTACTGCCCTTGGCCGTGTTGCAGCGCTGACAGGCTGCGACGATATTTTCCCAATTTGTGCGCCCTCCTCTTGAACGCGGTATCACATGATCAAATGTCAGCTCATGTGTTTTAAAACCTTTCGCGCAATACTGGCAGCTCCAGCGATCACGCAGAAAAACATTAAACCTTGTAAAGGCCGGGCTTCGCGCCATCGGCACATATTCTTTCAAGGCCAGAACGCTGGGCAGCTTCATTTCGAAATGCGGCGAATGCACCGTGCGTTCATATTCCGATACCACATTCACACTTCCTCGAAAAATGGCCTTAACAGCTTCCTGCCAAGGCCATATGGATAACGGGAAATAACTCAGCGGTCTGTAATCCGCGTTCAGCACAAGGGCCGAACATTGTTCCAGTGGTATCGCTCTATCCATATGCCTTCTCTCCCCTTTCGTTTTCCGTAGGCTACGGTGGAGGCCTGCATAGGACATGGCTCATTCGGGTATGAGCCACTACAGACCTCGCCGAATCTTCTGATTTTATTTTACCATGGAATTCGCGCAGCCCATAGCTTTTACAGAAACAATCTATGCTGCACCCCATCATTTTCCGTATTTATGTTCGCTACTTATAATTCTAATATTCTTTTTAAAACAAACTCTTGCGATTCATCTACCTAAACCCAGCACCACTAATTGTGCATTGCAGTAAACATTGGCCGTCATTGCTTTACAAACAGATGCCGTAAACTCAAGCTTGGAGGATTTTTTTCAAAAACGCGGCGCCGCTATCGATGCCGGACTGGTCGATAGAATGCGGCAGGCTCGGCGTTGTGTGACCGGACACTTCGAAGCCGGCTTTTTCGAGCCGTGCTTTCGCATCATGCCAGGCGGCGACCGGCACAACATCATCGGCTTCGCCGTGGACGAGATGCACAGGCATTTTGTGCAGGCCTTCTTGCCCGGCATCGCCGATCAGCGCGCCGGAATAGCCGAGCACACCGGCCAGCCGTTCTTTGTAACGCGGGGCGGTATAGAGGCTCATCATTGTGCCTTGGGAAAATCCGGCCAGCACGCATTTTTCAGGTTTCACGCGGAAGCGCGCGCACTGATCCTCTATGAAAGCCTCAAGAATGGGCGCGGCCGTTTGCACGCCCTGTAGCATTGTTTGCGGATCGCGGCTTTGCAGGGAAAACCACTGATAGCTATCCGGGTAGCCCGGCGGGACCATGTCGCAGATAAACGGTGCGTCCGGTGAAACAAAGACAGCTTGAGGAACGTGCTGCGCGAACATCGGCGCTAATGAAATCAGGTCACGTCCGTTGGAGCCAAGCCCGTGCAGCAAAATCACCAAATGCTGCGGCTGCACGCTTTCATCTGCGGGACCAAGTTCATACATATTTTCAATGATACCGTTTGCCATGATTCTTTTTACCATGCACGGAGATGAATACAAAAATCATTTTACGGGTTTTTCTTTGCCGCCCATCGGTGATAAAATGTCACTGAAGGAGACAATGACTCTATGCAATATGACCTTTTACACATTCAGGGCAAGCCCTACGTTCTTATTCCGCTGCACGAATATCGCGGCATGGTGTCCGGCGGCAGCGGCGAGGATTTGCCAGATGATATTTTGGATGCTCTCACCGCGCGGCAAGACAGCCCTGTGAAAATTCTGCGTAAGTTTCGCGGACTGACACAAAAATCTCTGGCCGAGAGGGCCGGGATTTCGCGGCCCTATCTCACCGAGATCGAGACTGGCAAAAAGGACGGGTCTTTGCGGGCTATGAAATCTCTGGCCGATGTTCTGGGCGTACATGTCGGAAGGCTGGCTTAAGCGATGGCCTATCAACACCCTCATCCCCTGCGCTGGCTTTTTATTTTGTACATTCTGGCCTCGACGTTGGAGATGACCGGTTTTGTTCTGTTTTTTTTAATTCACTATTCTTTATCCGCTATTAATCCGTTCTTGCTCTTTGAGTTATCTTATCTATGGCCAAAGGATTTGACCGCGCATCTGTATTATTCGGCGCATTACCGCGGGCTGGCCGATTTAATCACCAATACTGCGATGATTCTTATTATCCTGTCTCCAACAATTATCGGTCTGACCATGCTGGAGAGAGCGTGGGGAAAAATCCTGATCTTCGGCGGCTTTATGCTGGCGATGAATTTCACGATCCTGATTTTGATTTTGCGGGTTGTTTAATCGCTCAGCGCTTTAAGCTGCCCATAATCCCGCGCATAACTTCGCGGGCGATGGTGCGCCCGAGGGAGGAGCTCATAGCGCGCACAACGGATTTCACGGCTGCTTCGCCGACGCTCTGGCGGTTGGAGCTGCGTTTCGGTTTGGCGTTTTCGGCAGCTTCCTGTGCTTTTTCGGCTTGTTCGGCGGCTTTTTTCGCGCGGGCTTGCAGAACTTCGTAGGCGGATTCGCGGTCTTGCGTGACATCGTATTTGGCGCTGAAGCCGCTGGCTTTCATCTGCATCTCTTTGGCCGAGGCACTGGCCGGGCCGAGTTTTGAGGATGGCGGACGGATGAGTGTGCGCTGAACGATCGAGGGCTGGCCTTTGCCTTCCAGCGTGGAGACCAGCGCTTCGCCGACACCGAGTTCGGTGATAACATCCGCCACATCAAACTCCGGATTTTCGCGGTAGGTTTCGGCGGCCTGCCTGATCGCTTTTTGCTGTTTCGGGGTGAACGCGCGCAAGGCGTGCTGCACCCGGTTGCCGAGCTGGCCGAGGATAGAATCGGGTACGTCGGCCGGGTTTTGCGTAATGAAAAACACGCCGACGCCTTTGGAGCGGATCAGGCGCACGACTTGCTCGACTTTTTCGAGTAGCGCTTTGGGGGCGTCGTCGAAGAGCAGGTGAGCTTCGTCGAAGAAGAAGACGAGTTTGGGTTTGTCGGCATCACCGGCTTCGGGCAAGTCTTCGAAGAGTTCGGAGAGCAGCCAGAGCAAAAATGTCGCATACAGGCGCGGGGATTGCATGAGTTTATCGGCGGCCAGAATATTGATATGCCCTCGCCCGTCCATATCGGTCTTCATAAAATCGGTTAAAATCAGAGCGGGTTCACCGAAAAACTTTTCCGCACCCTGATCTTCGAGGCGCAGCAAATTGCGCTGGATCGAGGCAATGGATTGCGGCGAGACGTTGCCGTAAGTAGCAGAAATTTCGCTGCGCTGCTCATGCAGGGTCGTTAAAAGTGCGCGCAAGTCTTTGAGATCAAGAAGTAAAAGCCCCTGCTCGTCGGCGACGCGAAAAGCGATATTGAGCACACCTTCCTGTGTGTCGTTAAGTTCGAGAATGCGCGCAAGCAACAGCGGGCCCATTTCGGATACGGTTGTGCGCACGGGATGGCCTTGCTCGCCGAAGAGGTCCCAGAACACGGCCGGATAGGCGCGGGCTTTGTATTCATCGCTAAAGCCAATGGTTTCGGCGCGTTTGGTCAGGAAGTCCTGCATTTCTGAGGGTTGGCAGATACCGGAGAGATCGCCCTTCACATCGGCGAGGAAAACGGGCACGCCCGCATCGGAAAAGCCTTCGGCCAGATTTTGCAGCGTTACGGTTTTGCCCGTCCCTGTCGCGCCGGCGACCAGACCGTGGCGGTTTCCCCATTTCAAAGGCAGGTATTGTGCGGTTTCGTCCTTGCCCACGCTGCGGCCCATATAGACAGCGTCATCTCTTAGGTTTGTCATTTCATGTCTCCAAATTTTTCAAAAGCTTGCCCTAAATCTGTGATGAGGTCATCGGGGTCTTCGAGGCCGATCTGCAAGCGGATCAAGGTACCCTCCTCCTGCCATTTCACGGCCTTGCGCCAGTTAATCTCTATTTGCGGCTGGAGCAGGCTCATATAACCACCCCAGCTCGAGCCGATCGGGAAGAGTTCCAGCGCATCCATAAAGCCCGCGACGGCCGGCTTGGGTGCATCTTCCAGAACAAAGCTCAGCAGACCGTTGGCACCTGTAAAATCGCGTTTCCAAATCTCGTGCGATGTATGTTCGGGTAGAGCCACATGATAAACGCGGCGCACTTCGGGACGCGTTTGTAAAAACTGCGCTACTTTCAGGGCACTTTTTGCGCAATGTTCAAGGCGCATTTTCATTGTGCGCAGACCGCGCAGGGCGAGATATAGATCTTCGGAGCCCGGACAATGGCCGAGATCAACATGCGCAGCTTTGAGGCGTTTATAGTTTTCTTCGGTATCGGCCACAGCATAACCCAAATTCACGTCCGCATGGCCGCCAATATATTTCGTCGCTGCACAGACCGATATATTCACGCCGTGTGCAAGCGGCTTAAATAGCAAGCCGCTGGCCCATGTGTTATCCATGATGGTAATAACGCCCGCGTCCTTGGCAACCTCGGTGATGGCCGGGACGTCCTGGACTTCAAAAGTCGCCGAGCCGGGCGATTCGAGATAGATCACCGCCGTGTTGTCTTTGATCAGATCTTTGATGCTTGCGCCGATCAGCGGGTCGTAATATTCGATCTCGACACCGAATTTCTTGAGCAGTTTTTCACAAACGATGCGGGTGGGCGGATAGATGCTGTCACACATCAAAAGATGATCGCCGCTTTTTAGGAACGCCAGCAGCGATGCGGTAATCGGCGCGAGGCCGGTCGAGGAACTCACGGCCCTATAGCCGCCTTCCAGCTCAGCCATGGCTGTTTCAAAGTGATGGCTTAGCGGATGACCGATATTGGCGTAGGTGAATTTCTGCCCCTTTTTGGTTTCGTAGGATTCGAGGTCTTTATATTTTATCGTGCTGGCCTGGACGATGGGCGGGTTCATCAGGCCGTAATAATCATCGGGGTCGCGGCCGAGCTGCGTGAGGATCGTGTCTTGCGAATATTTTCTAGTCTTTGACATGTTCGAGCGTAAACTCCCTATCGTGTTGTAGCGCGGGGATAGATGTGCGGGCTTTTTCCACTTCATCAAGGTCAAGATCGGCGCTGATGATTCCCGGCTCTTTTCCGGCCGCGCCCAGAATATCGCCCCACGGGCCTATAATCAAGCTATGCCCCCATGTCGCGCGTCCGCCTTCATGCGTTCCGGTTTGAGCGGGAGCGAGGACGAAGCTGCCCGTTTCGATCGCACGGGCGCGTAGCAGCGTTTCCCAGTGCGCCTGCCCTGTGGGGACGCTGAAGGCTGCGGGGACGGTGAGGATTTGCGCGCCTGCCTTGGCCAGTGTTCTATAGAGCGTAGCGAAGCGCACATCATAGCAAATGCTCAATCCCAGCTTTGCTCCGGCGGCATCGGCCAAGACCGCTTTTTCACCGGGGCGGATAATGGCGCTTTCGCGGTAGCGCTCACCATTGGGAAGATCAACATCAAAGAGATGGATTTTATCGTAAGAGGCGACGATTTGGCCTTGATCGGAGATCAAAAAGCTGCGGTTGGCCAGCGTGCGTTTATCCACCGCAATACCGAGCGAGCCAATCGAGAGCCATATATTCAGTTCGGCGGCGAGCGCTTGCAGCGCGGCAAGCGTTTCGTGGTTTTCTTGCGGGCGTGCGGCGGACAGACGTTTGGTAAACGGCCAAACCATGTGACAGGTATTTTCCGGCGTCGCTATGAACTGCGCCCCCTGCCCTGCGGCCTCGCGGATCATTTCGGAGGTAACAGCGATGTTTTCGGCGATGTCCGGGCCGTTATTAAGCTGGATGCAGGCGGCTTTGATAATGCTCATATTCAGAAAAACCTTGATTTTTTACATATTTTAAGCATATATTCTGTTTTGTTTACAATCTAAAGATAAGGTTTTTTTATGAGCTTTACACTACCGGAACATAAAGGTCATGTGCTGGCTGGACCCAATCTGATCGATTCTTATGTGCAGGTTGCTCTTGTAAAAAATCATCCGCACGGCCTTATTGCACTTGCTACACCTACGGACGGTCGGCCACAGATAGAATTTTCTGTTTATGACTTCACGGCAGATCAATGGCATCAATTGCAGACAGTAAAAGGGGGCGTTGCCACACTCAGCGACGAACCGGATGAAAACGGTCGGCCCACTATCGTTGATTTTATTCCTTACACTTCCTAAACTTGCCTATCCCAACAATGCGTCCAATTCGCCTTTGGCGTCCAGCGCATGCAGGTCGTCGCAGCCGCCGATATGTTTGCCGTCGATAAAAATCTGCGGGACGGTTTTCGGGCCGCCTGTGCGCTCGATCATTTTCGTGCGCGCCGCATCATCGCCCGTAATATTATAGCCTGTATAGTCCACGCCTTTTTTCTCGAGCAACCCGCGCGCCTTGACACAAAACGGACAGGTCGTCCAATAATAAATTTCGACTTTTGCCATGAGGCTTTTCTCCTTTATAGTGGTACATAATCCTTTCAAAAAGAAGTAGAATAAAGATGACTTCAAAGCAAATAGATATTCTGGTGATTGGCGGCGGCGCGGCGGGTTTGACCTTGTCGGTGCTGTTGGGACAAGCGGGCTTGAGCGTGCACGTGGTCGATCCGGCTCCGCCCAAGCCTTTAAAGGATACACCAGCCAGTGGGCGCACAGTCGCGCTGATGAATGATTCGATGAACATCATCAAAGCTGCGGGCGTGTGGGAAGCTCTGGCAGAGCGCTCCGCGCCTTTACAAACCATGCGGATTATCGATATCAGCCGCCCTGTGCATGATCCGGTGCGACTGGAGTTTCCGGCGAGTGATCTGGGGTTTGAGCAATTCGGGTACAATATACCGGGTGGATATTTGCGCGCGGCGCTCTATGAAGCGGCGCAGGCGCAGGAGAATATCACGATCCACAAGGCCGCTTTGGAGAGCTATGTGGTTGAGGATGGCCGAGTTTCGGCGCGACTGGATAACGGGACGGACGTTGAAGCCCGCCTGATTGTCGGGGCGGACGGGCGCGCTTCCAAAGTGCGCGAGACAGCCGGAATCGGCACAGCTAAGCGCGAGTATGACCAGAGCGCTATCACTTGCCTGATCAATCATTCGCATGCGCATGAGAATGTCTCGACCGAGTTTCATAAACAAGACGGGCCGCTGGCGATTGTGCCGCTGCCGGGGAATCAGTCCAGCGTGGTGTGGGTGGAAACGCGCGCCCGCGCCGAAGAGCTGATGGGCCTTAAGCCCTCGGATTTCGAAAGCGCCTTGCAGGAAAAAATGCAGGATTTACTGGGCGGGCTTACGCTGGAGACACCGCCGGAGAGCTGGCCTTTGTGCTGCATCAAGTCCAAAGCCCTGATCGCACCGCGCACGGCGTTGATTGCCGAAACCGCGCATGTGATGTCGCCGATTACGGCGCAGGGGCTGAACCTGTCCTTGCGCGATGTGGCGGCGCTGGCGGAAACACTGGTGGATGGCGCGCGGCTGGGGCTGGATATCGGCTCGGCTGGTGTGTTAAACCGCTATGCTAAGCGGCGCAGACTGGATATCGAAACGCGGGTTTTTGGTGTGGACAGCATCAACCGTGCGGTCAGTTCACATTCCAAGACGCTAAAAACCGCGCGGCGGGCGGGGCTAAAGTTTCTGGAAAAGGTTGCGCCGGCGAAATATCTGGCGATGCAAACGGGCCTGACCCCGCATATGGATCAGGGACGGCTGGCGAAAGGGGATGCGCTATGAGCCTTGCAATTTATGTCATTGCGAGGAGGTAACGCCGACGAAGCAATCTAGAAATTAAGCTTTTGGCTCTGGATTGCTTCGCGGTCGCTCGCAATGACGAAATTAAGGACGTTAAGAGCTCTTTACCCAAACCCGTCATGGGCAACGCGGGCCAGCGTTAGTATATGCACGGCCTTGGCGCCTGCTTTTTTGAGCACTTTCGTGCATTCGTTCACCGTGGCCCCCGTGGTGTAAACATCGTCAATCAAAATCAATGTTTTATCTTTAATCATCGACGCATAAAGCGGGTGAATTTCGAATGCGCGGCGGACATTTTTGTGACGATCGGATGCGTTCATATAACCTTGCGGGGGCGTCGAGCGCGTGCGGCGCAGGGCTTCGATCAGCACGGGAACGCCCGTTTCTTTTGAAATGCCCTGCGCGATCAAGGCAGCCTGATTGTAACGGCGCCTCACCAAGCGGCGATAATGCAGCGGCACGGGGATTAAGTAATCGGCCTGCGTTAACATCTGCGCCCCCGCGCGGCAAAGCCACGGAACAAAGCCGGGCAGCAGGTGCGTTTTATCGCCATGTTTAAAACCAAGAATTAAGTCGCGGCTACCATCTCCGTATTTCAGGGCCGCACGGGCGCTGTCATAGCTGGGCGGGTAGTCTATGCACGCGGCGCACAGTGTATGCTCCTGCACTTCGAAGCTGAAGGGAAAACCGCAATTCTCGCAAAAAGGCGCTGTGATAAATTCCAGCTTCTGCCATCCTTCGGGCGAGAGCGTGCCCTGGGCCTCGACGATCTGCCCGGTCAAGGCGCAGCGCGGCGGCAAAACGGTGTCGAGCGCCCGCATCATCCATCTTTGCGCTTCTTTTTTCAGGAGCGGCGAAAAGTTTTTCATACGTTTTTTATAGGCTAAATCCCTTGTTTAAGCTATCGCTCTTCCAAATTTATATTTGGACATCGTCATTCGTCGTTACCGTAGTTATTCTACGCCTACACTCATCATTTCTTGTCAAAAAATAAATTTGTTTGACCGTACATACCCATTTGATTTTGGAGCATAAAAAATCGTAGTCTGGGGTTTATGGCTGACCATTTAGAAACCGAAGCAAAGAATTATATCGAACGGCGCAACTTGCTGCTCAAGGGCGTTGATCCGGCGGTCGTGCGCAGTGCGTGGTTTACGCTAGCGCATCTTTTGCTCAGCGAAGGCGATCATGTTGTCGATATGGGCTGCGATGATGGGGCGGTGACCTATGCTATGGCCGCGCTGTATCCTCGTATTTACTTTACAGGGCTGGATAAGTCCAAGCGTCAGATTATGCGCGCGAAGGAGCAGTACCGTCTGCCGAATCTGGATTTCAAGATCGGGGATGCCTCGTCGGATATTTTCGACCCTGAGTCTTTGGATGCGATTATCAATTCCTATGTGCTGCACGAGATTTTTTCGGCTTCGCGTTATAACGAGCGCATCGTCAGCGATACGCTGCGTAAACAGTTCAAGGCCTTAAAAAAAGGCGGGGCTATGTTTATCCGCGATTATGCCCGCCCGCCGCCGGAAGAATTTGTCTTGCTGGAGATGCCGGATGAGGAAAGCGCAGGTGAAGACCTCGCGCATTTATCGGAAGCCGATTTGCTGGTGTGGTATGCCGAGCATGCCCGTCCCCGACAAGATGCTGGCTGCGGCGGATTCTTTCTGGAAGAGCTGCCGTGCCGCGTTCCGGGTACTCGCCTGTTCCGCCTACCCTACCGCTGGGCGTATGAATTCATTATGCGCAAAGACGACCGCGCACATTGGGAAACCCATTTGCCTTTGGAATACACGTTTTTTACGCCGCGCGAATTCAGGCAGGAGCTCAGCGCTTTGGGCGCGCGCGTGCAATATTCCGCGCCGTACTGGGACGAGGACATGATCAACGCACGTTTTGAAGGCCGTTTTCGCTTGTTTGATGACCAAGGGCGTTCTCTGGGCAATCCGCCGACCTGCTTTGTGGCTGTGTCTTATAAAATGACGGAGCGTAAGAGTTTGAATATCGAAGAACGCCGCCCCTCGGCCTCGGCTTCTAACGCTTTGAAAATTTCGGCGATGCGTAACCAAAAAACCGGAGAGATTGTCGATGTGGTAAGCCGTGATCTGCATATCAGCGAGGTTATTCCCTACCGCATCGACTCAGACGGGCATCTCAAGATCTATCTGCATGACGGGGTCGCGCGATCCATTGCCAATGCCGTGCCGCGCGGCGGGATCAATATCGACGGGCGGCGCTGGTCTGGGCATATGGTAGAAACGATGTCCGTGGATGGAGCGGCCATTTCGGAGATGGAAGCGTTCGATGAAAAGCATACCGTCTTATTCGCCCGCGATCATCTAGGGCTAAAGCCTGATGAGGGTGCAGTTTTGGAACACGGGCCGGATTATTATCCGGCTCCCGATTATATTGATGAGAAAATCCATACCTATTACCTAAAGGTCTCCAAAGCCAAGGGGCCGTTGCTGCCTAAAAGTCTGGCGGGCATGACCCATAAATTTCAGGCCAAAGGCATGATCCGCGAGATGGAAGCCCAGCAGATTCTGGATGCGATTACCGTGGGGATGATCCCCAATGCGCGGCTGGAGATGCAAATTCTTTCTCTTTATCACCATTTGGGTCTGCGCGCTCAGACATGGACGGGGCGCACGATTGATTTGCAGCTTAACAAAATTGCCAATCCGGCCAATGTCAGCGGTCTTCTTAAGGCGATGGGCGAGCCGGACGAGCGTTTCAAGACCGTCAAAGGCAGCGCCGGACAACTGCGCCCTATTCACTCCACGTTTGTCGAGGAAGGGCAAACGCGCGGTTCTATATCCGGCTTGTCGGCAGAGGATGTCGATTTCATCGTTCACGACGGGAAAACCGTGAACACGGCTGTTGTTATACCTTTGACCAAAGATCTTAAAGGGCAGGTGCATGCGGGCTTTAGCGTTGCGTATTTGCCTGTGCCCCAGCGTTATGAAGGCAACGGGATGAGCGTCACCGCGCCAAGCTTTAATATTCCACCGGAAGTGACGACCTTGAAACAGCTCAAGCGTTTTATCGCCGATCAATACGGCATATCGCCTTCACATGTTTTCAAACTCGGCGAGAGTTATTTCGCGCATCTGGGTTTGACGCCGCACCGCATTCATCCGTTTGCGATTGCCGCGCCGCCGGCCTTGATGAAAGATCCTGACACGCATTTCATTCCGTTTTACCAAATGATGTTGTTGCAGCGCCTGATTTCCAAAGAGCCGCACTTCATGCTGGCGATTGCACGGGCGTATCGTTATTTCCATGACGAGTTGAAGCTGGAAGCCAAAATGCAGGTCAAGGCGATCATCAAGCAGCGCTTTGAAGGATTGCAGCCGGACTGGTCGATCCCGCTCAATTACGAAACGATGGATATGATGCGCCAGCATATCGAGGAACGCTTGCAGGAAAAGCATGAGCTGGAGCGTCAGGCCCAGCACAAGCACGAGATTGAGGAAGAAGAGCTTAAGAAAAAGCGGAAGGATGCGCCGCCACAGAACTTTATCGCGCCACCGATCGCGGCGATGGAGGTGGACGAGCAGCCAGCCCAGACCGAGGTCAAAACCGTGGCGACCTTGAACAAGGAAGAACTTCTGGAAGAGTTCGAGCATCCGAAGGAATCCGTGCCAGAAGCGGAACTTTCAGCAGAATCTGGCAGCGCGGCGACTTACAGCGCAGCCCTTGACGAGACCACCAGAAAGGCTGAGGCCGAGAAGAAAAAAACACAGGCGTTCAAACCGCATCCCGATAGCCGGGGTTTGGTGCGTGATTTTGATCTGGAGGCCGAGATTGAAGCCTTTATCGATGAGGTGCAGCCTGATCTGGGATCCCCGCGGCCGGAAAAATGGTAGAACGCCCCTCTTCCCAGGACATTCATATTTTTGAGCGCAAAGCCCGTGAACGGTTTTATCGACGTTCAAAAACACAATTTGAGGATTACGATTTCCTGTTTCGCTGGAGCGAAGCTCAGCTTCTTGACCGGTTGCAGGATATCAAGCGGGATTTCCCCCGCGTTGTGCAACTCGGCACGAGCGGCAGTGCGGAATTTGCACAGAAACTCAAAGAAGCGGCAAAGGCCGAAACGCTCTACCGCAGCGATGCTTTTTTGAGCAAAGCTGATTTTATCTGCGAGGAAGAGGCTTTGGCGCTGGCGCCGCAGAGTTGCGATTTGATTTTGAGCAATCTGAATTTGCATGCGGTGAATGATCTGCCCGGGGCGTTGGTGCAAATCCGCCGTGCGTTGAAGCCGGACGGGCTATTCCTGGCGGCTCTGCCCGGCGGGGAGACGCTGTATGAGCTACGCGATTGTTTGATGCGGGCCGAACTGGCGCTTAAAGGTGGGGTTTCACCGCGTGTTTTGCCCTTTGCTGACAAGCAACAGATGGGCGGCCTGCTCCAGCGCGCGGGCTTTGCGCTGCCAGTCGTTGATTCAGATATCGTGCGCGTGAGCTATGAGCATATGTTCAAACTCATGGCGGATCTGCGCGGCATGGGGGAAAGCAACATCGCGTCCGCGCGCAGCCGCTTGAATCCGGGCCGTGACTTTTTTGCCGGGGCGGCGCAGATGTATGCGGAGACTTATGGCGAGGGCGGCGGGCGTATTACTGCCAGCTTTGAAATTATTTTCCTGATCGGCTGGGCGCCGCATGAAAGCCAGCAAAAACCCCTTAAGCCCGGCAGCGCGCAGATGCGGCTGGCGGATGCTTTGGGTGAAAACAAGAAAAGCTGACTTTAATTTTGTCTATTTTGCCGCCGCCGGAGAATCACCAGAATCCAAATAGAACATATGGACAACCCCTATCATATTGCCTAGGTCATCCACTTCGGCCAATTGATAGCCGCGTTGCTGGGCGTCATACCACTTCTTTCCTAAAACAAACGACGTTCTTATAAATTCTTCTGTTGATACCCCGTACTGTTGTGCCATCCGGCACACTTCCTCAGCTGCGTCTTCCGGCAGGGTCACTGCTCCAGTATTTCCCATGATCGTTCTCCTTACAAACGGTTAATTGACCACGCCCGTCGTATTCTGAATTACAAGCGTTGTCAACATTCTCATTCCCTGATCCGTAGAATTCGGGCGGAATAACAATAATCTGCAACTGCATTGCGCCACGCGGTCCATTATGACATTTTCTTTTCATGATTAATTACGTTGTTTTGATGCTGGCGTCTTTGGCGGCGAATACGATGTCGGCCTTTGCGGGTGGTGGTGCGGGGTTGTTGCAGCTTCCGGTTTTGATTTTTCTCGGCCTGCCGTTTGCCGAAGCCCTGAGTACGCATAAGATGGCCACGTTTGCTCTGGGCCTGGGTTCGATCGCGCGCAATATCAAAAACGAGGCCATCAACTGGCGCTTTGCGAGTTATCTGATGCTCTGCGGAGTAACAGGTACGATTGCCGGGGCGTATCTTATTCTCAATATTCCCGATCAGGCGGCGAAAATGACGCTGGGGATTTTGACCGTCGGAATGGGCGTTTATTCACTGTTTAAAAAAAGTATGGGGCAAGACAGTGCGCCGAAAAACCGCGATGTGCGCGGCTATGTTATCGGCGGGATTGTTCTGTTTTTGCTTGGCGTATTTAACGGCTCGCTTTCTTCGGGCAGCGGGCTGTTTGTCACGGTCTGGCTTATTTTGTGGTTCGGGCTGGATTATAAAATGGCTGTCGTCTACACGATGACGCTGGTCGGTTTTTTCTGGAACTTAACCGGCGGGCTTTCGCTTCTGGCGATGGGCAGTCCGGTGCATTGGAACTGGCTGCCTGTTCTGTGGGTGGCCTCCTTTGTCGGAGGATGGCTGGGCGCGCATCTGGGCCATCTTAAGGGCAATCTCTGGATCAAGCGCGTGTTTGTCTTCGTCACCATTGCCTCGGGCATCGCGCTTATGGTGAAATAGCTCTTATGAAGATTTCCGTTCTGCCGATTTTAGAAGATAACTACGCCTACGTCCTGCAAGGCGATGACGGCGCGGTGGGCGTGGTTGATCCGGGGACAGCCGAGCCTGTGATTGAATTTTTGGAGGCCCGCGGCCTCAGCCTTGATACGATTTTCCTAACCCATCATCACTGGGACCATGTGAACGGGGTTCCTGCCCTTTTAAAGCGTTATGATTGCGATGTGGCCGGACCGCGCGGAGAGGCAGACAAGATCAAGCATCTGAAAACACCGCTCTATGAGGGTGGCGACTTTGCTTTTGACGGAGAAAAATTCGAGGCGTTCGAAACGCCGGGGCATACGCTCGGGGCTATTTGCCTTTACTTCCCCGAGAGCGCTGCTTTGTTTAGCGGGGATACTTTATTTTCAATGGGGTGCGGGCGCTTGTTCGAAGGCACGGCGCAACAGATGTGGGAGTCGTTTCAAAAAATTCTGGCCCTGCCTGATGAGACGCTCATTTATCCGGGGCATGAATATACGCTGGCCAATGGCGCATTTTGTCAATCGGTTGAGCCGGAGAATGCCGATCTTCAGCAGCGTATGGATGAGGTGCGGCGTTTAAGAGCCGATGAAAAGCCCAGTATTCCGGTGTCTTTGGCGGTGGAAAAAGCAACCAATGTTTTCCTGCGCGCGGGATCGGCCGATACATTTGCTGCACGACGCGCCTTAAAAGACCGAAGCTAAAGGACGTTATGAAACAGGTCTAGCCTTCTCCGCCAGCCGACTTTTGTGGTGCCGGGCGGCGGCGCGGACGGGATGATTTTTCAACCGTTACACCGGAAGATGCGGCCTGAGCCGGTGCAGCCTGGTTGCCGTTGTTTTTCTCATCATCTGCGGCATCGTTGTTATTGCCACGCCCGCGCGCATCACGGTGCGGCGGAATCGGAATCTGTTTGTTACCAGATTCGTTACGTTCGCTGATGGCGATTTCGATTTCCAGACGAGACGCTACTTTGCGCAACTCATGCACCGTATCTTGCAAGTCTTCCCGCTTACCGCCGTCTTTCTTGTTCCCTGCCCATGCTTCATAGCTCTTCAAGCAGGCTTCGGCGCTGTTTCTCAGGCGGTCTTTGATCTCATCTGACATTGTATCTTCTCCATTGAATCATAACTCAAGTGGCCAAGCTTACCCAGCACAGGCATGCAGTGCAAGCACTGTAGGGTTGCGGTGCGCAATTAATTATCGCCGAACACTGTATTGAGTTGCTGCGAGACGCGAATGAACGTTGTGCACTTAGACAGATTTTTTAAACGCCGTGCGCCGACATAGGTGCAGGTCGAGCGCAAGCCGCCCAGAATATCCTGTAGGGCGCCATGAACCGAACCACGGTAGGGAATGCGGACCGTTTTACCTTCACTGGCGCGATATTCGGCCACGCCGCCTTTGTGTTTGTTCATCGCGGTAGAACTGCTCATGCCATAGAATTGAAGATATTGTTTTCCACCCTCTTCTATTACCTCCTGTTCGCTCTGGTCATGTCCGGCGAGCATACCGCCCAGCATGACAAAGTCGGCGCCTGCGCCGAAAGCCTTGGCGACATCGCCCGGCACGGTGCAGCCGCCATCCGCGCAGATCAGCCCACCCAAACCATGGGCCGCATCGGCGCATTCGATGATGGCCGAGAGTTGAGGATAGCCGACGCCGGTCATGCGGCGCGTCGTACACACGCTGCCCGGACCGATACCGACTTTGACTACATCTACGCCAGCCAGAATCAATTCCTCGACCATTTCACCCGTCACAACGTTGCCGGCCATGATGGTTTTTTGAGGATATTTCTCGCGAATTTTTTTCACGAAGCCGACAAAGTGTTCGCTGTAGCCGTTGGCCACGTCGATACAGAGCTTATCCGGTTTTCCGCCCTTTTTGATGAACTCGTCGAGTTTTTCTTCGTCGGCTTTGACCATGCCGATAGAATACCAGACGGATTCATGGCCGTTTTCTTTGTAGAACCCTTGCAAATCCTTTAGCGGATAATGTTTGTGCAGAGCCACGCTCAAGCCGTTGCCGTCCTCAATAAAAGCCTTGGCCATCGCAAAGGTGCCGACCCCGTCCATGTTGGCGGCGATAATCGGCACGCCAGCGAATGTCTTCTTGCTCCATTTAAAGGTAAATTCGCGGGAAATATCGACGTTTTTGCGGCTATCGAGCGTCGAGCGTTTCGGGCGGATCAGCACGTCTTTGAAATCGAGTTTGACGGATTCTTCTATACGCATGTTTTTTCCTTATACGTTATCGGGAATGCGCGTTGCAGCCAGTGAGGGGCGATCTGTATAACGCGCGTGGATTTGGACGAGATTGTCATACATTGACCAGTCTATAATATCTCTCTTTTTAAACCAGTCCAATCCACAAATCAAAGCCAGTTCGGGTAGTCCGAAATGTGCGCCAAGGTTTGTGTTTTCATCAAGGTATTTTAAACCGCACCGCATCCGCTCCAGGGAGCGAGCGAGATATGGCAGGTCCATATCAATTCCCTGCCCGCGCATGATGAAACGCAGAACGCCTGCGTCTATGATGCCGTAAATCACGGTGATCAGGTTCTCTTTTTCGATGGAAGACGAGGCATCGAAATCGTTTGTTTGGACTATGGGGTAGTTTTGCAGCAGATAAGATGCGATCACCCGAGAGTCAATTATGGGCTGGCCCTTGTCGATCAAAACCGGGACTTTGAGCAAGGGATTGTTATTACTGATAAGGCTTTTTTGTTCCGGCGTTTGTTTGCCGAACGGACCGGTATCTTGTTGTTCGTAATCCAGCCCCAGCTCGCTGCAAAGCGCTCTGACGATGCGGACAAACGGGCTGGTGTAGGAGCCTATGATGGTTAAATCGCTCATGATTTAAAGACCGAGGCGGCGGCTTCGGCCGTGGCTTTCTTTTTGCCGATATCGTTTTCGACGCGGGCAATCTCTTCTTTGAGCGCGCCGACATATTCTTCAAGCTCGCTGATCGAGAGCAAATCCAGATTGCGCGGGAACTCGGCTGTTTTCTTTTTTATCGGTAAATCATCGTCAAACATCTTGGCATATAAGATAATTCGGGACAGCTTTAAAATCAACGCGCAGTGCTCCGTTTTTTCGGGGCGGCGGCGCATATTTTTTTCTGGATTTTTACAGCCGTGCGGTTTATAAGGCTTTTGTTCCCATTCACTTAAGGTTATTAGAAACCTTGCCCTTTAGGAACAGGGCATGAGGGCGATATTTATTGGAGATAAGAAAATATGTCGACTGCACTGAACATTACCGGACAACTTTTGATGCCCAAAGCTACGGCTGTCTGGCTGATTGAAAACACTGTTTTAACCTTTTCGCAGATTGCCGCGTTTACCGGCCTGACCGAGATCGAGATCGAGGCACTGGCCGATGGCGATATCGGACGCGGGCTGGTTGGACGTAATCCGATTGACCACAACGAACTGACGCAGGATGAGCTGGAGCGTTGTCAGAACGATCCGGCGTCTAGCTTGAAAATGCCGAAAAGCACACTGCCGCCCGTTAAAGCGCGTGCGAAAGGGCCGCGTTATACGCCGGTTTCCAAGCGCGGTGACAAGCCCGATGCAATTGCCTATATCATCAAAAACAATCCGGAAATTTCCGATGCGCAAATTACCAAGCTGGTCGGTACCACCAAGCCGACGATCGCTGCTGTGCGGGACCGTACCCATCCCAATACGCCGAATTTGCGTCCGCGTCATCCGGCTGAATTGGGGCTTTGTACATGGCAGGAATACGAGAAAGCCTCCGACAAGGGTTTGAAAGCGCAGGGTAAAGATCCTGAAGCCGTGAAGGCGGAGCGTCTGGCGCAACAACAAGCCAGCCTTGCGCAACAAGAAGACGATGAAACCTCTTCACAATCGGGCGGCGGGTTTGATTTTTCAAACTTTATGCCGGATGCGGGGAAGAATATTTTTGGTTCCGATGACGACTAGTTGTCTTTAAGCTCAACTGACAGCGTTATGCCTTCATCCGTCTCTCTTTCGACACAGGTTGCGGGCGTTGTTTTACCGTCGTGTATTTACAACGCTTCGGGCCCCCTGTGCAGCCATGAAGACGAGTTGCATGTGATCGGGCAAAGCGCATCCGGAGCTATCCTCAGCAAAAGCGCGACGCGGGAAAAACGCATGGGCAATGAAGAACCGCGTTATGTTGATACGGGCTGGGGCAGTATCAATAGCATGGGGCTACCGAATGAGGGCTATCTCTATTACGCCCGTTTTGCGCAGCAGGCTGTGGCCTATGACAAGCCTTATTTTATGTCGGTTTCCGGGCTGAGCCTTGAAGATAATGTGCATATCATACGGGAATTGGAGCCTTTTGAGCATATTGCCGGAATCGAGCTTAATCTTTCTTGCCCGAACGTACCGGGCAAACCGCAGACCGGATACGATTTCGAGCAAAGCCGCCGCACGCTGGAAGCTGTTTTTCCGGTTTGTAAACAGCCACTGGGGGTCAAATTACCGCCCTATTTCGATATACCGCATTTCCAGATGATGGCGGAGGTTCTGAATGATTTTCCGCTGGCTTTTGTGACCTGCGTCAACTCCATTGGTAACGGCCTTGTTATCGATCTGGATTCGGAACAGGTTTTGATCCGGCCCAAGCATGGTTTTGGCGGGATCGGCGGGGATTATATTAAACCCACTGCTCTGGCGAATGTGCGACAGTTTTATACTTTGCTGGATAAAAACGTGGCGATTATCGGTTGCGGCGGTGTGCGCAGCGGCGAGGATGCCTTTGAGCATATTTTGTGCGGCGCCAGTGCGGTGCAAATCGGCACGCAATTTATGCGCGAGGGAACAGCTTGTTTTGAACGCATCGCAGGTGAGCTCAAAAATATCATGGCGAAAAAAGGCTATAGCTGCCTTGAAGATTTCAAAGGACGATTGAAGACCCTTGATGGGTAAAACAAAAAACGGCCGGAGACATTAGTCCACCGGCCGTTCTTGTTTGAAACGGGTCTGCCTTTAACCGATGCAAAAGTTCGTTTTGCCTTTAAAAAGCGGGCCGTTCAAGAGCCTTCGGCGCTTAGGCCGTGGCTGTACCGCTTTCGCGGATTCTGTGTATCTCTTCTTTGACGATCAATTTTTGTTTTTTAAGCTGACGCAGGAAAAAATCTGTTGTGGACGGGCTTCTGTGCGCCTCTTCGATCTGGTTGGACAGGTCTGTGTGGCGGTTGCGCAAAGCCTGCAGTCTGGAATTTTGAGAGGATTTCAATTCCGTATCAGCCATAGAAGGTCTCCTTTGTGCGAAAAGAATGTTGGATATGTTTATTGTAATCACCGATTTAAATTTTTTGCAAAAAACGTCCATGCCGACGACCGGACAAAAAACCGGTTTTAGTTTTCTTTCAAGCCCTTAATAGGGGCTTTTTAATTCTTTTTTCTTCTGAGGATTCGGGCGCTTTAGTTTTCAAAAACATTCTCAGTGATTCGCTCATCTTTTCAGTATTGCAAAAGAAAGATAACAGAGCGTTAAAATGGTCGGCCGGACGAGGTTTTTTTTACAAAAAACCACTATTTTCCTTGAGAAACTGGATTTCTTCGGGCGTGCTTTGGCGGCCGAGAATTTGGTTGCGGTGGGGGAAGCGGCCGAATTTTTCGATCGGCACGTAATGGCGGCGGGCATACATATCGCCAGCCGGATTTTCCTCGGCCATCGCGCCGAACAGTTCGACAGAGCGCCCTTGGTCGCTCAGGACTTCGCTATGCTGGAACGGCAGGTACAAAAAGCCGCGTTTGACGGGTTCGAGCACTTGATCAAATCCCTTATGGACGGCTTGTTTAGCGATCAAAAGCGCCTTTTCATCGGTGGCGAAGGCGCGCGCTTCGCCGCGGAACATATGACGGGGGAATTGGTCCAGTACGATGATTAATGCCAGCGAGCCTTCTGCGTCCACAGCCCAGCTATTGCACAGACCATCGGCGGCCATTTCGTGGGTTACGAGAAAACGTTCGCGGATATCGGCATCGACGGCGGCGCTGGACTGGAACCATTGCGAAGGGGCCAGTTCTTCAAACCAAAAGTAGAGAATTTCGTCCTGTGTGTCGCGCATCGGACCGTTTTCGTTTCTTTTCCTTAAAAGGGCAGGCGTTTATTCCCCTGCCCTTTGGAAGTCTAGCCGATTAATGCACGTCTTTCCAAACGGCTTTTTTCAGGCGGTACATCACCCCTGCAAAAACAGCGAGGAAGATCAGAGCGCTGATCCCGAAACGTTTGCGGGCTTCCAGATCCGGCTCGGAGGCCCAAGCCAAGAATTGCGCAACGTCTTGCGCATATTGTTCGACGGTTTCGATTGTGCCGTCTTCGTATGTGACCTGGCCGTTGCTTAGCGGCTTGGCCATGGCGATGACGTGACCGGGCATGTATTTATTCCAGTGCTGTCCATCAGCCAGAGGATGATCTTCCGGCGCTTCTTCATAACCGGTGAGGATGCCGAAGACATGGTTTGCCCCGTGATGACGCGCCTTGACGATCAAAGATAGATCCGGCGGGGCAACGCCGTTAGCCGCTTTGGCGGCGTTTTCATTCGGATACGGCGAGGGAAATCTGTCGCTGGGGCGGGCCGGGCGTTCGAACATTTCACCGTCTTCGTCAGGGCCGTCTGTCACGGTGTATTCGGCGGCGATGGCTTTGACCTGCTCTTCGTTATAGCCCAGATCCGTCAGGTTGCGGAAAGCCAGATGCTTGACCGCATGGCAGGACGAGCAGACCTCGCGGTAGATTTTAAGGCCGCGTTGCAGGGCCGCGCGGTCATAGGTTCCGAACGGGCCGGAAAACTCCCAGTGTACATGCGGGGGGGCTTCGGTTCCGCCAGAGGCAAGCGCCGGAGCGCTATAGGCACAGGTTACAACGGCGAGAAGGGATAAAAGCGTCTTTTTCATTATTCTGAAATCTCCACAGCTTTCTTTTTGTTTTTTGCAAGGACTGCCTCATGGATGCTGGCAGGCAGTTCACGACCTTTTTCGTGTTTGCTCAGCCACGGCAGAATGACGATAAAGAAGGCGAAATAATACGCCGTTGCTCCAAGGCCGAATACGCTGAGCGGCAGGCCGAACATCGTCGCGTCAGCAGGCTGCGAGCCTACATAGCCAAGGAAGATGAAGTCCGCCAGCAACAGCAAGAAGAAGTATCTGAATACGGGGCGGAACTTGGCGCTGCGGATCGGGTGGCTGTCGAGCCACGGCAGGACAAACCAGAGCAGGATCGAGCCGAACATCGCAATCACCCCGCCGAGTTTAGCGGTGATAATTGTGATATCGGTGAATGGGATATCGATGCTGAAGGTAATGGCGCGCAAGATGGCATAGAATGGTAGGAAATACCATTCCGGCACGATATGCGCGGGCGTGACCAGCGGATTGGCCGGTGTATAATTGTCCGGGTGGCCAAGCGCGTTGGGCATAAAGAAGATAAACAGCGCGTAGAGCATCAGGAATACGACCAGTCCGAAGCTGTCCTTGATCGTGTAGTACGGATTGAACGGCACGGTATCTTGCGGGCCTTTGGTATCAATGCCCAGTGGGTTGTTCGAGCCGGTAATATGCAGCGCCCAGACATGGATAAACACGACGGCGAAGATTACAAAGGGCAACAGATAGTGCAAGGCAAAGAAGCGCGTCAGTGTCGGGTTATCGACGCTGAAGCCGCCCCAGAGAAGCGTGACGATGCTGTCGCCGACCAGCGGAATGGCCGAGAACAGGTTGGTGATCACGGTCGCGCCCCACAGACTCATCTGGCCCCACGGCAAGACGTAGCCGATGAAGGCGGTGGCCATCATCAACAGAAAGATGGCTACGCCCAAAATCCACAACAGTTCGCGCGGGCGCTTGTAAGAGCCGTAATACATACCGCGGAAAATGTGGATATAGACCGCTATAAAGAAGAAGGACGCGCCGTTCATATGAATGTAGCGCAGCAACCAGCCGCCATTGACATCGCGCATAATGCGCTCGACGCTGTCGAAGGCCAGATGGGTATTGGCGGTATAGTGCATGGCCAGTACGATTCCGGTAACAATCATCGTCACCAGCATGAACATGGCAATCGCGCCGAAATTCCAGAAATAGTTAAAGTTTTTCGGTGTCGGGAAAACGCCGTATTCCTTTTGCATCATCGTAAAAATCGGCAACCGGCTGTCGATCCACTCGATTACCGGGTTTTCAAATGCTGTTCTTTCGCCATGTCCCATGTTTGTGTGCCTCTTAAACTTAAATTCTTGCTTTGTTGTTAGCCAATTTTGATGACGGTGTCGCTCAGGAACTCATAGGGCGGCACGGCCAGATTTCGCGGTGCAGGGCCTTTGCGGATGCGTCCCGACGTATCATAGTGTGAACCGTGACACGGGCAGAACCAGCCGTCATAATCGCCATGCGCGTCGGTTTCTTTTTGTCCAACAGGCACGCAGCCCAAGTGCGTACAAATGCCGACCACAACGAGCCATTGCTTTTTCTTTACGCGCTCGTCATCGGTTTGCTTGTCGATGAGGTTGGCCATATCGACGTCTTCGGCTTCTTCGATTTCCTTGGGCGTGCGGTGTTTGATAAAGACCGGTTTACCCTGCCACATGACTGTGCGCGCCTCGCCTTCGGGGATCTGCGTCAAGTCCACTTCGGTGGTGGATAGCGCGAGCGTGTCCTTGGCGGGGTTAAGCGAGTTAATCATCGGCGCTGCCATACGGCCTACCCCTACGGCAGCCATGGCTCCGGCTGTTAACATTAAAAATCCACGGCGATCGTCACTGTCTGCTGTCATTGTTTTGCTTTTCGTTCTTTAATAAATTGCAATTTCGAGTTTTTAAGACGAAGTGTTTGTACTTCCCTCTTTATAAATGATCAAGCCTCGTCTATCCATAGGGGCTAAAATATTTTTATGACTTAAGCACATGATATGATTGACGTTGCCCTTTATCAACCGGATATCCCGCAAAATGTCGGCGCTGCGATCCGGCTGTGTGCCTGTATGGAAGCGGGCTTGCACATTATCGAACCATGCAGCTTTCCTTGGGACGAGCGCAAAATAAAGCAAGCGGCGATGGATTACATGAGCAAAGTCAAAATAAGACGTTATTCTTCGTGGAACGCATTTTGTGAAGCGCAGGCAGAACGGCGAATTGTTCTGATGACGACCAAGGGCAGCGTGCCCTATACGGATTTTACGTTTAAGGACGGGGATATTTTGCTGGCGGGCAGTGAGAGTTCCGGCGCGCCCGAAAACGTGCATGAGCGTGCAGACGGGCGGGTGTTAATCCCGATGGCCGAGGGGTTGCGCTCTTTGAATGTGGTGAATGCGAGTGCGATGATTTTGGGCGAGGCGCTCAGGCAAACGAAATGGAAGGCAGGATGACATACATGAGTATGGATGAGAGAAAACAGCAGGCGGCAACATGGTTTCAGGACTTACAGGGGCAGATTTGCGGCGCGTTTGAAGCGCTGGAAGATGCCTTGGAGGGCGGGAACACGGCCGATATGGCGGCTGGACGGTTCGAGCGCACGCCTTGGGACCGCGAGCATGACGATACACCGAACGAATCGGGCAGCGTTTTAAAGGGCGGCGGGACGATGGCCGTCATGCGCGGGCGCGTCTTTGAAAAAGTGGGGGTGAATTTTTCGCAAGTTCACGGGCGTTTCAGCGAAGAATTCGCGCAAAAAATTCCCGGTGCGGATGAAAGCGGCGGGAATTTTTGGGCCTGCGGGATTTCGCTGGTGGCGCATCTGCAAAGCCCTTTGGTGCCTGCCGTGCATATGAATACGCGGATGATCGCGACCTCGAAAAGCTGGTTCGGCGGCGGGGCGGATTTGACGCCGATCTTTCCCAATGATGAGGATACGCAGGCATTTCATGGCGCGCTCAAGGCGTGTTGCGATCGGCATAATCCGGAATATTACCCGGAGCATAAAGCGTGGTGCGATCGTTATTTCTACCTGCCCCACCGCGGGGAAGCGCGAGGGGTGGGCGGGATTTTCTATGATTATCTCGATACGGATAATTGGGGAGCCGATTTTGCCTATACGCGCGATGTCGGGCAAACGTTTTCAAGCGTTTACCCGCAGATCGTGGCGCGCTCGATGAATAAGGGCTGGAGCGAGGAAGAGCGCGAGTTTCAGCTCATCCGGCGCGGGCGCTATGTGGAGTATAATCTGCTCTATGACCGCGGGACGCAATTCGGCCTGAAAACCGGGGGCAATACAGAAGCGATTTTGATGTCGATGCCGCCGGTCGTGAAATGGCCGTAAGATTTTTATTCGTTTTCGGGTTCAATACTTCGCCCCTTGGGGCGTTCGTCATTGCGAAGGAGCGGAGCAACTGAAGCAATCCAGAGCCAAAGAGCGCGATGTCTGGATTGCCGCGCCGCCCGTCTTCGCAAGGGCTTTGACGCGGCGGCTCGCAATGACAGGATACCAAGCTGCTTGCGGCGCGGAATATTTATTTATTATACATAAAATATTATTGTTTTTTTTACGGATCCGATGTAGATTTCTTGCATAATAATTTTTTTGGAGAGTGTGGAATGGCCGATAATGATGGCGATAATAGTTCTATCATCACAGAGCAACAAAGACGGGCGGTGCATAAGCAAGATGAGCTTATGAATATTATCCTTTCTGTTAGAGCAAGGAAAGCGGAAGGGGTGGACGCGTTCTTGGCGCAAGTTCGACAAGGCATTGCGGATGGAGAATACGATAATCCTTCGGTTCGTGGAGGCGTTTCTCCGTTTCCTGAAGTTGATAAGATTTTAGCGGCTCATTTTGACACAGTGACCCAAGCCGAGATATCCGGAACACCTCTTGAAATGATTGCGGAACAAAGGCTTTTAAAGGACGTGAATTTTAGAAAAAGTTTAAGATCTCTCCTTGATGCCTGTTATGCGGCTGAGGAACCTATTAATGACGGCGGCACGGGCACTACTGCCGTAGGGACCAGTGGTCCGGCGATTGATGGATAAGTACGCCGCTTGAAGATTTTTGTTGCTTACGGCGCAGTTTTTATGTCAATGTTTGGCGGTTTTTGATTTTATTTTATATAACTATCCGGAGGGGTGTATGAAGAGCAAATTGGATGTTGTGGAATTCCTGTCCGAACAGGCTCGCCTCAAAGGGTTTTCAGGTGTGGTGTCTGCGCCTCAGCGTGGGTCTTCTTCTGTACGTCAGGGTGATCTCTATCATCGTGATCAAGGTGGGCAGCATTCGGTCGAAGAAACTTTAGCCAGGTTTCAAGCTAAAAGCGGCCTTCCTGTTCCTAACAAAGATTCCTAAAACCGCCCTTGATCCACTCAGCTTCGAGGGCGATGACTTTTTGTCCCAGTTCCGGGCCGGGTTTATAGCCTTGCTTGATTAAATCTTCGCCGCTAACGGGAAACGTCGGGATGTCCCAGTTCCGGATAAGATTCAGTGCCTCGCCCGCCCCCCCGCGCATCACGCGATCAAGGGCGATTTCGATCATCAAGGCTTGTGCTGTGGGCGTGCGGCCATAGCGGTAAAGCGCTTCTTTAATGGCCTGCTCCTCATTCAGATCGGCCAGCGCCAAAACGCCCTCAATGGCAGCCATATCCTTTTTGTAGAGTTTGGGGATCAAGAGGTAGCGTTCCAGCGTGAGCACCCCCTCCGCCTTTAAACCGCCCAACACCAAAAGACGCGCGGGCAGAGCGCGCAAACCGAATTGTTTTTGAATAAAGCACAGATCTTTTAAAAGCTGCGGGTTGTAACCCGACGCGGGCAGATCGGTCAGAATGCCGCGCCCGGCCATAACGCTCAAAACCCCGGCCGGATCATCGTGGCTGAGGATTTTGAAGATTTCCTGCGTGATGCGTTCTTTGGATAGAGACGGGATTTTATCGGCGGCCGCCTCGCACGCTTCGAGGGCTTCGGGGTCCATATTCCCTGCCCCGTAGAGCGCATGGAAGCGGAAATAGCGCAGAATGCGCAGGTGGTCTTCGGCAATTCTTTGCGCAGGCTCGCCGACAAAGACAACGCGGCGGGCCTGTATATCTTTGAGCCCTTCGCCCAGCGGATCGTAAACGCGGCCTTTCACATCGGCCAGCAGCGTGTTGATCGTAAAATCGCGGCGGCGGGCATCTTCGGCCCAGTCTGTGCTATAAGCCACAATGGCGCGGCGGCCATCGGTTTCGACATCGCGGCGCAAGGTGGTGATTTCGAAGGGCTGCCCGTCCTCAACGGCGGTGATCGTGCCGTGATCTATGCCGGTGGGGATGGTTTTGATTCCGGCAGCATCCATGCGGGCGATAACCTCGTCAGGAGTCAGACGTGTGGCGATGTCGATATCGTCTATTGTCTGGCCCAGAAGCGCGTTGCGCACGCATCCGCCCACAAGCAAAGCGTTCGGATCATCCTGCGGCGCGCCCTCATTGAGAACGGCCAGCACCTTTTGCAGCGGAGCAGATTGGAGCCAGTCTTGCGGCGTTAATGTTTGAGCGGGCTTCATATCCATGGAAAAGATTTAGCACGCCCCCTCAGGCCGCGTCTTTATCTTTTTCGCTCTCGCCCAAGACTTGCGCCAGCTTTGTTTCCAGATCGGCTTTAGCGATGGGTTTGCGCAGTATGGCGCGAACGGACGGATGCTCCTGAATGATATCCTGTAGTTTTTGCTCGCTATAACCTGAGAGCAAGATAAACGGCAAATCCGGATGATCGATATAGGCTTGCTCGATCAACTCTATGCCCGTCATTTTCGGCATGTTCTGGTCTGTGATCACGAGATGGAAATAGTTCGGCATTTTGCGCAACATATCCATCGCCTCCAGCCCATTTGTGGCGGTGGCGACTTCATAGCCCAGCCGTTCGAGCATCCGAGTCGTCATTTCGCGTACATTGTCCTGATCTTCGACCAGGAGAATATTTTGCCCGCCGTCATTGATCATCTGCATTTCTTCGGCATTTTGTTCCCCTTGCTCTTCTTCGGAGAGCGGGAAATACAGTTCAAAGCGCGTCCCCTGCCCTAAAGCGCTGTCGATTTTCAATGCGCCGCGGTGGGCTGAAATCACGCCATGCACGGTTGAAAGCCCTAAGCCCGTTCCCTTTTCCACCGGCTTGGTTGTAAAAAAAGGCTCAAACACATGCTCCATAACGGCTTTGCTCATGCCGGTTCCTGTGTCGCTGATGCCCAGAACAGCGTATTCACGACCGCGCACAAGATGACCGAGCCAGAGGCGGGTACGCCCTTCTTCCTCTTCCTCGATTTTGATGGACAGCGGCGTATTATCGCCCGGCTCTTGCGCAACAACCCAGTCTGCATCACCTTCTCGTTCATCCGCTTTAATGGCCTGCACGGATATTCCCAGTATGCCTTTGCGTCCCTCCATCGCATCTTGTGCATTGACGCACAAGTTCATAATGACCTGTGATATTTGGGTTGGGTTGCCCTTGATCGGTACGCTCTCCAGCTCCATATCTGTGTGCATTTCGATGGTTTTGGGCAGGCTGGCTTTGAGCATGGACAGACTTTCCTGTGCGGGTTCCATCAGATCCATTGTCTCTATTTCACTGCCGCGATGACGCGAGAAAGCGAGGATCTGGTCTACCAGTGCGCGCGCCTGATAACCGGCGCTTAGAATATTGCCGGCGTATTCGTATTGCGGGCTGTTTTCGTCCAGATCTTCTTTTAAGAACTCCGCATACCCGTTCATTGAAGCCAAAATATTGTTGAAATCGTGCGCGATTCCTCCGGCCAGACGGCCAATGGCTTCCATTTTCTGGGCTTGATAAAGCTGGGCCTGTATGTCGCGCTTTTCATGTTCGGATTTGATCTTTTCCGTCATGTCGCGGGCCGTGCCGACGGTTCCATCGCCTTCCAGGCGCTGGAACGCCATTTCAATCTGGGCCGGTGTGCCGTCTGGTTTCACCAAAGACACCATGCCGCGCCAGCTTCCGCTTTCATCCAGAATCGGCATGACATTTTCCTTGAATTTTCGGCCCTCTTCTTCGCAGAACAAGTCGATCCAAGGCTTTCCAATGAAATCTTCGACACTTTGCTCCTGCAGACCAAACATATGTTGAAAGGCTTGATTGATGTAAGTCACCCGGCAGCTCCCATCGATAAGACAAATACCGTCGACTGTGGCTTCCATGGCTGCCAAACGGCTTTCGAGCAAAGAGAGGTTTTTCTTTCGCTCTTCATCGACGACCTGCAAGCGGCGCATTTTATCCGCATTGAGAATGACCAGAACGAATCCGGCCAGTCCCATTGCAAAAACAGACCAATAAACCCAGACACCGTTGTGCAAGAGTCTGTTAATGATCGATCTGGCTTCGAGAATTTGCGGCGGCAAGTTTCCGTCCGCCTGCTCTTCCGGAAACAAAGTGGCGATGTTATTCTCTTGTTGTTTTTTTATGGCTTGATGATCCCCCATCAACAACACAGACGTATGCAGCGCAAACATCCCGAAGACCAGAATCACAAGTCCGGGGATAAAGTGGATCAGTGATTTGTAGTTTTTAAAAAACGCCGGCACGTTTTTTGATCCCTATATTTATTTGTCCGTTTTAATCAATCCGTACTGACGCGCTTTCATGGCAACCTGCGTTCTGTTTTTAGCGTCCAGTTTTTTACACAGGCTGCGCACATGAAGCTTAATTGTCACAACCTGCAGACCCAAGCTTTCCGCAATTTCCTTGTTTGTTTTGCCGTGGACAAGATGCATGAGAACATCTTCTTCCCGGGGAGTCAGTCTGAAGCCTTGCGCAACGCTTAGCGGGTCTTGCTGTTCTTCCATGCCGCTATAATCCGACTTTTTCGGCGGTGCATCATCCGCGAAGTAGGACGGCATGACTGCGCTGGAGTTGTGATCAATCGGCACGAAGCGCTCTCCTTCCAGAACAAGCTGGATCGCCTTTAGCAGCGCTTTACCAGACAGCGTCTTCGGGAAATACCCCACAGCGCCCAGATTCATAGCGGCGCGCACATCCTCGACTTCGGCGACGCCGGACATCAGCCCGACACGCACATCGGGATATTTGTCCTGCATTTCTTTGAAACCCTGCATACCGTTCATACCGGGCATGCGCAAATCCAACAGCACAAGATCCTGATCCGGTTCTTGCTGCATAAGTTTCAAGACACCGTCCATATCTTTGGCCACCGACACTTCGGCTTCTATATCGGAGCGTTTTATATATTGGACCAAAGCATCCCTGAACAGGGTATGATCGTCTGCCAGCAACAGTTTCATGATGTTAATCCTTGATGAGGTTTACCACGCAGAACTCACATTTTATCCCATACTATAGCATAGGTTGTTATTCAATAATCTTAATAAATGTAGAAAAAATATTATTGTATGCAAAATTATGGCTGCGCTTGGGCCACATGTAACGGCGCAGACACGCGGGGCTGCTGGTCATGTAAACGAAGACGGTAGATATAGACAGCTTCCATCACACGCTGGACGTAATTACGGGTTTCGTAGATGGGGATGAGTTCGATCCAGTCGATCAAGCTCACCTGACCGATACGCGGATCGCCGAAGGTTTTGATCCATTGATCCACGCGGCCCGGTCCGGCGTTATAGGCCGCAATGGCCAGCGGATAAGAGCCGTCATAGCGTTTAAGCAGGCGTCCCAGATAAGAACTGCCGAGCGTGATATTATAAGACGGATCGCTGGTCAGGCGCAGATGGCTGTATGATAGCCCTGCTTTTCCGGCCACTTCCCGTGCTGTGGCCGGCATCAACTGCATTAACCCCAATGCGCCCGCCGGACTTTGCGCCGCCGTATCGAACATGCTTTCCTGCCGGATGATGCTGTGGACCAGCGCCCATTCCAGATTGACGCCGCGCATATTCCCCGTGATGACCGGATAAGACTGGGCGGTCAGAAACATGCCTTTGTTTGTCGCTTGCTTGGCGATGCTCAGCGCCGTGTTCGTCAGATCTAAATCGGCGGCTTTATGGGCGGCAAAATAGTAGGCGGCGGGTGTATCTTCTTTGGCTGTAAAGGCTTTAAAAAATTGAGCGGCTTGTTTATGCAGCCCTGCGCGCGCAAGCAATATGGCCGCGCGCATCAGCTCTTGGGATTCCATGCGGGTTTTATCATCAGACGTTAAGGTCGGCAGGGCCATGTGCGGCAGAGAATCGGCCATTCTCAGCTCAGCAGCGGCCATTTGGCCGTAAAATGTCGTGCGCTTGGCGGCGGCGATTTTATACCAGCGCTGCGATATGGTTTTATCCTTAAAACCTTCGGAGGCCCGGCCCGCCCAATAAGCCGCGCGGGCTTGGGAGATCGGACTACTAACGCCGCGATAGAGCTTGTCGAAATGTGTGTAGGCTCGTGCGGGTTGATGCAGATAGCGCAGCGCCAGAAACCCCGCCAGCCATTCGGCCTGCGCGAAGCTGAGGCCTTCTTTTTGCTTATGCGCGGCGGCGAGCGCGTAGGCATTTTTCTAGTTTTTTTTCTCGCTGAGGCGGCGAATAATGATATGGAGCTCTTTCCACCAATCCTCAAGATTATGGATTTTATCGGCCGACGGCATGCGGCGTAAAATTTCAACCGCGCCCGCATCCAGATCGTTTTTACGGCGCCAGCGCAGGCGTTCATACAGCAAGCCCGGATCTTTGCGCAAAGATGCCGGAACGCGATTAATCAGCGCATTGACGTTTCCATTCTGTCGGCGCAGGGCTATGCGCGCAGCGGCCAGTTCCGGGTAACCTTTGCCCAGCACATCGGCGATGGCCAGCGCACTGTCATTACTGCCGCGCAAAAGCAGCGCATCAAAGCGGCGCTGATGATCGGCGCGTGTTAGAAATTGTCCGTAGATCCTGAATATATGGCGTTGATCCTCACGCGGCATGGTATTTTGCGCCCACCAGTCGCTGAGAATTTTTTTAGCTTCGCTTTGCCGTCCGCCCGCTATCAGCGCACCCAGATAGCGATCCAGCCCGGCCGCGGTCGCCGGCGGGTAATCGCTGAACCAGGCTATGATTTCATGCGGGCTCATCGTCGAGGGCATATGGGATTCGGCATCTTTGGTCAGGGCGCTGATCCCCGGCCAGTCAGGATTACGGCGGATAAACTGTACCATGCCCGTATAGTCGGTCAGGCCCGGATTTTGGGTATAAGAGAGCCAGTAATAGAGTTTGACAGCCAAAGGATCATGCGCGCGGGCTGTGAGCTCACGCCCGACTTCCCAGCGGTTTTGGCCGACGGCCTGCAGGGCCTTGATCGTGTCTTGCTGGCTGGCGGCGGCGATATTCAATGGGCAAACGCCTGCGAACGCCAGCACTAAAATAGCAGTGAATATCTTGCATTCGCGGGCCAAGAGCGTTAGATTGGCCAGCGTTTTAACCCGATTAGCACTGGATTTAGGCTCATGTTTAAAGGCTCTATTACAGCCCTGATTACTCCGTTCAAAGACGGCGAGATTGACTGGCCGGCTTTTGAAAAGCTGGTGGAATGGCAGATCGAGCAAGGCAGCGACGGGCTTGTGCCGTGCGGCACGACCGGAGAATCGCCTACTGTCTCGCATGATGAACATAGGGCTATAGTCCAGAGATGCGTCGATATCGTCAAGAAAAGAATTCCGGTTATCGCCGGAACAGGATCAAATTCGACGGCCGAAGCGATTGAACTGACCCGCCATGCGCAAGAAGGCGGGGCGGACGGGGCGTTGATTGTTACGCCTTATTACAACAAACCGACACAGGATGGCATGGTGGCACACTTTACCGCCATTCATGATGCGACCGACCTGCCGATTATTTTGTACAACATTCCCGGGCGCTGCATCGTCGACATGAGTGTGGAGACGATGGCGCGGCTGGCTGCATTGCCGCGGATTATCGGCGTTAAGGATGCGACCGGAGATCTGGGGCGGCCTTTGGCGACCGCGCGCGCATGTGGCAGCGATTTCTGCCAGCTTTCCGGTGACGACATTACGGCAGCGGCGTTTTTGGCCCAAGGCGGGCACGGAGTGATTTCCGTTGTCTCGAACATCGCGCCCCGCCTGAGTGCGGCCATGCAACGCGCCTGGCAAACGCAGGATCTCCAAGCCTTTTCAACCCTGCGTGACCGCTTGGCGCCTTTGGGCAAAGAGCTATTTTGCGAAAGTTCTCCGGCTCCGGTGAAATATGCGGCGAGCGTTTTGGGGCTGTGCCGCGATGAAGTGCGCCTTCCTTTGCTTCCGGCCAGTGCCTCGGCGCGCGCCAAAGTCGATGCGGCGATGGCGCATGCGGGTCTTTTCCCCGATACAAAAGCAAACGCATCCGCTCATGGATGAGCCGCCTTTTGCAACGCAAAGGCCCGAAGATCCGGAGGTTTCTTTTCGCTCCGAAAAACCGGGGGATATCGAACAGATTCACGATCTCCATATAAGCGCTTTCGAGACAGGCGGCGAAGCGCGCCTTGTCAGGGATTTACGGCATGAAAAAGCCTTTCTTCCCGGCATGTCTCTTGTCGCCGTTGCCGACAAAAATATCATCGGCCATGTTTTATTCTCACCCCTGAGGATCATCACGAAAGATTTGGAGATCAAGGCCGCCGCTCTGGCACCTGTTGCCGTGCTCCCCGCATTTCAGGGGCGGGGCATCGGGACAAGCCTGATTCTCTATGGTCTGAAAACCCTTGGTTCTTTGGGCGTTCCCTGTGTTCTCGTGCTGGGGAGCCCCGCATACTATCAACGATTTGGGTTTGACCATTCGCTTGTCAAACATATAGATAGCCCTTATCAGAGTGAGGCCTTTATGGGGCTTGAATTACAAAACGACGTTTTGAAAACGTTACGGGGTGCAAAGGCCGTTTATGCGCGCGCATTTGAGGCTCTCAATGATTAGCTTTGCGACTTTGCGCCTTCGCGTTGAAACCATGATGACGAACGAAAGGAAGAACCTCTTATGAGCGGCGGAGAAACCAAGCTTGAGGCTTTATTGACCAGCATGGAACCCGTGCTTCAGGACGGCGTTTATGTTTTTCATTCTTCGGATATGGCTTTTGAGGATGCGGCGCGGCTTGATCCGGTGCTGATTTTTCGTGAAGCCGAAGGCACGGCGTTGATCTTACGGCGAGAAACGGCGGAACGGGCCGGACTGGGTTTCACCTATCCGGCGCGGATGATTACGCTGAACGTGCATTCGTCTTTGGAGGCGGTGGGGTTTCTGGCGGCAATTACGCGGGCACTGGCCGCCGCAGGCGTGAGCGTTAATCCTGTCTCGGCGCATTTTCACGATCATTTGTTCGTGCCGGAGGATAAAGCCGATACAGCGATGCGGGTTTTGGAAGGGTTTGCGCGGAGTAATTCTTCTTTAGCTTAGATGCCTCAATCACGATAAATTATCAAACCTGCTTCGTTTTAATAAATTGCATACTAAAAAGTAAAAGAAAGACAAAATGATGCAACTTCGAAAATGTGATAACTTTTTGGCGCGTCTTGGGGCGGTCTTGCTTGGCAAAAACCTGCAATGCCTCTATCATGCACATATAGGCTTTTCCGGGGATTTTCTTTCATCCTTGCCTGACGATCAGTGTATAAATCTTCCCCCGAATATGTATATCGGTGGGCACGATTTCAATACAGCCGATTATTTTACTCTCATTGCGCATGGGCGCACTTCGCCAGAAGCCCTCGGATATTCTTCGAGGCGCGAACATTCGACCGTAAAAGCTGAAGACTTGCTGGGCCGTATTCGTTTTGTCGTCCCCGCAGAGGATCCTTGGTATAGAGGAACAATCGCGCCACAATTACAGAAGAGTATCGATGAATAGCGTAATGCCTCTTCATTCCTTTATGTTATAAGAATCAAAATGACGAAGAAGAAAGATAAAAAGAGCGGGATGCTGTCTACCAATGCGAGCGTGGCTGTGAACAAGCAGGCGCGGTTTAACTATGCGCTGGAGGATAGTTTCGAGGCCGGGATTATGTTGAGCGGTACGGAAGTGAAGTCTCTGCGCCTCGGGCAGGCTTCGATCACGGAGGCCTATGTCGGGCCGAAGGATGGGGAAATCTGGATATTTAATGCGAATATCCCCGAATATACGTTGAGCGGCGGACGCGGACAGCATGAGCCGAAACGTCCGCGTAAGCTATTGCTGCATAAGCGCGAAATCGGGAAAATTCTCGGCGCGGTTACCCGCGAAGGCTATACCGTGATGCCGCTCAATCTGTATTTCGATGCGCGGGGGCGAGCGAAGCTCCAGATTGCGCTGGCCAAGGGTAAGAAGCTGCACGACAAGCGCGAGACCGAGAAAAAACGCGATTGGGATAAGCAAAAGGCCCGGATCATGCGTGAAAAGGGTTAGGTCTCGAGCGTTTGAGCCGTCTTCCACCAATCTTCAGACGCGAACCTAGGCATTTTTTTGCGAGCAGACCGAGCCCTCTCCTTTTGGAATAAGGCTCGGCATTTAAATGCAACGTTGGTACAACGCGGGTTTTGAGAAATAGCGACCGTAGGCTTTTATCCTGCTATCACAGCCCCCCTTAAGCCTTTTCCGGTTTTTCATCGGTCTCGACGACCTCTGCGGCCGGGGTATCGTCATTATCCGGACCCACGAGCATATCTTCGGCGATCAGGCCTGCATTGGCACGGATTTGCGCTTCGATTTTAGCGGCTTTGGCCGGATTTTCGCGCAGGAAGGTCTTGGCGTTTTCACGCCCCTGCCCCATGCGCTCCCCAGCGTAGGAGAACCACGCGCCGGATTTTTCAACGATGCCAGCGGCCACACCGAGGTCGAGCAATTCTCCGGTTTTGGAAATGCCTTCGCCGTACATGATGTCGAATTCGACCTGACGGAACGGCGGGGCCATTTTATTTTTGACGACCTTGACACGGGTCTGGTTGCCCACGACCTCTTCTTTGTCCTTGATCGCGCCGATGCGGCGGATATCCAGACGCACAGAGGAATAGAACTTCAGCGCATTCCCGCCGGTCGTGGTTTCGGGCGAGCCGAACATCACGCCGATTTTCATACGGATCTGGTTGATGAAAATAACGATGGTGCGCGAGCGGGAAATCGAGCCTGTGAGTTTACGCAGAGCTTGAGACATCAGGCGGGCCTGCAGTCCGACATGCGTATCCCCCATTTCGCCCTCCAATTCCGCGCGCGGAACCAGCGCGGCCACAGAGTCCACAACCAGCACATCGAGCGCACCGGAGCGCACCAGCGTATCGGCAATTTCGAGAGCTTGCTCCCCCGCATCGGGCTGGGAGATCAAAAGCTCGTCGACATTGACGCCGAGTTTTTTCGCATAGCCCGGATCAAGCGCGTGCTCGGCGTCGACGATGGCGCAGGTTCCGCCCATTTTTTGGGCTTCGGCGATTACGTGCAGCGCCAGCGTGGTTTTCCCCGAGCTTTCCGGGCCGTAGACTTCGATAATCCGTCCGCGCGGCAGACCGCCGATGCCCAGCGCAATATCCAGCCCCAAAGAGCCTGTCGAAACGGCTTCGACCTGAATCGGGTTTTGCTCCCCGTTCAGTTTCATAATCGAGCCTTTACCGAAGGCGCGTTCGATTTGCGCCAGTGCGGCATCGAGGGCTTTTTGTTTTTCCGCGGTGTTTTGCTGGGACATTTCCTCGCCTTTTCTAATGGGTGTGACCGACATGATGTGTTTCCTCTTCTTGGCATAGATTCGGCGCAAATGCAATTCTCAGCGCGCCCTCGATTCTTTCTTGGACCTAGAATGTACACTTTTTGTTCTCGTGTCAATAAAAAAGAACATTAAAGGAACGTTTGCAATTCTTGACATATCGTATGCCAATCCCCTATTTTCCTTGAAATAAATTTTTAAAAGGTCTCTACCGATGCGCGATTACGATTTTCTTTTGATGCCCTTGGACAAGGTTTTCGACCATGATTATTTTCGCGAAGCCTTCCCTCGCCTTTCAAATTACTCGGGCGGCAACCTGACGGCTGTTCAAAACGCGCTTCGAGGGGATGGTTATTTTTATATCGGCGAAACACTCTGCGTAAGAGATATCGACCTCACAAAAACGCCGAAACTTGGACCAAGACTCAAAGGGCTTTTGCTTGCCGTATTAAACGCCAAGGGGTTTAAACCAGGGGAAATGTATAATGCTGATGGCAAGGCCGCCAGACGGTTTGTTTTGCCCCGTGAGCGCGAGCATAAACTCGAGCAATTAACAGCCGCCGTGGAGCGGCTTAAGGCGGACGATCCGGAGGCGCCTTTCGGACAAAAGAAAGTTACGCTTCAGTGCGAGCTCTGCATTGATCCTGAAGGCATTATCGCCGTCGGAGGTATTGATGCCGCGTCTTTGACTCCGGAGTTTCTGAGACAGGTTGCACAAGGCCCTCATTTTAAAGAGGCTCTTATACACCTTCTTCTCGGGTTTGCGGCAGTGGCTTCCCAGCAAGGAAAAGCCGACCAGAACAATCCCGGCGCGCCCGAACCAAACAAATAAAGTTCTAATCCCCCAGAACTTCTTTCACCTTTTCGGCGAGTTGTTTGAGGGTAAAGGGTTTGGGCAGGAACCAGATATTCTCGCCCATATGGTCTTTGAGTTTGTCTTCGGTATAGCCGGACATGAAGATGATTTTCAGGCTCGGGCTGACTTCGCGGATGTGTCCGGCCAGCGTGGGGCCATCCATGTTGGGCATCACGACATCGGTTACCAGCAGATCGAGCTGTTTCTGGCCCAGCGTTTCCATGAGCGCCAGAGCGGCCTCTCCGCTTTCGGCGGCCAAGACTTCATAGCCTTTGTTGGATAAGGCCCGCTGGGAGAAGGTGCGCACGGCGTCTTCGTCTTCGACCAGCAGAATGCGCTCGCTGCCCGTTAAATCTTTAGTTTCCGAGGATTCTTGCGTTTCGTCGGCGCGGGCCTCTTCTTCCTCTTCGGCTTCGTTGGCGCGCGGCAGATAGATATGGAAGGTCGTGCCTTTGTCGATGCGGCTTTCGACGTTCAGAAAGCCCCCGGTCTGGCGGATAATCCCGTAAACGGTGGCCAGCCCCAGCCCTGTCCCCTCGCCGACCTGTTTGGTGGTGAAGAAGGGCTCGAAGATGCGGTCGAGATTTTCTTTCGGAATCCCGCAGCCCGTGTCGCTGACCTTGATCAGTACCCAGTGGCCGGGCGGCATTTCTTCGGAGACCAATTTTTTGGGTTTGCGGTTGGTAAAATTTTCGGTTTCGATGGTGAGCTCACCCTTGCCGTCCATGGCGTCGCGCGCGTTTACGGCGAGGTTGATCAGCACTTGTTCCATCTGGCCTTCATCGACCTTGACCAGACCGAGGTCGTGGCCGTGGACCAGATCCAGCTCGACATTGACGCCCAGAAGGCGGCGCATCAGGTGGGAGAGCTCTGTCAGAATATCGCTGATGTCGTGCAAGCGCGGACGCAAGGTTTGCTGGCGCGAGAAAGCGAGAAGCTGGCGCACGAGGTTGGCGGCGCGGTTGGCGTTTTGTTTGATCTGCATAAGATCGGCAAAGGATGGATCGACCGGTTTATGGCGAAGCAGAAGCAGATCGCAAAAGCCGATCATGGCGGTGAGCAGGTTGTTAAAGTCGTGGGCGATCCCGCCGGCGAGTTGGCCGACGGCTTGCATTTTCTGCGACTGGGCCATTTGGACCTCAAGGGCCTTTTTCTCGGACAAATCAATAAAGTGCAGCGCGATGTTGCCGCCTTTTCTGAAGCGGCGAGCGTGCATTTGCGCTTCAACGACTTCGCTATCTTTGTTAAGTAAAGACACTTCCAGCGGCGCATCGAGCTGTTTGCCCTGCTCGATCTTGTTCATCGCCGAGACCACCGCCATACGGTCGCCTTCGTCGATCAGGGTTTCGAATTCGCGGCCTTCTATACTCTGGATGTCGCTTGAAAGCATGGAGGCAAAGGCATGATTACAATCGACAATCGTGCCGGCTTTATCAACCAGAACAATGCCGAGCGGCGCTTCTTCGAAGAAGCGCTGGAAACGGTCTTCGGAGGCTTGCAGCGCCATGCGCATTTTGCGCTCGGCGGTGAGGTCATGCACCACGGCGCGGGTTCGCACGCTGCCGTCTTCTTCGCGGACGACAACCTGGTTAATGGAGGCGGCAAAAGGCTGGCCGGCCGGGCCTTTCATTTTAACCTCGGCAATCTGGCGCAGGCGGCCGCCTTCGACAATGTCATAAGGGTTGGCCTTTTCCGGCGGGGAAATCAGGTAGGTGTGCAATGCCCCGTGTTCAAGTAGATTGCGCAGATCCTCGCCCAGCCAACGGGCAAAGGTGGCGTTGGCAAAAACGAAGCGCCCGTTTTCGTTCACGGAGAAAAAGCCCACGGGCGCGTTGTCGGTAAAGTCGATCAGCTTTTCCCGTTCATCGCGGATGGCGCTGTCAATCGTGTGCTTGTCGGTTACATCGTCGATCCGCCAATGTATATAGCCGGGACGGCCCGTTATCGGCTGGGCGGTGACAAGCAGCCAGCGCTCGCGGTCTTCGAATTTGGAAAACAGCTCGATAGAATCGGTGAGGCCGCGGTGCGCCTGATCGGCCAGCAAGCGAAAATGCGCTGCGCCCTCCGGATTTTCCTCGAACAGGCGCAACAGGCTGCCAAAACCCGGCGGACCGACGCCGCGGCACAGGCGCTCGAATCTCTGGTTGGTGTAGAGCGTTCTGTTCTGCGCATCAGTGATCAAACGTCCGCCGCGCGAGCCTTCCATGACCTCGCGCACCAACCCGAGATCATCATCCGTCTTGCGGCGCTTATGGGCGTAATTATAGGTGAGCATTCCCATCAGCACGACAATCGCCAGCGAGGCGCCGGTGATAATTTTTGCCAGATCGCTAAAGGAAGACATGGCAAAGACAAAGGCCATAAACCCCGCATAGATCAGCAAAACTGCGCTGACCAGAAGGCCGTCATAAGTCCTTCGGGGTTTTATTTCAGCGCGCACGGGCTGATGGTCCATGCCTTCTTGCTGCATCTTGTGATGGCGCTCGATGAATTCCCTGTGGTCGATGCTCATAGCTTACAGAATGCCACAGTTTTCCAAAAGAGAACAAGAGGTTGGTGTTGTTACGCACATTTTTCAATGTATCGATATTTCTGTACACCCGTTACGTTTTCCGGCCGCGTTGCTTGAAGACGAAGGAGATGACTTCGGCGACAGCTTTGTAATGGGCGGGGGGGATGAATTCGTCGATTTCGACCGTATCATACAGCGTGCGGGCCAGCGGTCTGTCTTCATACAGCAGAATGCCGTGTTCTTTGGCGACTTCACGGATACGCAGGGCGATTTCGTCGATGCCTTTGGCCACGCATTGCGGGGATTCCATGGTTTCGGGATCGTATTTGAGAGCGATGGAGAAGTGCGTCGGGTTGGTGATCACGACATCGGCGGTCGGCACGGCCTGCATCATGCGCTGGCGGGCTTTTTCGGAGCGGAGCTGGCGCAGGCGGGCGCGCACATGCGGGTCGCCTTCGGTTTGTTTGTATTCGTCCTTGATTTCCTGCTTGCTCATGCGCATTTTCTTCATGTGTTCGTAGCGCTGATACAGCAGATCAATCGCCGCCAACACCATGAGAACGACTAAAACGCCGATCATCATCTTGATCACCAGCAAGCGAATTTCGGTGAGCAGAACCGGCATGGGGGCTCCGATGATATGTTCGAGCTGGCCAAAGTAGGGATAGAGGATGATCACCCCGACCACGCCGATCAGCGATATTTTCAAGATCCCTTTGGCAAACTCCATCAACGCGCGTTTGGAGAAAAGCCTTGTAAAGCCTTTGATCGGGGAAATTTTGCTTAAGGCTGGCTTGATGGCTCCGGGGGCGAAAAGCGGGCCGACCTGAAGAAAGGGAGACAAAAATGCCGCCAGCATTAAAAGGGCCAGCGGCATAAACATGACCAGAAGAACTTTCTTCAGCCCCTCGCCCAGCACAATGCCCATGCCGCCGGGCATTTGCGATATGGAATCGGCACGCTCAATATAGGCTTTGAGGATTTCAAGCATATGATGAAAGAATGACGGGCTGAGCACCGCGACTAAAATAGTGGCGGCCAGCAATATGACCCAGTTATTGACCTCGCGCGAAAGGGCTACCTGGCCTTTTTTGCGGGCCTCCTCGATCTTTTTCGGGGTGGGGTCTTCGGTTTTCTGTGCGTCGTCGGTCTGGTCTTCTTCAGCCATGAGTCCATTTTAAACGCGAAGACGCAAAGAGGCGAAGAGAATTTTCGTTTTAAACCGCAGATGGACACGGATAAACACAGATCGCCTTAATATTTAAGAACAAATCCGCGTCTATCGGCGTTCATCTGTGGTTTTTTATTATCCTCCGGCGGCCGAGAGGAAAAAGACCATGCCTTGCTGAAACTGGCCCAGCCAGTACATCATCGCTGCCGAAAGCGTCATGGATAGCGCAGTCAGGGCGATGATGATCTGTATCGGCAGAGCCATAATGAAGACCTGCACTTGCGGCATTAAACGTCCGAGCACGCCCATGCCCACGTAAATCAGCAGTGTCAAAAGCAAAAACGGTGAGGCGACTTTAACGCCGACGGCAAAACTCGCAGAGACGGCGCGAGCAAAGAATTCCGCGACCGAGCCGATATCGGGCACAGAGCCAAGCGGGAAAAGTTCATAGCTTTCGACAATGCCCATAAAGAGAAGGTGGTGCATATCGGTCACCAGCAGGATCAGCACACCGGTCATCGACATAAAAGCGCCGACCAGCGAACCTTGCGCTGCCAGAGAGGGGTTGAAGAGCTGGGCGTTTCCAAGGCCCGAAGCAATGGAGATCACCATCCCGGCCGTGTCCATGGCGGTCATAAAGACCCGCGCCAGCGTACCGAAGAAAAGACCGATCACAAATTCCATCATAATCAGCGTAAACATCCCCAGCGTAGAGGGCAAAGGATTGGGGATATAAGGCATAATGAGTGGAAACAGGACAAACGATAGCGCCGCGGCGACATGCAAGCGCACGCGGGCCGTTACAAACGAATCGCCGACGCCGGGCATGATCATAATCGCCGAGCCCAGTCTTACGAAGGTCAGAGCAAAGGCGAAAACGCCGGTGGTGAGAAATTGTTCAAGGGCCGATTCCATCTTTCGTTATTCGCTTTTCGTTACTCGTTTTTTCGTGGGCCGTCGTTTGTTTCTCGTGGATCGTTTCTCGTCATTTTACGAATAACGAGAGACGAAAAACACCCTACCCTAGTCCGATCATCCGGTCAGCCAGTTCCTGCATGAAGATGACCAGCGTTTGCATCATCGAGGGCAGAAAGACGAACATGGCCAGCAAAATCGCCAGAATTTTCGGCACGAAGACCAGCGTGATTTCCTGAATTTGCGTCAAGGCCTGCACCAGCGCGATCGACACGCCGACAACAAGGCCAATCAACAGAATCGGTGCGCCGATCTGGATGGAGATCAGCAGGGCTTGGCGGGCGATTTCGATGACTTCGGTCTCGTTCATGGTGTCGATTATAAAGCCAGTCTACTGCTTGATAAAAGGATTCGTTAGAAACTTATCCCCTTGCTTTCAACATTTATTTTTCGTAAAAAAACACCGCAAGCACAAGAGGAGACTAAAAATGGACCACGTATACATCACACCGGAGATGATTGAGATTTTACAAGAAGACTTCGACAAAGCGCACAGCCGTGATCGCGCCGTGATCGTTCAGGCGTTGGCAACCGCAGAACTTTCCAATCGTGTCAATGAATTAAGGGCATTCCTTGAAGAGGCTGGAGAGCTTTTAGATAGAGTGTCTAAAGACGTGCCTGAATCCGATATGCCGCAGGGCGGTTCACCTGCTTAAATCGGCATGCGCATGATTTCCTGATACGCGCCGATGAGGCGGTCGCGCACGGCGACGACGGTTTGCAGGGTCAATTCGGCAGAGGAGACGGCCTGGACGACGTCGGTAATATCGGCTTCGCCGGTCACGGCTCTGGCCGACATCTCTTCACTGGCGTGCAGCGTGTCTATGCTGTCGCGGACCTTGTCTTTGAGAAAATCGGAAAAAGAGACACCGCCACTGCCCTCGCCAGAGTCCGTTTCTCCGGAGCGACCCGATATGTTCGAGGTGTTGCCGTAAGCGCGGGCGGCAATGCTGGGGTCTATAATTCTGTCCATGGCTTAATTCCTCTTTTTACAATTCTATCATACAAAACGTTTTGTGCCATCTCCTTAGTGGATCCCCGTCTTCGCGGGGATGACGGGAGATGTGTTAAGCGCTGCGCAGTAAATCAATCGTGCGGTTCATCATTGTCCGTGCTTGTTCGATCATTCCGAGGTTGGCCTCGTAGGAGCGCTGGGCTTCGCGGATATCCGTCAGTTCCAGAAGGCTGTTGACGTTAGGCATCTTCACATAGCCTTCTTCGTCGGCCGCCGGATGGTCGGGCATATATTTTACCGGGAACGGTTTCGTGTAATCTTCGCTAATTTTATCTACTTCGACCAGTTTAATCCCCAGTTCGCGGTCGAGCTGGTTTTTGAAGCTGATATTCTGGCGGCGGTAAGGATCGGAGCCCGGCGTGTCGCCTGTGGTATCCGAATTGGCCACGTTTTCCGTGATAACGCGGATACGCGCGCCTTGCGCCCGCATACCCATCGCCGAGATTTTCATTGCATTGAGAATTTCAGAGCTCATGATTGTGTCTCCCTACTTCACTATTGCTGGCCACGGCCCAATGCCGTTTTGATGAGGCCCATATTTTTTTGCATCAGATTGACCATCAGGTTGTAATCCAGGACCGTCTGGTTTGAGTTAATAAGCTGTTCTTCTATGATGACGGCGTTACCGGCCGGCGCGACTTCGTAAGTGTCTTTTTGTTTCTTCTCTTGCGCTTTTTGAACCTGTCCCTCTTCAGAGATATGGCCGGATTGTGTGAGGCTTAGCTGCACACTTGCAGGCGTGGCCGCTGCGCCTGCACCGGGGCGTGAAATTTCTTTCAGCACGCTGGAAAAATCTGCCTTTACGAGGTCTTGCGGGCGGTATCCTGGGGTATCGGAGTTGGAAATATTCTGCGCAATCACACGCTGGCGCTGGTTGAGATAATCCATTTTCGCGCCAATGGCTTTAAAAAGTACAAGATTTTCTGCCGTCATTGTTTTATACCTTACTTTGTGTGTGGCCCTTGTTTTTGATCTTTCGGGCCTTTTGAAAATAGATATGCATGGGGCGTGCCAAAATGGTCGATATTTACGATGACGGGCATAAAAAAGACCCTAAAGACGACCTAAGACCTTTAAATATAAAGAAAAAATCTGCGCGGCAGACCGCGGTGGCCCTGCAGGAGTCCGAAACGCTCGGGGACGCGCCGGTTATAACGGCGGCGGGGCGGGGAAAAATTGCCGAGCAGATCATTAAGCTGGCCTTCGAAAACGGCATAAATGTGCGCGAAGACAGCACTTTGGCCGAAATGCTGGCAGCGATCGAGCTGGACAGCCCTATTCCATCGGAAGCGTTCATGGCGGTGGCGGAAATTTTATCCTATGTTTACCGCGCCAACGGAAAGCCCGATCCCTTTAATGTGTCTTTAGAAGGTGATAAGGGATAAAGGCATGGCCGATCCGCTTTATAAACGTCTGGAGGATATGCGCGGCGCTGTCGAGGATGCGCAGGCGCAGATCGAGCGCGGGCGGCTGGTGGATTTGCCCTCGCTGGAGCGTGATGCGGCGTATTTATGCGATCAGGTCAAACGGCTGGAACCTGCGCGGGCGCGGGACTTGCAAGCCGAGTTGGCGGAATTGATTTCGGCTTTGGACGATTTAGCGCTGGCGTTGGAGCGTTTTAGAAACGCAAAACAGGCTGAAAAACAGGAAGGATAAATTTGTGGAACCTTCAGTGGATAATTCCGGGATGATGTTAGAGCTTTTGAAGATGGGCGCGGCGCTGTTGTTTGTGCTGGGGCTGATGGGGGCGCTTGTTCTGGTGCTCAAGAAGCTGGGGCTGGCCAATCCGGCGCCGATCACGCGCGGGGACAAGCGATTGAAGATTGTGGAGTCTGTGCCGTTGGATGCGCGGCGGCGGTTGATGCTGATTCAGCGCGATGACGTGCAACATCTGGTGATATGTGGGCAAAACGGTGAAACGGTCGTTGAAACGGGGATTAAGTCACTGGATAATGAGGATCATGCAGAGTAGATTCGCCCTTCTTGTCCTGATTGCTTTTGCGGCTTTGATATGGCCGGATGCGGCGCATGCCCAAGCGATCAGCATTGATCTGGGCGGGGAAGGATCGGGCACGGTGACGGGCCGCGTCGTGCAGATGGTTGTGCTTTTGACCGTGCTGTCTCTTGCGCCGTCAATCCTGATCATGATGACGAGCTTTACGCGGATTATCGTCGTGCTGTCGTTTCTGCGGACCGCGATCGGGATCCAGCAAACCCCACCCAATACGGTGATGATTTCTCTGGCGATGTTTTTGACGCTGTTTATCATGGCGCCAACGCTGCAAGCCTCCTACGAGAGCGGGATTGTCCCGTTGATGAGCGAGGATATCGACGAGGTCACAGCGTTCGAGCGCGGGGTCGAGCCGTTCAAGGCGTTTATGCTCAAGCATGTGCGGCAGCAGGATTTAGAGCTCTTTATGGAGCTGAGCAAAACCGCGCCGCCGAAAGAGGCTATGCAAACGCCGCTTCAGGTCGTTATTCCCTCTTTCATGATTTCGGAGCTGCGGCGCGCGTTCGAGATCGGATTTATGCTGTTTTTGCCGTTTTTGATTATCGATCTGGTCACAGCCTCAATCTTGATGTCGATGGGGATGATGATGCTGCCGCCCATTACGGTGTCCTTGCCGTTCAAGATTATTTTCTTTGTACTGGTGGATGGTTGGTATTTGATTGCCGGATCACTGATCCGCAGTTTCGATCCGACGACCCTGCCCGGCCCCGGAGGTTAAGCCGGCCTGAATGGCGGCGGGGTCAAGGTCGGGCTTACAGACGCCACAGGGTTTTTCTGTATACTTGCTTCGCTCTGCAGCAAATGGGCGTTGTTTGCCCTTTCTATAGCGCGATCAAGAGCTTCGCGCATTTTATCTCCAATCGTCTTAAAAGCGTTCGGAACTTCTTTTGTTTTCCCCAACGTGACATCGCCTGCGTATTCCTTAGCGTATTCTTTTATTGTATCACCCTCGATTTCCCGATCCATTTCCCCAATAATCTCATGAAGTTTTTCTTTTATTAATTGATCGGCGTTTTCCTGTGCACCGACGTCCTTTACGAAGTCAATCAGTTCTCCTAATTTTTCTTCGGCCAATTCGACGTCGTGGCGAATCATTTCCTCGACGTCGAGCTTTAACATCACGGGATCTTCGACCATCACTTTTTTGATATTGCGCTCTTCTTGGGCGGTCAGTCTGATATTCTCGCTCATCGTCAGATACACATCGCGGGCAGCGCGATCCAGATCGCCTTCCAGCGCTCGTCTTATATCGCCATCAACCATTACCGCTCTCTTTCTTGCCCCTGTGCGTTGTTCGCATAGTTTAAAATTTCTTCATATTTTTATATGAAAAACTTAATATTTTGTGAATTTTATGGTGAAAATACCGTTTTACGGTGATGAGATGCTTTTGAGGTTGTTGAGCACGTCACTGAAGAGATCCACTTCGGAAACGATGGAGAGCAAGGTTTCGCGGTCCGAGAGCGTCATGGACTGGCGCGGGCGCGTGATCACCTCGAAGACCTTGGCTTTGGCGCTCTGGTTCATCAGATCGGTATATTTTTCGCGCATATTGGCCAGAGCGACGCGGTCGTTATCCAGACTTAAAGCGATGGCGCGGCGCAAGAGCAGGTCTGTATTTTCCTCATTTAGAGGGCGGGTCAGGGAAATATTCTGGTCCAAGATCACATCGCGCAGCGCTTCGGCGGCATCATCCCAATAAGCGGCCTGCCAGGCGATATCGGCGCGCAAACGGTTCACATCGGGAGTGAGCTGCATTTCAGAGAGCATTTCCAGCGCTTTGTCGGGACGGCCCTGTTTAGAAAGCGCACGGGCACGCAAAAGCGCGAGATTCCGACGATTTTGTTCGGTTTTCAATTCTTCGGGGAGTTCCTGAAACTTCATATCGGCGAAATTCAGGGCGGCGATGGCTTCGGCCGGTTTGCTGTCGAGCAGGCGGATAGCTGCCAGACGCAAGGCGATGCGGAAGGCTTCATAGCCCTCGAGACGGTGGTTGACCTGATAATTCAATAACTCCCCTGCCCGGCCCAAAAGGTCCGCATTGACGAGATGCTCGGCAAGGCGTTCGACAATTTGATCGCCACGCGCATCAGGCGGGACTAGTTCGGAGAACTGTTCGTAGAGAGTCACAGCATCCAGCGCAGACATTCCTTCCAGTTTTTTATCCAAAAACAGAGTACTGAAAGCCTCGCTCATATCGGCTGCAATGCGGCGCGAAAGGGTTTTGGTCGAGGTATAAGTCGTCGCATCGCGCATAATGCTCAAACCCTTGACATATTCTCCGCGGTCAAAATACAGCTTACCTAGCTGGTAATTTATTTGTGCTTCAATATCGTCGCCGCGCCAGGCATAACGCAGGCGTTCCAGACGGTCGATCGCTTTGCCGGGGGTTGTCTCTTTTTCATCCAGAAGCAAGCGCGCCAAAGCCAGCCCCGCTTTGGCACGGTAGAGATCGTCGCTGCCCTTGACCAACGCATTCCAAAACTTTTTCGTTGTTTTTAGATCGTGTTCTTGACGAGCCCTTTCTCCTTTAAGGTATTCAAGGGCGGCTTTCTGACCGGGGAGAAGGCTTTTTTTATCCTGCTCGGCAATAAAAATAACTTCTTCCGCACGTTTTGTCTCGCCCGAACGCAGGAGAATTTCTGCCGCCGAGATAGACAGGCGGCTTTGCAACTGGGGCGTGAGGTCATACAAATATGATGCCACATCTTTGGGCAGAACATCGGCGGCTTGTTGCCAGTCGCCCACCTGTCCCAGCACGTAGGCGCGCCAGATTTGCACTTCCGGATAGCTTTGCAGTTTTTCTTGCGACAAGTCATCGAAAGCCTGTTCTGTTTTGCCGCTTAGAGCTCTCGCTACGCCGCGCAGAGCTATAAATTCCGTACCTTGATCCAGATCCGGAATTTGCTCGGCGGCCAGGTTCAAAATGCCAAGCGCTTCGGGGCCGATCCCGTTGGCAATATAAGCCTTGGCCAGTGTCAGGAGATTTTCGGCACGCTTGCCTTCATCCAGATCTTTTATGTGGCCTAAAAGCACGGTGCGGTTTTCCGCCAGCGCTTTCAAGCCGCCCATGCGCCAATTTACAAAGTCAAATATGCGATGAGTGCTTTTTTTGATTTGCGGCTCGGTCGCCGCGCCATAAGACAGACGCGCCTCCTTCATGTGACGCGCCGCATTTGCCTTGCTCTCGTCTATGAGCGCCAGTCCACCGGGGCGCGTGATTTCAACGGAGGACTTTTTGACCGTGACCTCCAAATCATCCACTTTGGATCGGATCGCCAAGCCCACCGGGGAATTCAAAATTTCGAAGTCGATATAATCCTGAGCCTGATTGACGCTTTCATCTGTCTCGCCCACGCTAATCACGATGAGCTTGTCCCCTGTCAACGGGTCGGTCACCTCCATTTTTCGACGCGGGTCTTGCAAGGTGAAAACCAGTTTTCCGCTTCGTGACTTATTGGGCGATACACCTTCGCGAACAGGCGCTGTTGCAGGGTCTACTTTGAGATCCGGGGAGAACATAAGCCGCCAGAGCAGGCGTTCCCCGTGCCCTTTAATCTTATCACCGGAAGGCATGATCACCGTATAGCTTTGCATCCCCTCTTTCTTTTCCATACGCGCCAGACCCAGCTCTTTGGCTTTAGGACCAGTGGCTGCAGGGGCGGCAATCAAATCATCGCGGTCATTGATAATCCACAAGCGCCCGGCATTTTCAAAGGCCGCCAGGCCGAAACTTTCTGTTGAAGACAATGTGACAAGCGTCGGGGTTGCGCTGGGTTTCAGTTTTATCGTTTTTTCGTTGTTCGTTGACTCGTTCGTTGCCGGTTCGTCATGTGTTTTATGCTCATCATGCGCGTCCGGGTTTTCATGGCTCGTTGGCTTGCTTTCGGTGTGTTCAGCTTCGGGTATTTCCGGCTCGACGGGCGGCTGCATCACCGAATGCTCTTCAGAAACAGCCTTTTCCGCGTGGGGTATTTCCGGCGTATGATCTTCTGTTTTTGTTACTTCTTCGATCTTGGTGTTTTCGGCGAGCGGCTCCGACTTTTTCTCTTCGGGGAGCGCTTCCGGGGCTGCGGTTTCTTTCCCTTCTGTCGTCGTGCTTAAACGCAGCGGCTTGGCCGGTCCTTTGCCGCCGGGCGGATTATAGACATCCAGAATTATGCGGCTGCCGACCATGAAATCACGAATAGAGCTGCCTGCGCTGACAGATAATGCTACGCGTAATGGCGAAGAGGAGATAACTTCAAGGGCCTCTATATTGGCAACAGGATTTGTTTCAAGGTCTTTGCCTGCGAGCTGCGCATCGGCCTTAAACGTGATTTCCAGTTTTGAATCGCTCTGCTTTTGGACGCTGTAGGGTGTGGCTTTCGGCCAATCAAATACCAGGCGTGCATAGTCTTTATGGTCCCCGGCGCGCACCTGTATTTGTTGGGCGGCCCAAAGCGGAAGCGGCACACATACAAGGACTAAAAACTGCAAAAGCAAGAGTTTGCGCATAATTTTACCCTGCCATATGTTGGGGGTCAGGACAAGAAAGGCGGCTGATAATCGCGCAAGTTATTCAGGCTATTTCAGCCCCAGAATATCCGTCTTGGCGCTGCCGTCATCTTTCATGACCCACACATCGACGCGGCGCGATAGGTCGAGGCGCTGTTGTTGGCTGAAACCTTGGTCCAGTTCGTCGTAGCGTGCGCTGGATACGCCGCGCACGATAACGGGGCGTTTATAGCCGACTTGCGCCAGAATATCCCCAACGGCCATGGCGCGGCGCAAAGACAGTTCCCAGTTGGATTCCACGCCGGCCTGCTTGTCGGGTCTTTCGGCAAAAGGCTGCGGATCGGTGTGGCCGATGATTTCTATACGGTTGCGAATATTCGCCAAAGACCCGCCTATCGCAAACAGGGCCTGTTTGCCTTTTGCCGATACTTCGGCGGCGGCGCCTGGAAATAGCAATTCTTCGGGCAGAGAAATAATCAATGCCTCTTCCTGAGGGATCAGGACAACATTGTTCAACCGTTCGTCATCTTTGATGACCTGTGTAATAACCGAACGCAGGTAGCCCAGATTCAGCGCTTCGCTTAAGTCCAGTTTTTCGATGTCGATTTCATCTTGTCCGCCCTCATACCATTGCGGCGACTGATACTGGGCAAAATGGCTGTTTAATCCTGTTGTGATTTCATCCCACGCTTCTTCGGAAGGTTCGCTCATGGAGAACAGTAAAACGAAAAAGGTGAGCATTAATGCCATAATGTCGGTGAAGGTGATGAGCCAGAGGCTGGAAGAGATTTCGCCCCCTCTTTTTGATCCCGGTTTTGTAAGGAACATGTAAGAGGCCTTTCGCGCCAATTCTTTGGCTTCATCTTCGGCCTTTTTTTTCGCCTGCGCGAAGAGTTCTTCAGCGGCGCTTTTTTCTTCTTCGCTTAAAGTTTCGCTCTTGGGAGTTTTTTGATCACTCATGATCCACCCCCGACCCGCTCCGTATCCAGATTACTGACCGGATGATAGCGGTGAAAATATATATCAATTACGCTGCTGTCCGCGTCGTCGCTTAAACCGATAGTTATCAGTTTTTTCGGCAAGCCGGCGCCTTCCATCTTACTCGAAATCGCGGACAGTCTTTTGGCGGCGCTTTGGCGTTCCAGGGAATCCGCTGCGGAGGCATGAACCACCATCTCCATTTTGTAGGGTTTTTTGTCTTGCAGATCGAGCAAAGACACCAATGTAGGGAGGAAAAAAGCCTGTTGGCCAGCCGGCCCTACGGCGGCATTTCCCGAAAGGCTGCTCATAATTTTTTGTTCAAAGACCGAAAACGGCAAGCGCATGCGGAGTTCTGTGCCCATGCGGTTTTGTTTGGCTTTTACACCGGCGATTTCAGAGCTGAATAATCCCTCGATTTTATCTATGGAGTTGCCTTGTCCTTCGGATGCGCCTTTGCGGTTTGTTTCGCTGGCATTTATATCGGCCGGGCTTTGCTGGTTGGTAAAAACCATCGACAAGCTATTGAGAATCGGGCGGGCTTTGGTTTCATCGTAGCTGGAGTGCGCGTTTAAAATTATAAAAAACGAAAGCAGGATCACAAACAGGGACAGGCTGATAAACGGATTCACGGCTTTGTTGCCTCGATTTTGATTCTTCACATGCACACAGGCGTTGTTTTTTGATTATACGGCAGATCAGCACCGACCACAAAGCTTTTGGCTTTATTTTACAGGCGGGAAGGTGGCCGGGCCTCTATCCGTTAATTATCGTCAAAACCGGCCAGCAGTGCATCAATATCGTCTTGTGAGATCGCTTTGTCAGGCATTTGCGGGCCGTTCAGTAAACGCTCGTCACCCGTGCGCGTATCGCCTTCGTCGCCTTGATCTTCGATCGGCAGCTTGTCGCCCAGAATTTGAACCAGTTTATGCACCTTGTCTTCTATAGTCTTGAGTGTCGTGACAACTTTTGTGATGCGTTGCCCGGTAATGTCCTGAAACGAACAGGCTTCGTAAATCTTCATCACCTCGTCTGTTATCGGCCCGCCGGCGTCTCCCGCTTCGGCGGCTTTTTCCTGAATAACGTCGCAGGCATCCATAATTTTCCCTGAGGCTTCGGCTGTGGCCTCAACGACGGCGTCCAGCTCATCGGTTGCCGTCGGAATATGCTTGTCTTTGATATCACCGGGGCGCGCCAAACCAATCTCGGAGCGGGCTTCTTCAATAATGCGCTCAAGTTCTTTGAGTTCGGTAAAGATCGATAAACGGCTATCATCTCCCGAGTGTTCGACTTTCTTGATGACCGAACTGATGATTTTAATAACCTGATCGCGTCCGAAAGACTCTTTTTCCGCCGCTGCTGTCATGTTTTTCTCCCCTTACCCTTTTGCCTTTATTTACAAATCATCCGGTTTTAGAATTCACCAAGAACCGCTGCTATTTTTGTTTTCAGCGTCTCGGCGTTAAACGGCTTGACGATGTAGTTGTTCACACCGGCCTGCTTGGCCATGATTACGTTTTCGGTTTTGCTTTCCGCTGTCACCATAATGAAAGGTGTATCTTTGTAGGCTTCTGTTGAGCCACGAACCTGTTTGAGGAATTCAAGCCCCGTCATCGGCTCCATATTCCAGTCGGAAATGATCAGCCCGTAGGTTTTTTTCTTGACCTTTTCCAAGGCCATAGAACCATCCGTGGCTTCGTCTACGTTGTTAAAGCCGAGCTGCTTAAGGAGATTACGGATAATTCTGAGCATCGTATTGTAGTCATCTACAATCAGCACATTCATGTTCTTATCGACAGACACGTTTTTCTCCTTTTGTCTTACCCAATTTTCAAGCGGATTAAAGTGGCCGAAACGGCCAGATATTTGCTCCCACAGCGTATTATTATGGTCTTAAAAACCTTGATGATTTATTAACAAAGACAATACACAGAAGAACTCTACGGGAAAGGGTATAGAAATATTGTAGAATGTCAATACAGCCCCTGTCTTTGCCTTGGTTTTCACACACTTTACATACAGGGGGGCACACCTGTTTTACGGCAGCGTGGGCAGGGATTTTTCTTCGGCCAACATGATCGTAATTGTCCGCGCCCGCTCGGGATTCATCGCCGCCAAAACGGGGGACAGCTTGCGTTCGGACATACGCGACATCACCGTGACCAGCACATCGAGATCCAGCGTATCAAAAATGCGCGCGGCGTCTTTGGGCTTCATGCCTTCGTAAATCTTGACCAGCGAGCCGATGCGTTCCTGCTCTTCTTCGGATTGTTTATTCAAAAGCCCTTCGATCTGCGTTCGCAGTTCGCTGAGCTCTTTATACTTCAGGTCCAGTTCTTGCTGGGCGGCACGAAGAAGAGCTTCGCGCGTTTGTAAATCACGCTCCCGCGCGTCCAATTCCAAACGGCGGCTAGCCAGATCATCCATTACGCCGTGGCGGACATCTTCGGCGCCGACGGTTTCATCCTTGGCGTCGCGCCACTTAATTTCCGGTTCATCTTTTTTCGCCTGATCGTTTTGTGTGTGATCGTTATTTGTTTTATCGTGACTTGTTTCTTCGTCTTTCTTTTCAGCGCTTTTGTGGTCATCCTCCACCGCATGATCGGGCATCGCCGGTTTGTCTTCGCTTTTAGCAAAGGCCGCGCCGCTTAAGGACGATACGCCAGTGGCAAAATCGACAAGGCGCACTGAAAAAGTCAGAAGCGCCACGACAATTAAAACCGGTAAAATTTTGAGATGTTGCATCATTTTTGATTCCTGAGGCTAGCTCTGTCCTCCGGCCTTTTTCTTCTGGTTTTGTTGCAAGGCTTCGTAGAGTTCGCGCTCGGCCTGAGAGGAAAAATCGTCATTATCAGCCCCTCCCTCTTTCCCGGCATCTCTTTCATATTCAGTGTCCTTAATAAAGAAGGACGGTGCGGCATCCTCTTCGATTTCATCCTCATCGGCGCCGTAAAGATACTCACGTTCGCTCATTTCATGATTCGCCGCAGGCCCTGATGCGGCCGCACGCCCTTTCGTGGCGGCTTTTTCCAGACGCGAAGCCAGCGCATCGCCAGTTTCATTGATCATTTTGAGTTCATCGGCCATGCGCCGCGCATCGTGCAACACGTCTTCGAGATCGCGCGCGGCATTATCGCTGGCGTTTCGAAGCCCTTTAATCGCCGTGTCGGCCTGATTGATATTTTGCGTTAACTGCGTAACCAATGTTTTGAGCTCGTCCCTGTTCTTCTTAAAATTATCGAGCGCTTTGGTCAGGCGCATGACGTAGAAAACCGTTCCGCCGAGCGCCAGTAAAACCAAAAAATCCAATATCAAACTCAGTAACTCAGTGTTCATTATTCACTTCTTTCTTCGGGTTCGAGATAGTTTTCTATCCGCACGGCGATGTGTTCCTGTTTTTGCCCGACAGGGCCGCGGAACATCGGGAAATCACCGCATCGCAGTTCAAGATCTTCGTTTGTGCGGGTTGAAAACATAACCTTCGATCCGACCGTCCAGTTCATCATCTCGCCTAAAGGGATCGTTTTTTCACCGAGAATAGCCTGAAGCTGGATATCGGTTTTATAAAGTTCGTGGGTGAGGTGGTTTTCCCAAATAGAGTCGCGGCCGAATTTTTCGCCCATAAACATCTGCAGGAGCAATTCGCGGATCGGTTCCAGCGTTGCATAGGGGATCAGCACCTCGACACGGCCGCCGCGGTCGCCCATATCAACGCGCAGACGCGCCAAGACACACGCATTACCACTTTGCGTGATGGTGGCAAAACGCGGGTTTGTTTCCATACGATCAAGGTTACAGCTCACCGGGGAAAGCGGGTCGAAAGCGGATGACAAATCACCCAGTGTCACCTGCACCATTTTTTCCACGAGCTTGGTTTCGATGGTGGTATAGGGACGGCCCTCGACGCGGATGGCGGGTGTACCTTTCCGACCGCCGAGCAGCACATCAACGATGGAGTAAATCAGTGCGGAGTCTGTCACCAGAAGACCATTATTGTCCCATTCTTCGGCCTTGAAGACTGAAAGCATAGCGGGCAAGGGAATAGAGTTCATATAATCGCCGAAGCGCACGGTGGAAACCTGATCGAGGGACACTTCGACGTTGTCAGAGGTCAAATTCCGTAAACTCGTAGACATCAAACGCACCAGCCGGTCAAACACAATATCGAGCATCGGCAGACGCTCGTAGTTGACCATGGCCGAGTTAATCAGCGCCATGACGCCGGATTCTTCTATGCCGCCGCCATCATCGTCAAACCCTAAGAGCGAGTCGATTTCTTCCTGGTTCAGGATGCGGGTATCACCATCGTCACCGCCGCCGTCGAAGGCCGGCGTTGCCTCGGCGTCACCGTCCGAAGGTTCATCGGCCATGGACTCCCATTGTTCCATCATAGCCTTTTCTTCGTCGCTCATTTGTTCGAGCTCATCTGTGCCCGCTTCGCTCATGACTTTCCTTATCGCTTTGTCCGCTTTCGCGTATAAAAAACCCTACACTTGAAGAATATGCAATAAGCATGCCTTTTCAAGCTAAGGAGCTATTGGATCAGGATTTCCTGAAACAGAACATCCTTCACTTCAACCGGAGCTGCCGCTTGGTTGACGCGCCATAACAATTCCATCTGCAAGCGGTAAATCCCGGCGGAACCTCTTAAATCCTTCACGCGCAGCTCCCGCAGATAGGTCTGAAACTGATCGATAACCCGCGGTAGAATGGCTTCAACCGCCCCGCGATCTGCGTCCGATTTTAACTCCAGTTGCACCGTCAGGCGCAAATAGCGCGGCGTGCCATCATCGGTATTGAGATTGACCAGCATCGTCGGGACTTCGACAAAATTGCCTTCGCCTGCGCCTTCGCCGTGCCCGCCGCCGTGACCACCGCCGCCTTCCGCATGTTCTTCGGACGCCTTTTCTATCATAACCGGTTCACCGTGCTCATCAAGAACAGGCTCGCCATGTTCGTCAAGTTGAGGAACCATTTCAGGCTCGCCCTTGCCGAGCAAGCCATCAAGCATGCCTGTAAAATAGAGCCCTGCTCCCCCACCACCGAGCAACAACACGAGGGCCCCGGCGATGATCAGAATCAACTTCTTTTTTGAACCGCCGCCTTCGCCGCCCTCGCCTTCGCCCTCAGCGCCTTCTTCGCCGCTTTCGGCATCTTCGGTTTCGGGGTTTTCGGTTTCGTCGTCTTCGGCCATGATGTTTTGAATTCCGTTTTGTTGACAGCGTTACAAGACAAAGTCTAGCAAGAGCTGATTATAAAAGAAAGATTTACGCACGTCTAACTGCCAGCGCGTTCTGAACAAACTATACACAGGCATATTTTTCCGCCCCGGCTCGTTTTGTCTATCGAAAAAATACCTGCTTTCGCGCTCAACCGCCTGCGAACAAAAAGCTCAAGCTATTGATTTTAAATCATTTTTAAAACTGGCACGGCGCGTGCAAGTTCACCGGGCAAGGATCGCAGTCCGATGATGGCGGCGACACAAATTTAAAAACGACCGGAACAGATACACCGGGTAAGGATTAAGACAATGGAAAACAGTATCTATGTCGGCTTGTCCCAGCAAATGGCTTTGAAAACCAATATGGACTTCATTGCCAACAACATCGCGAATATGAGCACATCGGGCTATCGCGGCCAGCACATGTTGTTCGAGGAATATATTGCCGATCCGCTCGGCGGTGATGACGAGCTGTCGATGGTTTACAACCGCGGGCAATATCAGGACACAACCCAAGGCTCTTTGCAACGTACCGAAAATCCGCTGGATATCGCGCTGGAAGGGCCGGGCTATATCGGTGTGCAGGCGCCGAACGGACAAATTGCCTATACGCGCGCCGGTGAATTCCAGTTATCTGCCGAGGGCACGCTGGTGAATTCGAACGGACGTCCGATCGCCGATGCCGGGGGGGCCAGCATCACCATTCCGCCGGGATCGCGCGAGATTAAAATCGATGAGAAGGGCTTTGTATCCAATGAAGACGGGCAGCTCGGGCAGATCATGGTCGTGGAATTCGAAAACATCCAGACGCTCGAGCCTTACGGGCACAATATGTACCTCAACAAAGATCAAGGCCAGTTGGCAACCAATACCCGCGTCAAGCAAGGCCAATTGGAAGGATCAAACGTACAGCCGATCATGGAAATGACACAGATGGTCGAGACGCTGCGCACCTATCAGTCGATCACCCGGACGCTGCAGAGCGAAAATGACCGTCTGCGCACCGCTATACAAAAATTAACCGGCGGTTAGACGCCATATTGGAAACCTTGAAGGATTAAACGCGTAAGGAGACACAACAATGAGATCACTTGATATCGGCGCTTCGGGCATGCTGGCCCAGCAAACAAATGTGGATGTGATATCCAACAACATCGCCAACATGACGACGACCGGCTTTAAACGCCAGCGCGCGGCTTTTCAGGATTTGATTTACCAGACGATTGACCGTCCGGGCTCGACCTCTTCGGATGCAGGCACGACGGTGCCTTCAGGGCTACAACTCGGTCTGGGCGTACGCAACGGCGCGGTCTACCGCATGCACGGTCAGGGCGCTTTGCAGCTCACAGAAAACAACCTCGATCTGGCGATTACCGGCGAAGGATTTTTCCAGATCCAGATGCCCAACGGACAAACCGCCTATACGCGCGATGGGACATTCCAGATGAACGAGAATGGCGAGATCGTGACCATTCAGGGCTATCTGGTCGATCCGGGCATTACAATCCCGGCCGATGCCACGAGCATTGATATCAATATTAACGGCGAGGTTCTAGTCGCGCAGTCCGGTACAACGGGCAGCACGAATGTCGGGCAGCTCCAGCTGGCGAACTTTATCAATCCGGCCGGTCTGGAAGCCATCGGCGATAACCTGCTTTTGGAAACCGATGCTTCGGGCTCGCCGACCACGGGGACGCCGGGCACCGACGAGCTGGGCGGCATCCGTCAGGGCGCTTTGGAACAATCGAACGTGAATGTGGTGGAAGAGATTACCAAGCTGATCGTAGCGCAGCGCGCTTACGAGATGAACTCGAAGGTGATTTCAACCTCCGATGAAATGATGCAATCGGTCACGCAGCTCCGCTAAGAGATAGCGCGATGACGGGATAAGGAGATGATGAGATGAATACAGTGAAACTCACATTTAAGGCCTACATGCTCCTCATGGCCCTTTTGCCTTTGCTTCTGTTCGGCCTATCCAAGCAAGCTTCGGCGATTGACTTGAAACATCACAGCATGGTCGAAAGCGATCTCATCACCTTGGGCGATGTCTTCGAAGGGCTGGAGCGCGATGAAGACCGCGTTTTAGGCGCGGCGCCCCTGCCGGGACAGGATATGGTTTTGAATGCACGGACACTGCTGCGCATTGCTGTGGCGATGGATTTGCCGTGGCGTCCGCGCTCGCACGCCGATCAGGTCGTATTGCGCCGGGCAGCCACTGTGATCAAGCAGGACATGATGAAAGACCGTCTGCAGAGCGCTCTTCTCGAACAGGGGCTGAGCAACCGCTATAATATTACAATTATCAGCGGCGGCGATGATATCGTTATGCCGCCCTCTACACCGGAAACGCTGGAGGTCGAATCTCTGGATATATCCGCACAGCAAAACCGCTTTGAAGCTGTTCTGGCCGCCCCGTCCAAAGACAATCCTGTGCGCCGCGTTTCCATCAAAGGCACGCTGGAGCGTCTTGTGTCCGTGCCGGTGCTGCGCGAAAGTATGACAGCGGGCACCGTCATCGGCGCGAATGATCTGGACATGATCGATTTGCCGGATTACCGCGTCAAACACAATATTATTCTCAACGCCGATGATTTGATCGGCACGACGCCGCGGCGCGTTCTTCATGCGATGGAACCGGTCGTGAGCGGTGACATCGAGGCGCCCCGGATTGTCGAGCGCGGAGAAAGCGTGACTATGGTTTTCCGTCAAGGCGGCCTGCTTTTGACCGCGCAGGGCAAGGCTCTGGAATACGGGGCGAAGGGCGACATGATCCGCGTGGTTAATCAAAACAGCAGTAAAACCGTACAAGGGCAAGTCACCGGCGAACGTGAAGTCACTGTGGCGGCCTTCTAGAAATTATAAAAAGGAGTAAGGTTATGAGACAACGCATATTTATAAAGCTGGGATTTCTGGCGATCGGATGCAGCATGCTGACAGCCTGCGGGGCGACCGAGCGGCTGGCCGATATCGGTAAAGCGCCGGATATGAGCACGATCGCCAACCCAACAACGCAGCCGGGCTACCAGCCGGTGAGCCTGCCGATGCCTTCGCCGAAAAATGTCAATCCGCAGAAAAATTCCCTGTGGGCGTCGGACCGCACAACCTTTTTTAAAGACCAGCGCGCCAGCGATGTCGGCGATATTATTACCGTCACCATTGATATCGATGACAAGGCGGAACTGGATAATGAAACCTCGCGCTCGCGCACCAGTAGTGAAACCGCGGCCCTGCCCTCCCTGCTCGGCTATGAACAGGCTTTGGCGCAAGTCCTGCCCGAGGCGATCGATAACACCGATTTGACCGACTTTGGCGCTGATTCCAACCACAAAGGTACAGGCAGCGTTGCGCGCGATGAGAAAGTCGAGGTGCAACTGGCGGCTCTGATCACGCAGATTCTTCCCAACGGCAATATGGTCATTCACGGACGTCAAGAAGTGCGCGTGAATTTCGAAAAACGAATTTTAGAGATCGACGGGGTTATTCGCCCGGAAGATATCTCTGTAAAAAATACCGTATCGTATGAACAAATCGCCGAGGCCCGTATTTCCTATGGCGGCAAGGGGCAAATTACCGATATGCAGCAGCCGAGATACGGACAGCAGCTCTATGACATCGTGTTCCCGTTTTAAGCTTTGCAGGAATTTCAGCGTGGCGGCGTCAAAAATCGGCTCCCTTATGAAATATAAGCTTCGCCTCTTTTTCCTAGCCACGCTAAAACCTGCTTCGCTTAACCGAAACGGATATTGATTTTTTAAGAATACCTTACCCACCAACTGCTCCCGGCCTTTCTTTTGATTAAGAGGGCCGGTTTTTTTATTAACCACGAATCACGCCGGAGTGGTATCTGCACCACCGTGACCATTCCGAGCCTGCTCTATAGCACGACGGGCCTTTTGCTTCCCCCGTGAAAACGGGGGCCTTGGCATATCGCACAAAAGATCCCCGCTAAGCGTTTGAGATAAAGGTTTTAGGGAGATAACATCTGTCTTTGCACAACAATGTTGAAAAACAGAGGTTTTCTTTTGCAAAGCTGACGAACTGCCCTAATCGTCGCGTTGGGTTTTTTCCATACGCTCGTGGCGTTCTTGGGCCTCGATGGACAGAGTGGCGATCGGGCGGGCCTTGAGGCGGCCGATGGAGATCGGCTCTCCGGTTTCCTCGCAATAGCCGTATTCACCGTCGTCGATGCGCTCCAGCGCGGAATTGATCTTTTTCACCAACTTGCGCTCGCGGTCGCGGGTGCGCAGCTCCAGCGCGTGATCTGTTTCTTCGGACGCGCGGTCGGTCATGTCCGGCTTTTGCAGCTCGGCGGTTTGCAGCGTATTGGCAATCGTTTCCTGAGATTCCCGCAGAAGCTCGCTGCGCCATGTCATCAGTTCGCGGCGGAAATATTCCTGCATCACAGGGTTCATAAATTCGCTTTTGTCTTTTTCCGGATCATAATCAGTGGGGACAATAACACTACCGGGTGCAGCCATTTTTCTCGATTCCCTATATGTTCGTTAAATTTTAGCTACGAGACTATAAGCACCGCCGGATGTGAAAACAAGCAAAAGAATCAGATGCTGCATCTTTATAAACCGCTTTGCCGATCCGGCCCGCTAAGCTTCGGCGTGCGAGGCTTTTTGCGCGGCCTGCGCATCTAGAGCAACGCGCATTTTGGCCAGTTCGACCTGAGCGCGCAGGTCAATCTCGTCCATGATGGATGTCAGGCCGGGGTCGGTAATTTTTTCCCGGTGGGAGGCCACGACATCGGCGATATCGATCATGTGGCCTACGGTCAGGTTACCGCAGAGCATGGCCGTGCGGATTTTATCCAGCCCGTCGAGCAAATCGTGTGAGCGCTGGCGCATACGTTTTTTAGCCGCGCGCGCAGTGGGATCTTCGGCGCCCTGAATAGCCAGCAGAGCATCCACTTGCGCAATATTGCGGGTGTGCTGCACGTTGCCGGTTTCGGACGGGCCCGAGGCGATAAAATCTCCGAAGCTGCCTTCACTGGAGGAGGCTTTGCCGGTTTTCTTTGTGCTGGAAGGCCCTTGCGAGCGGCCCGGCCCTGTGACTTTCATGGGCTGTTGTCCTTTTTGTGTTTGATTAGAGGCCGCGCAAACGCCGCCGTTTTTGAATCCTTCTTCTATTATAGCGTAAATTTCAAGACTGCGTGGAAAGAATTGCCCTTCTCTTTTCATCTTTTTTATTGGCGCACACGCTTTTCCTTTGAGCGTTATTTAAACAACCCATTGTAAAACAACGGTTTTTAAAACTGGCACAGCGTTCGCATGTATAAACCCGCGCAGATCGCCTACTCGGGTATTTGCGTCACAATAAACGAAGGATCGAAAGACAATGCTTTTTACGAGCATCCATTCAGACAAAGCCGAGATCGCCCACTCAAGGGCGGCCAGTGCTACGGGTAAGGTCCGGTCGCCACTGTTCCTCCAATTTCACGGGCAATTTCAAGGGCAATATCAGTGGCTCATCCACGTCATGCTTTTGGCGGCCGGCCTCTTTCTTTTCTCGTTTATCACAGCGCAGCAAGCACACGCAGCGACTTCACGCATTAAAGACATTGTGAATATCGAAGGCGTGCGCGATAACCAGCTTGTCGGCTACGGTCTTGTGGTCGGCTTGAACGGCACGGGCGACAGCCTGAACAACTCCCCTTTCACCGAGCAAAGCCTGATTGCGATGTTAGAGCGCATGGGCGTGAATGTGCGCGGACAGAATTTAAATACCGGCAATGTGGCCGCCGTGATGGTGACATCCACCCTCCCTCCCTTCACCAATCAGGGCAGCCGCATTGACGTGAGTATTTCCGCGCTGGGCGATGCGACGAGCCTGCAAGGCGGGACGTTGCTGGTAACGCCTTTGCTGGCGGCTGACGGCGAGGTCTATGCCGTGGCACAGGGCGAAGTCAGCGTTTCCGGATTTTCCGCGCAGGCCGATGGCGGCTCTGTAACGCAGAATATTCCGACCTCCGGACGCATTGCCGAAGGCGCGATTGTCGAGCGTGAAATCCAGTTCCAGCTCGAAGATTTACCGCAAGTGCGTCTGGCGCTTAAAAACCCGGACTTTACGACCGCGCGCCGGATTGCGCAGGCGATTAACGGCTTTACCGCCTCCACGCTTGCCAAGGCCGAAAACTCCGCCAGCGTTGTGCTACGCCGTCCGGGCAATTATGACGGCTCGATCGTTGATCTGATCACCGATATAGAGCAACTGGCCGTGCAGCCGGATCAACCTGCGCGCATTGTGATCTCCGAGCGCTCCGGCGTGATTGTGATGGGTGCGAATGTACGCATCAGCGATGTAGCGATTGCACAGAGCAATCTGACGATCAAGGTCAATGAAACGCCGCAGGTCTCGCAAGCCAATCCATTTGCCGATCAGGGGCAGACCGTGGTCGTGCCTCGTTCCGATATCGACATTAATCAAGGTGATGATGTGAAGCTCGCTATGGTCGAGACCGGCGTAACCTTGCAGGATCTGGTGACGGGCCTGAACCGTCTGGGGCTGCAGCCGCGCGATATCATCACCATTATTCAGGCCGTCAAAGCCGCCGGGGCCTTGCAGGCAGAAATCGAGGTGATGTGATGGCGTCAAACCTGAGCCCCGATACGAATATTGCCCTCTTGCAAGCCACACAGGCCGATACCAGCGCCGGCACAAGAAGCTTGAAGGCAGCCGCCAAGGCCCGTGAATTAGAGAAAGTCGATGCGGCGGCTGAGGATTTCGAGGCGATGTTTATCGCCGAAATGATGAAACCGATGTTCGAAGGCATTACGACAGACGGACCGTTTGGCGGCGGCAAGGGCGAAGAAATTTTCCGCGACTTGCTTTTGCAGGAATACGGCAAGATCGTTTCCAAAACCGGCGGACTGGGCATGAGCGCCGAAGTGCGCGAACAGATGATCCGCATGCAGGAAGCGCAAAACGACAAGATAACAATCGAGTAGTGAGAAAGGACCTAAAGAGATGAACACACAGAGCCAAGCGATCAAGCAAGAGAGCAGCACCCCCATTTTGCCGGGCGATCAAACCCGTGCTTTGAATACGTTGATCAAAGCGACGCGCGATCTGGTCGATCTGGCGGATAAAGAAGCCCAGGCTTTGGCGGTCAATGACATGATGGCCTTTAATATCCTGCAGGAAGAAAAAACGTTTCTGGTCAAGCGCTACGAGAAACTGGCCGGAGAGTTTCGCGGCCGTTTGGAAGAATTTCGCGGCGTTGACAGAGGTCTTTTGGATCGTTTGGAGAATTTGCAAAACCTGTTGGGTGAGAAAACTCTGAACAACAATATCGCGGTGTCGAATGTTTACGACAATGCCAAGAACAAAACCCAAAGCAGCTTGATCAGCGCGCAAGAAATGGGCCAGCGCATGCGCGATGAGGACAAAAAATAAGGCAGGAGCAGTATGATGAACACGCCCAATCAACAGTATAGCTCCGGCATGAGCACTCCGGAATTTATCCCGGTCAAGCTGGCGCGCGATCCCAATAGAGCCATGCAGCAAATGATGGAAACCATTGATGCGTTGCGCCAGGTTTACGAGCAGGAAACGCAAGCCCTACAAGCCCTTGATACGCAGGCTTTCTTGGCTTTGCAAGACGCGAAGCAGCGTTCAGCCCACGCCTATCAGAGCCATGTGAATGAGATGATTATGCGTAAGGAGGACATGCAAAAAGCCGACCCGGCGCTTAAACAGCAGCTTGAGCGGATGCGCAATGATTTTGCCGAGCTTTCCCGCTTGAACATGGAGGCCCTGGACCGCATGCAGCGCACAATGGACCGCCTGAGCATGACGATCCGCAGCGCAGCGAAAGATGCCGCCCAGAAACACAGTGCGTATAGCTACAGCGAGACGGGCATGCTGCAGATGAATAACAAGAAATGTATTTCCCTGGGGGATAGCGAAACCGCTTAATAAGGATAGACTAATTATGAGCGCAGATTTACTTTTTACAGCCGTAGCTTCGGGACAGGGATTGCAGGCCAATGCCTCGGGCAAGATTTTGCTGGGCGGTGCACAAGGCGGATTGCCGGCCGGGCTCGAGAATTTTACGCAAGTTTTGCTGGCGCGCCTGAGCGAGAATGCGAATGATCCGAAGCAACACGGGAAAGCTGCAGCGACTCCTTTAGAATCCGATAACCCTCTTTTGACGAAAACACCCAAGTTATCACTAGCGCAGTTAGTGGGCGTTACTCCCGAGATCAAAGAGAGCATTCAAGGTCTTGAAAAGATATTGCCCGAAGGGGATGCGGGCGCTTTACTTCAGGCGCTGTCTTTGAACCAGAAAGCCTTTGACGAGGATTTAAAGCCGTTAAAACCGGAAATCCTGACGAGCGCCGAAGAACAAGAGAAAGGGCGGAAGCATTTACCCCTGCTTTATGAATTACTTGGAGTCCAATCCTTAACCTCTAAATCAATCCTGGACGGACAAGGCTTTGGGCTTGAATCAAATTCCGAAAATAACGCCGTAACAGATTCTAATACTGTAGATATTACTGCGCCACACACTCCCTTAACAGGCGAAGATTTATTGGGTGCGGCGCTTAATGCGATTGAACCGGACACGGCCGTCTCCGCTGATGTTTCTGGGCGTGACATTTCCGAGATTTTGGACAGCTTTACCTCCGGACTGCCGGAGGATGCTCAAGATCTGCTGGCCAAACACCCGGGCTGGCTGACCTCGCTCAAGCACGTTGTAGAAGCTCATATCAAGCGTCAGGCCGCCCTGCAAAGTATTCAGACTAACGCCGAAGCATCCGCCAACGCGCAAGCGGCGGCTCTTTTGGACGGCAATCTCAACGATTCAGAGGCGGATACAGCATCCAATGGCGGCGCGGCAGAGGCATCCATCCCCGCTCCCGTTTTAGCCCTGATCGAACGCCTTGCAAAACAGGATGACTCCATCACTTCGGGGCAGATTGATACGCTCAAACAGCAACTCGCGGGCCTTTTCGCCGGTGCAGGGCTGCAGACGCTTCCGGCAGAGCCCTTACAAAGCGGCACTTTGACACCTCCGTCTCTCCTGACACAACCGGTAGAGGAAACACCCTCCCTGCCCCAGCCTTTCAATACATCCGATGAGGCGGAGACCTTACCGGAGACCTCCGATTTCGAACTGGCTTTGGAAGCGGCGTTGAAGGGCAAAACAAGCGCCCAGGAGTTTCAGGCGCTTTTGAAGAATAATTCTCAAAACGCTGTTTTGCACGCACAAGGGCTGCAGCATGCCTCTTCGCACGGTGTGTCTCATGTTTTACAGGGCTGGCCGTTTACGCTGGAAGGCAGCTTATTTGCTCCGGCCGGATTTTTTGAAGGCTCGGAAGAGCAGTACGGCTTAATGCCCGCTGCGCAAGCCCAGGCCCAGCTCGGCTCGCTTAGCAGCCTTGTGACGCAAGCCCATAGCGCAGGCGCACCGCATCCGGCGACCGCCCTGATCGCTGTTAACATGCAGCGCGCCGCCAACAATGCCGGAGACAAGACTTTGACATTCCAGCTTGATCCGCCGGAGCTCGGACGCGTGCGCATCCAGATGAGCTTCAGCAAGGACAAGAGCCTGAAGGCGACGATTATTGCTGAAAAACCCGAAAGCTACATGATGTTGCAACGCGATGCGCAAACGCTGGAGCGGATGCTGCATGACGCCGGCATGGACGGCGGCGCGAATTTGAACTTCGAACTGGCTGAACAGGGCTTTGATTTCGATCAGAACAACCAGCGCGGCGGCGGTCACGACCAAGGCGGTACGGGCCATGATGGAGAAAACGTAGAACTTATCCAATCCACAATGACCTGGCACATAGACCCGCAAACCGGGCACATGCGCTATGACATTTTGGCTTAGCGGGATTTAAGGAGAGACATTATGGTTTCAAACGTAACAATCAATACCGCGCTGGACCAGCAATCCAAGACAGCGGCTGCGCAAGACAAGCTGGCTACGGATTTCAGCCAGTTCCTGAGCCTGCTGACAACGCAGCTCCAGCACCAGGATCCGCTTTCGCCGATGGATACGACCGAGTTCACCAACCAGCTCGTGGCCTTTACCGGCGTGGAACAGCAAATCAACACTAACCAGAAGCTCGACAGCCTTGTCTCTTTACAACTGGGCAACGCCATGGGCTCGGCTCTGGGCTATGTCGGGCTGGATGTCAGCTATATTTCTTCCGAATTTTATAATGACGGAAACGGCGCGCCCAGCACGATCAATTATGCGATGGATAGCGAGGCTATTACAGCCAAGCTGCGGATTTATGACGAATCCGGAGATCTGGTCTATGAAACGGATGCGGAGAAAGCACCGGGCAGCCATGAATTTGTCTGGGACGGGCTGGATAAGTACGGCAACCCTGTGGAGCCCGGTACTTATGATGTCAGCATAGACGCTCTGGACATCAACGATGACGCCGTGGGCTCGACAATCGTTGTCGAGGGCCGCGTGCGGGGCGTAGAAACACAGGGCGGCAGCATCTTCCTGTTGGTTGGTGACCGCGCCGTTTCGACAGGTAACATTTTGAATGTCAGTTTACCGCCAGAGCCTTCAACACCCCCGGAGGAAATACCGGAAGGAGGCTCGGATGCCTAGCTTTTTCAATATTTTCACCCCAACCCTTTATTTAACGAATTTGAGTATTTCTAGGAAAGGAGAGTAACTCATGGGACTTTTTGGATCACTATTTACCGGCGTGTCGGCGCTGTTCGGGCAATCGCAAAATACCGCGATTATTTCCAACAACATCGCCAATATCAGCACCAACGGCTTTAAGCGCTCGGAAGCGTCTTTCAGCAGCTTGGTGACCACCGAAAGCCGTCTGGCACAGTATTCACCAGGTACGGTGGCTGTGAACCGGATTCAGCGCGTGGATCAGCAGGGCTCTATCCAGCAGACCTCCTCTTCGACCGATGCGGCGATTTCCGGAAACGGTTTCTTCCCCGTCAAACGGGCAACAACAGCCGGGCAGGAATTCCTGTACACCCGCGCCGGACAGTTCAGCGAAGACGCGCAAGGGCTTTTACGCAATGCTGCCGGTTTCGTGCTGTATGCCTGGCCGGTTGACTCTGACGGCAATCTGCCGGCCAACCAGGGGGACCTTGTGTCTCTGGTCCCGGCCGACGTGGCCTTCTTGGGCGGGTTGACCCGTCCGACATCGGCCGCCGATCTGGCGATCAACCTTGATGCGGATGAAATCGGTTATGACCCGCATAACTTTAGCACCCCTGCAGAGCTCCCCGTCGACTCCCAAAGTCCGCACTTCTCTCGCGGTCTGACGGTCTTTGACGCGTTGGGCGATTCCCATACGTTGACAATCGAATACCGAAAAATTGTCGGCCCGATGGCTCACTTCACCAGTAACGCTCCGGCTGTCCTGACAGCCACCGATACGATCGCCGGGTTGCCGATTACGGCTAACTCCGGGGTTTTGGGCGGTATCACCGAAGGCCATGCTCTGGATATCACTATCGGCGCAACAACCGAAACGTTTGAATTTGTTCAAACAGCCGGGGCCGGGGCGATTGTCGGAGCGAACGAGGTTATTACCGTTCAAGATTACATTGATGCGATCAATGCTTTTGGTACGGGGAATGAGCTTGAAGCGCGTTTGACAGCTAACGGCCAAATTCTGGTTCAGGCGGTGGATCCGACGGCGACGGTTATTGTTGCCAACAACACCGGTACTCCGGCCACCAACGGGACGGGCTTTAACATCGTGACCGACCCGAGCGCCAACAACGCGGCGCCGGACTTGACGTTCGAACCGGATTACGACATCACAGGTGCCGCCGTTGCTCCATATCTCAGTCAAAGCGATTTCCCTCAAATTTCCAACGTCACAAGCCCCAATACTCAGGGCTGGTGGGAGATGAGCATCGTACACCCCAATGGCAGCAACGTTTCGCAAGGTATGATCAACTTCGATGGGGATGGCGGGCTGAACGCTGCGGCGGACTCCTCGGGTAACATTGATATCGAATTGACGAACATTGACTGGGGGAACGGTTCGGATCTACAAAATATCAATATTGATATTGGCCGTTTCTCGCAGTTCTCTGGGAATTATGACGTGATCTTTACCGATCAGAACGGTGCCGAGCTTGGTTTGCGGACTGGGATTGAGCTCACCCGTGAAGGGAAGGTGGTGGCCCGGTTCTCCAACGGAGCCTCGGCAGACCTGTATCAAATTCCTTTGGTCACGTTCTCGAACTCCAACGGTCTGACGGAAGTGTCCGGGACAGCCTACAGCACGTCTGAAGAATCAGGTGAGGAAAACCTGCGTGAAGCGGCCACAGGCGGCGCAGGCTTTGTTGAGCCTTCGACGCTGGAAGCCTCCAACGTGGACCTTGCGGACGAATTCGCGCGATTGATTATCTCCCAGCGGGCTTTCGGCGCCGGTACGAGGGTGATTACCACCGTCGACCAGATGACCGAAGATCTGTTGAGATTGCGTTAATAGACCATAAGAATTGGGCCTTGTAAAAGCGCGCAGGTATGCTACCCGGCAACTCCCTAACCACCTGCCGCTTAAGAGGCCCAGTTTTTCGCAAATATTTTGATCCAGAACGGATTATGGTTTTGCGAAAAAGGGCGCATCGGGCAATGCCCTCGCAGCCTCACCCACCCAAAGAGGCTGTGATTTCAAGACCCGCCTAACCCTGGCGGATCTGCCCCTAGAAAGCTTGGTGCGCCCCCTCTTTTTTTCAAGCCCGGCCCGTAGAAACGGCCGGGCTTACCTTTTGAGGGCCGTTATCTTCGACTGCGCTGCGCCCTTGTTTTTTTACGAAAAATTCGTGAGAAAAACTGTGTAAAAGACTGAGAATGTTTTATTTGTTAACCCCCTGTTCATTTTTATGATATATTCTGAATCTATGTGGTCACAGTACGTGGCCATTGCAGTATGCAAAACATAACCTAGGAAAGGAGAGACATCATGTCTGATGTTGTATTGACCGCTGCTCTCCGCAGCAACCTACTTTCACTCCAGAACACGCAGAGATTGATTGACGACACGCAGCTTCGTTTGGCTACGGGTTTGAAAGTTAACTCCGCTCTGGACAGCCCGCAGAACTTCTTTGCGGCGCAATCCATCAACAACCGTGCAAACGACCTTAACCGCCTGTTGGACGGGATTTCCCAGTCCATTAGAACGATTGAGGAAGCCGATAACGGGATTACCGCTCTGACAACGCTTGTTGAACAAGCTAACTCGATTGCTCAGGAATCTTTATCAGAAATCCGTGCAGCTGAAGGCTTTGCAAGCATTACCGGGACGGTTGACCTGAGCGTCTTTGACGATTTGGTTACAGATTCCAACGGCGCGATTGCTAACGGTGATGACGTCAACTTCACGTTCTTCCATGAAGATGTAAACTCCGGCGCACCTATTACGGTCGGCGTTAACATCGCTACTGGCGATACGATTTATGACGTTGTCGGGACTATCAACTCCACAGCAACGATCAACCCATACCTGAAGGCCAGCGTCGATTCTAACGGCCGCCTGAAGATTGAATCCCTCTATGACGGCGGTATTATCCGCGTTGGAGACGGGACAACTTCACCGGGCGCGGACGGCTTTGCCTTCCTCGGTCTGGATGATCTTGTCGGTGTTGAAGATACGGTTGCAACGACCCGTCTTGCGGGTTCTATCGTTGCCGGCCGGACCGTTACATCGAAAGTTTCCGCCGCCGGTAAAGTGAACGGTAAGTATGAAGCTGGTGCACAGCTTGATGCCGCCGGTTTCATTGACAACTTCGGCACGGCAGCAACCGACGATGTGACCATCACCCTTCGCGTTGATGACACCAGCGTTATCATCGGCAGCTATATCGATACAGATACGATTCAAGAGCTTGTTGACGACATCAACAACTCGGCTCTGAGTTCCTCTGTAACGGCCAGCTTCAACGTCGATACAGGTCGTATCGAACTTGATTATGCCGAAACCGTTGGTCAGGCCGAAATCACGATCGAATCCAATGACGGTACCTCGACCGGGGATATCGCATTCGGTTTCGCATCCGGGGTTACCGGTTACGGTACGATCGGGGGCGCAGCGGATATTACGCTGGCTGCCGGGGATGCCGCAGGCGAGATCCTGAACTTCGTTGGTACAAGCGCAAACCTGACTCAGTTCCGTGACGACTACAACAACGTCCGTGAACAGATCGACGGTTTGGTTCAAGACGCTAACTACCGCGGCGTGAACTTGCTGAATGGTGATGACTTGACCACTTACTTCAACGAAGACCGTGACAACAGCCTTGTCACTGACGGTGTGGACTTTACATCGACCGGTCTTGGTTTGGATGAAGTGAACTTCCTGACATCGTTGGACGTCCAAAACGCTATTGATGCTACAGACGCTGCACTTGCAAGCGTGCGGAACTTCGGTACATCTATCGCGAACGACCTGGCCATTATCCAGACACGTCGTGACTTTACGGAGTCCACGATTAATACGCTGGAAGCCGGTGCGGACGACTTGACATTGGCAGACCAGAACGAAGAAGGTGCAAACTTGCTCGCTCTGCAGACCCGTCAGACATTGGGTGTTACATCCTTGTCTCTGGCGTCTCAGTCTCAGCAAGCTGTGCTTCGTTTGTTCTAATCAGCACACTCTTTCTAACGAGGGCATTGCCCGTTTATTCAAAAGCCCTGGCAGAACGCTGGGGCTTTTTTTACGCTCTTTTCTTTCCCATTTCCCTTCCTTGTTTTTGTCGAAATATGCTATAATATAGGGGTAAGGCAGAAGCCTTTGGCCTTAGCGAAAGGAAGGGTTCCGTGGCTCTTGTTATTGATCTCAAACCCGGTGAAAAGATTTTAGTCGGCGAAGCTGTCATCACGAATGATAAGCAGCGTACGCGCTTACATATTGCCGGGGATGCTCCGATTATGCGCGAAAAAGACATCATGAAAGAAGACGAGGCGATACAAAGTCCTTGCTCTCGTATTTATTTCCTTGTTCAATGCATGTATCTTTCGCGCGCGCCGGAGGAATATCACGATAAATATTTCGAACAAGTCAAGCTGGTTCAGGAGGCTGCGCCTTCATGCAAGATCTTTATTATGCAGATTAACGATGAAATCATGGGGCGGCATTATTACAAGGCCCTCAAACTGTCCAAACAACTTATCGAGCATGAAAGGGAGTTGATCGGTTATGCCACCGCCAAATCCGCCGAACAATAATCCTTACGCCAAAGCGGCCAGCGCTTATGGCGATAATGCGCGCAAGCACGCACCTGATCAGCGTGAGCTGGAGGCACGCGTGCTGTTAAAGGCTGCTCATATGCTTGGCGACTTGCAGGATAACTGGGAGAACCTTCACGGGGAAGCTCTGGAGAAGACCCTGAAATACAACCGGCAAATCTGGATGATGTTTTACGATACGGCGCTGGAAAACCCTGAAGGCAACCGGCCCAATGATTTGCGGAGCAATATCATTAATCTGGCCAATTTTGTCTTTAAGCGCGAAGTCGAAATTATGACCGATCCGCAAAAGCAAAAGCTGGATGTGCTGATTAACATCAACAAGGAAATTGCCGCCGGTCTGATGACCAAGCCTGCGGAGTAAGCGTTTGTTTACGAGTGGTACGCGTGCGCATGTTGATGACTTTTTGCCTCATTCTCGACTTCAGCGGTATGATGTGCATGCGGCGCATAAGCCGGATCGCGCCGGAAGATCGCTTTCCAAGCCGTTACGGGTTCGCCCGCTCTTGTCGCATCAAAGCTGGCTTTCAACCCTGCTCTTTCTTGCCTCACATCCTCGTAGCAAACCTGCGGCATATAGACCGGACCGCATTCGGGTTTATTATTTAAGTAGAGTTCCAGTGTCCCCACGGGCTCTTCGGTTTCACGATCGGTGAGAGCGATGTTCATTCGCGCCAGGTTGTCGCCGACCCAGTCCACGGATTGCAGCGCAAAAATCGCGTCGGGCGCATTTAAAGATTGCTTGAATTCATTAATTTGCCGCATCCGCGCAGCAATGTTCAAAGGATGGCCTTCGGGCCGTTCTTCCATAAACCGTCTCCAAGACGCGGGATCGGTATCTTCTTTGTGAACTCCGACCTGATCGGCGCAGAGTTCGTAGCCGAGTTGGGCATAATGCGCATTCCCTATCAATGCCGCTATCGCATAGTTTCGCACACAGATATCGGCAATGACAGGCTGCTTATCGGGTCTTTCATCATGCTCCAACAAGCTGGACGCGAACTGTGCAATAGTCGTTTCCATGTCATGATTATCCGGGAAACCGGCGCCGCCATAGACGGAAATGTCCTGCATTTGGCGGACTTCATCAATGAACCAATGCGGGTCTTTGAGATTGAGCCAGGGCGCTGAAAGCATGGCGTGATCTATTCCCGGGCGCTCTTGCCCATCAACAATAATTTTTACATCGGCCAAACGCGGAATCAACTCTCGAGCGCCAACATCCTCGACACCCGCCAGCGTTTCGGCAATAGTGACCATGCCGGGTTTGCTGTCGTGGGCGTGCTGGATTAACTCGGATAGCCAGTGCGGCGGCACCTTATAGGCAATATCAAGGCGTAGTCCCGTGAAGCCTAGATCGATATCACGGTCAATTGTCTGCTTCCAATAGCCGGGAACAAAGTTTTCTCCGTCCTGATAACCGCGGACGAAAAAGTCATAGGCCTGCGGAGACGCATAATTGATCTGCACCGTGTCATAGTCCGGCATGCCGTGATAATTCAGAGCATCAAAGTCGCGGTTACGGCAAAACTTGAAACAATACTCAGAGGGTTTTTCTCCCTCACGACCGTAGGATATCCCGATAATCTGTTTTGTTTGGTAATCTTCGTCCGGAAACTCAGGCTGGACTTGAGGCTTTTGGTCCTGAGGCTCGGCATGTTTATCGACGACGATATATTGCCATTTTAGTCCCCGTTCCCGGCAGCTCCTTATCAGAGCTGTGATTTCGTCTGTTTCTGCCTGAACAATCGGATTATCGCGCGCGACGTGGTTAAAGACCTTGTCGGAAAACACCAGCATCCCTTCTTCGGCCATCTGGGCGTTAAAATGCTTGATATGCATTCTATCCAAAAACGAGCGGGCGACACCTGACGCATTTGGATCCGGGTGCGCACTCAACTCACGGCTAAAACGGAAATGCTGGCGCTCAGCATACAGGCTTCTTGAAACCTTTTGATTATCTTTTCTGGGGTCTTCATACCCTATGCGCGTTGACTCGGTTAAGGGATTAAACCAAATCGCATTCGCCCCCATGGATTTTAGATGCCGGATCAACCACGGACCATCCACATCATTGGCACCGGACCAATCTCTAATCGGCCCGAGCTTTCGGTGGTTGACGTTACATATAACCAGATTCTGCGCTTGCAATGCTTTCTACCCTTTATGTCAGCGAATTCCATTTAAACAAACACACCCTAATATGAACTATAATTACAATAACTATTCTTTTTTAGTAATTTTTTATGCTTTTTTTATTCTGTACACGACTTTTTATTGTGCAAAGCACCAAAGTCGCAGCCAGCCTTGCGTTTGCACGTATCGCTTAAAATATTTTTTTTCCGGAAACTATTTCAAAGACGTCAAAAAGGCATAAAAAAAGCCCCCTCGGGAGCCTGCATATCGAGCGATATGGCCACTTTTTAAGCCGTCAAACTCACCGCACCGCCAGCCGGGGGTTGCCCCGCTTGCGCGCCGATACTTAAAGCTGCGATGGCCGCCTGGGCAACGCCTGCGCCAAGAGACTGCGACGGTGCGTCGGAGGCCTGAACAACGGTCACGACGCCCAAAGACCCACTATCCCCAGCCGAACCGCCCGAAGATGAAGCGGATTCAATGGCGCCGTCATCATCCCCGCCTCCGTGAATTTGCCTTAATTCGGCTTGCAGACGCGCCGCTTCTTCAATTCTACGGGCGCGCAGCGTCGATTCGGACGGGAATTGCTTAAGAACATCCCCCGTATCCGAGTCGCGAATCTGAATTACGGCTTTCCGGTAGTTATTATCAACGGAAATATACGGGCTGATGTACGGTGCAACAGGGGCACGGGCTACGGCTTCAATATTCTCTGGATTAGCCGCAAAAGAGCGCGCAGTGGAGCTTTGCTCCGCTACGTGGCGAAGAACCGAGGTGTTCACAACTACTGAACCAACAGTTTCAACCATTTGTTACTCCTAACCGCCCAGAAAAACCCTATAATTCTGGGCATACTACCCTAGTATCATATTAACGCAACTTAGAGCAAAAGTCAACACCTGTTTTCATAATTTTTTCCTTATTCACAACAAAAAGATGAAAACTTGAAGGGCTCCCCCACCCCCTTCTTTTCACCCCGATTCGGCCCGCCATAGCAAAGGATTTCAAAAAAGACTATACTTAAAGGATAGAGTGTTTGCATGTTTTGTAAACTTGATTCATATTATAAAGAGCATATGGCTGTGAGTACCGCCCTTTTCCGTCATGGGCTCTCAGGAAAGCAGAGGTCTGTCCGCGCGGGACAGGCTATTCAATAAAAAGGATTAAAGATATTGAGCAGTTTTGCAGATACCATTAGACAACTCGGGGCGCCGCGCCTGGCTATCATGGCCGCTATCATGGCGGGGATGGTGCTGTTTTTTATTTTCGTTTCCCTGCGCGTTTCCACGCCGCCGATGAAGATGCTCTATTCCGAACTCTCCTCAGCCGACTCCGGTGCGATTGCCGCTAAACTGGAAGAGAGCCAAATTCCGTATGAGGCCTCGATCGACGGCTCGCAGATTATGGTTCCGGAAGACGAAGTTGGCCGCGCGCGCTTGTTATTGGCCGAGGCCGGATTGCCGAACGGCGGCTCCATGGGGTATGAGCTGTTTGACGAGCAATCAAGTTTCGGGACAACGAACTTCGTTCAGAATATTAATCAGGTGCGGGCGCTGGAAGGTGAGCTCGCGCGCACGATCAGCTCTTTGGACAGTGTGCGCAGCGCCCGCGTTCACCTTGTCCTCCCGCAACGTGAGCTTTTTAGCCGAGAGAGCCGCAGCTCAAGCGCCAGCGTTTATCTGGGCGTGCGCCCCGGTGCGCAGGTCGAGCGGGAAAATATCTACGCTATCCAGTCTTTGGTGGCTTCGGCCGTTCCCGATTTAAAAGCCTCGAATGTGACGATCATCGACAGCAACGGGAATTTGCTGGCGCGCGGCGGGCAAGACGGCGAAGCCAATCAGATGACGGTCAAGGCCGAAGAAATGCGCCGCAGCTATGAAGGACAGTTGACCAGCAAAATCGAAGATCAGGTGAGCCGCGTTGTCGGTTTTGGGAATGTGCGGGCGATCGTCACGGCGGAGATGAATTTTGACCGCATCAGCACAAATGAAGAGCTCTATGACCCGGAGGGGCAGGTTTTGCGGTCTTCTCAAGTCACTTCCGAATCCTCGACCGAGCGCGACACGACAGGACAGGATGTCTCGGTGGCGAACAATCTGCCCGGCGTTGGCGGGGACTTGCTGGGCGGGGATCAACCTTCTGCCGAGAATAACCGCTCGGAAGAAGTGACGAATTTCGAGATCAGCAAAACCATCCGCAGCGTTGTGCGCGAGGTTGGCGAAATCAATAAACTGTCCATCGCGGTGTTGGTGGACGGGCGCTATAACACCGATGAAGAGGGCAATAAGACTTATCAGGAACGTTCGCCCGAAGAAATTGCGCAGATCGAGGAGCTGGTGAAAAGCGCGGTCGGATATGACGAAGAACGCGGCGATGTCATTACCGTTAAAAATATGCAATTCGCCGAAGTTGATACTGACGAGGAATTCATTGACGACAATCTCATTCTGGGCTTTCCGAAAAGCGATTTGATTGATGCCGCCGAGCTGATTTTGATCTTTATTATGGTGATTTTGGTCATCTTGCTGGTGCTGCAGCCCATGGTCAAGAAACTGCTGGAAAACACCTCTATGGAGCGTATGGACCCTGATCTGGAGATGGACTTGCTGGCGGCGCGGCAGGAGACCCCTGCTCTGTCCAGCCCGGAAATGTACGAAGAGGAACCTGAAGAAGAATCTCTTATTAATATCGGTGGGGTTGAAGGCAAGGTTAAGTCGTCTTCTATTAAAAAAGTCGAAGAGATTGTCGAAAATTATCCGAACGAAACCGTGTCGGTTATCCGCAGTTGGATGACACAGGATGGCTAAAGGTTTTGTTTTAATAACGGGGATGTAAGCGCATGCGGGTACGCGAGGATTACAGGACATTAACGGGCGCCGAGAAGGCTGCGATTTTGATGCTTTCTTTGGGAGAAGATCAAACGGCAAAGCTGTTTGAACAGATGGACGATGATGAAATCCTCGAAATCTCCCAAACGATTGCCGGGCTGGGGAAGGTCAGTCCGACGGTCGTCGAGCGGTTGTTTGTGGACTTTGCCGAGCAAATGTCTTCGACCAATGCTCTGGTGGGGACACAAGATAGTACGGCGCGTTTGCTGGCGCGCGCCGGTCTGAATGATGAGCGGATCAACAACATTATGGAGGAAATCCGCGGTCCGGCGGGCCGGACCATGTGGGATAAGCTCGGGAATGTGAACGAAGAGATTCTGGCGACGTTCCTGCAAAAAGAATATCCGCAAACTGTATCGGTTGTGTTGTCGAAAATTTCTACCGATCACGCCGCGCGCGTACTGGCTCTTTTACCTGAAAATTTTGCGATGGAAGTCATCAACCGCATGTTGCGGATGGAAGCCGTGCAAAAAGATATTCTGGACGAGGTTGAACGCACTTTGCGTCAGGAATTCATGACCAATCTGGCGCGCACACAGAAAAAAGATTCTCACGAGTTGATCGCCGAAATTTTCAACTCTTTGGAACGCTCTGTCGAAACCCGGTTTATGGAAGAATTGGAGAAAATTTCGCCGGATGCGGCCGAGAAAATCCGTTCGCTCATGTTTACCTTCGAAGATCTGGTCAATCTGGATCCGGCGTCCGTGCAAACGCTTATTCGCGCTGTTGATAAGGAAAAACTGCCTGCGGCTCTTAAAGGCGCGACCGATGCGATCAAGGATCTATTCTTCTCGAATATGTCCGAGCGTGCGGCCAAGATTATGAAGGAAGACATGGCCGCCATGGGGCCTGTGCGCTTGCGTGATGTTGAGGAGGCCCAGCAATATATCGTCAACGTTGCCAAAGACCTTGAGTCCAGAGGCGAGATTACAATCGCCAGCGGCGAAGGCGATGACGAACTGATCTATTAATCAAAGACGGCTTTGTTGAGCCGCCTATTTTGCTTTTTTTAAAAAATGACCCACGACGACCCGGAGACGATCGAGAAGAAGTTTTTTTTTGATGCTCATGTTTTTGACGAAGGACATGAGGAGGAGGAAGGGCCGCCGCCTGAACCCATGTTTTCTGCAGAAGAGCTTGATCAGGCTCGCGCGGACGGGTTTAAAAAAGGTTTTGATCAGGCTACGCAGGAAGAGCAAACAAACCGCAAGCAGATTTTGACCGAAACCCTCAACCATATCGGGGGAGAAATGGGCAAGCTTTTGGCCGCCGAACATTTGCGGGAAAAGCGTTATGAGCAAGAAGCTCTGCATCTGGTTTTGCGAATCTTTAAATCCGTATTTCCGTTTTATGCCGATCGATGCGGTTTTGAAGAATTAAAGGCGGCTCTGCAATCCATTTTGGAAAAACACCGGCAGACGCCGCAGATTTCTGTTTTTGTTACCCCCGATATGGCGCAAGGCGTTGAAGGCTTTCTCAAGGCGCTGCCCGGACAAGAGCAGGGCTTTGTTTTCAGCGTTCACAGCGATGAAACCATTACAGATCATAGCTGCCGTATATTGTGGGAAGATGGCGGAGCTATGCATAATCCACAGTCTGTAGCCAATGATATCTTAACAATCCTTGAGCAAACTCTTGCAGAGGATGGTTTTACACGTCATGATAAGGAAGAACCTGAAACACTTCAGGATGCTTTGCTGCAAAAAGATGATGCGGCGCCAACCGAGGAGGCTCAGGTCGAGCCGCAGGACTCCCCTGCCCCTGACGAGACTGGAGACACGCCATGAGTGATGAAAGCGAAACCAATCAGGATGACATCGACAAGATGTTCGATGAAGGTGGTGATGATACGAGTAGCGGTGGCGCAGACGGTGGCGCAGCGGGTGGCGGCTCTCTTAACCTGAGCGAAATAGAGGCAGCGGAAGGGGCTGATCAGACGCCGCAGCAAAATTATGCCGTTGGCGAGCCCATGGCTAGCGATGTCAGCGCTATTTACGATATTCCGGTGCAGATTTCCGCCGTGCTGGGGCGTTCAACCATGCAAGTCAGCCAGCTTCTGAAACTGGGGCGGGGCGCGGTTGTCGAACTGGATCGCAAGGTCGGTGAAGCGATTGATATTTATGTGAATAACCGTCTGGTGGCACGCGGCGAGGTCGTTGTTGTCGAGGACAAACTCGGTGTGACGATGACCGAGATTGTCAAATCGGACCGGAGCTAAGCTGAGTTTGTATTTTACTTGTTTGAGAAAGACATTCAGGAATTCATAAGAACATGAGTGATGCGCCGCCAACCACCGCTAGTCCTGCGCCGAATATACGCATTGAAAGTTCACAGCCGACCGTTGATCTGGCCACGGTTTTAGGGCTTGTTTTTGCCGTTGGTCTGATCGTCATAGCGATTGCCATGGGGCAGAGCGATGCTTCGTTTTTTAACGTCCCGTCCTTGTTGATTGTTTTGTTGGGCACTTTGGCGGCAACGGCGATTTCTTATTCCGGTGAAGAACTGGCTAATGCCGGCAATATTATTGCTCATTCTATTGTTGTGAGTAAACGTGATCCTGCAAAGCTGGCCGAAGCCTTGCTGGATACGGCCGTGCTGGCCAAAAGCAAAGGCATATTGAGTCTAGCTTCGTTTGACCGGGAATTTGCCAAGGATGCTTTCCTTAAAAATGCCGTTCAACTGGTGATGGACGGGTACGAGCCGAAGGATATAGACTTTTTCCTGACGCAGGAAATTGACGCCGAATCCGAACGGCAAAAACGCTCAGCCGGGATCACGCGCCGCGCTTCGGAAGTGGCGCCGTCGATGGGATTGATCGGAACGCTCGTGGGGCTTGTGCAGATGCTGGCCGATCTAGAAAACCCGGAAACAATCGGTCCGGCGATGGCGGTGGCGCTGCTAACGACGTTTTACGGGGCCATTTTGGGGACGATCGTGATGGCGCCTTTGGCCGTAAAACTGGAGAAGCGCCACAGCGACAGCTTTTTAATCAAAACCATGATCAAACTGACGGCTGTTTCACTTGCGCGGCAAGATAACCCGCGTAAGCTTGAAATGCTGCTCAACGCCGAACTGCCGGCCGCCAAGCGTATCCGGTATTTTGATTAGGGTTTTATAAAAGAAGAGTCGAGTATGCGCCTGATTATCATCGGACAGTTGGAAGGATATATATCGCAAGCCGGGAAGATTGCCCTGCAAAAAGGGGCGAAGGTCATCCATTGCGAGGATACGGATCAAGCGATCGGTGCTTTGCTGAACGGCAAGGGCGCGGATCTGGCGATGGTCGATGTGAAGCAGAAAATCCGCGAATTTATCGACCGGCTGGAGGCCGAGCGAATCCATATGCCGGTGATTGCCTGCGGAATCGGCACGGATGCGCGCTCGGCGGTCAAAGCTATCCAGCAAGGCGCGAAGGAATATGTGCCCCTGCCTCCGGATGCGGACATGATTGCCGCGGTCATTGCCGCGGTCACCGAAGAGCAAAGCGATATGATTGCGGGCGATCCGTCGATGCAGGCTGTGGTGAAGCTGGCCGACAAGATCGCGCCGAGCGAGGCCACGGTTTTGATCACCGGAGAGTCGGGGACGGGGAAAGAGGTGATGAGCCAGTATATCCACCGCAAGTCCAAGCGCTCTTCGGGGCAATTTATTGCCGTGAACTGCGCGGCGATCCCGGAGAATTTGCTGGAGTCCGAATTGTTCGGCCATGAAAAAGGTGCTTTTACCGGCGCGAGCGCGCGGCGGATCGGTAAGTTCGAGGAAGCGCACGGCGGAACGCTGCTCTTGGATGAGGTGAGCGAAATGCATCCTTTGTTACAGGCCAAATTGCTGCGCGCGATTCAGGAAAAAGAAATTACGCGCGTGGGTTCTAATGATGCGGTGAAGGTGGATGTGCGAATTCTCGCCACATCAAACCGCAATCTTGAAAAATCGGTCGAAAAAGGCGAGTTCCGCGAAGACCTCTATTTCCGTTTGAATGTGGTGAATATTCCCCTGCCCCCGCTGCGCGAGCGGCCACAGGATGTGATCAAGCTGGCGCAGTTTTTTGCCGATAAATATGCCGAGGCCAACGGCGTGGCGAAGAAGCTTTTATCTGCCGAAGCCAAATCGAAGCTGCAAGCCTATGGTTGGCGCGGGAATATCCGCGAGCTGGAAAACACGATGCACCGCGCGATTTTGATTTCGATCGAGGACGAGTTGGAGGCCGAGGCCATTCATTTGCAGGAAGACGGGTTTTCTGCCGGACTCGGCGGGGCTCAGGCTGCCGCACACGCGCCGGATCCGGCCGGTGTGGGCAAAGCCGGACAAAGCGCCGAAGCGCCGCCTGCTGAAACGGCCCCTGCCCCCGCGCCGAGCGGCGGAGCGGCGGCCGGCGTGAAAAATCCCGGCGCGGTGGAAACGCTTGTCGGGCGCTCGATCGCCGATGTCGAGCGTGATATGATCGTCAACACACTGGAGCATTGTCTGGGTAACCGCACGCATGCGGCGAATATTCTCGGGATTTCCATCCGTACGCTGCGCAACAAACTCAATCAATATAAAGACGAAGGCGTGAACATTCCGAAAGCGGCGGGTGAGTAGCCTCTCATTTGCATAATTTAATTTATTTTGCTATGTCTTCGTTTTGAACCGGAGGACGTGGATGGGTATTTCAGGCGGCTTTAACACATCGCTATATAATATTCGTACTCTTGATGCAGTCGCCGCTGCCGATTTTCAAGGGGTTGTAAGCTATGCTCTAACCTCCCATATAGTCGAGGCCTTGGAAAGCGGCGCTCCACCCGCTGCGCTTATGGACGCCCTTTCAACCTTTGCGCGAAGCAACGGGCCAAGCGCCCGGAAACCTCTCAGAGATATATGCGCGGATGCGGCTTGGGGCGGGGCTTCTACGGCTCCGGTCTTTGATAAAAATGGCCGGGAGCAAGACCCTCTTTTTACGCTCAGTCCAGATTCTTCGCTCACGGAGCGTTTTCAGGCAGCCTGTCCGGCCGAAGTTATCAATCATCTCCGCGCACTGGCCGAATTACCTCCTTTGCCGGATGATACCCCGCCACCGCCTGCCGCTGCGGCTTAGAACGCGCACATTAACAGGGCCGGATTTTTCTCTTACATCCCCGAGTAAATTCATTATTATGGCGTGATTGTTGTCGGGGTTAGGCTGGGCGACTTTGTTCTTTTATAATTAATCTGGATGCTTCTCATAGATCATGTCTCCTAAATACCGCCCTGAAATTGATGGTCTTCGAGCCCTTGCCGTTCTTCCGGTCATATTGTTCCATGCCGGATCGCAAGTTTTTAGCGGCGGGTTTTTAGGCGTTGATGTTTTTTTTGTCATCAGCGGATATTTAATCACCACCATTATCTCGAACGAACTGGCGCAACAAAACTTTAGCCTTATCAATTTTTATGAGCGGCGCGCCCGGCGCATTTTACCGGCTTTGTTTGTTGTGATGCTTGCGTGCATTCCCTTGGCGTGGATCTGGCTGACGCCGCCGGACATGAAAGATTTTTCGCAAAGTCTGGTGGCGGTTTCGGTTTTTGCATCTAATTTTCTGTTCTGGAAGGAAAGCGGTTATTTTGACGGGGCGGCGGATATCAAGCCCTTGCTGCATACCTGGAGTCTTGCCGTTGAAGAGCAGTATTATATTTTCTTTCCGCTTTTCCTGATGCTTGCCTGGCGATTGGGGCAGGACCGGTTATTGTGGCTTCTCGTAAGCATATTCGGCATTAGTTTAACGCTTGCGCACTGGGCGGCCCATTACATGCCTGCGGCGGCTTTTTATCTTTTACCCACGCGCGGGTGGGAATTGCTGGTCGGGGTTTTTTGCGCTTTTTACCTCAACCGCTTTGAACGCAAAAATAATCTGCCGACGCAAATAGGCAGCGCTCTGGGGCTGGCGATGGTTTGCTTTTCGATGCTGGTCTTCAACGAGGAAACACCGACGCCCAGCCTGTACACGCTTGTGCCGACCTGCGGGGCGGCGTTGATCATCGTCTTTGCCGCGCCCGGAACACTGGCTGTGCGCATCCTCGGTCACAAAATCTTGGTCGGGATCGGCCTCATTTCCTATAGCGCGTATTTGTGGCATCAACCGTTGTTTGCGTTTGCCCGCCATTCCTCTATCACGCCGCCTTCCTTTGCTTTATTGTCAGGCTTGTCTGCTGCGTCTCTTTTTCTAGCTTTTCTGACGTGGAAATATGTCGAACAGCCGTTCCGGAACAAAAAACTTATCAGCCGGAAAGTTATTTTTTCTGTTTCGGCGGCGGGGATTATTTTCTTTGCAGGCGTAGGGCTTTTGGGGCATTTAAAGAACGGTTTCGAAAAAGAAATTATCGATAACCGCCTGAGCGGGGAAAAGCGTCACCTTTACACCATTATTTCCAACAATACCGGCTATGATCTCTATGATTATATGGTGCAGAAAGATTGTAATCTCTGGGTTAGAAACACGCAGGACCTCGATCCTGTCAAAGTTGATGCCTGCGCGGCGCAGTTTGGTCAAGCTACAGTTATTTTGGGCGATTCACATGCGATGAATCTTTACAATATTCTGGCCAAATCGGAGCGATTTCCGTTTTTGATCGGTGTCTCGCAAGGCGGATGCCGTCCGCATGATGAAGGGGAAACGTGTCATTACAGAGCCTTTGAAGATTTTCTGTCTGAAAATAAAAACAGAATTTCCAAAGTGATTTACCATCAATCGGGCTCCTACTTTGTCGAAGATAAAAACGGGAAGCTGGACTCACAGTGGGCGTTTGCCGGAGAGTATGGCGGCATTCATAAAGACAATATTGATACGGTTATCGCGTATCTCCAGCACCTTAAAGATGCCTATAATATCAGAGTTCAATGGATCGGGCCGTTTGTTGAGTACCGTTTTGATCCTATGATGGCCCTGTCTTATCCGGGCGGAACAGACGTTAATCCGGAATCGGAGCGGATTTTCAAAATCGTCGAGCAGGCCATCAGGACCGCCGTTCAAGCGCATAATTTCGGTGATTATATCGCGTTTTCGGACATCTTCACAGTGCCCTTAAAGGGTATCGAGGGCGAATGCTTCATGTTCAGGGACAAAGATCATTACAGCCGCTGCGGCGAGGACTTACTAGCGTCAGAGTACGCTAAAAACCTTGAAGCCCTTCAGTAGAGCCTAATTTTCGACTTCGACCTTTAGGATCGTGCCTTCTATGGCGTTGACTTTGACTTTTTGTCCGGCTTCAATGTCGGCGGCGGCTTCAATCTTCCAGATAGAATCATCGACTTTGACCTTACCGAAGCCGTTGACGACCGGCTCTGTGAGGGTAAAAGTGCGCCCGATATATTGCTGGCCGCGTTTATTCAGCGCGGGTTCATCAGAGGCGTGCATATCCGGGTTTTTCTTTTTATAGACGCGCCAAAGTACGGCGGTGATGACGGAGAGCCCTGCCCATAGAGTGAATTGCAGCGGCCACAAGATCGCGGGCAGCATCAGGATCAAAAGACCGACGATGACGGCGGCCAGGCCGAGCCAAAGGAAAAAGAAGCTTAAGGAGAGAACCTCGAAGAGGAAAAAGACTCCGGCGACGATCCACCAGTGCCAGAAAACGAGGTTTTCAAGATTAAAACCGAAGAGTTCCATTATGCCTGTCCTTTTTCGTTCTAGCTTACGCCGCCTTGTCCTTTTTATCGAAGATCTCTTTCGAGATTTCCGCTACGCCGCCCAGAGCGCCAATCACGCCGGAAGCATCCAGCGGCATCATTAAGAGTTTCTGGTTCGGGGAGTTGGCGAATTTGCCCAGCGCTTCGACATATTTTTGTGCGACGAAGTAATTGATTGCCTGTGTATTGCCTTTGGCGATAGCTTCGGAGACCATGCGCGTGGCGTTGGCTTCGGCCTCGGCAGAGCGCTCGCGGGCTTCGGCGTCACGGAAAGCTGCTTCCTTGCGCCCTTCGGCTTCTAAAATCGCGGCCTGTTTTTCGCCTTCGGCGCGTTCGATTTCGGCCTGACGGAAACCTTGGGCTTCAAGGATGGTCGCGCGCTTGTCCCGCTCGGCTTTCATCTGGCGGGCCATGGAATCCACCAGATCGCGCGGCGGGGTAATGTCTTTAATCTCGATCCGCGTCACTTTAATGCCCCACGGCTCGGTCGCTTCGTCAACAATAGAGAGCAGACGCGCATTGATCGCATCGCGTTCGGACAGAAGCTCATCGAGATCCATCGAGCCCATAACGGTCCGGATGTTGGTGGTGGTCAGGTTCAGCGTCGCGCGTTCCATGTCGCGCACTTCATAGGCCGCGCGGGCGGCGTTGAGGACCTGATAGAATACTACGCCATCCACCTGCACAACCGCGTTATCCTTGGTGATAACCTCTTGGCTTGGCACGTCGAGAACGGTTTCCATCATGTTCATGCGCGCGCCGATCGCATCGATAAAGGGGTAGATGAAATGCAGGCCCGGCTCCATCGTGTGGGTGTATTTGCCGAAGCGCTCGACCGTGAATTCATAGCCCTGCGGGACCGATTTCACGCCCTTGAAGACCAGCAGCACGCAGAGTGCGACGAAAATAATGACGAATGTTTCCATGGATTTACGGCCCTTGTTCTTTGATTTTGCGAGCCTAATTGTGGCGGATTTATCCGGGGATGGCAAGTGAGAAAGGGTTTCCGTGGCGTCATTGCGAGAGCGCGTAGCGAGCCGATTTTAACCCTTCCTTAATCTTTGCCCCTCATAATGGGGGCGAATAAACAGGTTCGGATAAACGGGCCGGAAATAGAGAAGAAAAGATGGTGTGAATGGCTCAGGATAGTTCACAGGATACGGCAGAAGACAGACTCAGGCAGCTTAGAGAAAATGCCGGGGAGGTTGTTAAGATTCTCGGTGACGAGAAGAGTCGCACAAACATCTTTAACGCTGTGGTTGACGGTACGGCTGCAGCCGCCGATAAAGGGCTTGATTACCTTAACAGTATGGCTGAGGGCGCTAAAAACACGGCTCGAGATGCCGGGGATGGGAAATACAGCAAAGAGGCTATCCGCACGGCGATTGATGCAGGCGCCGAGAAGCTCAACAAAACCGTCGAAAATATGAGCCCGAACGAAATTGCAGCAACCTTAGCAGCCTCGCGCATTAATGTTCCGTTGCAAATTATTTCCGGTATGGCTGGCTCCAGTTCCCAAAGTATAGCAGCAGGTGTTTTAGATTTCCTCAATCCCGGCGGGGCAGGAAAGACGAAAGAGCCGGAGAAAAAAGCCGGCATCATGGGCATGATTGATGGCTGGTTTGACGAACAGTTTTCCGGCCTATCGCAAATCGGATCGTTTTTTCCCGACCTTAATATTGGCGGCTGGATGAATAGCATAAAGGCGGCCATTTTCAGTATTTTCCAATCCATATTGCCCAGTTTCGGTAATTTTGATTTAGGCGGGATCGGTAAACTGCTCGGCATGTCGGGTGATGACGAGGATGGTGGCGCAAATGTTGATGAAGCGCCCGAGACGCCTCGCGTTGACGTCGCCAGCGCGCCTACGCAGTCCCGTAGCCGACTTGATGATCAGAAGCCTGTCGGAGACGAATTCGCGGCGGCGCATGATCACGCACAGCCGCCTGCGGTTGATCCGAAGGCAGCGCCCAGACCGGGTGCGGCTCCCGGCATCACGGGCTAGATAAAATCCCTATCGCAAAAATGGCGGTTTTCCCTTAAGATAGTGGGGTCATGGCCGATTCGTCCAATTTACCAGCCACGCAATCTTCTTCCCCTGCTCCACCGGTTTCCGGCGGCGGGATGAGTTTTGGCGGGCTGGCGGGAACGATCGCGCCGTATTTCCGCTCCGATGTGATTTTCGCGCTGGCGATTATCGGCATTATCCTGTTTATGCTGATCCCGATGCCGACCTTTATGCTCGATCTGGGGCTATCGGTGTCGATCATGTTTTCGGTGATGATTTTGATGACGGTCCTGTTCATTCAAAGGCCGCTGGAATTTTCAACCTTTCCGACTGTTTTGCTGGTGGCGACCTCGCTGCGGCTGGGCCTCAACGTGGCTTCGACGCGGCTTATTCTCTCCGGCGGGCAGGAAGGCACGGATGCGGCCGGGAAAATCATTCAGGCTTTCGGGACGTTTATTATCGGCGATGATTACATTATCGGCGCGATCGTTTTCGCCATTTTGGTGATTGTGAACTTTGTCGTGATTACCAAGGGTTCGGGGCGGATTGCGGAAGTGGCCGCGCGCTTTACCCTGGATGCGATGCCCGGCAAGCAGATGGCGATTGATGCGGATTTGTCGGCGGGGCTGATCACCGAGGACGAGGCCAAGACGCGGCGTAAAGATCTGGAGCATGAGAGCACGTTTTTCGGGGCTATGGACGGTGCGGCGAAGTTCGTGCGCGGGGATGCGATTGCAGGCCTTCTCATCACGTTTGTGAATATTATCGGCGGGATTATTATCGGTACGGTTTCGCAAGGGATGAGCCTTGGCGAGGCGGCGCAGACTTTTTCAATCCTGACGATCGGTGATGGTCTGGTGAGCCAGATTCCGGCGTTGATTGTGTCCGTGGGTGCGGGTTTGCTGGTGTCCAAAGCGGGCGTGGAAGGCTCGGCGGACCGCGCTTTGTTCGAACAGTTCAGCGCCTATCCGCGCGCGCTGGCGGTCAGTGCGGGGCTGATGCTGACTCTGGGGGTTATTCCGGGCATTCCTTTGATGCCGTTTGCTACGCTGGCGGCGGTGACGGGCGGACTGGCGTATGTGTCTTTGAAGCGGCAGAAAGAAGTCGAGGCTCAAGCCGCGGTTGCGGCCAAGAAATCCGCGCCCGGCGGTCCCGGCGCGCCTGTGGCGGAAGAGCCGATTTCCAAAGCGCTGGCGATGGATATTATCCGCCTTGAGCTAGGCTACGGTTTGCTGCCTTTGGTGCAGGGCGAGGACGGGAACAAGCTCACCACCCAGATCAAGGGTCTGCGCCGCCAGTTGGCCGAGGATATGGGCTATGTGCTGCCCGCCGTGCGGATACAGGATAATTTACAGCTCGAAGCCAATACCTACATTGTGCGGATCAAGGAAATTGAATCCGGACGCGGGGATGTACGGCCCAATATGATGATGTGTATGGACCCGGGCGGATCGAGCATTCATCTGCCCGGCGAGAGCACAACCGAGCCGACTTTTGGTCTACCCGCGATGTGGATTGACGAGCGCTACCGCGAGGAAGCGCATTTCAAGGGCTATACGGTGGTGGATGCCTCGACGGTGATTACGACGCACATCACGGAGATCATCAAAGACAATATGCCGGACTTGCTGAACTATGCGGAGACGCAGAAGCTTCTGGATGAGTTGCCGCAGGAATACCAAAAATTAGTCGCGGATGTTATTCCGGGGCAGGTCAATGTCGGCGGGCTGCAACGGATTTTGCAAAAGCTGCTGGCCGAGCGGGTGTCGGTGCGCGATCTGCCGACGATCTTGGAAGGCATTGCCGAAGCCGCCGCCTATACAAAAAACGTCGCGCATATCACCGAGCATGTGCGCGCGCGGCTGGCACGGCAATTGTGCGATTCCCATACCAACGCATCGGGCGTAGTGCCGTTGGTAACGCTTTCGCCGGAATGGGAGCACGCCTTTGCCCATGCGCTGGTCGGGGATGGTGAGGACAAACAGCTCGCCATGCCGCCGACAGAGCTACAGGAGTTTATTACGGCTGTGCGCGAGCGCTATGACGAGCTTTCGGCGATGGGGGAAATTCCTGTGCTGCTGACCTCGCCCGCGATCCGCCCGTATGTGCGCAGCGTTATCGAACGCTTTCGCCCACAAACCAGCGTGATGAGCCAAAACGAAATCCATCCCAAAGCACGGATCAAGACTTTAGGGCAGGTGTAGCGAACCGTCACGGGAGCTTGTAGATTATTCGCTTCCTTCCGGTGACGGCGTCATGCACTCTTGTTGCCTTATCTGGTCATAGTCGTGGAGCGCTTTTGCGTATGCGGCGCCCCCTTCGGTACTCGTCTCTTTCTTTCGGCGCTCCGCATCTTTGAGAGCCGCCATAGCTTTCGGCGAAACGGTTTTCCATTGGAGATTTCCCCCGAAGACATTGCACGCGACTGCGTTCTTTGGAGGGGTCGAAGACTCACATCCGGCGATTATCAAAAATACTCCGGCCATCGCCCCTGTTGCCCATGATGTTTTCATTGTTCTACCCATTTGACTTTCCTTAACCCTACAGACCTTTAAGTCTTTTTATATGAAAAAGCAATCTTAACTTCGCATGGCTGGCTTTGAAAGAAAACAACGGCCCTAGAAATGAAGCGCAGGAACATGAGTATACTTGTGCTCTGGCGGTTTTGTTGGTCTTTGCGATGGTCCGCTGACCACGGCCCACTCGCCACTCAAGATTTTGCTCATCCCCCTGATGTTGTTAAACGTTCTGACAAGAGACGAACTACAGACCAAAGTTGAAAACATAACACCGGTCGGGACATCATTTGTCGTCACACTAAAAAGTGTTGAGCAGAATAAAAACAATCCTCCCCCACCTGCTGCATAACCTTTCTTTGCCTTTTTCGCCGACGACGAATATTTCAAAACGCTTCTTTTTGCCTGATGGGAAGACGGTGCTTTTTCTATCTCCATATTTGTTGAAGAAAAAGAAAATAGGAGCACAATTTTATCCAGAATGTATTTGTGTATGGAGCTTATAAACATATTCAGCATGAAAAGTTTGGGGCTGGCCTCTATAAGGCTTTGATGATCACCGCCCGAAATGGCCCCTGCTGCTGCGAAAAAAGCAGATGTTATCCCTGCCGTTTTAAATTCCGGCGACATCAGGAATGCTGCGACCGGATGCGTGTCAACAGGATCACCCAACATTGTGATACGTGTGCTCTTCTTCATTTTCATAAACCCAATACTTTAAACGCTTATCCCTTACCCCGTCCACTAATCCTATGTCAATAAACTAATGACTGCCTTTCCCCAGTTGACAATCATTCTTAACTACGGCAATAAATGAGAATAATTCGCATTTGCGATTCTGTTTTTGTTTTAATTCATTTTTTTCGAAAGTTTTTATCCATGAAATTTCTCTCTGCCCTGCCTCTTGCGTTCGCTGCGTTCTGTATCACTTCGCTTCCCGCCCCGGCTCACGCCACCAAAAAAGTTTACAGCCCCTATGTCGAGGCCGGTGAGCTGGAGATCGAATGGAAAGGCGGTTACGATGTTGACGGGAACAACGCGGTTGACGGCGGGTGGAAGCAAAAGCTGGGCGTGGGGTACGGCGTTAATGATTTCTGGTTTACCGAAGTCGAGGCGGAAGTGGAGAAAGACGGCACGCGCGGGGCGGATACGGATTTTTCGGCGCTGGAGTGGGAGAATAAATTCATGCTGACGCCGCAAGGACAGTACTTTGTCGATGTCGGGGCGCTGGCGGCGGTGGAATATAATACCTCCGGCGGGGCGGACAAGGCGGAACTGAAATTGCTGTTGGCCAAGGATACGGGGCCATGGAGTCATTTACTGAATGTGAGCGGCGAGCGGGAATTCGGCGATCATTCAGGTCACGATACGGAATTCGGGCTGGCGTGGGGTAGCCGTTACCGCTATAGCCCTGCATTCGAGCCGGGCTTTGAAATCCACAGCAATTTCGGTTCGCTTAGCGACGGTTCGGATTTTGATGCGGAAGACCACCGTATCGGTCCGGTCGTTTACGGGAAGCTGGGCGCGGTTAAATATGATGTCGGATATTTGTTCGGCGCTTCGGACGGCGCGCCGGACGGGACACTCAAAGCGATTTTGGAATACGAAATGCGGTTTTAGGGAGTGCGTTTATTTATCCCATCCCAGAAGCCCGCTTTTAAAAAACGGGCTTTTTGCACTGCCCGTCCCTGCTCCTTCCCCACACTTACCCCCATTTTTATGTCAGATCGCCGCTTGAAGGATTTGGCGCGATCCTTTATCCTTGATTATACTTAGTAACCAAGGGATTCTATTATTTTCCACCATGCGGCTAAAATCCTTTTACGCCAGAACCATGACAGAGGCGATGCAAATGGTCCGTGAAACGCTCGGTGAAGACGCCGTGATTGTGGCGACCCGCGATGAAAAAGGCGGGCCGGGCCATGGCGGCGGCGTGCGCGTAACGGCGGCTATTGACCCTTCAGATTATAATGCCGATTACAATGACGAGATGTTCGGTGCGCCGGCCTTTGAAACGCATGGGCGCGCGGCCCCGTCGGCGGCCGAGACATGGCTGCAATATGACGCAGAGGACGAGGAAGCGGCGGTGGCCGAAGAGATCACCGATGCGATGTTGCGCCATAGTGTGCCGGAAGATGTGATGGACCAGATTCTCTCCTGCGCGACGGTGATCGGTTTCGAAGAGCCGGGGATTGCGTTGATTGCGGCGGTGGAACATTTGTTTCACTTTACGCCGCTGCCCACGGGCAAGACCGCCAAAGCGATCATGATGGTCGGTCCGCCGGGGTCCGGCAAAACGCTGGCGGTGGCCAAACAAGCCGCACGGGCGGTGATGAACGGCCTGAAAGTCGGGGTGGTGACGACCGATACGGTGCGCGCGGGCGGCCTGGAGCAGTTGCAGGGCTTTATGAAGCTTTTGAACATTCAGCTCGTCAAGGCAAAGAATACGGCAGAGTTGCAAGGCGCGCTTGAAGGCTTGCGCGGGTGTGACCAGATTTTGATTGATACGGCCGGGGTTAATCCGTTTAACGGCGATGATTTGCGCGGCCTTGCGCGGATGATCGGCGCGGGCGCGATCGAGGCGTATCTGGTGCTGCCCGGCGGGATGGATTCGGAAGAATCCGGAGAGATCGGGCGCGTATTTTCGACCATCGGCGTGCATAAGCTTATCCCCTCGCGCGTGGATATTGCGCGCAGGCTGGGCGGGTTGCTTTCGGCGGCGCACCACGGGGGGATGAGTTTTGCCGAGGCGACGAATACGCCGAAAGTTGCCGATGGTTTCCTCTCGCTAAATCCTAAAAATTTGTCTAAACTTCTCATGCCTGCGGCCTACCGCGATTCCTCTTCTTCGCCCGGACGCATGGACCAAGCGCGCAAAGGAGCACGACGAGCCCAATGAGTGATACATCCAGCACAGCTTCCCCCAGAACCGGCGCGCCGGTTTTTCGCCGCGGAACGAACCTGATCGCTGTGGCCAGCGGCAAGGGCGGCGTGGGCAAGACATGGTTTTCGATTACGCTGGCGCATGCGCTGACCAAGATGGGCAAGAAGGTTCTCTTGTTCGACGGCGATCTGGGGCTGGCGAATGTGGATGTACAATTGGGCCTTATGCCCAAGCGGGATTTGAACGATGTCATCCGCGGGCGCTTGTCTTTGGATAAGGTCGTGCAGCGCTATGAAGACGGCGGGTTTGATATTGTCGCCGGACGTTCGGGGCAGGCTTCACTGTCCGCCCTGCCCTCACAAAGGCTGGCGCATTTGCGCGATCAAATTCTGGAAGTCGCCAATGATTACGATATCGTGATTGCCGATCTGGGCGCGGGCGTGGACCGGACGGTGCGCATGCTCTCGGCCACGGCGACGCGGACAATTTTGCTGACCACCGACGAGCCGACCTCGCTGACCGATGCGTATGCATTTGTGAAGCTGGGCAATGCGGCAGGGATGTCGAAGAATATCTCGATCGTGGTCAATCAGGCCTCCAGCGAGATGGAGGGCGAGAAGACCTATAAGACGCTGCTCAAGGCGTGCCAGAATTTCCTGCGCCTGACCCCGCCTTTGGTCGGGCTGGTGCGGCATGATCCGAAGGTCAAGGAAAGCATTCGCTATCAAACGCCGATCCTGACGCGCTCACCTAATGCGCAGGCCGCCGAAGATGTCGAGGCAATTGCGCAGAAAGTCTGGCAGGCGCTCAAAGAATCGCAAAAAGAAGCGGTCGGAGCTTAAGGCAAACCTCTCCCGTCATTGCGAGGCGTAAAAGCGACGAAGCAATCCAAGTTTGTCTCGTACTGGATCGCTGCGCTGCGCTCGCGATGACGATCTAAGCGGGAAGTGTTTTTACGACGGGTCGGCGGATTCTAAAGGCCCCCAGATTCCGACCCCTCCGCCGCGTTTGTTTTCTTCAACTGTAGCATAAGAGCCTCCAGTCTCATTAGTCCATGCCGCCTGCTGTTGTTCAGTATAGTGTTCACGGCCTGTCGGCTCTTCTATTACTGCGCCGGGATAGAATTTGTCATCACTTCCGAACACATCACGGACAACACCGCAGCTCAGTTGCAGCGCGCCTTTTCCTTGGGCATTTGTAATCCATTTCCGCATAATGCCATCGGGGAATGTTTTGACGGTAGGCAAAGGCGGCGTCGTTTGCCCCGGGGTGGAGAGACGGTCTTCTTCTGGGAAACGGGGGGCGTCTTTGTAAAAATAATCTGTTCCCGGGACGTCAGCAAAAGTGCGACACAAAGAAGGTTTTTTTATGCTATCAATGATGCGTCTAACAGACTCCTCATCAAAAAGTGGTTTTTTATCGTCGCTCATTGTGCGTATCCTTAAACATGTCGTTTGAATTTCGCGGCATCCTACCTCCCCCGCTAAATTATGTCAACAAAAAGTGTCTTTCGCTTTGGGGATTGCTCTTTTAAAGTGAAGGGATGAGCGATACGGATTTTTCCCGTTTGAATGCCGGTCTGCGGGCCGGGACGCAAGAGCCGCGCGGCGAGATCGGGCGCGAGTTGAATGCGAAGCTGATCGGCGTGCCCGAAGAGGTGAGCCGTGAAACGCGGGCCTTGCGCAAAACGGTGCGGCTGCGCGGAGAAGTGGCGGCGCAAAACCGTGACGGGTCGGTGCGCGTGCAAACCGCGCGCGGGACGATTGATCTGCGCCCGCGTGAAGGCGGACCACAGCCGCAAAAGGGCGATCAGGTCGAAGTACAAATTCCGCCGTCTAAAAACCCTAAAGCCTCGCCGGATCAAGCCTCTGTACGGATTATCAAGTCGCAGAGCGAAGGGGCCGCGCCCACGCGGGGCAGCGAAACACCGGTGCGGGTCGAGGTGCGCGGCGAGGCCCGCGGCCATGCGCCGAACAATGCGCGATCTGACCCTGCGCAAACTTCGCCTTCCGGTGGGCTTGAGGTCCGCGCGCCCGTGCATCCGGCGGCCAACACACAGCCAACTCAGGGGCAAACGCAGGGTCCGGCGCAATCTGCTACTTCCGCTTCCCCGCCACTCCAAGGGCCGCCACCTGCTGCGAGTCCGGGCGGGCAAGCCTTACCCCCTCCAGCGCCCAGCGTTTCACTAGAAACCGCGCTGCCTCCTCAGTCTCTGCCGCCTTCCCCGTCGTTACCCATAGCGAACACCGCTTCCGTTGCGGCGTCTGCACCTTCTGTCGAAATCTCGTCGAAGGATTCTAGCGGCGAGGCCGCGCCTGTGGTCGATAAAACGCAGGCGGCGTTGCAATCAGCGCCTCTTTCCAGACCATTTACACCGAGCCTCTCCGCCGCCCCGCAAACACCTGTAACGCCCGCTTTGCCGAATGCCCCAAGCATTTTAAGCGAGGGTGCTTTGGTGCGGTTTTTGGCGCTTTCCCCGCAGAAACTGGCCGCCTTACCCGCGCCGCAGACCTTGAATCAAATTCTCAACCCTACCCTGCAATCCCCTGTTTTGAATCCAAAAACAATAACCGACAATCAAACGTCAGCTCAAAGCAACTCAAATCTGACTTTAACAAGCCCGGTCAACGATTCTTCGCAAAACACTTTTTTTGCTGCGAGCCAATCCGATGCGGTCATCCAAACGCCCGCAGGCGCGCACAGCCGCGCAGGAACGGCGGAAGAACACGATTTTATCCGCACATCCCTACCCGCCTTGCCTGCGGATGCCTTTATAAAGTCCTCAATCACGATCACGCCTCCGCCTGCCGAGAATGCGGCAGTACTGACATCTCATGTTCAAAGTTCGCCCCTGTCGATAAAACCTCCGCAGAGCTTTGACGGGCTGGCGCGCTTACTGCCTCCGGCTTCTCCCGCCATACCGAGCGGCGCGCCTCCCGCTGAAAATCCGGCGTCATCAACGGCCAATACAATTAAAATCACGCCAGAAACGCTTATCCTACAAGGGCAAAGAGCGGAAAGCCTCAGCGGCACAATCACGCAGATTACGCCAGACAACCTGCCGGTGGTGAGCGTGTTTTTCCCGCAGAGCGGCGAGGAACAGCTTTTTGCCCTGCAACTCCCCCTAAGCGGCTTAACCGTCGGAAGCACGCTTGAAATCACGCCACACACCGACGGGCCCTTAACAGCGAATATTTCCAGCCCCGTCCTTTCCGGAGTGCAAGTTCCTTTGCCCGCTCTGGTCGCACCAGGACCGTGGCCGGTGATGGAAGAATTACAGCAAAGCCTGGCGCGTACCCTTACCACGAGCGCACACGCTACCGTGAGCACGCTTATGCCCTCCCCTTCCCAGCCCGCGCAGATGGGTCCGGCGATGTTGTTTTTCATCGCGGCGGTGCGCGGGGGCGATCTGGGTTCGTGGTTAGGCGATAAAGCGCTGGATGCTTTGCGTGAGGGCGGAAAGAAGGGTCTGATTAGCCGCCTGCTTCAAGAAGGGCAGAGCCTGAACCGGATTGCCAGCGAACCCTCGCCGCAGGACTGGCGGATCTTGAACCTGCCGATGAGCTGGGACGGGCATATGCAGAAAATCGCCCTCTATTACAAGCATGAGCACGACCATAGCGATGAACAGGCGGGCGCGCCCAAAGGCACACGCTTTGTGTTCGATCTCAGCCTCGATCATATGGGCACGGTGCAGGTTGACGGGCTGTTCCGTCCGGTGAGCGAGGCCGGGAAGCGGCTGGATCTGGTGGTGCGCACGCAGCAGCATTTTGCCCAAAGCACGCAGGCCGAAATGCGGCGCACCTATGCACGGGCGCTGCGCGATACAGGCGTTACGGGCGAGCTTTCCTTCCAGACACAGCTTGAGAGCTGGGTCACGATCCAGCCGCGCGCGCGTGATGGATTGGGTGTAGACGCTTGATTTTATATGAAAATCCTTGCTTTGCGTTTTTTGCATATGCTAATGGATTATACAGGACAACCTGAGTTGAGAACTTAATGCGCGAATCTTATCTTGAAAAACAAACCCGGCGGCATGCCCGCACGTCTATGGGCGGACTTTTAAGAACAGCCTTCAGGCAACAACAAGAGTCCGATACATGGCCTTTGCAGCAAGCTATCTCCCAAGGCCATGACTCGGTTTTAAAATGGCTCTTGCATTACGATCGTGAATGCGCCGACTGCCCTGCGCAACACGTTTTAAAAACACTTAAGAATGCGGGATACAAAACAACGGAAAAAAAATCTTTCAACTGGGGGGATTCCGATGTTTTTGGTCGCAACCTTGTCGCGCGGGCCATGCAACAAATTGATGCGGGACACCCCCTTGATGACAAACTGCGCGAGGCTATTTTTTATTACGATATGAGGCTGAGAGATGAACGCTCCTGCACTTCTTATGAAGAAGCCCTTCGCTTAAACGCATCTTCATCTCACCGACACCTTGATTCTTAACCTTCATCCTGTTTCCGGCGAAAGCCTTCGATGGCGATTTCGTCGAGTTCGGCGGATTCTTTTTTGTTTATAGCCTTCTCCTCTTCATCTTCGCGGCGCTCTTGCGTGATTTCGATTTTTTTCAGCTCGGCAAAGGCGCGGCGCATATCGTCGCGGGCGACTTCGATGCGGGTTTCCAGCAGAGCCTCTTTTTCTTCTATAGAGGCGACGCGGTCTTTCACAGCCTCGGAATAGGGTCCGAAATAGCTCATCATCTCGACACTCATGTCCTTGACCCGCTCTTCTTCAGCTTCGAGATCGCCCAGCAATTTCGCCTTTTGCGCGGCCAGCTCTTCGGCCTCTCGGTAGAGCTCGGCGACACGTTTTTGCTTTTGTTCGACGCTGTGCTTGCGAACACGGATGAGGGAGGAGAGGTCAGCCATGGCTTATGCCCATATATTCCATGCCCAAAATATCGGACAGGCGCATAAAGCCGTCTTCGATGGTGGTGGAATCGTTTTTGTTCTGGGTCAGGAATTCCTCGATCTGCGGATAGAGCACCAACGCCTCATCGACCGCCGGATCGGAGCCTCTACGATAAGCCCCGAGGCGGATCAGCTCGGCCATATCTTCATACGTTGTCACGACCTGTTTGGCGCGGCGGATGATCGCGTTTTGCTCATCGCTCAAGGCTGCGGGCATCGAGCGCGAGACGGATTTGAGCACGTTGATCGCCGGATAGCGTCCGCGATCGGCAATTTCGCGCGCCATCACAATGTGCCCGTCAACGATCCCGCGCACGGCATCGGAAATCGGTTCGTTATGATCATCGCCCTCGACCAGCACGGAGAATAAGCCCGTGATCGAGCCTTCGCCCGGTGCGCCGGGGCCTGCACGCTCTAATAATCTTGCCAGTTCGCCGAAAGTGGTGGGCGGATACCCCTTTGAGGTCGGCGGCTCTCCGGCGGAAAGGCCGATTTCGCGCTGGGCCATGGCAAAACGGGTCACGGAGTCGATCAGGCAAAGCACCTGCTTGCCTTGCGAGCGGAAATATTCGGCCACCGCCAGCGTGACATAGGCGGCTTGCCTGCGCATCAAGGCCGGTTCATCGCCTGTGGCCACGACAACGACCGAGCGCGCCAAACCGTCGGGACCGAGATCGTCTTCGAGGAATTCCTGCACCTCGCGGCCACGCTCGCCGACCAGCCCGATAACCGAGACATCGGCCGCGGTATAGCGCGCCATCATCGAGAGCAGCACGGATTTCCCGACGCCGGAGCCGGAGAAAATGCCCATACGCTGCCCCTGACAGGTAGCCAGAAACGTGTTGACCGCGCGCACGCCCAAATCAAGTTGCTTGCCCAGTCTCTGGCGGGAATGCGGCGGCGGGGGCTTGTTTTTGAGCCGCACGGGATGGCCGCCCTGATAAAGCGGGCCGAGGCCGTCGATCGGCTCGGCCATGCCGTTAATCACACGCCCGAGCCAGCGATCATCGGGCGTTATGGTCGGGGGCGTGTCCTGAATATAGGCGCGGCAACCCAGCCCGACGCCTTCCAGCGTGCCAAAGGGCATCAGCAGCGCGTGGCCGTCTTTGAAGCCGACAACCTCGCAGGGAATGTTCGTTTGATCATTCGGACGCAGATGGCAGATCGAGCCAATGGATAAAGACGAGCCGAAACCGGCGATTTCCACCAACAGGCCAAGGATCTTCGTGACCTCGCCATAGCTTTGGTGGGTCGATAGAGCGTTGATTTTAGCTTCGGCTTGTTCGGCGAGACGGTCCATAAGGGGTATTTTAACCTAATGTAAAGATTTTACGAAGTAGGATACGGAGGAATTTTTTAAATAACAGTGATTTTAAACCATGAAAGCTCTTATCCTTACAGATGTCGCAGACACCTCGAAACCCTTTATACATCAGATAGCCGATTTTTTGCGAAGCGCTGAGGTTGAGCCTTTGATCATGGCGTATGATAACGATTATAGAGCTTTATTTGAAAGCGAAGGACACGGCATCGGTGTTGTTTTGGCAGATACATCCAAAATTCATGGCAGAAACCCGATCCAAGCCCTCAGAAGAAATATTTCAGGTACTCCCGTCCTTGGTTTTTCTTCCACGAGTGTTCTTGATCAAGGCCGCCACAATCATGCTTCTTATAACGCCGAGCAACTCGCAGACCTGTTTTCAATCAGGGCTTATGTTCGCTATGAAGACGGTGCACAGGCTATCGTTGCCAGAGCTCTGGAGATTGCTTCACCTCCCAAAGGTCCGAACTTGGCAGACGAACTTTATCCATCAAACGGCTCTTAAAAATTCATCCAATAAACAATTTGTGCCTTTTGTTAATCTTTGTTAATATGGGCGTTAATAAAGGTTAACACGGGGTTCTGGCCTGTCGCCCTCCCCCTCCCCGCGAAGTGCGACAAACGAACTGAAGAAACGCAAAATAATACAAAGGAATCAAAACCATGCGCGTATTGCTCGTAGAAGATGACAGCTCGACCGCGAAGTCGATTGAACTGATGCTCAAGTCCGAAGGTTATATCGTCGATACGACCGATCTGGGCGAGGACGGGCTGGAGATCGGCAAGATTTACGAATACGACATTATTATTCTCGATCTGATGCTGCCGGATATGGACGGCTATGACGTGCTCAAGGCGCTACGCGAGGCGAAGATCGAAACGCCGATCCTCATTCTCTCCGGTCTGACGGAGTTGGATAACAAGATCAAGGGTCTAGGCTATGGCGCGGATGATTATCTGACCAAGCCGTTTGACAAGCGCGAGTTGATCGCGCGGATTCAAGCGATTGTCCGGCGCTCGCAAGGCCATTCGCAAAGCGTGATCGAAACCGGCAAGGTCAAGGTCAATCTGGATACGCGCACGGTCGAGGTGGCGGGCCAGCCTTTGCACCTGACCGGCAAGGAATACGGGATCATCGAGCTCTTATCCTTGCGCAAGGGCACAACGCTGACCAAGGAAATGTTCCTGAACCACCTTTACGGCGGGATGGACGAACCGGAGGTGAAAATTATCGACGTGTTTATCTGTAAGCTGCGCAAGAAAATCCAGGATGCGGCGGACGGAGATAACTACATCGAAACCGTCTGGGGACGCGGCTATGTCCTGCGCGATCCGCAGGAAGCAGCAAGGGCTGTGAGCGGTTGATGGGCGAATAGGTCTTGGGATTTAGGTGATAGGATTGTTTGCCGTGTTCAAAACCCATAACCCAATACCGAAAACCTAAGATCATGTGGACGATTCCCAATATATTGACGGTGGCGCGGCTGGCTTTATTGCCGGTGATGATTGCGCTGTTTTTTCTGCCCTTTAGCTGGGCGGCGTGGACCTGTCTGGGGCTGTATGCGCTGGGCTCGATCAGCGACTTTCTCGATGGGTGGATCGCCCGGCGCTACAACCAACACTCGGAGTTCGGGGCGATGATGGATCCGATTTCGGATAAAATTTTCGTCGTTACTATTATGCTGATGCTGGTGGCGGTGGGGCGGATCGACGGGCTGATGGTGCTGTCGGTCGTGGTGATTATCGTGCGCGAGTTCACGGTTTCGGGCTTGCGCGAATATCTGGGGCCGAAGGGCATCAAGATGCCGGTGACGAAGCTGGCGAAGTGGAAAACGACGCTGCAGATGGTCGCGCTCGGGTTCTTGATTGTCGGCCCCTTTGTGCCGCTGGCGCTGTGGGCGGGCAACGGCGCTTTGCTGGGGGCCGCCGCACTGACGGTTATGACCGGATGGGGTTATTTGAAAGCAGGGCTGGACCATATAAAGAAAATGGCGTAAATCTCTATTTATGCTCGATCTTTATGCCCTTGCACGCCCCCTGCTCTTTCAGCTTGCGCCCGAAACCGCGCACGGTTTGAGTATTCTCGCCATGAAAACGGGGCTGATGCCCGGTTGCAAAGGCGTGCAAAATGCCGCGCTGGAGCAAACCTTGTGGGGCCTGAAATTCCCTAACCCTGTGGGGCTAGCCGCCGGATTTGATAAAAACGCCGAAGTGATCGGGCCTTGTTTTAAGCTGGGCTTTGGTTTTGTCGAGGCCGGAACTGTCACCCCCAAAGCGCAAGGCGGCAATCCGCGCCCGCGCATTTTCCGTTGCCCCGAGCGTGAAGCCGTGATTAACCGGATGGGTTTTCCCAATCAGGGGATGCAGGCCTTTAAAGCCAATCTGGAAGCTTTTTTAGGGCGAAAGCACCGCCCCGCCGGGGTTTTGGGCATCAATATCGGGATGAACAAAACACAGAGCGAGCCGGTGAAGGATTATGCGGCGCTGATCCAGATGCTCGGGCCGATGGCCGATTATCTGACGATCAATATTTCCTCGCCGAATACGCCGGGCTTGCGGGATTTGCAAAAACGGGGCGTACTGCTGGAGATGCTCGGAGAGCTTAAAGAGGTGCGGCGCAAGTCTTGTGGCGAGCACCCGCCGCCGCTTTTGGTCAAATTCGCGCCGGATCTGGATGAGGCACAGCAGGAGGAGCTGGCGAGCGCGGCGCTGGAGGGCGGCGTGGACGGGTTGATCCTGACCAATACGACGCTGGCGCGCCCCGATGATTTGCCTGGCGCGTTTGCCGCCGAAAAAGGAGGTTTGAGCGGTCAGCCCTTAACGGACAAATCCACGCAGGTCATTCACAATTTTTATGCGCTCACAAAAGGGCAAATCCCGATTATAGGGGTTGGCGGCGTATCCAGCGGCGCGCAAGCCTATGAGAAGATCAAGGCGGGCGCATCTCTTGTGCAGCTTTATTCCAGCCTTGTCTATCAGGGGCCGTTTGTGGCACAGTCGATTAATTCCGAGCTTTTAAGCTTGCTGCAACAAGATGGTCTACGCCATATCGGTGAGGCCGTGGGGATGGCGCATGACAAAGGCTAAGGCCAAGAAAACCGGACACTCCAAACGCTTTCCGCATGCGTTTCAAAAGCCTGTGACGCGGCTAAAGGTTTTGGGCGCGGTTTTTACCGCCTCCATCCTGATTAGCACCGCGAGCTTTGTTTCTCTTCCACTGGGGCTGTTGTGCCTTGGCGTTTTGAGCCTTCTCGCCATGATTTACAGCGAATATGCGGGGCGGCGATACTGGGAAAAGGCGGCGAGCTTTAAAATGCAGCGCCTTGAAAAAGGACAAACCGAGACGCAGACAGCCCTATCCGCGCACGAAAGCGCGCTTACAGAGCTTAAAGACAAGATGAGCGGCTTGCAGGCGAGTATGCGGGCCTTGAGAAGTCCGAGCGTTTCATCCGTGCCTCCTCCTGCCGCATCCACCGATCCTTCTTTTGCAGAATCTGAAAATCGCGGACTAAGCCACGTGAATACCTTGAAAAACTTGGCTTCCATGCGGTATAAAGAAACCATGACATCAAACCCTCCTTCCCATCACCATTCCGATATGCCGCGCGCTTTAAAGCCGGGACAGACGATGGATGCAGAAGAAGAATTCGGGGCCACATCGACGCAGGCTGACTTACCCGAAGAAATCGCCGAAATGAGCGATTTGCTGGTGAAAGAGCTGTTGTCCCATGCACTGGATCACAAGCGGATTGACGTGTTCGTGCAGCCGATTATGCGCCTACCCCAGCGTCAGACGCGGTTTTACGAGCTGTTTGCCCGCATTCGCGCCAAGCCCGGCCTATACATGCCGGCCAGCCGTTACATGCCCGTGGCCGAGCAGGATAATATGAACAAGCAGATTGACGACTTGCTGCTTTTGCACAGCTTGAAAACCATTGAAGAGAGTGCGCACGTTGCCCGCGCCGCGCCGTTTTTTATCAATATAACTAGAAATACGCTCCGTAACGGATCGTTTATGAAGCGCTTGCTGAGTTTCCTTTCCAGCAAGAGACATCTGGCGCCGCGTTTGATTTTCGAAATTGCCCAGAGCGATTTTGAAGATATGGCGCCACCGCTTCTGGAGGTGCTGCGCGGTCTGGGCACTTTGGGGTGCTCCTTGTCTTTGGATCATGTCACGCATGTCGATATGGATATTGCGACGCTTCAGCGCTATAAGGTTCGTTTCATTAAACTAGATGCGCAGATGTTACTCAAGGCCAGCCCCGATGATAAACATTTTGCCTCTATGCACAAAGCCAAACGCCAGTTAGAAGCCAATGGCGTCGGTGTGATTATAGAGAAAATCGAGAGTGAAGCGCAGATGCGCGAGCTTCTGGAGTTCGATCCGCATTACGGTCAGGGGTATTTGCTGGGCCGTCCCGATCTCGAAGGGGCCTATAAAAACCGCAAACCTGTGGCAGATGGCCGGAGCGGTGCGCGGCGCGCGTAGATATTTATCTTTTAACTTAGAAGGTTAAGCGAAAATGTTCAGATTTCTTGTTTTCTGCCTTATGTGCCTAAGCACCCCCGCCATGGCGCAGGACGCCCCTGCCCCGCAGCACGGGATTGCTCTGCACGGCGCGCCGAAATACGGGCCGGATTTTACGCATCTATCTTATGTGAATCCGAACGCCCCCAAGGGCGGGACTTTGAAACAGGCGGCAATCGGCTCTTTTGACTCGCTTAACCCCTTTATTATCAAAGGCACGCCGGCGGCGGGGATGAATTTCCTGCGTTCGGGCTACGTTTATGAAAGCCTGATGCAAAATGCCTGGGACGAGCCGTTTTCTCTCTACGGAATTTTGGCGCAGAGCATCGAGGTGCCGGAAGATAAAAGCTGGGTCGCCTTTATGCTGCGGCCCGAGGCCAAGTGGGCGGACGGGGTGCCTGTGACGGCTCAGGATGTTGTGTGGACGTTCAATACATTGTTGAGCAAGGGCAATCCGTTTTTCAAAGCCTATTACGGAGACGTTGAAAAGGTCGAAGCGCTGTCTGATCGCCGCGTCAAGTTCAGCTTCAAGGTCAAGGGCAATGCGGAATTACCGCTGATTGTCGCCGAAATGGCGATCCTGCCCCAGCATTACTGGGAAGCCGAGGGACGAGTCTTTGACGAAACATCACTGGAAGCGCCTTTGGGCAGCGGACCTTATGTGGTGGAGAAAGTCGAGGCCGGACGCTCGATCACTTTTAAAAAGCGTGATGACTGGTGGGGGAAAGACCTGCCGTTTTTCAAAGGGTTCTATAATTTTGACCGGCTCGAATATGATTATTACCGTGATTCCAATGTTGCGCATGAAGCCTTTCTGGCCGGTGAATATGATGTGAAGCTGGAGAATACTGCGAAGATGTGGGCGACTGCCTACGATTCTCCGGCGCTCAAGAGCGGCAAGCTGATCAAGGAAGAGATCGATGATCATAGTCCGGCGGGCATGCAGGGCTTTATCTATAATATTCGCCGCCCTGTGTTTCAGGACGAGGCCGTGCGCAAGGCATTGGCCTATGCGTTTGATTTCGAGTGGTCGAACAAGCAATTTGCCTATGGGGCTTACGTGCGCACCAACAGCTATTTCGACAATTCGGAGCTGGGGTCGAACGCGGCGGCGGGCGGATTGCCGAGCGGGGACGAGCTTAGCATTCTGGAGCGTTACCGCGGGCGCGTTCCGGAGAGCGTTTTTACCGACATTTATAAAGCGCCGCTAACGGACGGGTCGGGGAATAACCGCGCCAATCTGCGCAGCGCGATGCAAATTCTCGATGCCGCGGGATATACGCTTGGCGAAGATGGTGTGCGGGTGAAAGACGGCGTGCGGCTGGAGTTTGAAATTCTGGATTCCAATCCGCAGTTCGAGCGCTGGGTTCTGCCGTTTATCAAGAATCTGGAGCGCCTTGGCGTCAAAGCCACTTTCCGTGTGGTGGACAGCGCGCAATATCAAAACCGGATGACGGATTTCGATTTCGACATGACGATCGGCAGCTTCGGCCAGTCCAGCTCTCCGGGTAACGAACAGCGCGATTTCTGGGGCAGCGAAAAAGCCAATATGCCCGGTTCGCGCAATTATATCGGCGTGTCCGATCCAGCCGTTGATGCGATTATCGAAGAGCTTATCCACGCCGAAAGCCGTGAGGATCTGGTGGCGCATACGCGGGCGCTGGACCGGATTTTACTGCATCATTATTACGTGATTCCGATGTGGCATTTTTCGAAGTGGCGGATTGCGTACTGGAACAAGCTCGCGCATCCAGAGAACTTTTCCGATGTCAGCCCGCTGATCCCGCAAACGTGGTGGATTAAAGAGGGCGCGGAGTAAATTTTAACCATGAAAACATCCATCGTTATTCCTGCGCGTTATGGATCGACGCGGTTTCCCGGTAAGCCGCTGGCGTTGATCGGCGGGAAAAGCATGCTGGCGCGGGTGATCGAGGTGGCACAGGCTGCTCGGGACGGGCGGGATGATATTTCCGTGCTGGTGACCAGTGAAAGCGAAGAGATTGCCGCGCATGCAGAAGACTTGGGGACGCGGTGTATTTTAACACCCGAGGCTTGTGCGACCGGATCGGACCGTGTTTTGGCCGCGTTACAGCACGCCGGAGAGTGTCCGGATTTTGTGGTGAATTTGCAGGGCGATGCGCCGTTTACGCCGCCTGCGGTGGTGCGGGCGCTGATTGAGGCGTTTGAAGCCAATCCGGCGCTGGACGTGGTGACGCCCGTGCATGCGTTAAGCTGGGATGATCTGGAGCGCTTGCGCGAAGCCAAAAAGACAACGCCGTTTAGCGGTACAACGGCTGTGATTGATGCGGGCGGGCGGGCACTGTGGTTTTCGAAAAACATTATCCCCGCCATTCGCAAGGAAGAAGCCTTGCGCGCGGCAGGGGCGCTTTCGCCCGTGTATCAGCATATGGGCCTGTATGGCTATAAAATGAGCGCACTGGAGCGGTTTTGCACCCTGCCCGAAGGCCGCTATGAAGCCTTGGAAGGACTGGAGCAGCTTAGAATGCTGGAAGCCGAGATGCATGTGCACACGGTCAAAGTCGAGGTTGAGGCGGGCGCGATCCATTCGGGCATTGATACGCCGGAGGATCTGGCGCGTGCGGAGGCTTTTCTGGCATGACCACACTCATCATTGCGCGGCATGGCAATACGTTCGGCCCTAATGAAACGCCGACGCGGGTGGGTGGGCGCACGGATTTACCGCTGGTGGCCAGCGGCGAGGATCAGGCGCGAAAGCTTGGAAAATACTTAAAAGAAAACAAGCTTTTGCCGGATGTTGTTTACAGCGCGACTTTGCAGCGAACACAAAAAACCGCGCAGCTCGCCATTCAAGAAACAGGTTTGACAAATCCAATTTATCCCCTTGATATATTTAACGAGATTGATTACGGCCCCGATGAAAACATGCCTGAGGATACGGTGATTGCGCGGGTGGGCGAGAATGCCATCAAGGGCTGGAACGAGAAAGCCATCGTGCCGGAGGGCTGGGGCGTCGATCCCGAAGAGATTATCCGCAACTGGCAGGGGTTTGCCGATCAGATTTGCGCCCATGATGACGGGGAAATTGTTCTCGTTGTCACCTCCAACGGGATTGCCCGGTTTGCGCCGCATATCACTGGCGACTTTGATGGTTTTGCCGCGCGTTTTCCCCTAAAACTTTCGACCGGAGCGCTCGGAATTTTAAAATATGAAGGCGGGCGCTGGCACGTTAAAGACTGGAATATACGACCATGAATGAAAAACGTTTGGAAGAGATTGAAAGCACTTTGGCGCATCACGAACAGAGCTTGCAGGATTTGAGCGATCTGGTGCAGGTGCAATGGAAAGAGATCGAGCGTCTCAAGCGCCATCTGGAGCGCGCCAGCGATACGATCGAGGATTTGCAAGACCGGCTGGAGAGCGGCGACAAGCCCATGAGCGTTTCGGACATCGCCGCGCGTAACAAGCCGCCGCATTATTGAGCGTCAGGGGAAAATCAGAGGTTATTTTTCTGGATTGCTTCGCTCCGCTCGCAATGACAATATACAGGGCATGGCTTCTTATATTCTCAAACGTCTACTGTTGATGATTCCGACTTTGCTGGGGATTTTACTGGTGAGTTTTGTCATCATCCAGTTTGTGCCCGGCGGGCCTGTGGAGCGCATGATCGCGCAGCTTCAAGGGCACGGCACGGAAGCGACGGCGCGTTTTGGCGGCGGCAATGGCGGGGATATGGGCGCAGGCTCCATGAGCGCGCAATCGGCGGGGCAATCTTCGAAATATCGAGGCGCGCAGGGGCTGGACCCGGAATTCATCCAGGAGCTCGAGGCTTTGTACGGATTCGATAAGCCCGCGCCGCAGCGGTTTTTGTTGATGGTCAAAAACTATGTGCATTTTGATCTGGGGACGAGCTATTACCGCGATGTCGGCGTGCTGGATCTGGTACTGGAGAAAATGCCGGTGTCGATTTCTCTGGGGCTGTGGAGCACGCTGATTATCTATCTGGTGTCGATCCCGCTGGGGATTAAAAAGGCGGTACGCGACGGCTCGGCGTTTGATATCTGGACCAGCGCGGCCGTATTTGTCGGTTATGCCATCCCCTCCTTTATGTTCGCGATTTTGTTGATCGTTGTGTTTGCGGGCGGGCGGTATTTCGACTTGTTTCCCTTGCGCGGGCTGGTGTCGGATAATTGGGAAGAGATGGGACCGTTGCAACTGGCGGGCGATTATATGTGGCATATGACGCTGCCCATCGCGGCGATGGTGATTAGCGGGTTTGCCTCACTGACGCTGCTGACCAAGAATTCGTTTCTGGATGAGATCGGCAAGCAATATGTGTTGAGCGCGCGGGCGAAGGGGCTGAGCGAGAAACAGGTGCTCTACGGGCATGTGTTCCGCAATGCGATGCTGATTGTGATTGCCGGATTTCCGGCGGCGTTCATCCATATTTTCTTTACCGGATCGCTCTTGATCGAAGTGATTTTTTCGCTCGACGGGCTGGGCTTATTGAGTTGGGAATCCATCATCAACCGCGATTATCCGGTCGTTCTGGGGACGTTGTATATTTACGCGTTAATCGGGTTGATTATGACGCTGGTGCGCGATGTGGTTTATGTGCTGGTCGATCCGCGGATTGATTTTGAAGGGCGGGCGGCATGACACTCTCACCCATCACACAGCGGCGGTTGGCGCAGTTTAAAGCGAATAAGCGCGGTTTTTGGAGCCTGTGGGTTTTCCTGGGGCTTTTGCTTGTGTGTCTGTTTGCCGAAGTGATCGCCAATGACAAGCCGATCCTCGTCAAATTCGACGGGGCGTATTATTTTCCGGTGTTCAAGGCCTATCCGGAAACCGTGTTCGGCGGGGATTTCGAGACCGAGGCCGAGTACCGCGATCCGTATGTTAAGGAGCTGATCGATGCGAAGGGCTGGGCCGTGTGGCCGCCTGTACGGTTTTCGTATGATACGATCAATTATGATTTGCCTGTGCCGGCCCCTTCGCCGCCGGATGGCGTGAATTTGCTGGGCACGGATGATCAGGGGCGCGATGTGGTGGCGCGGGTGCTCTACGGGTTCCGGATTTCGGTTTTCTTCGGCCTGATCCTCACTTTTATCAGCTCGGTGATCGGGGTTACGGCAGGCGCTGTGCAGGGGTATTACGGCGGCAAGCTCGATTTGACGATGCAACGGCTGATCGAGATTTGGTCATCCCTGCCCTCCTTGTACATTCTGATCATTTTTTCCTCGATTTTTATTCCGGGGTTTTGGACGTTGCTACTTATCTTGCTGCTGTTTTCGTGGGTGAGCCTTGTGGACGTTGTGCGCGCGGAGTTTTTGCGGGCGCGTAATTTCGATTATGTGCGCGCGGCGCAAGCGCTGGGCGTATCCAATCCGGTAATTATCCGCCGTCATGTTCTGCCCAATGCTATGGTGGCGACGGTGACGTTTATGCCGTTTATTCTTACGGGCTCGATTACGGCGCTGACGTCACTGGATTTTCTGGGGCTGGGATTGCCGCCGGGCAGTCCTTCATTGGGGGAATTGCTGGCGCAGGGAAAGAATAACCTGCAAGCGCCGTGGCTGGGGATTTCGGCCTTTGTTTCTCTGGCGCTGATGCTCACGCTTTTGACCTTTATCGGCGAAGCGGTGCGCGATGCGTTCGATCCAAGGAAAGCGGTTTTGTAATCTTCGGGGATAAAAAAACCGCCTCAAACAGGGCGGTTTCTTCATTGCGCGATACGCTCTTAGGTTATTATCTTACGCAAATGCGTCGTCGCAAACTTTCGTTTGCTCGGGATTTGCGTTTTAATACCCGTCGCGTTCGCGGCGTTTGCGATCCATCTTACGCGCGCGGCGCACAGATTCGGATTGTTCGCGGGCTTTCTTTTCAGAAGGCTTTTCGTAATGACGACGCAGCTTCATTTCGCGGAAAATGCCTTCACGTTGCATTTTCTTTTTCAGCGCTCTGAGGGCTTGTTCGACATTGTTATCGCGTACATTTACACTGACCACAGTGCATCACTCCATTCTAATGTGTTAGGCCTTCTTTCGGAGGCCGGGTTTTTTCAAAAAAACAGCCCCTCTTAAACGAAGGGCTGGGCTTTGTTAACATTTCGGGCGGACGGACGCAAGGGAAAATTTAGGGCACGTCCTTGGTTCAAGCTTCAGGCCGCTTTGCGGGTTTTGAGGTTTAGGGCGGCCTCGAGCAAGGCTTTGGTGTATTCATCCTGCGGGTTTTCGAAGATTTCATGCGCGGGACCGGCCTCGACGACCTTTCCGTCTTTCATGACGATCAGATCATGGGCCATGGCTTTGACGACGCGCAGATCGTGACTGATGAACAGATAGGAGAGATCGTGGCGGGTTTGCAGTTCGCGCAACAGGTCAACGATTTGCGCCTGTACGGAGAGATCGAGCGCGGAGGTCGGCTCGTCCAGTACGATGAATTTCGGGCGCAGTGCGAGCGCGCGGGCGATAGAGATGCGCTGGCGCTGGCCGCCGGAGAATTCATGCGGATAGCGATGGCGGGTTTCGGGGTCCATATGCACGTCTCGCAGCGCTTCGATAATGAGTTTTTCGCGGGCGGATTTATCGAGATCGCGGCGGTGGACCTTGAGCCCTTCGCCGATGATTTCTGCGACGCTCATGCGCGGAGAAAGGCTGCCGAACGGATCTTGAAACACGATCTGCATGTCGGCGCGCAAGGGAAGCATTTCGCGGCGGTTATAGCGCGCGATATCTTGGCCTTCGAAGCGGATTTGGCCTTCGACCTTGAGGAGGCGCAGCAGGCCAAGGCCTAGCGTGGTCTTGCCCGAGCCGCTCTCGCCGACCACGCCGATGGTCTGGCCTTTTTTAGCGACAATGTCGATATTATCTACAGCCTTAACCCAAGAAGTTGGGTGGCCAAAGAAATTCTTTGTTTTCGGGAAGTGAATGCGCACCCCCCTGCCCTCAAGAATGACCGGAGCGTTGTTGTCGGCCTTGACTGCGTCGCCTTTGGGCTGGGCGGAGAGCAGCATTTTGGTGTAGTCGTGCTGCGGGCTTTTGAAGAGCGCCTTCGTTTCGCCCTGCTCGACGATTTTACCGTTTTGCATGACGCAGACCTGATCGGCCATTTTTTCAACGATGGTCAGGTCGTGGGTAATAAGAATGAGCGCCATGTTCAGGCGTTTTTTAAGATCGTTCAGGAGTTCAAGAATTTGCGCCTGAATGGTCACATCCAGCGCGGTTGTGGGTTCGTCCGCGATCAGAAGCTGCGGGTTATTGGCGAGCGCCATAGCAATCATGACACGCTGGCGCTGGCCGCCGGAGAGTTGATGCGGGTAGGCATCGAGGCGGGTTTTAAGGTTTTCCAGGCCGACGAGATCGAGGAGTTCGGCGACGCGGGCGCGCGCTTGATCCTTATTCATCTTCTGGTGCAGAAACAGCACCTCGGCGATTTGTTTTTCGATTGTGTGCAGCGGGTTGAGGGCGGTCAGAGGCTCCTGGAAAATCATGCCGATTTGCTGGCCGCGGATGGTGCGCATAAAGCTGTCGCCTTTGCCCACCAGTTCTTCGCCTTCGAACAGGACGGAGCTTTCGGACGTGTGCGAGGCCAGCGGATAGGGCAGAAGCTGCATCACCGAGAGCGCCGTGACCGACTTGCCGGAGCCGGATTCACCGACGAGGGCCAGCGTCCGGCCTTTTTCGAGAGAAAAACTCACATCATCGACCGCGCGGAACTTATTGTTTCCGGGGCCGCCACCATCACTGCGCGGGCGCTTGAAATCAACGGAGAGGTTTTGGACAGTGAGAAGCTTTTGATTCATAACCTTATTTAACCACAACGGGCGCAACGATCACGACGTTTTTTTGTTTTTTATAAGAAATCGTTGTGGGCGTCAGGTTTGTTTTTTCAGTGCGGGCGAAAAGTTAAGACATCCGGTTTTTCATTGACCGGCCGAATTGTAATGTGCTTATATTTTTTATGAAAACAATAAAAACAGGATAGTCTGCTATGGTTGCATATTGCGATGAAATGAGCCCCATTGGGGTGGGCCGTATATGGAGAAACTCTACAACTCACGCCGCATTTTGCCCTCGAACGCAAACAGAGCTCACTATTTTTGATTTTTATAATGAATGCAAGGCCTTGTACGGATCCGGATTTGCGCTCATATATACGGATAATTTTGACAGAAAAGATAAATTTGAGCACGTTGAAGCCACAAATCTGGATGCTCATGCGTTAATAAAACGGATTCAAACCGGAAACATGGATGGCGCGGAGGTTGATTCACAGCAGAGAGTTTTGGCTATCCTTGATCTTGGAAAACCATTCGAAGAGCAATGGCCATACAGCCCAGGCACTGTTAAGTACCGGGAGCAGTTAGTCAAACGTCCGGTCATATCACCGCAGGTGATTTGCCGAGACGATATGGACTTTAAAAGCCGAAAGCCCTACCAAGGCTTGTTCAATAACGGTCCTCTCAAAGGGATTGTTCAGGGTGGAAAACCACCAGAACCAGTCGGCGAATGATCATCCCGCTATTTCTTCACACTTAAAACCTTGTAAATTTCATCGGTGATGCGGATTAAGACATCCGGTTTTTTATTGACATAGAATACTTCCTGTATTACGAAAAAACGAGATCAAAAAAGGATGCATAAAAAATGCCAAAACGTTCGAATCCGTTGGGTCAGCTAGAACAAAGCCTGGCTGCTCTAGAGGAATTCTCAAAAACTGCACCTGAGCTTGTGGCAAGCCTTCGAGACACCTTAGAGCGGTATAAGGGCGGCGAGGTTGACAGCGCCGCGTTGTATGACGCGGCAACAGCGCTTTCAGGGCCTTTTACACAGGCGCACACAAAACATTTTGACGTATTATGGACGACGGAGGACATAGATCGCGATGAGGGGGCTCGGCGATTGCGGAATGAATGGATTCAATCCGGGAGAGTTTTTACGCCGAAGTCTCCGATTGAATGTGATTTATGGCGCAAGTTTCATGAGTTTAAGCAACAAGGATATCGCTTTGTTGTGATGTATGGCGATAAGAGTGGAATGGGCAGCCATCCCATAGAGGCGATTGAAAACGATCAAGACGCAAGACGCATTTTATCTCACATACAGTTTGACCGTGAGCTAAGCCTTATGGCTTTGCTCGATACGGAGCAATCTTTTCAAGCGCAATGGCCCTTTGTTCCCGGGCTCATTCAACAGCCACAAGATCTGTATCATCATCCCGTTATTTCGCTTCCTCGGGATGAGGCAGAAGCAAAACCTGATGGTGATTATATCGACGGGGTCGCTACTCGTGTAGACGAGCATATGCTGCTGCGTTGATTCCGGCTATTTCTTCACGCTTAGCACTTTGTAGATTTCATCGGTGATGCGGGGTTCGACGAATTTCATGTCATCGAGCGGGAGTTCGTCGAGTTTGCAGCCCTTATCCTCGGCCATTTTGACGATGCGTCCGGTTACGTGGTGGGCGTCGCGGAATGCCAGGCCCAGACTTATCACCAGCCAGTCGGCCAGCGCGGTGGCCGTGGTGTAGCCCATTTCGGCGGAATTGAGCATGGCTTGGGTGTTAAAGGTCGCGGTTTGCAGCATACCTTTAGTGGCTTCAAGACACAGAATGAGCGTATCGTAGCTGTCGAAGACGGGTTCCTTGTCTTCCTGTAGGTCCTTGTTATAGGCCAGCGGCAAGCCTTTGAGGACTGTCATCATCTGGATCAGGTTGCCGTTCAGGCGGCCCGTTTTACCGCGCACGAGTTCGGCGGCGTCCGGGTTTTTCTTTTGCGGCATGATGGAGGAGCCTGTGCTCCATTGGTCGGAGAGCTTCATAAAGCCGAATTGCGGGGTGGCCCAGAGGATGATTTCCTCGGCTAGCCGCGAAAGGTTCAGGCCGCACTGGGCGCAGCAAAAGAGGAACTCGGCGGCGAAATCGCGCGCGGATACGGCATCGAGCGTATTGACCATCGGGCGTTTAAAGCCGAGCTTTTCCGCCGTGTAGTCACGGTCGATCGGATAAGGCGTACCGGCTAGCGCGGCCGCGCCCAGCGGGCATTTATTCAAACGCTCCGCGCAATCGCGCAGGCGGGTTTTATCGCGGTTGAGCATCTGCGCATAGGCATCGAGGTGGATGCCGAGCGTGATGGGCTGGGCGGCCTGAAGATGGGTGAAGCCGGGCATGATATCGCCTGCGTGTTTGTCGGTGAGATCGCCGAGCGTATCTTGCAGCGCCTCGATCCGCGCGATGAGGTTTTGCGCGGCTTCGCGTGTCCACATGCGAAAATCTGTGGCGACCTGATCGTTGCGGGAACGCGCGGTATGAAGCTTGCCTGCGGGCTCGCCGATCATTTCTTTCAGGCGAGATTCGATATTCATGTGAATATCTTCGAGCTCGGTTTTGAATTCCAGTTCGCCGCGTTCGATTTCTCCGGCGATCCGGTTCAACCCGTCGATGATGGCTTTGGCTTCTTTTTTCGTGATGATGCCCTGCTTGCCCAGCATTTCGGCATGGGCGACCGAGCCGCGGATATCCTGAGCCCACAGGCGCTGATCGACATGGATCGAGGCGTTGATTTGTTCCATGACGTCCGAGGGCTTTTCGGCGAAACGCCCGCCCCACATTTTATTGGCGTTGTTGTTATTTTTTTCACTCTTTTGAACCACGACGATCACTACGGTCACAACGTTTATAAAATAAAGCGTTTAATCCCGTCCTTTAGAAGTTGCGTATTAAAATTCAGGAGTAACCCTAAACGAATATCTGTCAGTTTTAAATAGGTTAGTAACTGGGCCTCGTGAACAGGCAATACTTTTTGAACCGATTTTATTTCGACAATGACTTTGTCATCAACCAGCATATCCAATCGGTATCCGGCATCGATTTTTGTCCCTTCATGGATCAAAGGGAGTGTTTTTTGGGTTTCAACTTTTAAGTTTTGATTTTGAACCAGTTCATAGGCCAACAGGTGTTCGTAAGCATTTTCAAGCAATCCCGCGCCATATTGCCTATGGATTTTAAAGGCTGAATCCAAGATTTTCTCAGCCACTCCATTTGCCGGATCATTTGGATGTAAATCTTTCGGCATTCTTTAATCCCGTTGTGATCGTCGCGTTCGTTGTGGTTATAGAATCTTAAAGCTTTTTCACAAAACAGGTTTTGAGGACGAGGCCTTTGACCTCTTTGGTGCGGCAGTCGATTTCTTCGGGGTTTTGGGTCAGGGAAATGTTTTTCACCGTTGTGCCGCGTTTGAGCGTAACGCCCGCACCTTTGACCTCCAGATCCTTGATCAGGGTGACGTCATCGCCATCGTTGAGCGGTGTGCCGTTGCAGTCCACTGCCTTGACCGAAGCCTCCTGCCCCGTGCTTTCCCATGCGCTTTTCGGCACACCCCAGTCGGCGGCGGCCAACACTTTGGCGTCATCTTCACTCATGTTCCAGAATTCGAAGAGCGGCGCGGTCTCTAAGGCTTCGTGGCCATAGAGATACCATCCGTCAGTATCGGGGTCGAATTCGAGACTCAGGAGTTGCACGCCGTCTTTTTGGCCGGCGGCGGGGACGGGGGCTGTTTGTTTGGTCATGGCTTATCTATACCTTTTAAGCCGCTTTGTTTTTCAAAGCCGGAGCGCGGCCGCGCACGTTGGTGTTGTTTTTCAGGCGCACGGCGTTGATACGGATGAAGCCTGCGGCGTCTTTTTGATCGTAGCCGCCCTCTTCGTCCATAGAGGATTGCAGCGGATCATACAGCGCATTCGGCGATGTACGGGCCAGCGGATAGGCGCTGCCTTTGTAAAGCTGCACGCGCACTTCGCCGTTGACGGTTTCCTGCGCCTTGTCCATGAAGGTCATGAGCAGTTCGAATTCAGGCGAGAACCAGAAGCCGTTATAGATCAACTCCGCCACTTTTAGCGACATTGTATCGCGTAGCTTCATCACTTCACGGTCCAGCGTTAAACCTTCGAGGTCGCGGTGGGCATTATGCAGGATTGCACCGCCCGGTGTTTCATACACGCCGCGCGATTTGATGCCGACGAAGCGGTTTTCCACCATATCGAGGCGGCCGATACCGTGTTTGGAGCCGAGTTCGTTGAGGAACTGGAACAGGGCCAGCGCATTGGTTTCGCTGCGTCCATCCGCTTCGACCTTGACGGGGATGCCTTGTTTAAAGGTCAGGGTGACGATTTCCGGCTCATTGGGCCAAGCCTCAGGGTGCGAGGTGCGGGAATACACGTCCTCATCGCACGGGGCGTTCGGGTCTTCGAGAATACCGGCCTCGTGGGAAATATGCAGCAGGTTGTCATCCTCGGAGTAAGGTTTCTTGCGCGTCGCCGTGACCGGAATGCCGTATTGATCGGCGTAATTGAGCATATCTGAGCGCCCTTTAAAACGGGTGAGAAATTCCTCCATTTTCCACGGGGCCAGCACTTTAATATCGGGCTTGAGCGCGTAATAAGACAGTTCGAAGCGTACCTGATCGTTGCCTTTGCCTGTCGCGCCGTGGGAGACAAACTGCGCGCCTTCTTTTTCGGCGATTTCGATCTGGCGTTTTGCGATGATGGGGCGGGCGACGGAAGTGCCGAGCAAATAGCGGCCTTCGTAGACGGCTTGGGATTTAAAGGCCGGGAAAATATAATCCGTCACAAACTCTTCTTTGAGGTCTTCGACGTAGACCTTGGCGGCGCCGACTTTCAGAGCTTTTGCGCGGGCTGCTTCGAAATCTTCGTCCTGACCGACATCGGCAATATAGGCCACGACTTCATAGCCTTCCTCGATCAACCATTTGAGAATCACGGAGGTATCCAATCCGCCCGAATAGGCCAGTACGACTTTTCCTTTGCTCATAGTTTTGTTCCTTTATAAACAGCTTTCAGCCAGAAATTTTTGATAAACGGTAATGTCAGCGTTGATAGCACATAAGCGAGGGGCGGCACAAGCGCATGCAGCCATGCTTTTTCAATGCCGAGGAGTTGCAGGTAACCGCCGATGATTATATAGGTTCCCAGCGCGATGACCGTGCGGCGCGTGCGCGAGGTTTCCCAGGCTTTGTCGGCTTCGACGCGGGCATTGCGCCGGTAAATGCTTTCCACCTCATCCATTATTCATTGCCGAAGTTAAAGCTTTTTTGCGAGACGCTGACGCCGGCGTTTTCGAGGCACCATGCGAGGATGGCTTTTTGCGCGTGCAGGCGGTTTTCGGCCTCGTCATAAATGACGCTGGCCGGTGATTTAGCGACCTCTTCGCTGACCTCTTCCCATTCATGCATCGGCAGGCAATGCATGAAGATGGCGTGGTCTTTGGCGCAGGCCATCAGATCGGCATTGATCTGATAGGGCCAGAATTTATCGAGTGTTTTACCTTCCTGGCCCATCGACACCCAAGTGTCGGTCACCAGAACATCCGCATTTTTAGCGGCCTCTTTCGGATCGGCAACGTAGTGGGGGTTGCCTGCGAACAAATCTTCCGGTCCGCTCATGGCCAATTCAAAACCGAAAATGGGCGCGGCCTGAATGAATGTATTTGAGACATTGTTGCTATCTCCAAACCAAGCGATTTTTTTACCTTCGATATCACCGAGCTTTTCTTCAATCGTCAGCAGGTCGGCCATAATCTGGCACGGATGGGATTCGTCCGTCATACCGTTAATTACCGGGATTTGCGCGTGACGGGCCAGTGCCTCCATAGGGGCTTGATCGCTCATGCGGATCATAATCGCATCGACGTAGCGCGAGAGAACATTGGCTGTACTTTCAACGCTTTCCGCGCCGCCGAGCTGTATTTCCGACATGTTCATAACAATCGTATGTCCGCCGAGCTGCTTCATCGCAACTTCGAAGCTGATGCGCGTGCGGGTCGAGCGCTTGTCAAAGACCATCGCCAGCGACAGACCCTTAAAGAGTTGCGGCGGATTGAATTTCTGTTTCTTCAGCGCGTGCGCTTTTTTCAGGATCGCTTTGAGCACATCCGGGTCGATATCGGGCAGGTTGAGAAAATGTCTTGTTTCTTTTTGCATGCTGAATATTTTCTGCGATTAAATGGACGAAAACAGCACGCAGCTTAGCTCAACTCAGCAGCCTGTCAAAGAAAAATCAAAGAAAGAATTATCAGGGCTGCACTGTAAGAATTGACTCAGCGACTACTTGGTTGATGCGGTTAACCATGCAATGGGCGCCGCCGCCAGCCATGTGGAATTGTGATAAATCAACACGATGCACTTTATAGCCTTTGCCTTCAATTTTCTCTTTGAGCTCATCGCTTATTGCAGATGTCACAATATCGGTGTCGTTCACGGCCACGAAATTACAGGCAAATTTGTCTGCATCCGCTCGATCAATCTCAATTAAATAGTCTTTTTCGTTCAGACCATAATCCGCAAATGCTTTTTGTCTCATCAAGGCAAGAGAATTCTCTGTCATCCCTCCCGGATAACAAATAACCTCGCCTCTTGGTAAGACGCCAAAAGTTGTATCCAGATGAAAGAATCCATCCGCTACATGTAACGGATGACAGCGATCGGCGAAATTCATTCTTTGCTCAATAACCTCATGAAACTCTAAATCAGAGCGCCCACGAGTTGGATCGGGCTCCCCATGTTTATGATTATAACCGCACCAAAATACATTTCTTGCCGGATCGTAGATATTATCTCCCGTACCTTCACCAAAACACTCGTCTTGAAAAATCATGTGTAGATCTGCTGCTACGCCATAGCGTTCGTGAGCAAGGTTTTTGACAAATACAAAGTCGCTTTGCTGATTGCTAACTTCCGGCTGACGCGCATGATGGCAAAAATTGCTAGACAATACTCTAAAGCACATTTTCTGGAGGTTGTTTTGATCATCAAACTGAGGCTTCACAAGGTTTAAGGAAGGATCAGCTTTAAACACCTCATCCAACAAACCTGCCGTGCTGGGCCGTAATACAATACTTGCTCCCAAGCTCTGCAGTTTATCGCGCAGCATTACAAATTGCTCTTGAGCTTTTTGGGGGACAAATTCTACAGAATCTGAGCCGTGAACCATTCCATTCTCAACATAACCGTTGACCTCTTCATGAACCTCAGATCGCGGGTCATAACTATCAGGCGCGCACATCAAAAATATGGGTTTCAGAATAAGGTCATTGGGCCCTGAAAAGCCTTCGCCTTCATACCATTCGTGTATATCCGCTGACGGATCTCTTGCAATCAATGTTGTCATAGCGATGCAAATTGCATAACCTTTTTTACTTTGTCAAGCCATATGAAAACTATTTTTTCATTTCTTGAAGTGTTTTGCCGATAATCTCCAGCGCTTCTTTGGCTTCGTCTTCGCTCATGATCAAAGGCGGGGTCAGGCGCAGCGTGGCCTCTCCGGCTTGCGTGGACATCAGGCCGTTATCGCGCAAAGCGGGCAGCAGTTTTTTAATATCAAACACCGTATCGACGCCGATCATCAGGCCTGCGCCGCGGATATCGGTGATTTTATTGGAGCTGCGTTTGAGGTCTTCGAGGCCGGTGCGCAGAAATTTTCCGGTTTTTTGCACGTGCTCCATAAAGCCGGGTTTGAGCATTTCTTCCATGACGCTTGCCACCACGGCGCAGGCCAGCGGATTGCCGCCATAGGTCGTGCCGTGCGAGCCGGGCTGGAAGGCAGCGGCGAATTTATCTCTGGCGGCCATTGCGCCGACGGGGAAACCTGCGCCCATGCCCTTGGCCCAGGCAGCGATGTCGGGTTCGACGCCGAAATATTCGTAGGCGTAGAGCGTACCCAAACGGCCAAATCCGGTTTGTACTTCATCGAAAATCAGGGCGATATTGTTTTCATCACACAGGGTGCGCAGACCTTTGAGAAAGTCCGCATCGGCCGGGGTGAGGCCGCCCTCGCCCTGCACGGGTTCGAGGATGATGGCCGCCGTTTTATCGCTGACCAGCGCTTTGACGGAAGGTAAATCATTGAAGGTGGCGTAGTGGATGCCTTCGATATAGGGCGCGAAATAGGGCTGGGTGTGGCGCTTTTCGGTGATGGACGCCGAGCCGTATGTGCGGCCGTGGAAGCTGTTGTGAAAAGTGATAATTTCGTGGCAGCCTTCCCCTTTTTCCTCATATGCCCATTTGCGCGCGAGCTTAAGCGCGGCCTCGACGCTTTCGGTGCCGGAGTTGGAGAAATATATTTTATCAAAGCAGCTTGTCTCTATAAGCAACTTTGCCGCTTTTTCTTTTGGCTCTGTCGCGTAAGAGGCCTGACAGATCATCAGTTTGGCGGCTTGCTCGGTGATGGTTTTCAAAACCGCAGGTGACGCGTGACCGAGCGAAGCCACGGCAATTCCGGCGGCACAATCGAGATAGGCCTTGCCGTCCGTATCATAAGCGCGGCAGCCTTTGCCGTGATCCAGCGCTACGGGCTGGAGCTTATAGGTCTGCATCAAAGACGATGCGCTGCCCTTGATAATTTTTTGCGTGTCGGTCATGCTCTGCCTCCTATCGCTTTTTGGGCTTCGACTTCGTTCATGTAGTGCCGGCGTTCGCTTTCTTTCAGCAGCATTGTGCCGGGGCCGACGGATTCGAAGATTTCCTTGTGCAGGGCGTGTTCGCGCAGGCCGTTGATCAGGTGGATGCGGCGCACACCGGCCTCCATCGCGCGGCGGCAATTCTCCAGTTTGACCTGCATGCCGCCGGTGACGGTGCCGTTTTCGATCAGGCCTTCTATTTCTTCGGAGGTGATGACGAAGGCGGTTTCACTGCCGATCTGCACGCCATCGACATTGCTCATAAAGATCAGTTTGTTGGCCTGCGTGCCGATGGCCAGTTCGGTGGCGATGGTGTCGGCATTGATGTTGCAGAGCGTGCCCTCGCCTGCTGTATCGGCCGCCCAGGCCAGACACGGAACGGCAACGAAGTTCACACTTTTGAGCAGGCGGCGCACCGGGCGCACATTGGCGCTATGAATATCACCGACGAAGCCAAAATCGACAGGGGCTTTCGGACGCAGGCTGATGTTCAGCCAATCATAGGGCACAGCATTCAGACTCAGGCCTTCGATATTGTGACGGGCCATGCTCTGGTAGATTTTCAAGGATAGGCTGCCGCCGATGACTTCTTTCATCAGGTCCAGCGTGGCCTGGTCTGTCACGCGGCGGCCGTTTTCACGTTTAACGCCCAGCCCGCGTTCTTCGACTGCGCGGTCGAGCAACTCCCCGCCGCCATAGACAAAGACGACTTTGATCCCGAGCAGCGTGAGTTCCTGAATATCGGCCATCAGGTGATCAAGCGCGCTTTCATCCTCGACGACCGCGCCGCTGGCCTTGACGATGAACAGGCTGTCCCTGAATTTGCTTTCATAAAAAGCGTTGATGAAAAATTGCGGCACGTTTTTATCGGTCATTTTTCTTCTCTTTATTTAAGGGTAGACGGGTGAAAGGATATCAAGGCCTGTGGTCTCGTCCCAACCGCACATCAGGTTCATATTTTGCACGGCGCATCCGGCGGCGCCTTTGACAAGGTTATCAATCGCGCCTTGAGCGATAAAATTATTTTCCTCGACCATCGTGTAGGCGATGTCGCAGAAATTCGAGCCCACAACATTGGCGAGCGAGACCTCTTTCATTATGCGCACGAACGAGCTGTCCTTATAGATTTCGGTCGAGCATTTCGTCGGCATTGTTTTTGTCCGCACAAAAGCGGTGGCGAAGATGCCGCGCGTAAACGGACCGGAAGTCGGCACGAAGTTGAGACGGTCTTCGGGGAGCTGTGCGGTGCGCAGAATTTCCGGGATATGGCGGTGTTTATTGATGTTATAGCTCTTCATATTATGCGAGCGCACGGGGTGGTGCGTGCCCTCGACCGGGCTTTTGCCCGCGCCGGACGAGCCTGTGACCGCCATGATGTCTACGGCTTCCAAATGGCCCGCGTATGGGAAAAGCATGAGCTGGCTGAGCAAGGCAAAACATCCGGGATTAGCCACGCTTTGCGCGCCTTTGATGGCCTCGCGGTTGATTTCCGGCAGGCCATAGACGATTTCTTTCAGCAGTTCCGGATGGTTATGTGCACAATAGTATTTCTCGTACGTTTTCACATCATCGAGGCGATAATCGGCCGACAGATCAATCACTTTGACCTTGCCGTGCAGGGCTGCGACGGCGTCTTGCGCGGTTTTATGTGGTAGCGCCAAGAAAACAATATCGCTATCTTTTGCCAATTGCTCGTAGGACGGATTTGTAATTTTCAAATCCAGATGCGCGAGATGCGGGTAAAGCACGCCCAGCGCCTCGCCTTCGTTCTGGCGCGAGGTGACGTGCGCGATCTGCACATGCGGATGCGCCTGCAAGAGCCGGAGCAGCTCTAGTCCTGTGTAGCCGGTTATGCCGACAATGGAAGCTTTTCGTAGTCTTTCGCCCATCTTGCTATCACCAAATCCAACCATTCATTTTGCGGGTTAAACGCGTTGTAAACCATGATCCCCAGCGCATCGCGCACGATATCGCAGCCAACCTGATTGTCTGTCACGGGGCCGCTCATCACATCCAGCGGCAGGCCGATCTTGGCGCAACCTTCGGCCAGTCCGACGGCGCCGACGGGATCGCGCGCGCAGCCGATATGCAAGCGCACATTTCTTTGAATCTCGGGGTCTTGCAAAATTGCATTCACGCCGTAGCGCCCCATCAAGCCATCGCCGAATTCAACGATAATTGCATCGGGGTTGCCCTTACTCAGGTGGTCCAGCGCGCCTTTGGAGACATCGACCATTTGCTGCGGATCGATATTCGCTGTGGAGGTAATGCCGCAATCAACGAAAGAGACGGCTTCGTAGACACCGTAATCCTGCATTTTGTATAGGTCACGCTGCGCTCCCACGCCGGTGAGCTTGGCTCCGGCCAGCCGCATACCGATCCGCGTCAGGGTCTTTGTCACCTCGACCGCGACGGTGGTTTTGCCGCTATCCATCGATGTGCCGGTGGTAATAATCAGCGGAATTTTACTCTTCAACGTTTTAGACGGGCTGTAGATAGAGGCTTGCCCGATATTCAGAATTTTCCCGCAGCGTGTAATCGCGCCCAGAACACGTATTCTTAAGGGATCGCCGACTTCCTTGGCATTGGCGCTGGTACATTCCCCGGCGACGCCGCCGAGGTTGAGCAAATGAATCACGTCCCCGACCTTGAGCCGCTTGGGAAGATGGCCGACAAAGCCCTTGAGCGCCATACGCTGGCCCAGCGCTACAGCTAGAATATCGCCTTTTTTAAGTTTGGACATCCGGCCTGTAGGCAACTCCAGTTCATTATAGATGGACTTGTCTTCCAGAACCTGCACAGCCAGAACCGTGCCCATATCGCACGGTAGCTCCGCGCCGGGAATATCCAGTATCTCTTCGACATGCTGCAATTCGAGATTGCTGGTCACGGAGGAAATTTTATCAATTTGTATTTTGCTCTTCATTTTCTTACCGTTTTAAAAGTAGGCCTTCCCGTATCGAGGTTGCGGCCCATACAATGCAATTCTTTTTCACCTGATTCAAGGATTTAACACAGAACCATAGAGACGCCCGATTATTCAAGCGTCCGGTCTTTTATAATTATTCCTTAAAGGGAAATGGCATGAAAAAGCGCCCGCTTGAAACATAAAATTGTTTAGCGTGGGCGTCGTCGGGATACAAAAAGTTTTTCAATCTGTTTATCCATGAGCGCATCAATGCTTTATTTATCCATTCTTGTCAAGCTTTTACTGGACAGTGTATAATGGAGGGATGTGTGGCCCCCTCTTTTTCAGCGATTCTGTTCGAGCATAAATCATGGCATTCAAAAATTTATTTTACAGTTTTCTTTTCGTGGTCTGCTTGGCTTTTTTGACAGCACCGACGGCTCTGTTGGCTGCCGAGGAATGGATTGCCTATTCCGGACGCAGTAACCTCTATAAAGTGCGCTTGCCGAAGGATTATAAGATTGATGCCAAAGAATTCTTGCTCGGCAACGGCCTTATGGCTGCCGTGGAAACCATTACCGGTGAGGTCGCGCCAGATCTGGATGAAGGCGGTGCCAATGACAGTATTAAAACTTACAAAGTGGTTTTTCAACAAACTCTGGGCCAGCCTCTGGATGAGGATCTTATCAAAAAACTTTTAGACGATGAAAATCTGGGTTTTCTTGAAGAGTATAAACAATATGACGGCTATCTATCCAAGATGGATAATTACTTCGATAATACGGGGCTGCATATCAATGATTTTGAGATCTCATATAAAGATCCGGATCTTGGCATCCGCTACATTCATGTGCGCACGGCGATTTCCGGCGTTACTAAACTCCAGCTTGTTTCCACCGGATCAGAATCGGGCATTGCTTCGTACAGAACGGATGATTTTTTCAAGATGGTGACCCTGCATGACGGGCATCTGGAAACCGATAAAAAAATCCATGACACCTGGGAGGCTCACACTTCCCCGAACAAGCTTTTTACAGCTTATTATCCCGGTATTTTGGAGCCTTATACTGTTGAAGAGCCCAAAACCAAAAATTCGGATCGCTCCGAGGTCATGGCGTTTGAGTATTATGATCCGGTGCTGAAACAAAAACTTTATTACAAAATTTACGGGTACAAATTTAACGTTAAGTTGAATCGCAGCGCTATGATCAAAGTTTTGCAGGATCGTCATATCATGCGCTATTCTCCTAAAACCCGTTATATGAGTTTTAGCAACTCCGTTGTTGAAGGTAACGGCGCCGAAGTTATCGAGACTTCTTTTGCCATTCCGTTGACCGACACGAACAAAACCGTCAGTTACGCCCGCCTGAAAAGCTATGCGAAGGGGAATTATATGATTGTGCATGAACTTTTAGGGTCTTCGCGTTTGGCACGCGGGGTTTTTGCCGATAATCTGATCAAATCTGTTGAGTTTCATCCCGAGGTGGCTATAGAGCATGAGCGCTCTGACAGCAAAAGCGGCGAAGAAAAGTAAAGTTTAAGCACTCTTCGTAACGCTCTTCAGCCAGACACTTTCCTTTTCATCGAGATACGGCATGAGTGTTTTATACACTCTTTTGTGATATTCACCCAGCCACGCCGCTTCTTGCGCATCCAGAGCCTCGCTGATAATCAGGCGATGGTCAATCGGCGCCAGAGAAACGGTTTCGAAACACAGCATTTGCTTGCCTGTATCGGCGCAAACTTCCGTCTTTTTGACCAAGACAAGATTTTCGATGCGAATGCCGTAGCCCTCCGCTTTGTAATAACCCGGCTCGTTGGACAGCAGCATTCCCTCCTCCAGCGCCATCGTGCCGCGCGGGGACAGGCTGGCGGCGTCTTCATGGACAGCAAGATAGCAGCCAACGCCGTGGCCTGTGCCGTGGGCATAATCGAGTCCCATATTCCACAACGGTGCGCGGGCCAGTGTATCGAGCTGCGCGCCTGTAGTTCCTTCGGGGAAATGCGCCATAGCCAGCGCGATATGGCCTTTGAGAACATCGGTGAAGCGCTCTTTCATCTCCTGCGATGGCGTGCCAATGGCGATAGTCCGCGTGATGTCAGTGGTTCCGGCTAGGTTTTCGCCCAGATACTGCGCGCCGCTGTCGATCAGGAGCAAGCTGTCGCCTTCAATGCGGCGGGCGGTTTCAGGGCGCGCGCGGTAATGGATCACCGCACCGTTTGCGGCGAAACCGGCGATGGTCGGGAAACTGGCGCCTTTAAAATCAGGATGACGGGCACGGAAAGCCGTGAGAACTTCGTCTATTTTGACTTCATCCAGCGGCTCATCCGATGTGTCGAGCCAATGCAAAAATTTCACCAGCGCTACGCCGTCTGCGATATGCGCAGCGCATATCGCCTCTTGTTCTTGCGGCGTTTTAAGGGCCTTAGGGCGGATGCACGGATCGGTAATATCCTTAATTTCCGCTCCGCCCGCCTCCAGCATTTCTTTAAACGCGGCGGGGCAACGCTTGAAATCGAGCGCTACAGCCCCCTGCCCGGCCAATGTTTTGAGAGTTTGCGACATAGAGGACGGCGGGAGGATTTCGACGATGCCTTTTAGGACCGCGTTCACTTCGGAAGGGATTTTTTCAGACTCTACAATCCATTGTACAGGCTTATCTTCATCGGCCTGCACGATCGCATAGGACAAGACCAGCGGGGTGCATTTTACATCGCCGCCGCGCACATTCAAAAGCCAGTTCACCGAATCCGGCAGACCTATGATGCATGCGGATGCCTTGGATTCTCGCAAAACCGCACGCACCTCACCGATTTTATCGGTGGTGCTGCGGCCAGCGAAGTGCTGCGGGAAGAGATAGGCCGGCTCTTGCGGACGGGCGGGTTGATCAGCCCAGATTTGATCGAGCAGATTGCCCTCAACACTGCGCAGACTCGCTCCGGCGGTGCGCAATTTTTCAAGCTGATCCGGGGTATGCAACCACGGGTCATAGCCGATCACGTCCTGCTCTCCCACATTTTCGGCCAGCCATTTTTCCAGCGGCGTTTTGGTTATATCGACAATTTCGAACAGGCCGGCGTCGATTTCTTGGGCGATTTGCAGCAAATAGCGTCCATCGGTGAGAATGCAGGCTTTATCTTCCAAAACAACGGCCGTTCCGGCCGAACCTGTAAAACCGGTGAGCCATTTCAGGCGCTCGGCGTAGGGGGCGACAAATTCGCCCTGATATTCGTCGGCGCGCGGAACGATGAAACCGTTCAAGCCAGCGGCTTTTATCTGATTGCGGAGTGCTTTGAGTTTTTCGGCGGATGTTTGCATGATTGTAATCTGGCTGTGTTTTGGTAGTCTCTATTCTTAACGATAAACATTTTCACCAAGGTTGAACATGCCTTATTTGCTTCTTTTTATCGGTGTTATCCTCGGGCTTTATGCGCTCTACCGCTTTTTCCTCAATGCGGAGCTGCGGCAAATCAAAGCACTTTTCCTGAGCGCCATTTTGGCTGTGGTCTGTGTTGCGCTGTTTTACATGGCCGTGACCGGGCGATTGGTGGCGGCGCTGGGGATTTTGGTAGCGGCCTCTCCGGTCTTGCTGTCCTTGCTGCGGCTGTGGATGGGCGAGGATGAACATGCTGCTCCTGCCGATGGGGCGAAAGAGATCCAAACCCGCGCCGAGGCTCTGGAGATCCTCGGGCTTAAGGACGGTGCCAGCGAGGAAGAGATTAAGGCGGCGTATAAGAAGCTGATGCAGAAGATCCACCCCGATCATGAGGGCTCACAATGGATGGCGGCGAAGCTCAATCAGGCGCGGGATCTATTGTTGAAGGAATAGCCCTTTGGAGCTTTTTTGGATACGAACAACATCCTTGAAATACATACGTAAAGATGCCAGAAAGAAGCCGTTCTTTTGGGTCTGTGCAAGGAGGAGGTCTGGAGTCATGAGTTCCACACATCATAAACGCCGGGTGCGTAAAGCCGTTTTCCCCGTGGCCGGGCTGGGGACGCGCTTTTTACCCGCGACCAAGGTCATGCCCAAGGAAATGCTGCCGATCAACGACCGCCCCTTGATCCAGCACGTGTTCGAAGAAGCGCGCGAGGCGGGGATCGAGGATTTTATCTTTGTGACCGGACGGCACAAGGAATTGCTGGAAGAGCATTTCGACTACCAGCCGGAACTGGAAGATACGCTCAAAGCCCGCGGTAAAACAGACATGCTGGAAAAAGTGCAGGATTCGGAGATGCCGGCGGGACGTCTTTTCCTAACCCGTCAGCCGCGGCCGCTGGGCCTCGGGCATGCTGTGTGGTGCGCCAGGGAACTGATCGGAGATGAGCCGTTTGCGATTTTACTGCCGGACGATCTGGTCAATTACAAGCAGGGCTGCCTGTCGCAGATGATTGACGCCTATAACGTCCATGGAGGCAATATCGTCGCCGTTAAAGACGTGCCGCGCCCGGAGACCAACAAATACGGAATACTGAATATTGGGCAGGATGACGGGCATATTGTATCGGTCAAAGGGCTGGTCGAAAAGCCCAAGCCTGAGGACGCGCCTTCGACTTTGTCGATTATAGGGCGCTATGTTTTGCAGCCGGAGGTTTTCGACCATCTGGCCGTTTTTGAGACAGGGGCCGGCGGCGAAATCCAGTTGACCGATGCGATGGCCAAACTGATCGGCCAGCAACCGTTCCACGGCCTGCGTTTTAAAGGCGATCACCATGATTGCGGCGGACGTTTGGGCTTTATCAAGGCTAATCTGGCTTACGGCATGGCCGACAAGGAAATCGGCGCGGCGGTGCGGCAAGCGATTTTGGAGGCCGCTGAAACCATAAAAGCAGGCGGACGTGATGTTGCCGCAGAATAAAAATGCCATGCAAGAGGCCTATGAATTCGCCCCTATCATCCTGCGCGAATATGATATTCGCGGGCAGATCGGGAAAAATCTCGGTCCGGAGGATGCCTATGCGCTGGGGCTGGCGTTCGGGACATTCGTGCGGCGGCGCGGCGGCAAAGAAAAGGTGACGATTTGCGTCGGTTATGACGGACGGCATAGCTCGCCGGAATTATCGGAAAGCCTGATCAAGGGCCTGATGAAGAGCGGCAGTGACGTCAAGATGATCGGACTGGGGCCGACGCCGATGCTGTATTTCACGGTTAAAGATTTGCACGCCGAAGCGGGCGTGATGATTACCGGATCGCACAACCCGTCGGATTATAACGGCTTTAAAATGACCTTGCAGGACGGGCCGGTATTTGGCGCGCTCATTCAGGAGATCGGCGCGCTGGCGGCGGCCGGGGATTTCGAGCGCGGAGACGGCACGCTGGAGCGTCTGGACGTTAAAGATCGCTATGTGGCGCGGCTGCTTCAGGATTTTACCGGCGGACGACCCTTAAAAGTCGCATGGGATGCGGGGAACGGCGCGGCTGGCGAGATTTTGAAAAAGCTGACGGATCAATTGCCGGGTGAGCATATCGTCTTGTTTGACGAGATTGACGGGGACTTCCCGAACCACCACCCCGACCCGACAGTGGATAAAAACTTGATCGATCTGCAAAGGGCCGTCACGGAAAACGGCTGTGATCTGGGGATTGCCTTTGACGGGGACGGCGACCGCATCGGGGTTATTGATGAAAAAGGCACGGTCTTGCGCTGTGATATCCTGATGACGATTTATGCGCGCGAGGTTTTGCGCAACCATTCGGGCGCGGCGATTATCGGCGATGTGAAATGCTCGCAAGTCATGTTCGACGAGATTGCGCGCCTCGGCGGGCAGCCCATTATGTGGAAAACCGGGCATTCGCTGATCAAGGACAAGATCGCCGAAACGGGCGCGCCTTTGGCGGGCGAGCTGTCCGGGCATATCTTTTTCGCCGATAAATATTACGGGTTTGACGATGCGCTTTATTGCGCGGTGCGTTTGCTTAATGACGTGTGCGAGAGCGATGGGGCCCTTTCGAGCCTGACCAAGGATTTGCCTGTGCTTTTTAATACGCCGGAAATCCGTATTGAGGTCGACGGCGATGAGAAATTCCAGATCGTGCCGCGGATTATTGAGAACCTGAAAAACAACTTGCCCGCGGGGATGGCGCTGGATGATATTGACGGTGTGCGCATTTCCAACAATCACGGGTGGTGGCTTTTACGTCCTTCCAATACGCAGGATGTTCTGGTGTGCCGCGCCGAAGCCGACAGCGAAGAGCATCTGGAGCGTTTAAAGCAGATGATCCTTCAAGAAGTGGAAAAAGTCGGCTATAGTATAGACTTTCCCGCGTAGGGTGCGGCTTTAGCTGCCGGTTGCGCACTTAATATTTTAAGGACTATTTTACCTATGCGTCATAATCTCGATATCTCCGTTCTTGAGCTTCTGGCTTCAAAAATCTGCCACGATTTGATCAGCCCGATCGGGGCGGTCAATAACGGGCTGGAGATTCTCGAAGATATGGGCGGCGGTGACGAAGTGACGGAACTCATTGCCTTTAGCGCCGGACAGGCTTCGGCCAAGTTGCAGGCTTTTCGTATGGCCTATGGAGCGGGCGGCGCAGATGCCTCCCTTAAACCCGAAGATGTTCACAAATCCGTAAATGCTTTGATTAGCGGCGATGGCAAGGTCACTCAGAACTGGGATCCATACGGGGATATGGGATATGAAGATCGTCCGGACGGATTTTGCAAGATTTTGATGTGCGCTATTTTACAGGCTTTGGACTGCCTGCCCAAAGGCGGCGAACTTATTGTACAGGCCGGTGACAAACGCGGAAGCACCGATGTCATTGTCAGCGGCGAGAACGCCGCGCCGCGCGAAAAAGTCGCCGAAGCGCTCTCTCTCGGACTGCCGCAAAATATGTTAGAGCCAAAATATATCCATGCTTATACAAGCGGCTTGCTTGCCGATAAATATGGCTTTAAACTCTTTCTTAGCCACGGCGTGCCGGGTTCTGTTACAATAAATATTGTACACCCTGCTGCGTAAGTATTTTCCTTTCTGCGTTTCTTCATTTTTGCTGCGTTTTATTTCCTGCTTAACGCCATTCGCGTTTAACCGTGCCTTCACTTTATTTTAAAGAGCACGGTTTATAGTAAACAGGTGAGTATCTTTGCAACACAAAGCCCATCAGCGGGCATCAGGGGACAATTATGGACGATTTAATCGGCGAGTTTTTGACGGAAACCAATGAGAGCCTTGAAGAGCTGGATCTGGACCTTGTTAATCTCGAGCAGAATCCCAATGACAAAGACTTGCTGGGGAAGATCTTTCGTCTTGTGCATACCATCAAAGGAACTTGCGGGTTTTTAGGACTGCCGCGTCTTGAGAAAGTCGCTCACCATGGGGAGAACGTTTTGGGGCGTTTTCGCGACGGCGATCTGGAAGTGCTGCCGGAATATGTGACCCTGATTTTTGAATGTATCGATACGATTAAATATATTGTTGGACAGTTGGGCGAGACCGGTTCAGAGCCGGAGGGTGATGATAGCGAAATCATCGCCAAGCTGGATGCTGTTTATGAAGGGCGTTCTGTTGATGGTACCGCTGGCGACGCCGATAGCTCCGCTGAAGAAAAAGCCGAAGAAAGTAACGGCACTCAAGAAGATAAACCCGTCGAGCAAGCGGTTCTCGCGGGCACGATGACGCAGGCCGAGCTGGACGCTCTGGAAGCGGCTTTTGCGGCTGCACCCGGTCCGGCTGACATGCAAGCGCCCGAACCGGCCGCGCCACCGCCGCCTGCCCCTGCGAGTAAGGCCGAAGCCCCGAAAGACAAGCCTGCCGCAGCGGCCGCAGCTCCAGCTGTTGGCTCTCAAAGCCTGCGCGTAAGCGTTGACGTGCTGGAAAATCTGATGACGATGGTCAGCGAGCTCGTGCTGACACGCAACCAGCTTTTGCAAATCCAGCGCCTGAGCACGGAAGAGACAGAATTCAATACACCTTTGCAGCGCTTAAATCACGTTGTGTCCGATTTGCAGGAAGGCGTGATGAAGACGCGCATGCAGCCTATCGGTAATGCCTGGTCGAAGTTGCCGCGGATCATTCGAGATCTGGCGATCGAATTGAATAAGAAAATCGAACTGGAGATGATCGGGCAGGATA
>JAGRIU010000030.1 GCA_020443075.1 Alphaproteobacteria bacterium
CTGCTGAAAGAGGCCAGAAGAATTCTCAAAGATCAAAAACTCTCCGGTTCGACATTGGCCAAATGCAACCAGCATGCTTTCGTCACCACGGCGCTCATGCGTGGACTGGCTGTCGCGCGCGAAGAAGGCGGAGTTTTAGCCCCGGCGCAATTTGCCTGGCTGCGCGGCCATGACCGTACATTGTGGTATCCGCTGAATAATCTGGGCCGCCAGAGCTTCCATATGGAAGCCTTGGGCGCGATGGCCCATTACAAGGCCGAAAAGATGACCCAGCGCCCGATCCCCGTGCCCAAAGTCAACTTCGCGGTCCAGACTATCACGGAATATATGCAATCCACGCGCGCGCGCCCGCTGCCGCAGCTTGATTATAGCGGCTCGAAACGCGGCGGTGTCAAAAAAGCAATTTAAAAGGCAATCGAAGGAGAAAACCCGACAATGAAATGCCCGTTCAGAAAATGTAAAAAACAAACCTCCCAGGCCAGCGCCAGCGTCGTCGATGGCAAACTGGTTTTATCCCTGCCCGATGCCTCAACGCCGGTCGTCTGGCAAATGGATCTGGACAAAACCAAAGCCTCCGCGCTGGAGATTATCAGCAACGACAACCAGACAGAGCATAAACTCGGGCTCAAAACCCCGGGCGGTGAAAAAATAGAGATCGCAACGTTCGACAATATGACATACGCAAAAGAAGGACTGATAAGCGCGGCAGACGCTCTAAAAAATGCGCAAGGCCAAATCCGCCCCGGCGCGGTAGCTGAAAACAACATGCACCCCACCGCCTACGACCAGCCCCAGCGCCGAAGAGGCGGCAAAAAATGGCTTTGGATTCTTCTAGGCATCATCGGCATCTTCGTTGCCCTCAATATCTGGGCATCCTTGAGCGGCATTCCGCCGCAAGGCATAGCCCCGCCCGATGCCCCGGCCATAGAAAATCAGGCCGGAGTTCCAATGTCCGCGGACGAATTTCTACGCAGGCAGTAAGTAAGGTTAGCACAAAAACTAATGGCATTAGATCAACGCAAATACGAACACAAACACGAGGCCATCCTACGGGATGTCCGCCCGCTTTGGACGCGTATCGGTGATAATCTAGCCAAAACCTCCAATTCGACAGCAGTATTTATTCTCGGCGGCGGAGGAATCCTGTTCAACGACTGGGCTCTGGCCTTTGCCGACCTGATCATGGTGTTTCTGCTATTGTTCTTCATCTGGCTCATGACCCGCAACAAAGCGCTCGCCTTCAAAATGCCGATGGGCGCCAAATTCAAGGACCCCAATAACGGACGCGGCGGCAAACCCGGAAAACCCGAAGGTATTCTCTACCTTGGCAACGTCGAAAAAACCAATGAGGAAGTCTGGTTCACCAACTCCGATGCCCGAACCCACATTCTGTATCTGGGAACAACCGGCGCCGGTAAAACCGAAGGACTGAAATCCATGGTCACCAACGCGATGACCTGGGGGTCCGGATTTGTGTATGTCGACGGGAAAGCCGATACAGATCTATGGTCCTCGCTGTCTTCGCTTGTCCGGCGCTTTGGCCGCGATGATGACCTGCTGGTACTGAACTACATGACCGGAAACTCCGACATCGTGGCCCCGTCCAACACCATGAACCCGTTCTCCTCCGGCTCGGCCAGTTATCTGGTGAACATGCTGGTTCAGCTCATGCCCGAATCCGAAGGCGATAACGCCATGTGGAAAGAGCGGGCTGTCTCGCTCTGTAGCGCCATGATGCCCGCTCTGACCTACAAACGCGACCACCAGGATATGCCACTATCCGTGCGGACAATCCGCGATTATCTGGCCCTCAACATGGTCGTACGCCTTCAGCGCGACGAAAGCATTCCGGCGGAAATCCGTTCCGGTCTGACTGGCTATCTCGATACGCTGCCGGGCTTCACCCATGACGCCTACGACGACGAAGGAAACGTCAAGCCACCCGGCCCCAATACGCCGCAATACGACACCACCACCGCCAACCAGCAGCACGGCTATCTGGCCATGCAGTTTACCCGTTCCCTGCAATCTTTGGGCGATGATTACGGCTACATCTTTGACACCCAAGCCGCCGACGTAGACATGGTGGACGTGGTTTTGAACCGCCGCATTCTGATTGTGCTGATCCCGGCGCTGGAAAAATCCGGCGATGAAATCGCCAACTTGGGTAAAATCGTCGCCGCTACCATGAAAGGGATGATGGGTTCGGCTCTGGGGTCCACCGTAGAAGGCGACTCCTCGACCGTCATTGAAAACAAACCGACCCATTCCGCCACACCCTTTATGACCGTTTTTGACGAGGTCGGCTACTATACCGCACAAGGGATGGCCGTAATGGCCGCACAGGCGCGCTCGCTGGGCTTCTGCCTTGTCTTCTCCGGTCAGGACCTTCCAGCGATGAAAAAACGCGTCCGCGAAGAAGCCAACTCGATCACAGCGAACTGTAACATCAAGATCTTCGGTAAACTCGAAGATCCGACCGAAACCAAGGAATTTTTCGAAAAAACCGTCGGTAGCGCTCTTGTGACCGAGGTTTCCGGCTTCCAGATGGCTGGCGGCACCGAGTTCGGCTCCTATTTCGACACCCAGCAAGCCGGTATCCAGTCCCGTCCACGCGCCCAATACGAAGATCTGCGCGGCTTCAAGGAAGGTCAGGCCGTCATCACCTTCGGCGAAATCGTTGTCGACTGCTCGGTCTTCTATTCAAATCCAGGATTTGCCAAAGCCATGCGCGTCACACGCTTCATGGCCCTGCCGCCGCCGGATGAAGAAGTGATGAAACACGCGGGTGCAATCACCAAGCTGCGGGACTTGCTGGTCAACAAGAGCTGGACGGCAGAGCGCGCCGAAGTCGCCATAGAAACCCCGCCGGAAATAGACGCCATGAATGTCGGTTTCGAAAAAGCCGACAAGCCTTCTGTGAACGCAGTCGATAAGGGAATTGCCGCCCTCGTGCAAGTCCACGCCCTCAACAACAAAATCGATGACGCGCCTCCGCCCGCAGCAGCAGCCCCCGCGATACCACCGCAAGAGAATACGCCTGCCGCACCACCCGCGCAAATTTCACCGGTTACACCACCGCCTGAGACACAAACACCGCCACAGGCCGAACAACCTACCGCGCAAACACCGCCGCCGGCTCCTCAACAGACCCAAGCATCACCCCAATCCCCACCGGTCGCTGCGCCACCGCCGCAAACTCAACCGGCAGAACAAACAAACGCCGGACCGATGGGCTTCTTCTCCAAAGAAACCCCCGGCGAATCCGCCCCGACACCGTCCGCACCACCAGAACAAACACAACAAACTACGCCGCCTGTTGCCCCGCCAGCTGCACCGCTGCCTGAAACACAACCTGCGCCGGCGCAGCCAACTGCCGCGTCAATCCCTGCCGAACAACCTGTGGTCCCGCCGCCTGTCGCAGCACAAAAACCCGCGGCCCCGGCCCGGAAAAAATTACCGAAAGAAATCGAAGACATCCTCAAATCCGCAGGCGAATCCGGCCGCAAAGAACTGTTCAAAAACGCTGATGAATAATCACAAACAAAACCAAAGCGGCAACGCCCTGATCATCGTCCTCGTCGCCGTCATTCTTTTCGCCGCCCTGTCCTTCACGGTCGCGCGCTCCATGCGCTCGGAAAGCACAAACAAACTCAGCCAGCGCGAATTACAACTGGCCGCCGGCGACATCATCGCCTACGCCCAGCAAATCGAACGCGCCATAGGCCGGATGCGCCGCGCAGGCATATCGGAAAACGATATCAGCTTTGAAAACAGCACGATCGCCGGCTATGCCAATGCAAACTGCACCAACAGTCAATGTAAAATTTTTGACCCCGACGGCGGAAATATATCATTTCACGATGCAGATTACTTCGCCCCCTCCTTAACCAACAGTTTTCGCTTTCAAGCCAATAACCGCTTTGCCACATTCGGTTGTGAAACAATAAACGATGCCTCATGCTCAGATCTGGTCATAGAACTTGTCCTCAACGACAATCCTGCGCTGTGCCTGGCAGTCAATGACCTGATCGGCATACAAAACCCTTCAGACGACGCCCCCAGGCTCAAAGAATGGCTCTCAGGAGGCATCTTCACAGGAACATTCGGCACCCCAACAGCAGATCTGGTCGGCGGCTCAAACGCAACAAACGAAGCCCCGCAAGTAAACGGAAAAGCCGGTGGCTGCGTGTTTGAATTCAACGGCGGCCAAAACACATACCACTTCTACTATATCCTGCTGGCCCGCTAAAACAGCCTGCAGCCCCTACACAAGAGAATACCACGTAGAACGTGCCTGCCCGTGACGGTGTAAATACCCCGCCTCAATCAATTCATTCAGCCGGATTTTCAGCGTGGCCCGCCGCCCGCGCGTCAGCTTCACAAGCTCGCTCATCTGCAAACGCTTATGCTCTTTAAACAGCGCCATAATCCGCGCCGAAAGCGCCGGAAGGTTGCTCAAATCCGCCTCCTTGGCATAAAGACGCTCGTACAATACCGCGCACTGCGCCGCCAATACATCCGTAAAGGCCTCCAGCCAACCGCCCCAGTCCGGACGAGCGCCCTCCAGACTTTCCTGATTGGCCTTTAGCGCCTGATAAAGCGCTTCAGCACGCTGCTCCATCAACGGCTCTAGTGACACGTACGGCGCGTACGTATAACCGCTTTTAAGCAAAATCAGCAGCAATAAAAACCGCGCCAACCCCTGATTCCCGGTTTCAAACGGAGCCACTTGTAAAAAAACAGCCGTAAAAACCCCGGCTGTAATCAAAGGATGATGTTCTTTTTCGGCCAGCGCCTTATTCACCCAGCCGCATAATTTATCCAGAAAAGCCGGTATCTGCTCGGGCGGAGCAGCCGAAAGCCGGCCGATCAGAACGTCCCCATCCTTGAAATCAATTTCAATATCCTGAGCCCGAAAGTCGCTCTTGCCTTTTTGCTTATGCAGACTGGCATGCAGCGCCCGCACCATCGCCGGAGAAATATCTTCCGCTTCCAAAGGCCCTAACACCTGCTTGAAATGCGCTCCGTAATCCGCCACGTCCCCGAGGAGTTGCAAACCCGTTGTATGCTGATCAAGTCCGCGCCAAAGCCCCTTGAACTCATCAATGGAGCTCAAATTTTTCAACAAAGTCGGACTGATAATTATATTTTTAAGACCAATCATTTAGCCATTATTAGCTAAACAAAAACCGCTGTCAATCACCATTACATGCGCGCAGGGATACCAATTCCCAAAAGACCCAACAACAAAACCAAAGTCCGGTGCGTCTGCGCACACAACGCCAAACGACTAGCCCGCAACGTCACGTCTTCTTCGGACAAAATATGACAGCGCCCGTAAAAACTGGAAAACTCCTGCGCCAGCCTATACGCATAATCGCACAGCACATGCGGCGTATGGTTTTTAAGCGCACAATCGAAATGATCCGAAAGCTCGGTGAGCAGCAACGCCAGCGACAAATCCTCATCGCGCACATCAAACGCAGCCGCATCAAAATTAACAGCCTGATCTTCCGCCTTTTTCAACAAAGACTGAATTCGCACAGCCTGATAAAGCAAATACGGCCCTGTTTTTCCTTCAAAACTGGTCATCCGGTCCAGATCAAACACATAATCGCTCTGGCGCTGGTTTTGTAAATCGGCAAACTTAATCGCCGCGATGGCAACCTTATGCGCGATGTCCTCGCGCTCCTCTGGCCCGATCTCTGCAGCCAGATTCGCTTCATCCAGCCGCGCGCGCGCTTTTTCCAGCCCCATAGAAATCAGATCCTCAAGCCGCATCACACCGCCAGCCCGCGTCTTGAACGGTTTACCATCCGTCCCGTTCATCGTTCCGAAACCCGCAAACACCAGCTCCGGCAGTTCCTCAACAAGGCCCGCGCCCTTCAATTTTTCCGCCGCCCGGAAAACCTGCTCGAAATGCAGCCCCTGACGTTGATCCACGCAATACACAATCTTCACCGGATGATGCGTCTGCACACGGTCGAGTATCGTCGCCAGATCAGTCGTCCCGTACAAAACCGCCCCATCGGATTTCAGCAAAATCAGCGGCGGCACCTCTTTGGTATCGTCATTCCGCTCGACCGGCACAACCAGAGCCCCATCGCTCTCCACCGCCCAACCGGCCTGTTTCAACGCCTCGACCATGCCTTGAATGAAAGGATGAGCATCGCTCTCCCCCTTCCACTCATCGAAGTGCACCCCTAGCGCGTCGAAATTAGCCTTCATACCGGCGATCGACACATCAATAAATTCACGCCAGCGCTGGGTGTACGCCTCATCGCCGTCCTGTAACTTGCGCGTCGCCTCGCGGGCCAAAGCCATCCGCGCCTCATCCGCTTTACAATCGCCCGAAGCCTTCGGATAAATCTCGGCCAGCAACTCCATACTCACCGGCCCGTCATGCCCCATCAAATCCAGCTCTGAAAGGATCATCCCCATCGGCGTTCCCCAATCGCCCATATGCACATCACCGACCGCCCGGTATCCTGCCGTCAAATAAATCCGGCGCAAACAATCCCCGATAATCGAACTGCGCAAATGCCCGACATGCATCGCCTTGGCAATATTCGGCCCGCCATAATCCAGCACCACCTCTTGCCCGTCCCCGACAGACTCAATTCCGCCATTTTCTTTTTGGCTATTTTCAGCTAAAAAATTGGATATAAATGATTTTTTAACATCCAGATTGATAAAGCCCGGCCCGGCAATTTCAACCTTTGCAAAAATAGAATTACAGGAAGTTGGAGCTGGCTTGCTATGATCAACTCTCTCGGCCCTAGCATATTCGACCTCAAGCCAATCAACAACCCCCGCGGCGACCTCACGCGGATTCTTCTTAGCCACCTTCGCCGCCGCCATCGCGCCATTACACTGGAACTGGCATAAATCCGGCCGATCGGAAACGCGCACAGCCCCCAACTCACGCGGCAACCCCTGCGCTTCGAACGCATCAGAGACAATCTGCGATAATATGTTTGCTAAAGACGACATGGAAAGGGTTTTACCGATCCTTTGCCCGAAAGTACAGACACAAAAAACCTAACGGCTATAAAGACCCGTCAAAACGGCTTTTTCTATCGTATGCGCATTGAGATAATATCCGACCTGCGCCGCAGGTGTCTGCGCATCCAGATCCAGTCTATCCGTATCCAGCGCAAACACACTCACGATATAACGGTGCGGTTTATCCCCGACCGGCGGACAGGCCCCGCCAAAGCCGATTGAGCCGAAATCCGTACGGCTTTCCACCGTGCCTTCGGGCATAGAAGCTCCGCTCGCCCCTTCGGCCAGCCCCTGCGTATCCGCCGGCATATTGAACGCCACCCAGTGCCACCACCCCGATCCCGTCGGCGCATCGGGATCATAGATCGTCACCGCCAGACTTTTCGTCCCCTCTGGCGCGCCTTCCCAAGACAATTGCGGCGAGAGATTTTTCCCCTGACAGCCAAAGCCGTTAAAGACCTGATCCATCGACAGCATGCCTTGCTCCTGAATGCTCTCACTGCTCAAAACCATCTCCGCCCGCGCAGACGTACACCCCGCAAACACGGCCATACCCAGAAAAACCAAAAACATCAATCGCATAGAAAACCTCCCTGAAAACTCCTATTTGAACCTATGATCAAGAAAATTATTAATACAGAATCCCTTCGCTTCGACATTCCAAACAACCTTACGTCCTCTGCGCCTCTGTGGTTAAAATTCATAGCTTCCTGCTTTCGCTAGGATAAGATTACGGTAATTTTTTCAGAATAAAAAGCAAACAGATTTGTGATCTGGCTAGGCAAATGAGCCGACGCTTAGTTAAAGCTAAGCGAGGTGAAATTTAACAACGCCAGAGCGCAAAGATGGAAGATTTTAAGCGTCCACCGCGGCTTTGAGAGCATTATCCTGAATAAACTCTCGGCGCGGCTCCACCACATCCCCCATCAGGGTCGAGAAAATCTCATCGGCCTTCACCGCATCGGCCACATTGACCTGCAACAGCGTGCGCACATTGGGATCCAGCGTCGTCTCCCAGAGCTGCTCCGGATTCATCTCCCCCAGACCTTTATAGCGTGAAATGCTCAAGCCCTTGCGTCCGGCCTCCATAACCTGATCATAGAGCGCCGCCGGCCCGTTCACCTTGGCCAGCACCTTATCGCCCTGACGGATCTCCACAGGTCCGGCAAAGACCTCTTCCAGCCAGCTTTGCGCACCATGCAAACGCACCGCATCGGGACTGCGTAAACGGTCCGCCGAAATCTTCACGCGCTCGGTCACCCCGCGCGTCGTACGCCAGAACGTATAACCACGATCCTCGGCAAAAGAACCTTCCCAGCCCTTTTCATTTTTCGAGGCAATCGCGTTCAAGCGCTCGGCCACTTTCGCCGCCATGGCCTGACCCATCGCCTCATCGCGCACAACATCCTCTCCGAATGCTCCGGCAATCGCCGCTTGTTCGACCGCCCGGCGGTTCCCCGCACGCTGCGTCAGCGCATTAATGGAACTGCGCAGCTTACGCGACTGCACCAGCGTTTCCCGCAAATCATTTCCGGTTCGCGGATCGCCTTTACCATCCACAATCGACAAATCACCAAGCGAAGCCTCAATCAGATAATCATCCAGAGATTTCTCGTCCTTGATATAAACCTCATTCGCATTCCCGCGCTTGAGCTTGAACAAAGGCGGCTGCGCAATATACAGATACCCGCGATCAATCACTTCAGGCATGTAACGGAAGAAAAAGGTCAGCAAAAGCGTACGGATGTGCGATCCGTCCACGTCCGCATCGGTCATGATAATGATTTTGTGATAACGGATTTTCTCCATATTGAGCTCTTCACCGATACTGGTCCCCAGCGCGGTAATCAAAGTCCCCACCTGTTCGGAGCCCAGCATCTTGTCAAATCGTGCCCGCTCGGTGTTCAAAATCTTCCCGCGCAAAGGCAAAATCGCCTGATTATGACGATCACGCGCCTGCTTGGCAGAACCGCCAGCCGAGTCCCCCTCGACGATAAAGATTTCGGAAATGGCCGGATCTTTACTCTGACAATCCGCCAGCTTACCCGGCAAGTTGGATACATCCATCACGCCCTTGCGCCGCGTCAACTCCCGCGCCTTACGGGCCGCTTCACGCGCCATAGCAGCTTCGGCAATCTTCCCGACAATCTCTTTGCCTTCCGCCGGGTGCTCTTCCAGCCATTCGGAAAGCTTGTCGGCAATCGCGCTTTCCACCACCGGACGCACCTCCGAAGACACAAGCTTGTCCTTGGTCTGAGACGAGAATTTCGGATCCGGCACCTTCACAGAAAGTACGCAGGTCATCCCTTCGCGCATATCCTCGCCGGAAAGCTTGATTTTGTCTTTCTTCATCAAGCCTTTTTCTTCGGCGTATTTTGCAATCACACGTGTCAACGCCCCGCGGAAACCCGCCAGGTGCGTCCCCCCGTCGCGCTGGGGGATATTATTGGTAAAGCACAGCATCGTCTCGTGATACGCATCCGTCCACTCCAGCGCCGCTTCGACGCTCACCCCGCTTTTCTCGTCATGCGTATTAATCGAAATCGGCGCCTCGATAATCGCCTTTTTCGTCCGGTCCAGATACTCGACAAAGCTCTGGATACCGCCCTCATAGTGCAAATGCGTCTGCAAGCGCTCTTCAGGGTTTTCAGCTCGGTTATCCGACAGATAGATATTCACGCCGGAATTCAAAAACGCCAGCTCGCGCAAACGATTCTCCAGCGTCTTAAAATCAAAATCGGTCTGGGTAAACGTCTCCGGCGAAGGCAAAAACGTCACCTGCGTCCCCGTACGCTCCCCGTCCTCTAAATCACGAATAGGCTTCAGATCCTCTCCCGCCTCGCCCATCTTGAAGCGCATGTACCATTCTTTGCCTTCACGCTTGATATTCAAATCCAGATACTCGGACAAGGCATTCACAACCGACACGCCAACCCCGTGCAACCCGCCGGAAACCTTGTACGAGTTCTGATCGAACTTCCCCCCCGCATGCAGCTGCGTCATAATCACCTGCGCCGCCGAAACTTTTTCCTCCGAGTGCTCGCCCACAGGAATCCCGCGCCCGTTATCCTTCACCGTCACAGACCCGTCGGCATTGATAATCACGTCGATCCGGTCGCAATGCCCGGCCAGAGATTCGTCGATCGCGTTATCGACAACCTCGTAGACCATATGATGCAGCCCCGTCCCGTCATCGGTATCACCGATATACATCCCCGGACGCTTGCGCACCGCATCCAGACCGCGCAAAACCTTAATAGAATCAGCCCCATACTCCTGCTGACCCTGAACAGATTCGACTGCTTCACTCATAAAATCATAACCCTTTGTTTTTATTTATTATTTTCCAAAGAAGATTCGCTAAAATCAATCTTGTTCTTATAGCAGGGAAACGCGGCAAAACCAAAGGGAAAAGGGGGGAAACCTAAAACAAAGCTTTGGCGATCAAAGACACCGACGATAAAAGCAAAGCGCCGTCAACCGTCCGCCTAAAAAGCACATCAGGCAAACGGTCATGTGTTTTAACCCCCAACCACATTGCGAACATAAAAAACGGCAACGTGTAAATCACCAACATCACAATATGGACTGGCATCAACGAAGTTGATAACGCAACCGGAAACCGCACCACATTAGCCAAAAATAAAATCAGTACAAGATTAGCCCGCAAGCTAGCCGTCCGCATACCGCGCGCCTTAAAATACAAAACATAAATAGGCGCCCCCATTCCGATCAAACCGGCAATCATTCCACCCAAAAACCCACTCACAAAAGAACCAAGCCTCGCCACAAGATTCTTTAACCACTGAACACCTAAACGTTCTTGCGCCAAATAAAGAAGGATAAAAATGGCCAAAAAAAGCTGAACCGCATTTTGCGGTAAATAAGCCAAGAGCCCCATACCCACCAAAGCCCCCGCAACTGTACCGGGCAACAAAAAACGGATCACAGACCAGTCAACATCACGGTAGACCTTAAACAAGGTTAATCCGATCAGAAACTGAAACGCCATAATATAAGATACAGCTTCATGAACCGGCATAAAAAGACTCAACACCGGTATAGAGACCAGCCCACCACCAAAGCCAAGCGCCGCCTGAATAAAAAAAGCAACACTGGCTATAAATGCAAAGAGAAAAATCAAAACAAACCTATTTAAAAACGCGCTAGCTCCGCTTCGCCAGATACCGTTGACACGCCGCTTGCAATTCCTGCTCGAACTGCAAGCCGTGCGCACCCCCGTCCCCGTCCAACCGCGCCGCCACAATCGTCTCCAGAGCCTCATGCAAAGCCTCGACAATGCTCATGGCATCCTGA
>JAGRIU010000031.1 GCA_020443075.1 Alphaproteobacteria bacterium
AAAGCCCCTTTTCCAATGCCTCGATGATGGAATTTGTTACGGTTTGGTATATGTCTAAGCGTTTCACTGTTTTTCTCCTTAAAATGTGGGTTGCACTTCTTTCCTAGAAGTGCCGTGAAACGGCTTTCCAAAGCGGGGGGAGGGTGTCAGGGTCTTGGCGGCCGGAGGGGGATCACCCGTCCTGCACAAGCGAAGCGCGGAAGGATGGGGATACCGGCCGCCAACGCTTTGCGCGCGCGTTAGCGCGGGCCTTGACAACCGGCCCGAAGGGGGCAAACAAAAAAAGTCGCACCGCTTTATGCGGGGCGTCCGCATCCCGCCTTAAAAAACGAAAAAAGCCGTCCAGCCTTTCCAGGCCAAGCGGCTTTCACTGTGTTTATATATCCTCGCCAGTGATTATATCGCGCTCTGCGCTATATTCCGTGGTTGATTCCGTGTAGCGAACATTGACCTCTAAGGCGACTGTTCCCGCATTTACATCAATGACAAGCTCTCCGTATCCGCCGTCATTATTGTACCAATCCACCCCTGTTTCTTCGAGATAGTCATAGGTCAGCTCGTCAATCGCTTCATTGAGCGTGGATTGCTGCGGTGTCACTGTTTTGAGCCATTGCCCATCATCAAAATGACTGGCGGTACATAGATGCTCTACAGGAATTTCCTTAATGTTTTCATTTGTGCATGGCGCATAGGAAATATCTTCAATAGACCCGCTATCACCGTACCCTTCAAATGATATGGTTACGTTCTCAATGCCCTGTGCCCGCAAAACAGGCAAAATCCGCCGCAAATTCTCCATATAGATATAATTCGGCATAGCCGAGCCGACAGAAACCCCCGCCGTTTTTTTCAAGGCAATGCCCAGAATTTCATGGATTTTCTCGCGCACAGACGCAGGCGGCAAGCCATTATACCGCGTTTTTATCTGGTCTATCCGCAAAGGGGCTTCTTCATCGTTTGTCAGGCGCAACTCGACTGTCCAACGCTGCTTGTTCACAAAAACGGCGGCTATGGCGCAATTCCCGTTTCTAAGGCGGCTGTCATAGCTGGCAACACAATGACGTTGCCGCAAGCCCTCCATCCCCAGCCTGCGGCTGCTGCGGATGAGATAGCCGCTAAAACGCTCTGGTAGATGCTCTTCAAATTTTGAAACATCATACCCGACATTTTCCTGTGCCATACGGTGCAGGGCTTCCGCGCGGGAAAGCCTGTCATGCTCTTCTTTCCAACGCTTTGCGCTCCAGCCCAGACTGATACGACGATTTTGCGTCTTTGCCATGCGGATAACATCATGTACGGGAACGCCTTGACCCCGAAGATGCAAAAATCCTACGGAAAAACCGATAAGTTTGCTTGTATCTCCCGTAATCTCCCCGGCATCAAGAACCGTATGAACAACATCTTCGGTAATTTGCCCTGCGCTCAAAAGCTGGCGAAAAGGCATGGACACTTTGGCAGGCAAAAGAGCCAAACGATTTTCAACTGTATAGGTCATTATGCTGCCCTCCGTGACTGTGCGCCGACTTTGCTGGCGCGGGTCATCCATGCTTCAGGCTGGATTTTTGAAAGCCAGTCGGCAACGGAAGGGATGCGGCCACAATCCTCCATAACGTGCTGTTCCCCGACATAACGGACAGGAACTTCCTTGCCTGCGCTATTGATAAGGGTCAAGCCGAACACACGCTCACACTCAAAAATGCCTTCGGCGTGGTGGCGCAGGGCGCGGTGTCTGAAATCGGCGTAACTTTCTTTGGTAGCATCAAACCAGTTATGGATTTCTATATAATCTTCGGGTTTGCCGCCAAATAACTTGGCGGATGAAACCGCATGAAAATAAGGATGGGTCATAGTTTTTTCCTTTCACATTAGGGTTAAAGTGCGGGTTGCACTTCTTTCCTATGAGCCGCGCAGCGGCTACGAAGCGGCCAGGGCTGTCCATGACTTGAAAAAGGGGAGGGGGATCACCCAGGATTTTTTATGGAGCTATAGCGGAGGAAAAAATTTTGGGGACACCCCTTTTTCACCCTTAGGCGAGCCGCGTTTAGCGAGCGAGAGTCTTGACAGCCCGGCCAAGAAATACAAAAAAGCCCCGCGCGTGTTTATAGCGCGGGACATTTTCCTGATTTGAAATTCAAATTTGAAAGGTTTTGAACCTGTTTTACATTCTGTTTCGGTTATTATGACCATCGGGAATAGACGCCAGATCTTCTTCTCGGTCGATCTGCGCTAGGGGGTTATGTATCGCATGACGTAATCCTTTCAGAAAGAAAGCCACGCGGCGTTTATAGCCGCGTGGCAAGTGGGGCAGGGGAACTAGGCTGCTTCCGCGTATTCTTCCTCATCCTCAAAGTCGGCGGATTCTTCAAAATCTTCTTCCTCCGGCTCATCTTTGGCATCGGGATTGATAGCGGGGAATTGCATAGCTTCCGGTATCCAGAAAGTCGCCTTTAATTCATCCGCGTTCGGGGCTTCCAGTGTCAAAACGTGCTGGAAATGCTTTGCCATCGAAGATACAAGTTCTTTCTTCTTGTACCCTGCCGCGCTTCCATATTTTTGGGAGCAACCAGCCTCGCTGATAATTTTTTGAAGCTGTTCCTTGTTACGGCGTTTCAGGAACGCTTCGTCAGGTCGCCAGTAATCTCGCATATCGACATTTAAATCAGCCGCAACCTTGTTAAACAGGCTGTCTGCGTAGGTATCAAGACGATCAGGAAAGACCTGGCCAAACTCCAAAACTTCCAAGGCCACCAGAATTTCTTCCAGTTGTTCATCGGACAAAGATTGTACCGCCATATATGCCCCTTCCAGATTGCAAGAGAACATATAGCCCAAATCATGCCAGTTTTGGCGGTCTTCGGCTGTTTCTATGGCTTCCTTATCAACCCCGAAAAGTCCCAGAAGATCGCCGCATTTATCATTGATAACCATAAGGGCAGGGGCGGTGCATCCTTCTTCCTGCGAGAAATAAGACAGGGCATCGTGATTTTTAAAGCGATACAGTTTTTGGGTAACGGCCAGTTCCTTTGCTTTTCTGGGATTTCCGAGCAAAGCGGCCTGTACTGCCACGCTCTTGTGCATGGACATATTACGCACAAGTGGGGTGGAATAGGTGGGTTTCGGCTTTTTCAGGGCATCCGTGGTCGATTTATCAGCCTTGGTCTTGGTAAGCCCTTCATGGACTTCTACTTCACCATCTGAATGAATAGCCACGATAATGCCGCCTTTCTCACCTTCTGGGGCTTCGCCGTATTCCCATGAGTGGAAATGCCCTTCAAGCAATTCAGCCCATTCAGCGGTGTTTGAGTGTTCTTCTACGAGTTTTTCTGCCGCCGCTTTTTGCAACTCGAAAAATTGCTCAAAATCGTTGAAATAGGTGGCATCATCCTCGGCTAGAAGGTCTTGCGTGAAATCGCCTGTGTATTCGGCTTTATCAAAAATTGCCATAGA
>JAGRIU010000032.1 GCA_020443075.1 Alphaproteobacteria bacterium
AGCGTTTGAATTCTGCCGACTTAAACTGGCCTTCACCCAAGGATTTCCAGAAATCAGTATATTCCTGCGAGGTGCCATAGGCTTGGTCAACAAACATACGATGGTGTTTTCCTTTGATTTCATCAAGGGAGTAGCCCATCGCGCTCAGGAAATTTTTATTGGCGTTAATAATCGTGCCATCGGGTTTAAAAGAGATTATGGCTTGTGACTTGTCCAAAGCCTCTTCAAGGGCTTTAAATCTGTTAACATTTGCAAACGGCATGGCGGTGTGTTCCTTTCTACAATCAAAGCATCGCAAACTGAATAGGCCATCAAAACTTAAGGAGTTAAAGCACCAAGGTCACATTGTAATGCTACTGTAAAAAAAAATACAATGGTATTCCTGTCTACTCTACCATTTTTTGAATTTTTAGAGTTTAAGTATCCATTACCTTAAATGTGATAATGTATATTATGAAAAATAAAATGTATTTTTCAAAGTATATTTTTCTTAGATCAGCTTATTTTCAACCCTCAATAAAATAACGCTTCACAATCGTCCCGTTATCAAACTCGAACACCAAAGGCTTACCCGTCGGAAACTCCGCATCGTTAATCGTCTCCGGCGTTTCAACGCCCAGCGTAATCAACACCGCACGCAACGAATTCCCATGCGCAACAATTAGAACATTTTCGCCGTTATCCAATAACGGTTGAATATGCTCGGCAAAATACGGCCGTACGCGATTTTCAACCACATCCTTTAAACATTCGCCGCCCGGCGGCGCCACGTCATACGAACGCCGCCATATGTGGACTTGCTCGTCTCCGTACTTCGCGCGCGTCTCATCCTTGTTCAAACCTGTGAGATCGCCGTAATCACGCTCGCGCATATGCGGATGCCGCACCATATTACTATATAAATCGGCTTGTCCGGCCGCATTCAGAGCCAATTCAGCCGTTCTGTTGGCACGCAACTGCGTTGAACTAAACACATGATCAAAATCCACACCCAGACTTTTCAGCATTTCACCGGCAGCACGCGCCTCGGCCTCACCTTTATCGCTCAAATCCACATCATAAAAACCTGTAAAACGGTTCTCCAAATTCCATTGAGACTGCCCATGACGCAACAAAACAAGATAATTTGACATAACTAAAAACCTTAATTATTCCCGATAGCTCATACACTCATTCAAAGGCAAAGCTATACGGCGTTTCAATCTTACGATCAAGCCACCATTGGTTTTTATGGTCAAAACGCACAACGCGCATCATCGTGTAAAGATCCAGCCGCCAATAATCGTCCTGAAATACAAAGAAATAAGGCGCACACTGCCGCTTTTCGCCAGAAAACCTTAAAACGGCCAATGAACCGTAAACAAACAACCTCCCCTGCCCGCACGCTTTAATATCAAGCGCCTCCTTACGCATAACGCCATCAGAAACACGGCGATTCTTCATCATCTGATACGTACGGTCCGAATAGTATGGAAGCGCCTTATAAGGCTCGGCAGTCTCCATAGCGCTAACGTATGCGCCAAGCGTTCCGCGGATAGCCGTTTCATCTTCGGGCGAAGCCGTATAATCCTCGGCCAAAACCGAACCGACAGAAAAAAACAAACAAATAATCATGACGCCGCAAAGGGCAAAATAACGCTGCATACCAAAACATCCTTTACTTTCTTAGTAAATAATGCCATGTCTAGACCCAGTTGAAAAGCGGAAGGCGTGAGGTTGACCGTTAAAAACATGAAACGCGCAGACATGTTTTTTACCGTCCACCCCACTCTATTCCACTCATATTGTAAAAACGAGATAAGACAAGCAGACGCCACAGGTGCGTCTCTTGTGTTTATATTAAACCATGAAAGGTAAACTAAATGTTTAACGTCTATCGCAAAGAAATTGATTTTGCAGGAAAAACTCTAACTCTTGAAACCGGAAAAATCGCCCGCCAAGCCGACGGAGCCGTCCTCGCCACCATAGGCGAAACCAGCGTTTTGTGCTGCGTGACCGGTGCAAAATCCATCAAGGAAGGACAGGATTTCTTCCCGCTTTCTGTCCATTATCAGGAAAAAACATATGCTGCCGGTAAAATCCCGGGCGGCTTTTTCAAGCGTGAAGCCCGTCCAAGCGAAAAAGAAACACTGACCAGCCGCTTGATTGACCGGCCGATCCGCCCCCTCTTCCCCAAAGGCTTCCTCAACGAAGTGCAAGTTGTCGCCACTGTTGTTTCCCACGATCTCGAAAACGATCCGGATATGGTCGCCATGTGCGGCGTATCTGCGGCCCTGACTATTTCCGGCATCCCCTTTATGGGGCCAATTGGCGGCACGCGCGTGGGTTATAAAGATGGACAATACATCATCAACCCGGCCATGCACGAAGTCGCCGAAGGCGATCTGGACCTGGTCGTCGCCGGAACACAAGAAGGCGTCTTGATGGTCGAATCCGAAGCTCAGGAACTCACCGAAGAAATCATGCTCGGCGCCGTTCGCGCCGGTCACGAAGCTTACCAAAGCGTCATCAACGGCATCATTGAACTGGCCGAAATGTGCGCAAAAGAGCCTTGGGACATTCCCGAAACACCGGATGCTATCAAAAAGCTGGAAGCCGACATCAAAAGCAAATATGCCGCAGATGTTGAAAAAGCCTACAAAATCACCGACAAGCTTGAACGTCAGGCCGCTGTCGGCGCTGCCCGCGAAGCCGCCATTGCAGCTTTCAGCAACGACGAAAACGGCATTAACGCCAACATCATCACGGCCAAATTCAAATCTCTCGAAGCCGACGTCGTACGCGGCGCGATCTTGAAAACCGGCCAGCGCATTGATGGCCGCGACACAAAGACCGTTCGCCCGATCATCGCCGAAGTCGGCGTCCTGCCCCGTACGCATGGCTCCGCCCTGTTCACACGCGGCGAAACACAGGCTTTGGTCGTCTCGACTTTGGGCACTGGGCAGGATGAGCAAATCATCGACGCACTCGAAGGCGAATACAAAGAACGCTTCTTGCTGCACTACAACTTCCCGCCCTACTCCGTCGGTGAAGCCGGCCGTATGGGCCCTCCGGGACGCCGCGAAATCGGTCACGGTAAACTGGCCTGGCGCGCAGTCCACCCGCTTTTACCGACTGTCGAAGACTTCCCCTACACAATGCGGACAGTTTCGGAAATCACTGAATCTAACGGCTCATCTTCTATGGCTACGGTATGCGGAACATCTCTGGCTCTCATGGATGCCGGCGTACCGCTCAAAGCGCCTGTTGCAGGGATCGCCATGGGCCTGATCAAGGAAAATGACGATTTCGCCGTTTTGTCCGACATTCTGGGTGATGAAGACCACCTCGGCGATATGGACTTTAAAGTCGCCGGAACATCCGAAGGCGTAACCTCCTTGCAGATGGACATCAAAATCACCTCCATCACCGAAGAAATCATGAAAGTCGCCTTGGAACAAGCCAAGGATGGCCGCATTCACATCCTCGGTGAAATGGCCAAAGCCTTGAGCGAAGCACGCAGCGAGCTAAACCAGCACGCCCCGCAAATCGTCTCTTTGACCATTCCGACGGATAAAATCCGCGAAGTTATCGGTACAGGCGGCAAGGTCATACGCGACATCATCGAAAAAACCGAAACAAAGATCGATATCGAAGATGACGGCACTATCAAAGTCGCCGCCGCCAACGCCGATGCCATTGAAAAAGCGATAAAAATGATCCGTAACATCACAGATGAGCCGGAAATCGGCAAAGTCTACGATGGAACAGTTGTTAAATGCGTTGATTTCGGCGCGTTCGTGAACTTTATGGGTGCAAAAGACGGTCTGGTACACATCTCCGAGCTGCAAAACGCACGTACAGCCAACACGACCGACGTCGTCAACGAAGGCGATCAGGTCAAAGTCCTGCTGTTGGGCATTGATGATCGTGGCAAAATCAAACTCTCGATGAAACGCGTCGATCAGGAAACAGGCGAAGAAATCGAAGTCGAAGACTCGGCCCCAAAAGACAAAAAGAAAAAAGAGGCAAACGGCTAAAAGCCATTCTCTGAAGCAAACAACAAAAAGCCGCCCTCAAAGGCGGCTTTTTAAATGTTCTAAACAAAAAAACCTAAGCCGTATCCTTATCCGTAATCATAGCCCCGAAAGTCGCCTCGGCACAGACTTTATCATCGACCATAGCCTTACCTTTGAATTTCCAGACAGCCCCGCGCGATTGGATTTTTTCAACATGAATATGCAGACTATCTCCCGGCGTGACCGGACGCCGAAAACGCGCATCATCAATCGTCATAAAGAAGACAACTTTTCCTTCCACTTCGTTGCCCAGAGCCTCAACCACAACCAAAGCTGCCGTCTGCGCCATCGCCTCAATAATCAAAACCCCCGGCATAACCGGATACCCGGGAAAATGCCCCATAAAATGCGGCTCGTTCATACTCACATTTTTCAAGGCCACAGCGCTTTCACCGGGCGTCAATTCCAAAACCCTATCAACCAACAAAATCGGATAGCGGTGCGGGATCATCTCCATAATCCGCTTAATATCAATGCTCACCTTATTATCATCACTCATATGCTTCTTTTGCACCTTCTAACAAGAATCTCCTTACCAGAGAGATTTTTATCTTTCCTTTTTATCGGCCAAACGCTTCAGTAAAGCAACCTGTTTCATAAACTGCCGGATAGGAAGGGCCGGATACCCCATATATTCCTGTCCCCCTTGCAGATCACGCATAACACCCGTTTGCGCAGCAATCCTTGCCCCCTGTCCAATCCGCAAATGCCCGGCCAATCCGGCCTGCCCGCCGATCGCCACAAAATCTTCCAACACCGTGCTACCGGAAATTCCAACCTGAGCCACAATCACGCACCCACGGCCAATTTTAACGTTATGACCGATTTGCACCAGATTATCAATCCACGTCCCCTGCCCGATCACTGTATCAGGCCCCGCACCGCGGTCAATCGTCGTATTCGCACCAATCTCCACATGCGATTCAATAATCACACGCCCAAGCTGCGGAACTTTCACATGCCCGCTCGGATCAATCGCAAACCCGAAACCATCCTGCCCCACGCGCACACCCGGATAAAGCCGACTATAATCCCCGATCAGAGCATGAGACACCGTCGCATTCTCACCGATACGCACACCTTCGCCGAGCTCAACATTCTCGCCAATGACACTCTGCGCCCCAATCCAGCAACTAGCACCAATTTTCGCACCGGAACGAATAACAACGCCCGGTTCAATCACACACCCCTGCCCGATTTGCACATCTTCAGCAATATAAGCTTGCTCGGAAACGAAAGCCTCAGCAACGCCCCTTTCCGGATACAAAGCCTGCGCAATCAAAGCATAGGATTTATAGGGATATTGAGAAAACAATAAATGGACCCCTTCAGGAGCCTCTGGCGCAAAGTCGGGATGCACAATGCACGCCCCGGCTTTCGTTGAGGAAAACTGATCTTTATAGCGCATATTATCAAGAAAACTGATTTCATGCACCCCGGCCACATCCAGAGCCGCCACAGCCTCAACCCGATAATCACCATCGGCGCCATCAGCCAAAACCGCTCCGGCAATTTCGGCAAGACGGGATAAAGAAAAAGGACCTGCGGCCTGAAAAAATCTCGGATCGGGCATAGAACTTAAGGCTCCTTTGGATCCTTTTGAACAGGCCGCTCCTGAGAATCAGAGCTTGCCAGAGGATTAACCAGTTCCACACGCGGCAAAACCGTATTGAGACGCTCTAAAACGCGCGCTGTAATATCTAGATCCTTCGCGCCCGTAATAACATTTTGATTAGAAATAATGAGATTAAATCCCGACTCATTAGCAATCTCTTGGACAACCTGAGTCAAAGCATCACGAAGCTGGTTGGCCGCATTTGTAGAAATCTCATCCAGCGCTCTTTTTTTCTCGCGCGTTTCTCGGCCCAACTCCAAAAACTTCTGCTCATAATCCTTGCGGCGCTGAGCATATTCTTCGGAACTTAAGGTATTTTTAGACTCGGCAAGCGCCTGCTCTTCATCGCGCAACGCTTTTTCACGTTCACTGATTTCAGACAAAAACTTATCCTTAAGAGCCCGCTGTTGATCTTCTATAGAAACGGCCGCCAAGGATTGGCTGAGAATATAGCGCACATCAACAACGCCAATTGATAACGGCGCAGCATTCGCCGCGTATGCCAAAGGCAAGCAGACGCAAAAACAAACGGCACAAGCCCATAAATACAAACCCAAGCGTCTCATTGAAAGCTCTATAAAAACTCAAATTAAAACCGCGTACCAAAGTCAAAACGGAATTTCTCTTCGCGGTCAAATTCCTCCTTAGCCACCGGAAAAGCAAGGTCTGCTCGCACCGGTCCGAATGGCGAACGCCACGAAATCCCTACCCCTACACTAGCCCGCAAGCTGCTCTTATCGACGATATCCACGCCCGATGAATCAAGCTCGGTCAAAGTCCCGGCATCCGTAAAGGCATGGCCCAAAATCCCCATATCTTCAGGCAAACCGAGCGGAAAAGATGCCTCCAAAGAACCGCGGTAAAAGATGTTTCCACCCAAAGCATCACCGGTGATAATATCGCGCGGCCCTACCCCCGAACGCTGGAAACCTCGCAAAGTGCTCCCGCCCAGATAATAACGCTCGTTAATCGCCACATCGGAATCCCCATACCCTTCAATAGCCCCCACTTCACCAAGCGCATTGACGACGACAGCATCCAACACAGGATAATAATAAGAGGCCCCCGTTTTGCCGGAAACGTACTTCGCATCTCCGCCCAAGCCGGCAACCTCGGCATCCAGCCAGTAAAGCATCCCCTCACGAGGAAAAATGACACTGTCACGGCTATCATAGGTCAGACGCTGCGCAACCGCAGAAGTCTCCCTCTTACCTGCCTGCTCGACAATATAACGCGAAGCGTTGTCCTGCACATTCGTGATCTCGTTGCGCTCAGCGCGATAACTCAAAGTCTGGCGCCAACGCTCGGACAACGGATAGCCCATACGCAACGCCCCACCGGCGCGTTTCTGGTCATAAGAACTCTCGTCTTGCAAATCTCGTGTCACATAAAAAGCATCAACACCGGCTGACAAATCGCGGTCAAGGAAATAAGGCTCAGTGAACGACAGATCAAACTGATTGCGAGTACCGGAAAGAACCGTCGAAAATGATAAAAACTGTCCCTTACCAAGGAAGTTTCGCTCGCGAATGCTAAAATCCGCTAAAGGCCCGTCACTGGTAGAAAACCCGCCGCCTATGGAAAGCTCGCCGGTGGATTTTTCCTGCACATCGATATCTATGACCGTTTTATCCGGGGCAGACCCGGGCTTGGTCTTCATCTCTACCGTTTCGAAGAAATCAAGGTCTTTAATATTCTGCTCCGAGCGCTGCAACTTTGATTTGTTGAACGGGTCGCCTTCAACAACCTCCATCTCGCGGCGAAGCACCTTATCAAGCGTACGAACATTCCCGTTTACATCGATCCGCTCGACAAAAACACGCGGGGTTTCATTGATCACAAAGCTCAGATCAACCGTTTTTTCGGAACGATTGCGCTGTACATCGGGCTGGACGTCCACAAACGCATACTGACGATCTCCAAGTGCGTCGGTAATATGATCCACGCTCTCCTGCAGCCTGTCCGCATTGTACCAGTCACCTGTTTCCACAGAAATTTCGGGCCGCAAAACAGACGCATCAAAATTACGGAGACGCGAATCCAGATTAATCTGGCCGACCTTATAACGCGGACCTTCCTCAATGGTAAATGTGATGTAAAAATCATCCTTTTCTTCCGACAATTCAGCCACGGCCGAAATCAAACGGTAATCCGCATAACCGTGTGCCAGATAAAAACGCCGCAAAAGCTCCTGGTCAAAAGCAATACGATCCTGATCATAACGATCATCGGAGGTAATAAAACGATACCAGGCAGTCTCCTTTGTCGAAATTTCGCTGCGCAAACGGCTATCATCAAACGCCTTATTCCCAACAAAACGAATAGACTCAACCTTGGTAACATCCCCCTCATCTATTTCAAACACAAGATTGACCCGGTTTTGGTCCAGCTTGATCAACTGAGGCTCAACATTGGCGGAAAAACGCCCGTTACGGCGGTAAATCTGATAAATACGCCGCAAATCGGACTGCACACGCGTCCGGGTAAAAACCTGCCGCGGACGAAGCTGAATTTCAGCCAACAATTCCTCGTCCTTGACCTTGTCATTCCCCTCAAAAGCAATCTCGTTGATAATCGGGTTTTCAACGACTTGCGCCACCAAAGTGGAACCCTCCTGCCGCAATGTCACATCGGCAAACAATCCCGTCGCAAATAGGCTTTTCAAGGCCGCATTCAAATTCTCCTGCGTCATCGCATCACCGACGCCGATATTCAGATAGGATTTCACCGTTGCCTGCTCAATTCTCTCTGCCCCTTCAACACGCACATCGCGAATAAGAACCTGCGCTATCGCCGCAGCGGGCAAACACGAAGCCAAGATAAACAGGGAACAAAACCAAAAACGAAATCCAGAATGCATGCGCTTCACCATTTCACAAAACACGTCTTATTCGATTAAATCGAAAACAAAATACAAGGGCCAGAATACAAGACAAAACGCCTACGGCAAAACCTGTGGCCGCCTATAAAACAAAATTGTCCCCATTATTGAGAGTTTTAAAGCAAAAAGCCAGCCCCAAAGAAACTTAAAGCACAAGCTGGATCAAATCATTAAGGTTGGCAAACACCATCACACCGACCAGAAACACCAACCCGATCCGAAATGCATATTCTTGAATTTGCTCGGGCACAGGACGCCCCATCACTGCTTCAATGGCATAAAAGAGCAAATGTCCACCATCAAGCATCGGAATTGGAAACAGATTAATCAACCCCAGATTAATCGACAACAGCGCCGTAAACATGATGAGCGCAATCAAACCCTGTTTGGCCATATCCCCGGCCAAGGCGCCGATGCGAATGATACCGCCCAGCTCGGTTGCACTGCGCGTGCCGGTCACCATCTGCCCGAGAGCCTCAACCGTACCGCGCGTAACCACCCAGGTCTGACGAAAAGACTCACCAACCGCTTTAAAAAAACCATACTTAACGAAAACATTGGCATCCGTATTCGAAATAAACAAAAGATCCGACTCCGGTGCACCTGGTTCTTTAATAAAAAGATTATTCGCCGTCATGGGCTGAACGAGAAGCACGTCATTCTCATCTCCCAGATTCACCTCGATCTCGAAAGTCGTGTCCAAACGTGAAAGCAAAGCTTTTCGAATATCCTCAATACTTCCATCTTCAAAACTCTGACCGTCAATCCTGATGATATTGTCAATCTTCACAGCATGACGCGGACTAATCAGCCCCAAAAGCCCCCGGCTATGCTCAAAACCAAAACGGTCTTTTTCAACGACCTTTCTGGGTTTGGCATAAATATCAACGGCCTCTCCCCCGCGCTCAACCACAAAATGTTTTTCAACATCCAGAGCAATCATCATCTCGCGGCGAACATCCTCAAACGTATCGACAGACTTACCGTCAATAGACAAAATCTTGTCATGCGGCAAAAACCCATGCTCGTTAGCGCTGGAATCCTTGATAACAGCAGCAGCGACCGGAGGCGTAATCGGTTGACCGTTAAAAATAAACAGGCCGGCCAAAAGAATAATGGCAAAAATATAGTTAATGGCAGGCCCTGCAATAACAATCGCCGCCCGTTTCCAGACCGGCTGCGAAAAGAACGCTTCTTTCTTTTCCGTTTCGCTCATCGGTCGAATATCCCCAGCCTCTTCGACAGTATCTTCGTGAGAAGCACTGGCCGGATCAACATCACCAAACAGCTTCACATAACCACCCAACGGAACAAGGGAGACTTTCCAACGCGTCCCGTTTTTATCGTAACGACCGAACAATTCTTTCCCGAAACCGATAGAAAAACTCTCGACCCGCACGCCGCATAAACGCGCGATAATATAGTGCCCCCATTCGTGGACAAACACCAAAATGCTCAAAACAACAATAAAAACAACGACGTAAAAAGGAACGCCGCCACCCAGCATTTGAAGAACTTCCGTAAAATTCATGGCCTTTTAAATCACTTTCCGTTGTAGGGGCGCAGAGACAATATACTCTCGCGCTTTAGCCTTAGCCGTCTCATCCAGAGCAACAACCGAAGCTATATCCGAAGGAGTATAGCCTTCTATCGCATCCAGTGTGAAGTCAATAACGTCCATGATAGCAGAAAAAGCTATCTTTTCGGACAGAAACGCCTCCACAGCCACTTCATTGGCCGCATTCAGAGTAACACAAGCTCCTTCTCCACTCCGCAAACACTCGTAAGCCCGCGCCAGCGCCGGAAATCTCTCCGTGTCAGGCATTTCGAAATCCAGCCGCGATAACGCCGCAAAATCAAGTGTTTTCCCCGGCGTTTGAATGCGATCCGGCCACCCCAGAGCATAGGCAATCGGCGTGCGCATATCGCTCGCCCCCATCTGCGCCAAAACAGAACCGTCCGCATACTCCACCATCGAATGCACAACCGACTGCGGATGGATCAGAACATCAATCTGCTCTGGCGGCATATCAAACAGGTAATGCGCCTCGATAATCTCCAGCGCTTTATTCATCATACTAGCGCTGTCTATGGAAATTTTTTGCCCCATACTCCAGTTCGGATGCGCCAAAGCCTGCGCAGGCGTGGCCCGCGCAATATCTTCCGCAGCCCACGTCCGGAAAGGCCCGCCCGAAGCCGTCAGGATAATACGTTTAATGGATGCCCGCTGAGCAAAATCAAAAACCTGAAAAATCGCGTTATGTTCGCTATCAACCGGCAGGATCGTCACGCCTTTTTCCCGAGCCGCGCCCAAAACCAAAGGCCCGGCTGCCACCAAAGGCTCCTTATTGGCAATCGCCACAACTTTACTGCCGTTGATAGCCCGCATAACAGGCTCCAAACCCGCCACCCCCATAATGCCCGCCAGCGTCAAGTCCACAGGCCGCGCCGCCGCATCATTCAACGCATCTCCGCCAGCTAAAGCCTCGACACCACTACCATCAAGCACCTGCCGCAACGCATCCCCATAGCGCTCATCCGCAATCACGGCTATTTTTGCACCAAGTTTAACCGCCATCTCCGCCAGTTTTTCAACATTGCAATGCGCGCTCAACACTTGCACATCAAAAGCCTCCGGCCTTGATAAAACCACATCGGCCGCACTCTGCCCGATCGATCCGGTCACACCGAGAATAGAAAGCGTTTTTGCAGGCTGATTAACTACTGACATGGGCAAATATATAGAGCAAAAACCATAAAAAGAGAGGCGCGCCGAGCAACATGGAATCAATCCGGTCTAAAAGCCCGCCATGACCGGGAATCAAAGTGCCCGTATCCTTGACGCCAGCCTTGCGCTTCATAGCCGAAATCAACAGATCGCCGCTTTGCCCGACGGTCCCGATAGCGATCCCGAGCAAGAAAGACACAATATGTCCCGAAAAACCGTGATAATCAAAAACATACACCCACCCTAAAGCCAAAAAGGCCGGAAACAAGAGCGCGCCACCAAACCCGGCCCACGTTTTGTTCGGACTGATCGTCGGCGCCATCTTTTTCCCGCCAATTAATTTTCCGCTGAAATAGGCCCCGATATCACTGGCCCAAACCAACAAGAAGAAAAAGAGCGTCATCCACGCCCCCCCCTCACTACGGATCAGCAAAAAGCTAAAAGCGCTTAAAAGCAAATACCCCAGCCCGGCCACGGAAAGAAAAAAAACAACGCCGCCCTTTGCGCTGCATCCACGTGCCAGCTTCAACCACTCGTACAAAGAAATCAAAAAACAGATCAAAACAAACGTGGAATAAACCCACGATCCAAAAAAAATAATAAAAACAACAGCCGGAGCAAGCGCAACCGCAGAAATTGCGCGGGTTTGTAACGTACTAAAATTCAGACGCCCCATAACGCGCCCTACCCTTCAGAGGAGGATCTTAAAACCGCTCCAAATCGGCGTTCACGCCGCGCATAAGCCGACAAAGCCTCATCCAGATCAGACCTGTCAAAATCCGGCCACAAAGTCTCCGTGAAGAAAAACTCCGCATACGCACATTGCCAGAGTAGAAAATTACTAATGCGCTGTTCGCCGCTGGTCCGGATGAGCAAATCCGGATCAGGCACACCGGATGTCATCAAATGGGCATCAAACTGATGCAAAACCTCCTGCGTCGAAGGCACAAAACCTGTCTCAACCGCCTGAGCTGCAAGACGCCGAGCAGCCTGCGCAATATCGAACTTCCCGCCGTAATTCAAAGCCATAATCACGGTAATGCCCTTATTCCCGGCCGTCAGCTTTTCCGCATTATGAATGAGTTGCACGATATCAGCGTCAAAGGCGCTCCGGTCCCCGATGACGCGCAGCCGGATATTGCTCTTGTGCAGCTCGGCCGTCTCGCTCCGCAGATAATAGCGCAGCAGTTTCATCAATTCTTTAACTTCAGCTTCAGGCCGCGACCAATTTTCAGAGGAAAAGCCAAACACCGTCAAATAGCGAACACCGGTCTCACTCACCAAACGGACAAGCCGCTGCAGAGCCTCCGCCCCTTTTTTATGTCCGGCCGTACGAGAGAACCCATGACGCTGCGCCCAACGCCCATTACCGTCCATGATAATGGCGATATGCTCCGGAATTCTAAGATTTTGAGATTCTGAGATTCCGATCATCTGTCAAACCGTCATAATATCTTTTTCTTTGTCCGAGAGCATATCATCAATGCGTTTAACAGCATCATCGGTAAGCTTTTGCACCTCGTCGGAAAGACGCTTTTGATCATCCTCGGTCAAAGCATCATCCTTCTTAACACTATCCATCCCGTCACGGCGAACATTACGAACAGACACACGCGCGGCCTCCGCATATTTGCCGGCAATTTTACTCAGCTCCGCACGACGTTCTTCATTCAAATCCGGAATAGGAATGCGAATATTATTCCCTTCAGGCATCGGATTGAGTCCCAAGCCTGAATCGCGAATAGCTTTTTCCGTTGCCTTGACGTTACCGGCATCCCAAACCTGAACGCTGAGCATCCGCGGCTCGGGTACGGACACCGTTCCAATCTGGTTCAAAGGCATCTTGCCGCCGTAAACCTCCACCACAACAGGGTCCAGCAAACTCGCCGAGGCCCGTCCTGTCCGAAGCCCGGAAAATTCTTTTTGTAAAACCTCGATAGCCCCATCCATCCGGCGTTTAATATCCGCTTTATCATAGGCCATAATCCAACCTCCCTCTTATAAAAATCTAATTTGTCACGATAGTAAAATGGCCTTCACCGCGCGCCACCTTAGCAAAATTCCCGGGTTCCTTAACAGAAAAAACAATAATCGGAATGTTGTTCTCGCGCGCCAAAGAAATCGCTGTGGCATCCATCACCTTCAGATCGCGCGTCAACACATCCATAAAGCTGAGTTTATCATAGCGTTTCGCCTCAGGATTTTTAGCCGGATCATCGGAATAAATCCCGTCAACTTTACTGCCCTTGAAGATTGCATCGCAATCCATCTCCGAAGCCCGCAAAGCCCCGGCCGTATCGCTGGTAAAATAAGGGTTACCTGTCCCGGCCGCAAAAATCACCACCCGCCCCTTCTCCATATGGCGCATCGCCTTACGGCGAATATAAGGCTCACAAATCGAATCCATGCGAATACCGGACTGCACGCGGGTCTGCACACCGGCATGCTCCAAAGCATTTTGCAAAGCCAGTGCATTAATCACAATGCCCAGCATCCCCATATAATCGGCTGTTGTCCGGTCCATCCCCGAAGCCGCACCGGACACGCCGCGAAAGATATTCCCCGCACCGACAACAACGCAGACTTCAATACCCTGATCAACCACCGCCTTAATATCATCCGCCACGCGGTTCACCGTCGCCGGATCCAGCCCGAATTCCCCCTCTCCCATCAACACCTCACCGGACATTTTGAGCATAATCCGCTTATAGGGCAGGTTTTGAGACAAGGGAGCAGGCGCAGTATCAGAAGTCATCGGGAGCGTTCCTTTGAAAAAATCTGTAGGCAATATAACGATAGCCGCACGGCTAAGCAAGCGGTGCGGCTATCAATAAACATGATTATAGGAAAATTTTAGCCGTTCGCAGCCTTCGCCACTTCAGCCGCGAAGTCCTCTTCTTCCTTCTCGATCCCGTCGCCGAGCTGGAAGCGCGCATAACCGGTCAGTTTAATTTCGGCTCCGGCCTCTTTTCCGGCTTTAGCCAGAACATCGCAAATCCTGCTTTCGCCATCAATCACAAAAACCTGATCCAGCAAGCAAACCTCTTCGTAGAATTTACGCATACGGCCTTCGACCATTTTCTGCGCGATCTCTTCCGGCTTACCTTCAGCCTTGGCTTGTTCGATCAAGAACGCACGCTCTTTATCCATCGCGGCCTGATCCACGGAATTACGATCCAGATATTTCGGGAATGCTGCTGCAACATGCATCGCAACCTGCTTACCAACGGCTTCAAGCGCCGCCGCATCCGCTGTTGACTCAAGCGCAACCAAAACGCCGATCTTGCCCAAACCATCCGCCAAAGCACCGTGAACATAGGACACAACCGCGCCGTTATCCACTTCCAGCTTCTCCATACGGCGCAGCGTCATGTTCTCACCGATCTTGGCGATCAAATCGGTCAGGCTGTTCGCCACAGACTTACCGCTCAGATCCGCCGCCGACAACGCCTCAACACTGTCAACATCCAGAGCTTTTTGAGCCACTTGGGCAACAAACGCCTGGAACTCGCCGTTACGGCTCACAAAGTCGGTTTCGGAGTTCAACTCGACAACTGCACCCTTCGTGCCGCTTGTTACAACCGCAACCAGACCTTCCGCAGCCGTGCGGCTGGATTTCTTATCCGCCTTGGCCATACCTTTTTTACGCAGCTCTTCAATAGCCGCTTCCATATCGCCGCCCGCTTCGGTCAGAGCCTTTTTGGCATCCATCATACCGGCCCCGGTTTTTTCGCGCAGTTCTTTGATTTTTGCTGTCGTAATTTCAGCCATTCTTCCAATCCTTCTTTATTGATCATTCCTGTAGAAACAGGAATCAGGTTCTGTGAATTTATCAAGACCCCCGCGAAAACGGGGGCCCATTATTACAATATTAAGCGCTAGCTTGCTTTTTTGCTGGCTCATCGGCTTCTTCATTCGCCGCATCTGCCTTTTCATCGGTCTTTTCTGCCGCTTCGGAAGCTTTTCCACCCTTTGCGGTTTTGGCTTTTTTGCCCTCAGCCGCCTGCTTGGCTTTTTCACCCGGCGTCAGCTCTTCCTTCGGCTCTTCTTTCTTCGCCTTTGGAACAGAAACCTTCACATCCGCTTTTGCGCCAAAATCACCGCCACTGGATACCAACTCAGCTTGCAAGCCATCAAGAACCGCATCCGCAAACAAATTGCAATACAGCTCGATCGCGCGCAGAGCATCGTCATTCCCCGGAATAATGTGATCAACACCGTCCGGAGACGCATTTGAGTCTACAATCGCGAAGACAGGAATCCCCAGCTTGTTAGCTTCTTTCACGGCGATATCTTCCATCGTCGTGTCAATCACGAACAG
>JAGRIU010000002.1 GCA_020443075.1 Alphaproteobacteria bacterium
AGATCCGGCGGCCTCCGATGCGGCTGTGATTGTCAAAATGGTGCGCGTGATGTTTCTCGCCCCGTTCCTCGTCTTGCTGGGCCTGTGGTACTGGCGCGCCAAAGAAGGCGAGGAGGGCGCGCCCAAACACAAGATCACGGCGCTAATCCCTTGGTTCGCAGTATATTTTATCGCCGTGGCCGGTTTTAACTCCCTGCATCTCCTCCCGCCCGCCGTTGTAGGACAAATCAACGCCTTTGACGGGTTTTTGCTCTGCATGGCCATGGGCGCGCTGGGCATGGAAACCGGCATTGATAAGTTTAAAGGCGTTGGTCTTAAGCCCTTTTATCTGGCCCTGATCCTGTTTGTCTGGCTGATTTTCGGCGGCTTTTTCGTGACCAAAACCATCCTCGGCGTTTTCGGCGCATAAAAACGCGTTTAAACATTTGTGTTTTTGTCTGCTCTATGTATAAATAGCCGCGTTTTCACACAAAAAGCTTAAGGGATATGAAGGCAATGAGCGCAGACAAAAATTCTGGCAACATCATCAATATCAAAACCGGTCTGGCCGAAATGCTCAAAGGCGGCGTCATTATGGACGTGGTGACCCCCGAGCAAGCCAAAGTCGCCGAAGATGCTGGCGCGGTGGCCGTGATGGCGCTTGAGCGCGTGCCCTCCGATATCCGCAAGGCCGGCGGCGTGGCGCGTATGTCCCCGCCAGAGCTGATCGAGCAGATCATGAAAGTCTCATCTATTCCTGTGATGGCCAAATGCCGCATCGGCCACTTTGCCGAAGCGCAAATTTTGGAGGCCATCGGCGTCGATTATATTGACGAAAGCGAAGTTCTCACCCCCGCCGATGAGGAATTCCACATCAACAAGCATGATTTCAAAATCCCCTTTGTCTGCGGCGCGAAAAATCTGGGCGAAGCCCTGCGCCGTATTGGCGAAGGCGCAGCCCTGATCCGCACCAAGGGTGAGCCGGGCACTGGCAACATCGTCGAAGCCGTGCGCCACATGCGCCAGATCATGGCCGAAATCAAATGGGTTGTCGGTATGGACGAAGCCGAATTGATGAGCGCTGCGCGCGATATGGGCGCACCGTACGAACTGCTGCACATCGTCCGCAAAGAGGGCCGCTTGCCCGTGCCGAACTTTGCCGCCGGCGGCATCGCCACTCCGGCCGATGCGGCGCTGTGCATGCAGCTTGGCGCGGAAAGCGTTTTTGTTGGCTCCGGTATTTTCAAATCCGATAATCCGGAAAAATTTGCAAAGGCGATCGTCAAGGCCACCGCGCATTATGACGATCCGGCCATTGTCCTCGAAGCTTCAAAAGAACTCGAAGGCGTCGCCATGCGCGGCACCGAAATCTCCGAAATCGACGAGCCGATGAAAATGGCTAATCGGGGTTGGTAGAAGCCCGAGATTTTTTCACAGCCCTATCGCGGATAAATAAAGCCATACGCTTCATAGGGTCTGCCGTAGCTATTCGCCTCGTAATTCCAAAAGCGGGCCAGCGTCCAGTCATTGGCGGGTGAAATATCCTCGACGCGCATGCGCTCATAGATCACAGAGCGCGTGGCGCGGTCGCTGCCCCAGTTGCTATGGGTGACCTCGATAGTTCGCGGATCCAGCACGCGCGTGACAACAGAAAGATGCCCCCTTGTAAGCCTCGGCGTTTTTGCCAGAACATAAACCGCGCCTTCATGCGGTATGTTTCCGCGCGCATAGCGTCCCACCGCCTGCGACCACCATGTATAGGCATCCCCGCGAATGGGAATGCCCGATTGCCCGCGCGCATAGGGCACGCAGCTTACCGCTTCGCTAACGCCGTACCCGGCCGCATATTGATTGGAAAACGGCGGACGCGCGGTGCTGCAAGCCCCTAAAGCCAAAGCCAGACCTAAAAAGAAAAACCGTCTCATCCGGTAAACTCTTGCGAAAAACTCTTGGTGTTGCGTTTTTGTGTATTCACAGGTAAGAGCATAGCATGTCTGATAGCAAATCCATCATCTGTGTTTCAGCCTTCAAAGGCGCGCATATCGATGTTGTGAAAGATGTTTTTCAAACAAGAAGGTGAAATATGAAAGCCGCGCTGAAAAAAATTCTGCCCATCAATGCTTTGAATACAGCGCGGGCTTTGCGCGATCGAACCCAGATTGCCTCTATTCCGGAGCGCAGCTTTGATCTGAAGAACCTGCGAGCGGAATCTGAACTCGATCTGCAAATTATTCTCCAAGACGAGCGCATAGCTGAAAAATACGGGATTGCCCGCGAGGAAATCTCGGCAATTTTTGGCGATCATGATGAGGCTGGCGGGATCAACCCTGGTGACCGCCGCGCGTTATTCAGCCTGATTTCCGCCCAGCGCCCGGTTTCTATTTTGGAAATAGGCACTCATATCGGGGCGTCAACACTTTATATTGCCAAGGCCTCGCAAGCTTGTGAAACGCAGGGACACATTACGACGGTTGATATACTCGACGTTAATGCGCCGGGGGGTGAGTGGGAAAGTCTGGGTACAAAAAAATCGCCGCGCGAAAATCTTATGGCGCTGGGCTGCGCTGACATTGTGAACTTTGTTCAGGCATCCGCCCAGGATTTTATGGCTGAAACGTCCGAAACTTTCGACTTCATTTTCCTTGATGGTGACCACAGTGCCGCCGGTGTCTACAACGAGTTGGCTTTGGCTCTGAAAATCCTGAGCCCCGGCGGGATAATTTTGCTGCATGATTATTATCCAAGCGCCCGCCCGCTCTTCCCGGACGGGAGTACTATTTTCGGCCCCTACGAAGCTCTGTGCCGCGCACAAAAAGAATGCCCGCATCTGCATGTAAAGCCTTTAGGGACGCTGCCGTGGCCGACAAAACAGGGCACGAATGTGACCAGCCTCGCGCTGGTACTGGCAGGAGGTTAAAATGACGGGAAGACCCATAATCGGCGTTCTGGCCCTGCAAGGCGCGGTTGATCTGCACCGCCCGCATATCGAAGCCGCAGGTGCGCAGTTCAAAGCCGTCAAAACCCCCAAAGACTTCGAGGTGGTGGATGCCTTTATCCTGCCCGGCGGCGAGAGCACGACGATGCTCAAACTGATCGAGCGCTTTAGCCTCTGGGACTCTTTGGCCGAAAATTTCGCCGCCAAACCGGTCTGGGGCATTTGCGCCGGCTCTATTCTCATGGCGGAAAAAGTTCTCAATCCGGCGCAAAAATCCTTCGCCCTTTTGCCGATCACGGTGCAGCGCAACGCTTACGGAACGCAAAAACAAAGTCACACCGCGCAGATCGACGGCTACGATGTGTCCTTTATTCGCGCCCCGGTTATTCAGGATGTCGATCCGTCCGTGGAAGTACTCGCCCGCCATAACGGCGATCCGGTCTGGGTCAAAAAAGGCCAATACATGGCCACAACCTTCCATCCGGAACTCACGCTGGACTTCCCCTCGCCGATGCATAAGGCCTTTGTGGAAATGATTTAAGGGTGCCCGACTTTAAGCGCTCCGATCATGAAATCCATCGCTGTTCCCAAATTAGGTGACCCGGAATGATCCTGCGCAGGTTCTACGCGTGGCATGTCTTGTGCCGCCTCGGCTTTGCCGAATTCAATCGCCCGCTTTTGCTGGGTGATCGGGTGCAACGCTTCGAAGTCTTGCAGCATATGATCATAGACTTCTTTGGACAGCACAATCTGATCCGGATCCCTGATCTGGTCATAAAAACTCTCTTCAGGCATAAACTTTGAAGGGGCAACATCCATCCCCGGATCCCAGCGTAAATGATCATAGTTGGAAGCCGTCGGATAAATATCGACTTGTCCATCGCTGGCGGCATAGGCATACAGGCGCGCCAGCGTATTGGAGTTCATTTCCCGGCCGGAATCATCCGGGCTAAGATCATAAACCGGATTGCGTTCGGAAACGATCCGCCCGGCTTCCGCTGCCTTGGCGAATTCCAGTAATTTCTGCGTTCCACGGCCTGGCTCCCCGACATCGATATGACCGATGTGATTATGGTCATACACGACGTTATTTCCGGCCGTGCAGTCATCGACAACCGGGGCAGCCATCCCGCCATCGGGCCAATATCCGCCCAGTTCACCGGGATCGTGAAAAAGCCCTTTTGTCCTCCAAGCCTGCTGTGTATCCAAAGAGGCAAAAATATTCCCTTCAGGATCAAGCAAGACCAGATTGTGGTGGCCGCCTCGTCCCATCGTACTATACCCACGGGATTCCAGACGCCAACCCTCTTCGAAAATGCTCTGATCTTTAATAACGGCATCGAGTTTCTCCCGCATAAAATCGGGATTCTCGCGATCAATATGATCGGCTTCGACGCCATGCTCCGGATCGCCGAGCGTACAGGTAATCCCCGACGCATGTTTGGGCAGTTCAGGCAGCTTTTGCTCGTTTTCGCTCATAGTAGCACTCTATATTTATGTTAAAATTATGCTCCATAGTAATATGCCGTGATTTAATAAAGCCTTAACGCGCCTGCGAATTGACTTGAGTAGCAAAACCGCATAAAACCAAGCCCATGATAAAATACGTCTCAACGCGTGGAGGAGGGACTCCCCAATCCTTCGAACAGGTTTTGCTGGCGGGCCTTGCGCCTGATGGCGGGCTGTATGTGCCCGAAAGCTGGCCGCAGCTCGATCTGGCGGCTCTGAAAGGCAAATCCTATATCGAAATCGCCGAAGAGGTGATGTATCCCTTCGTTGAAGGCTGCATCCCGCGCGCGGATTTCCGTGAAATCCTCGAGCAAACCTACGGCCCCGAAACCTTCCGTGATGAAGCCGTGACGCCGCTGGTACGTTTGAACGATAACCTGCTGATTTTAGAACAATTTCATGGGCCGACGATCGCGTTCAAAGATGTGGCGCTCCAGCTTTTGGGCCGTCTTTTTGACTATGTTCTAACAAAGCGCGGCCAGCGTATCACTATTGTCGGCGCAACCTCCGGCGATACGGGCAGCGCAGCGATTGAAGGCTGCCGTGCCTGCGCCAATATCGACATTTTCATTTTGCACCCCGAAGGCCGCGTCTCCGATGTGCAGCGCAAGCAAATGACTACCGTACAGGCCCCGGGCGTGCATAATATCGCGCTGGAAGGCAACTTTGATGATTGCCAGAACATGGTTAAAGCGATGTTCGCCGATGAGGACTTTCGCCGTGATATGAACCTTTCGGCAGTCAATTCCATAAACTGGGCGCGCATCATGGCGCAAATCGTCTATTACGTGACCAGCGCCTTGCAACTCGGTGCGCCGGAAAAAGACGTCTCCTTTATCGTGCCCACAGGCAATTTCGGTAATGTTTTTGCGGCCTACGCGGCGCGGCAAATGGGACTGCCGATCAAACATTTGGGCATTTCGACCAATAAAAACGATATCCTGACGCGCTTTTTCGAAACCGGCACGATGAGCGCCAGCGAAGTTACGCCAACCCTCAGCCCGTCGATGGATATCCAGATTTCCAGCAATTTCGAACGCTATCTCTATTTCCTGCTGGGCCGCGAGAGCGAAAAACTCACCGCCATCATGCAAAAGTTTAAAGCCAGCGGTGCCTTCACGCTGGATGAAAGCCTTATGGCCGCCGCGCGTGCGGAGTTCTCCGCGCACCGCCTCGATGATGAAGGCACGCTGGCCATGATCAAGGATATATACGCGCGCTATGATTATATCCTCGATCCGCACACCGCTGTGGGTATGGCGGGCGCACTGGCTTTACAAGCGCAAGGGGCAGGGGGCGATATCGTTGTTCTGGCTACAGCGCATCCGGCCAAATTCCCGGATGCCGTGGAAAAAGCCATAGGGCTGCGTCCGGCGCTGCCCGAACATCTTTCCGATCTGTTCACGCGCGAGGAAAAGATGGAAGAGCTCCCCAATAATATGAAGACGGTGCAGGATTTTGTCGCTGCCCATTCGCGCGCCGCGCAGAAAAGTGCGGCCTGACCATGTCCGGAATTAAAACCACAACCTTATCCAACGGCCTGCGCATCGTCACCGACAGCGTAGAAAGTATGCATTCGGCCGCCGTGGGCATTTGGAGCGGGGTCGGCACGCGCCATGAGGATATGCGCGAAAACGGCGCCGCGCACATGGTCGAGCATATGCTCTTCAAGGGCACAAAAACCCGCAACGCCTTGCAAATCGCCGCCGAACTCGAAGATTTAGGCGGGGCGATGAACGCCTATACGGGCCGCGAAGTCACCAGCTATCATGTGCATTTGCTCGCTGAAGACGCACTGCATGGCCTCGATGTATTGGCCGATATGTATCTTAATTCGACGCTGCCCGATGAGGAAATCGAGCGCGAACGCGACGTGATCATTCAGGAAATCGGCATGTGTAACGATACGCCCGATGATTTGGTGTTCGATATCTTTGCCGAAACCGCCTATCCAGGCCAAACACTCGGTGCCCCGATTTTGGGAAGCATCGACAATATCAAATCCATGCGCCGCGAGGATCTGCGCTCTTATATCGAACGCTTTTACGCCGCACCGCAGACCATTATTTCAATCGCCGGAGGTGTCAATCACGAAGAGTGCGTCGCCAAAGTCGAAAGCCTGTTTGACGGGATTGCCGATCATGCATGCACTGCGCCCAAGACTGCTGATTATCAAGGCGGAGAAACGCGTCTGCAAAAAGATCTTGAACAAAGCCATTTCATTCTGGGCTTTGAAGGCATTTCGCGGCTGGATAAAGACTATTACGCCGCCCAAGCACTTTCTTCAATCCTCGGCGGCGGGATGGCTTCGCGCCTGTTTCAGGAAGTGCGCGAAAAACGCGGGCTGGTCTATTCGGTTTTTTCCTATCACTCGGCCTATCAGGACGCAGGCCAGTTCGGCATATATGCCGGAACCGATCCGCAAAAAATGGGTGAAATTATGCCTGTCATTTGCGATGAGGTGCTCAAAAGCACGCAAGATATCACCGAAGACGAACTGACCCGCGCCAAAGCCCAGCTAAAAGCCTCGCTCTTGATGGGACGGGAATCAATGATGAGCCGCGCCGATCATCAGGCCAAATATATGCTGTTTCGCGGCGGGGCGTATGATCTGGATAAAATTATCGCCTCCATCGAAGCTTTGCAGGTGAACGATGTAACGCGCATCGCCGCGCAGATTTTCAAGACCGCCCCCACATTAGCCGCGCTCGGCCCTCTGGAAAAGCTGGAAAGTTATGGGCGCTTGCAAGAACGCTTAGCCGCTTAAGACCCTACGCCCGTCCGGCATCCCCTGACAGCATTGTCGGATCAAAGCCCAGCGTTTGCACAGCCTTCGTCCATTTGGACTCTTCGTCTTCCGTTTCAAACAACAGCTCCGGCGTCGGCTCGCTCACCAGCCAGCTATTGTGCTGGATCTCGCTCTCCAATTGTCCGCTATCCCATCCGGCATAGCCCAAAATGAACAAAAACCGCGCCGGGCCTTTGCCGCTGGCCACGTCTTTGAGCGTATCCACCGTTCCGGTCACGCTGACATCTTGATTGATTTTGAGCGTATCGGGACAGGAAAATTCAGCTGAATGCAGCAAAAACCCGCGCCCCGGCTCGACAGGACCGCCGCAAATCACCGGAATGTCCAAAGCCGCCGGATCGACCTGAATATCGGAAGATAAATTCAAACTATCCAAAATCCGCGTAAAGGGCAGGCCCGGCAGACTGTGGTTCAACACCAGCCCCATCGCGCCGTTCTCATCATGCGCGCAGACCAAAATCACCGCGCGATGAAAACGCGGATCACTCAGACCCGGCATTGCCAAAAGCAACTTGCCGGTTAAAAAAGCTCCATCGGATTTATCCATCTTGGCTTGAGTATCATCCAAGCCGCTCCCAGAGTAAAGACCATATTGATCTGAGCGTATCGGCAAGGTGCTTGTTTTCGATGAGAACGCAAAACGGCGGGTCACCCCGTAAATCCATGAGGGCGATTTTATGACCGTAAACATTGATATCGGTTTTAAAGTCCTCGGCGTCCACGAATTTCACCTCCCTTAAAAGCGCATCGTTCTTGATCGAAAAACTCTGCGCGGTCAGGCTTTTTCTTGAAATGGTCCGAATGGAAACCCCCGCATTGGCGCGGGCCTTGGGAAACCACTTGAAAATCTCTTTCGGCAAGCCGGCTTTCAAATGCTCCAGATCTTCATAAGCGATAATATCTTGCCGCGAACGGATCATATCGCTGTAGACATCTTTAATGCCTTGCATACCCTCATGATAGGTCACGCGCGGCTTTTCCGCCGAGGCGTTATTGATCGCTAGAAGTTCCGGCATCATGGCCTCAAGCTTTGCCATGCGTGTTTTTTCAAAGCTCAAAAGCTGTTCTGGGTGAACGGCGCTATAGATTTTCCGTTTACCTCCCTTTGTTTCCAGCAAATACCCGCGCTCTTTCATCTCTTCGACAAACGTGTAGATCGTTGAGCGGTTTACGCCGGATTTTCGCGCGATGGCCTGAAGGGTCGCTTGCCCCAATTCTAAGGCCGCTAGATAGACGCGCGCCTGCATCGGTGGCAGGCCTAAAGCATGAAGGGTTTGCTCATTTAATTCCAACATAATGTCAATATTTTGACACTTTTATAAAATAAGTCAACAAGATCAAAATTATAACAAACAATTGATTTTATTATATAAATTTGACGTTTTAATTTTTTATTTCTATAAAAAACAATTAATTTTAACTTAAAGGGTAAATTATGATTTACAGCTTTGCGTTTTTCTTGCTGCTTTTTGTATTGGTCGGCCTCGCCTCTTATCGCTACAGCCAGCCGACAACGCAGGATTATCTGCTCGCCGGACGCACTATAAAGCCCGGCCTTGCGGGCCTGTCTTTATTCGCCACAGAAAGCAGCGGTTTCATGTTTATCGGCTATATTGGCATAACCTATATCATGGGCCTGTCCGTTATCTGGATAGCGCTGGGTTGGTATCTGGGAACCAGTTCGATCATGTGGAGCATGGGCCGCAGGCTGCGTCATCGCAATGAAACCGTTCAGGCAGACACTTACGGCGCTCTATTGAGCCGCTGGACCGGAGAAGATTACAAAATCATTCGCGTGCTCTCGGCGCTTATAACGATCGTTTTCCTCTCTGTTTATGCCGCTGCCCAACTCAGCGCCGGAGGCAAAGCCCTGCAGGCTATGATGGGAATAGATATAAAAATAAGCGCGTTGATCAGCGTTTCCATGGTTCTGGCATATTGTCTGGCTGGCGGCATTCGGGCCTCTATCTGGACCGATGCGGTGCAGTCACTGGCCATGTTCATAGCGTTGGTTTTGATTGTAGCCTACGGCCTGAATATGGTCGGCGGCTTTGAACACTTAATGCTTAAGCTCAAGGAAATAGACCCAAATCTGACCGAGGTTTTTGCAGGTGCGCATAAATACGGCTTTCTCGGGTTTTTCGCGGGATGGATATTCGGCGGGATGGGCGTCTTGGGCCAGCCCCATGTCATGGTGCGTTTTATGGTTCTTGAAAAGGCGCAAAGCGCAAAAAAAGCAGTTCTATATTACGCGCTCATGGTCAGTGCGTTGGCCGTTTTATGCACGATTGCAGGACTCTGCGCCCGCGTTGTGTTACCGGATCTTATAAACGGCGATCCCGAGCTTGCCCTTC
>JAGRIU010000033.1 GCA_020443075.1 Alphaproteobacteria bacterium
AAGACGGTCAAACAATCGCCGGACTGCTTCAGGAGAACGGCCTGAGCGGTCCTGACGCTTACCAGGTCGTAAAAACGCTGGGGAAATATTTCGACGTGCGAACCGTCAAATCCGGTCAGGAAATCGGCTTGCATTACAAACCGGACGCTGAGGGCAAAGTTGAATTCGCCAAGCTGGACATGAAAATCAGCCCCGTCAAAGAAGTCTCGATCACCCGCAAAGGCGCTGAAAACTTCACATCGGAAGTCCATGAAAAAGAACTCGTGCCGCGCACATACGGCCGCCGCGCGAAAATAGAAACCTCACTCTACGGCTCGGCCACCCGCGCCAACATCCCCTCCCAGATCATCGCCGAGTTGATCCGCATCTATTCCTGGAACATCGACTTCCAGCGCGACATTCGCCAGGGCGACAAAATCGAGGTTCTTTATGAAAGCATGGAAACCGAAGACGGCGAATTTGCCAACTACGGAAATATTCTCTACGCGAATTTGAGCGTCGGCGGCAAAGACGTACCGATCTACCGCTTTAAAATGAAAGACGGACATGTTGACTACTTCCAGCCCGACGGCATGAGCATCCGCAAAACCTTAATGAAAACCCCGATCGACGGCGCCCGCGTATCCTCGGGCTTTGGCATGCGCCACCACCCGGTTCTGGGTTACAGCAAAATGCATAAAGGCATGGACTTCGCCGCCCCGACCGGCACACCGATCTACGCCGCCGGTGACGGCACAATCGAACACGCAGGCCGCTTTAGCTCGTTCGGAAACTACATTCGCATCCGCCACAACTCGAAACTCAAAACAGCCTACGCGCACCTGCATAAAATCGCCAAAGGTGTAAAGGTCGGAGGCCGTGTCAAACAAGGACAAATCATCGGTTATGTCGGCACAACAGGCCGCTCGACCGGCCCACACCTGCATTACGAAGTCCTTGTAAACAACGTGCAGGTCAACCCCAGAAGCGTGAAGCTCCCCACGGGAGAACAACTCACCGGACAAGAGAAAAAGCGCTTCCAGTCTATCGTCGGCTCAGTTAAGCAACAATATGTCTCGCTGACGGAAGGACTAAAATTCGCTCACGCCGCGCAGCAGAATAAATCCTCCTCCAACGAGGAAAACAACGGCTCATAAAAAAACGGGAATACGTTAGGCGTCGGAGCGTTTAACAAAACGCAAAACATAAACCACAACCAACGCCCCAGCCATAGCAAACCAGAACATCGCATATTGCAGATGGTTGTTCGGCGGATAAACCCTGCGCACGTCCCCATCACCAAAGAAAGCTGCGTCAAATTTATAGCTCGCACTATCGGCCAAAAGATACGCCGGATAGATATCCTTTAAATCCTTGGCCGCAGCCACTTCCTGCATATCGAGCCGGAACCAGACGTCCTTCTCAGGCACATTCAGCGGCGTAAAAGTATTCCAGCGCGGCAGCCTCAACAAACCAGTAAAAGAAACCGGCTGCCCCTGCGCATGATAAATCGGCTGCGCCTTCAATGAATAGGGCGTCCAGCCCATATTCACGAGCAACGTCCCCGCTTCGGTTTCCAACGGCACAACCAGATCATATCCGGCCTGCTCATCGTGCATTTGCGGTGGCCCGAGAAGAAAAGCCTTATTGGCCAAAAACCGCCCGTTCACCGTCCCATATTCATATTCCGGAGCAACTTTTTGATACAGCGCAATCGGCTCTGAGCTTTTCGTAGCATATGCCGCATCAAGCTGCGCAATCAGCCCTTCCTTCCACGCCAAACGCTGCAATTGCCATGTCCCCAAAGCACACAATACACACACGCTTAAAACAGTAAAAAACGTCGCCCAAAATGGAAGCTTCATTCGAAATCTCTAGCTCTATGCTTGAATTGCAGCGCCAAAATATACGCTTTCAAAGGCCGGAGCAGTCCCAATGTCAGCCCTAGCGCCAAAGCGCCCCATAAAGCCGCATGCACCCAAAGCGGCGGATGCACGGAAAACTCAAGCCACAACGCCAGAGGCACCAATAAAAATCCAAGCACAAAAATCAGAAAAACAGCCGGACCGTCCGCCGCATCGCCTTTGGAATAATCCAGCCCGCAAGCCGGACAAACATCTCGTAAATCCAGCGTAAAACCAGGTTTATACAAATCCCCTTCCCGGCAGCGCGGACATTTGCACGCCAGCGCCAGTTTAAACATATCCGGATCAGGAAACATCCCCCAAAACGCTTCTTAATGAGCCGCCGCAGACGCTTCTAAGGCCGGATGAAAGCCTGTGTGATCAACGCCGGCAACATTTCCCCACCAATAAACAGCGATAAACAGGAACAACCAGACCACATCAACGAAATGCCAATACCACGCCGCAGCCTCGAAACCGAAATGCTTCTCGGCCGTAAAATGCCCCTTCTTAGCCCGCAACCAGCATACAAACAGGAAAACAGTCCCGACAAAAACGTGGAAACCGTGGAAACCTGTCGCCATAAAGAATGTCGAAGGATAAATCCCCTCCGTAAAACCGAAATGCGCGTGCGCATATTCATAAATCTGGAAGCATAAGAAGGAAAACCCTAGAAATACCGTAATCCCGAGTGCCTTGGCCATTTCCTGCGTCTTGCCTTCCAAAATCGCATGGTGCGCCCACGTCACCGTACACCCGGAAAGCAACAAGATCATCGTCATCAAAAACGGCAAGCCAAACGGCTCAATCACGTGCAGGTTTTGCGGCGGCCAGTGATAACCGATCGCCTCGGCCGGAAAAAATGCCGAAGCAAAAAACGCCCAGAAAAACGCGACAAAGAACATCACTTCCGAAGCAATAAACAAAGCCATCCCGAACCGGAACCCCACCTCGGCGATCTTTGTATGGGCTTTTTCAATCACGGATTCATAAATCACGTCTTTCCACCAAAAAAACATGCAAACCATAATCGCCGCCACACCGGCCAAAGGCCCCCAAGGGAAAGGTAAATTTGTCCCGCCATCGGCCAAAGCTTCGCGGTAACCGGGGAAATACGCCAGCATCATCGAGGCAAAAAACAGCCCCGCAAACGCACTGATCAAAGGCCAGATATTCGGCCGCACAAGGTGATAAGGATGCGGTCTGCCTGTAGTTGTATATTCAAGATGATCAGCCATGTTTTTAAATCCCCAAAGCCTGTATTAGAAAAATAAATTCAACAACTTGCTATTCTAAAAGGCTTTAGACCGCCAATCAAGTAGGGAAACACACTTGTAGACACATTCACAATTTAACGCTCGTAAAACTCTTCCAACGCGTGATCGAGTTCCTGCGATTCCGCCTTGAAAAAACTGTAAGACAGCGTAATCACCTTCACATCATCCATATTTGGATCGCCATCCATCGCCGGATCGACATAAAATAGAACAGGCATATCCGCCGCCTCTCCGGGGTTAAGCGTTTGCTCACCAAAACAAAAACACTGGATTTTGTGGAAATACTTTCCGGCCTTCAAAGGCGTAACGTTATACAAAGCGGTCCCCGTCACAGGCTGATCCGCCTCGTTTTTCGCATAAAAAGAGGTCACCCCGCGCTGCCCCAATTGAACCTCAATCTCGCGCTGCTCAGGCTTAAAAACCCAAGGAAGATGCGGATCCGTATCGGCGTTAAACTGAATGATAACGCGCCGCTCCAACACCACATCCGGCAAAGAACTCGACACCTGCGTCGTCCCGCCAAACCCCGTCACCCGACAAAATAAGCCATATAAGGGCACAGACGCATAGGCTAGCCCGATCATCCCGGCAACCACACCCAGAACAATAAGGCCCAAACGGGCATTTTTACGACTTAAATCTTTTGAAACAGGGCAGCCTTTCATGCCCTAAAGGATTAAAGGCACAGCGCGCAAAAGCAAGCATTTTTCGAAAGAAACCTACTCTTGATCTTCTTTCTTCGGCGTCCCGCGTTCTTCGTTCAGCTTCTTGATATTCTCTTTATACTGATCAAGAGCCTTCTTGGCCGGGGCCTGAAAGCTTTTCTGACGCTCCAAAAGCAAACGGCGCATTTCATTGGCCTCTGTGCGGTAAGCAATCTGGCGCGTATAAAAATCACACACCCCTTCAGTCTCCAAATCAAGCTCGGCAGGCTTGGGAACACCGCACGCATAAACATCGCCCGCCCGCGCCGCCGTTGGCATCACCACAAGAAGACCCAAAACCGTCAAGAAACAAAAACCGAAAATACGCATCATTTAAAACTCCCTTATACGCCTTTCATTGTAGCGCAAGATCAATCATAGCACAAATCAGGCCTTAAGCGCCCGAAATTTTAATCATCGTCACCGCCCAGATCAAAGCGCACAACCCCAAAATCATAGCCAGAACCATCAAATTCTTCTTCAGCTTTTTTTTATGAACTTCACTACGCGGCATCAATCATCACCATCAAAAACAAGGCAAAAAGATAAAAAACGGAATACCCGAACATGACTTTGGCGTGTTTCAAATCATCGCTCGCGCACACCCGCACGCAAGACAGCAAAAACAAAGCCCCCAAAGCCGCCGCCACAAGGCCGTACAAAGGCCCGGCCAATCCTAAAAACGCCGGAGAAATACTCAAAGGCACGAGGATAAGCGTGTAAATCAGCATCTGACGCTTCGTTGCTTTTGCCCCGGCCTGCACACTCATCATCGGAATATTCGCCCGTTTGTAATCTTCGTTTGCAAACAAGGACAAAGCCCAGAAATGCGGCGGCGTCCAAAAGAAAATAATCGCAAATAGAATGAGCGGATACAGCGTCACATCCCCCGTGACCGCGGCCCAGCCCACCATCGGCGGAAACGCCCCGGCCGCTCCGCCAATCACGATATTCTGCGGCGTCGAGCGTTTCAGCCACATCGTATAAACCACAACATAAAACACGTTGGCGAAGGCTAAAGTCCCCGCCGCCATCCAGTTCAGCGCCAGCCCCATCACCGCCACCGAGGCAATTGAGAGCACTAAACCGAACGCCAGCGCTTCGGCCGGATCCATACGCCCCATCGGCAAAGGCCGCGCCCGCGTGCGCTTCATCACCGCATCGATATCGCGGTCATACCACATATTGATCGCTCCGGCCGCCCCCGCATTCACCGCCAGACACATCATCGCCACAAATGCCAAAAACGGGTGCAAATCGGAAAAACCAGGCGCCGCCCACATGCCAGCCAGCCCGGTAAACACCACAAGGCTCATCACCTTGGGCTTTAACAGCGCATAAAAATCGGAAACCCGCGATTCTTCGTAGGCAGGGATCGGTGAAACAAGCTCGCTCATGCCTCATGTTTAGCATGAAACATTGCAAAATCAATAAAAAGAAAGAAAAACCTAAGCGGCAACCCGCGGCGAAGACGAAACAATATCAGACTTCAGAGCCTTAGGACGGTAACGGGAAGCAAGATCAGAAAACATAGACGGCAAATTATTGGCTATATACCCGTCGCCCAACGTGTCCATCAAATTATTATAAAGCCCTTGCGCATTCCCAGATGTCTCCTGCTCAATCATCTCAACAACGACATTCAAGGCCTCCACATTCCGGTACTGATCCAGAAGCACCAACGCCGACTGCAATGTCGCCTGCTGCGCGCCCGTCAGACCGAAATGATCGTCATTTCTGGCCGCACCGGCAAAAACCTGACCGAAAACCGGATTATGCGCCGCCAAAGTTCTTTGCCGCACGTTCGCCAACGCATGCCGCGCCTCAACCGGAGAGGGCTGCGTCACACACCCAAAAGTAAAAGCCAGCGGCCCCTTTTTAGGCACGACCACATCTGTAGACAATCCAAATCCCATGAAACTTTATTAGCACTTACTTGAGAAAAATGCAAATATTATTTCATAAAAAATTATGGTTATTTTACAGCCGGTTGGATTTCAAATTGGTGGAATGGCGGCGGAGAAGACACAGACCACTCAAGTGTAAAACTCTGCGGTTGGACGTTCCAGTAATTAGCCCCCACGCGGCGCCCGAACATCAGCGTATAAAATACGACAAAGACAAAGAACACCGTGCTTGCCCCCGCAATATAGGCCCCATAAGACGATACCATGTTCCAGCCTGCATAGGCATCCGGATAGTCAATGTAACGCCGCGGCATCCCGGCCAGTCCCAAGAAGTGTTGGGGGAAGAACGTCAGATTCACCCCGATAAACGTCATCCAGAAATGAAGCTGACCCATCCATTCCGGATACTGACGCCCCGACATTTTACCGATCCAATAATAAAATCCTGCAAACAAAGCAAACACAGCGCCCAACGAGAGCACATAATGGAAGTGCGCCACCACATAATACGTATCATGCAAGGCCGTATCCATCCCGCCATTAGCCAGAACCACGCCGGTCACCCCGCCGATGGTAAACAGAAAGATAAAACCGATCGCAAACAGCATCGGCGTTTTAAACTCGATCGAGCCGCCCCACATCGTCGCAATCCATGAGAAAATCTTGATCCCTGTCGGCACGGCGATAATCAACGTCGCCGCCGTAAAGTACGCCCGCACATTCACGTCCATCCCGACCGTATACATGTGGTGAGCCCAGACAACAAACCCGACCACACCGATCGAGACCATAGCATACGCCATCCCGAGATAACCGAAAATCGGCTTCTTCGAAAAGGTCGAGACAATGTGCGAAATAATCCCGAACGCCGGCAAAATCATGATGTACACTTCCGGATGCCCGAAGAACCAGAACAAGTGCTGATACAAGAGCGGATCACCGCCACCCTCAGGCTTAAAGAAGCTCGTCCCGAAGTTCCGGTCGGTCAAAAGCATCGTAATCGCGCCCCCCAGAACCGGCACCGCCAGCACCAACAAAAACGCCGTCACCAGCATCCCCCAGACAAACAGCGGCATTTTATGCAGCGTCATCCCCGGCGCGCGCATATTGAAAATCGTCGTAATAAAGTTCGCCGCGCCCAGAATAGAGCTCGCCCCGGCAAGGTGCAGCGCAAAGATCGCCATATCCACACCAAGCCCCGGATGCCCCAGAATATTGGAAAGCGGAGGATACACCGTCCAGCCGGTCCCGGCCCCGCCGCCAATCACAGCCGAAGCCAATAACAACAAGAACGCAGGCACAATCAGCCAAAACGAAATATTGTTCAGCCGCGGAAACGCCATATCCGGCGCGCCGATCATCAACGGTACAAACCAGTTCCCGAAACCGCCAATAAGACCAGGCATCACAACAAAGAACACCATGATCAACCCGTGCGCGGTAATAAACACGTTCCACAAATGCCCGTCCGGATTCCCAGCCGAATCAACCAGAAACTGCACACCCGGCTCTTGCAGCTCCAAACGCATAATCATCGAGAACAGCCCACCGATCAGCCCGGCAAAAATCGAGAAAATAATATAGAGTGTCCCGATATCCTTGTGGTTCGTCGACATAAACCAACGCGCAAAAAATCCCGGTTTATGATCATGTGCGTGGTCGTCGTGACCGCCAGCGTGTGTAACTTCCATAGTATCCCCATCATCTCCTGATAAATTATCTAACCACTACAGACTAATATTCTTCCTTGGCCTTCACGACCCACTGCGCAAATTCATCCTTCGGCACAGCCGTAATCTCGATCGGCATGAAGGCATGGTCTTTCCCGCACAACTCCGAACATTGCCCGAAATACGTCCCCGGCTTTTTAATCCGCAACCAAGTTTCATTCAACCGCCCGGGCACAGCATCAATCTTCACACCCAACGATGGAACGGCCCATGAGTGAATCACATCTCCGGCCGTCACCTGAACGGCGATATTCGTATCAACAGGCAAGACAATCTTGTTATCCGTCGAAAGCAAACGCTGCTCGCCCTTGGCCGGATCAATATCCTTATCGGCAATCATATAGGAGGAAAACGCAATCCCGTCCTGATCAGGATACTCATAATCCCAGTACCACTGCCGCCCGACAACTTTTAAAGTCATTTCCGGGTTTTCAACGCGGTCTGTGTAATACAGGAGCTTCAAAGACGGCACCGCAATCACGACCAAAATCACAATCGGAACAACCGTCCAGATCACTTCAATCAACACATTGTGAGAAAATTGCGCAGGCTCGGGGTTGGCTTTAGCGTTATACCGCAAGACAACCCAAATCAGTAAAAGCAAAACAAAAAGCGCAATCCCCGAAATAATCCAGAGCATCATGTAGTGAAACTGACCAATATGCTCAGCCGAAGGCGAAGCCGGCGCCTGCAAATTAACCTCCCAAGGCATCGCCAGCCCGTCGGCCAAAGCCGATCCGGCAAACCCCAAAGTCAAAACGGAAAGAACAAGAGCAAAAACGGATAAAATCTTCATTATATTTTCTATTTCTAATATAAAATCCCCATGCGCCAGACACCGAATATAAGCGCAACGTAAGCTTAGGAATATATAGAATAAAAAATCAAGTACAAGCTTGTTTTAAAACTAATTTTGTACTGAAAAACCTAAAGAGGATTCCCCCGGTCCAGCACATGCGACAAACAGGCCAGCCCGGCTGTTTCCGCGCGCAACAAGCGCTCACCGAGCGAAACAGGCCGTACGCATTGAAGTCCAGATAAAAAGTCAAACTCCTCCGGCGTAAATCCACCCGCCGGTCCAATGAGAAATGCCAAAGCTCCTTCATACCCAGACAAAGCCTGCGCCAAAGTCGGTGTCTCCGGCCTGCGCTCGGCCCCCCAGAATACGGGAGTATCCACGCTCCACTTCACCATCTTCGCCTTTAAATCCTCCAGCGGATGCAAAACCGGAATATCCAGCCGCTCGCACTGCTCGGACGCTTCAATCAACTGTAGCCCCGCGCGCTCCTCATTAATTTTGCGGTGCTCCGTACGCGCCGTCAAAACAGGATGCAACGCCGTAGCCCCGAGCTCCGCCGCTTTTTCCACCAGAAAATCCAGCCTGTTTTTCTGCAAAGGCGTAAAAATCAGATGCACTTCGGGCGCCTTCACAGGCTGCACTTTCACCTGCTCAAGCGGCAAAACGCGCCCGTCTTTTTTCCCCAGCGCTTCAATCTCGCCAAGCCATTCCCCGTCGCGTCCGTTAAACAAACGCACCAGATCGCCCGGTTCGCGGCGCATCACATTGCGCAGATAATGAACCTGCTCGCTTGGCAAAGTGACAAGTGATTGCGCCGAAAGATTCTGCGGCGTATAAAGACGTTGATATTTATAAAGCTTAGAATCCATGAACTTACCACTCAACACGAAACCCCATAGCGATATCAAGCAAAACACCGTATGGCAAACCCTTTTACCGGAAGCCCTGCATCCCTACATCCTTCTGGCCCGCCTTGACCGCCCGATCGGCATCTGGCTGTTACTCTTACCCGGCCTGTGGTCCATCGCGCTGGCCTCTCCGGCGCTCACAAAGCAAACCCTCTGGATAGCCGCGCTTTTCACACTCGGTGCGATCGTCATGCGCGCCGCCGGATGCGTGATCAACGATTTATGGGACAAAAATCTCGACGCACAGGTCGAACGCACCCGCCAGCGCCCTTTAGCCGCCGGAACGCTCACCCCTCGCCAAGCCATAATTTTTCTAGGCATACTGCTGTTCACCGGCCTGCTCATCCTGCTGCAAATGAACATACTGACCATTGCGCTCGGCATCCTTAGCCTGCCGCTGATCATCGTCTATCCGCTCATGAAACGCATCACATGGTGGCCGCAAGCCTTTCTCGGCCTCACCTTCAATTTCGGAAGCCTGATGGGCTGGAGCGCCATCACAGGACACATAGAATTGCCGGCAATCCTGCTCTATATCGGCGGTATTTTCTGGACGCTGGGCTACGATACGATCTATGCGCATCAGGATAAAGAAGACGACGCGCTGGCAGGCATAAAATCAACAGCCCTTAAATTCGGCCCGCGCAGTAAACTGTACGTAAGCCTCTTCTACGCCGCCGCTTTCTCATGTTTTATCGCCGCCCTTCTGACAGCAACCGCTCCGCTTGGGGCTACGACCGCCCCGATAGAAAACGTCGCCCTTCCGGTGAAAAATATTCCCCCGCTAAAACTCGGTGGAATCCTCCTCCCTTTAGGGTACGGATTATGGAAAATAACACAATGGCAGCCCGATAACCCCGACAGCAGCCTGCATACCTTCAAATCCAGCCGTAATTTAGGGCTAATAATCTTAGCGCTACTAATCGTATCTTAAGCGCCAGCGAGGTTACGCAGCCGCTGCTCGGCAATCACCAGCATCGACAAATCGACGGAACCAACGCGGCGCAAATCAACAAAAAGCGGCTCGAGCTTCTTAAGCTGCGTTTCATGAATCCCCAGCCATTCGACAGAACAACTCACCTTGGAGCCTTCCTTGCGGCACGTTCCGGACGTATCGCGCAAAATACGGCCCGTCAAAGCGGCCTGACATCCGTAAATCTGATCGATCAAGCCGCGCGTCGCCTCGCTCTGCCATGAATTTTCGACGGGGAGAAAACGCGCTTGCTGACGCAGCCAATCCATGTGGAAATGCTGACCAACCTCGAAATAAGCTTGGGCCGCAATCGCCAGATCGGCTTTCTGATCCAGCGCCACGCGAATAATATCGCACGCCGAGCTCAACACATGCATCAAAGCAATATCATGGGCTAGAGCCTTGGGCAGACCGTCCTTCTCGCCGGATCGCGTGCGCGCTTCGATCCCGTCCGCCACATCCGACGTGACGATTTTCGGCAAAACTTTCTGCAAAGCCTCGATCTTCGGAGAAAATTCACGGATCTCGCGCCCGATCTCCAGATCACGGCCAAAGCGCGTCAGGAACCACGCCACACAATGCTCGGAAAGCTGGTGAATCTCGCGCATCGCCTTAAGCTGGACCTGCGCAGGCACCTTGTTATCCAGCCCTTCGATCTTGTCCCATAAACCGCGCAATCCAAAAATCTCGCGCACGATCAAATAGGCCTTGGCGATCTGATCCGGGCTCGCGCCTGTCTTTTTCATCATCTCGCTCAGGAAGGTCGGCCCCATCCGGTTAACCAGAGAATTGGCCATTTGCGTGGCAATAATCTCGCGGGCCAGACGGTGACGCTTGATTTCAGGAGCGTACGCCTCGCGCAAATCATCCGGGAAGTAATGATAGAGCCAATCTTGCATATCCGGACTATCCGGCACATCCGAAGCCAACAAATCTTGCGTAAAGCCGATCTTCGCATACGAAACAAGGATACAAAGCTCAGGGCGCGTCAGGCCCTTACCGGCCCGCAAACGCCGCTCGATCGCTTCTTCATCCGGCAAACCTTCCAGTGCACGATTTAAACCTTTGTCACGTTCAAGATCACGGATAAAGTTATTCTGTGCTTGCAAATCCTCGCGCGCCTGAAGCTCGGCCAAAGAAACCGCCTGCACCTGCTGATAATTATTCCGCAGCACAAGCTCCGCCACATCATCGGTCATGCGCTCCAGCAACTTATTGCGAACCTTTAAATCCATTTTATGCGCTTTGTTATCCATCACATCGCGCAGCAGAATCTTGATATTCACTTCAAGGTCTGAAGAATTCACCCCGCCGGAGTTATCGACAAAATCCGTGTTGATCTTACCGCCAGCCTTGGAAAACTCGATCCGCCCGAGCTGTGTCACACCAAGATTAGCCCCTTCACCGACAACCTTCGCACGCACATCCTTAGCATTTAAGCGGATCGCATCATTGGCCTTGTCACCAACCTGATCATTACTTTCACTAGAGGCTTTAATATACGTGCCGATCCCGCCAAACCAGAGCAAATCAGCCCGCGATTTAAGAATCGCCTTCATCAATTCATCCGGCGAAACTTTGTCTTTATCAATATCAAACCGTTTTTGAATTTCAGGCGTCAAAGCCAGACTTTTCTCGCTGCGCTCATAAATCCGTCCACCCTTGGAGAGCTTTGACGCATCATAATCCCCCCAGCCTTTCACCGCATCAAACAAACGCTTACGCTCTTTATAAGAAGACTGCGAATCAGGATTGGGATCACAGAAAATATGCAGGTGGTTAAACGCTCCGATCAAACGGATATGCTCGGAAAGCAGCATCCCGTTCCCGAACACGTCACCGCCCATATCGCCGACGCCGACCACGTCAAACGGCGCCTCCTGCGTGTTGTGGTTAAGCTGGCGGAACAGGTGCTTAACCGACTCCCAAGCCCCGCGCGCGGTAATCCCCATTTTCTTATGGTCATACCCGGCGCTGCCGCCCGAAGCGAATGCATCACCCAGCCAGAACCCGTATTCCTCGGACAGACCGTTGGCGATATCCGAAAAAGACGCCGTGCCTTTATCCGCCGCCACCACCAGATACGGATCATCGCCATCACGGCGCACCACATCTTTCGGCGGAACAATTTTTGTACCCTGACGGTTATCCGTAAGATCCAAAAGCCCGCGAATAAAGGTTTTGTAGCATTCAATTCCAGCCTTCATGAACTCGTCACGCGAAGCCGTCGGAATTTTCACGACAAATCCACCTTTCGAGCCCATCGGCACGATCACGGAATTCTTCACCATCTGCGCCTTCATCAGGCCCAAAACCTCGGTGCGGAAATCCTCATGCCGGTCAGACCAGCGCAAACCCCCGCGCGCAATTTTATCGCCGCGCAAATGAACCCCTTCAACCTGCGGCGAATAAACAAAGATTTCGCGGTATGGCCGCGGCGCAGGCATATTGGGCACTTTAGAACAATTAAACTTCATGGACAGATAAGGCTTAGCCTGCCCATCAGCGCCTTTCTGGAAATAATTGGTCCGCAGTGTCGCCTCGACCAGAGCGGCAATCTGGCGCAAAATCCGGTCCTGATCCAAAGACTCGACCTTCTCCAGGGCTTTTTCAATCTTCGCCTTGTGTTTATCGGCCTCCTTCTGAGCGCCTTTCGGGGCATGCGGATCCAAAGAAGCCTTGAACATATCAACGATCAAACCGCTAATATCCGAATGCTGGTTCAGAGCTTTTTCAACATACGGACGGCTGAACGGAAAACGGATTTGCTTCAGATACCGCACATAGGCCCGCAAAATCGTAATCTCGCGCCAATCCATATTGGCCAGCAAGATCAGACGGTTCAAACCGTCATTTTCCATTTCTCCAGCCCAGATCTTCGAAAAACCTGCTTCAAAATTGGCTTTAACGATCTCGACATCAATCTTATCCTTACGATCAGGCACTTCCAGCAAAAAGTCATGGATCCAGATCGAGGTTTCATGATCGGCCGGACGCACTTCAAACGGCAATTCGGATACCGCGCGCAGCCCCAGATTAGCCAAAATCGGCATCACGTCCGACAAATTCAAAGGCCGCCCAGGATTATAAACCTTCAGCCGCAACTGGTGCGGATCAAGCCCTTCAGGGCGGTACAAATCAAGCTCCAAGCGCCCGCTCTGCAGCATCTCTTCCATCTTATGAATGTCAAAAACCGCCTGCGCCGCACGATATCGGGTCGTGTAACCAACCGGAAACGCCTCGCCGTACTTCAAAGCCAAAGAACTGACAAGTTTGTCTTCCTCGTACGAACGGCTGAGCGCCATCGCCAAAAGCTCGGGCCATGTCTGGCCGGCCTCCTGCAACTGACGCTCCAATTCCTCGACATCAATCTTCAGGTTTTCGCGTTGACGGACATTGATGATAAACATCACCCGCGCAAACACGGAATCATCCAAAGAGGTCGTAAAGTTATAACACTGCCCGTCAAGCTCACGCTCTAAAATCTCGCACATCTTCTCGCGCAAAGCCGTCCCGAACCGATCACGCGGCACATACACCAAACAGGAAATATAGCGGTTAAAATCATCCTTACGGACAAACAGCGCAATCCGCTGGCGTTCCTGCAAACGCAGGATCTCCACCGTAATATTGTATAAATCCTTAGCGGAAATCTGGAACAACTCATCGCGTGGATACTTCTCCAGAATATGCCGCAAAGCCTTTCGGTTATGCGAATTAGGAACAAAGTTCGACATTTCAACGACTTCATCCACTTTTTCCCGTAAAAACGGTACATCGCCCACACTGCGCGAGTAGGTCACAGACGTAAACAAGCCCAAAAACAGCTTCTCGCCCTTCACATTGCCCTGCTCGTCATAAATCTTGATCGCCACTGCATCCATCGGCACGCGGCGGTGCACGGTCGACAAACGGTTTGTCTTGGAAATGGAAAGCGGCGGCAAATTCCGGCGCTTTTCCTGCAAATTACGTGGCAAGCCCTCTTCACGCTCGCTGATATAGGCCGGACGCACGGCATTATGCAGCAAACCAAGCCCTGAGGATTTGATAGTCTTGCTCTTTAACTCACCGTCTTTTTCGACAAACTCGTATTCACGGTAACCCAGAAGCGTATAGTTATTTTCATACAAATAATCCAGAAATGCGCAATATTGCTCCACTTCTTTCAACGGACGGCGCGTCTTGGCATTGGCCAAATCCTCTCGCGCCTGCTTGAGATGCGCCAGCATCTGCGGCCAATCCCTGTTGGCCATTGCAACGTCTTTCAAAACAACACGCAACCCCTCCTCAAGCGCCTTCATATCCTCTTTTGAAGGCACACCGCGAAGCTGAATATGCATATGGGATTGCTGAACATAACCTTCCGTTTTTTGAGGATGAATATCCTGCAACTGCCCCTTATCGTTATAGAGACTGTGGACAATCGGATGTAGAAACAGATCAATCAAAAAATTGTTATTGTTAATCTCGGCAACAACAGAATCGACTAAAAACGCAAAATCATCACTAACAACATCGATATAAGTCTTGGGCGGCATATGACCCACGGAGGGCAAAGTATAAACCATAACGCGCGGCTCGCCGGTATCGCGGGTCGATGCAAGATCGCCGTGGTTTTGAATAATCTGCGAAAGCAAATCGGGCGTAAAAAAGCGAGCATCCTCTTCCGCAATCTGAAGACCGATTTCCTTAAGTAAAACCTTGTTGTAATCAGTCGCGGCCTTGGACGGAAGGGCCTTCAAAGCCTTAAGAATGAGAGTATCTGTTGCTGACATGGTTTTTTATTATGCTTTTTAGAGTTTTATACCGCCTACTGCGCACGCAAACGATTTTCGAATAGCTATATACACTGATCTGTGAAAATCAAGAGTCTTTATAGCAAAGATAAACCTTTATTTTGTGCTGCTGTGCAACAGATCGAGTTTGGATTTAAAATCCTCATACACCCAATCCCCGCCGATAATTTTCTCGCGCATAACTTGCTGGGAATCAATGAGAATCGTCTCCGGTAATCTATAGATTTTAAACAAGTCGGCTGTTAAAGCCTGCGTCTCATCCGGAACGATAAAAACATTCTCGGCCTCGACAGGAGCCTTGGCGCTCGCCTCCACCTTGTGAACAAACCGCTCCAAAGCCTTTTGCTCGACATCGGAAGATAGAGCCAACAACACAACATCCTCCGGACTTTCATGAGCGGCGCGCAAAAGTAAGGGAAACTCCTTCACACACGGCGCGCACCATGACGCCCAGAAATTCAAAATCACCGTCTTGCCCTTAAAATCCTGAACGGAATGCGTGCGCCCGCGCAGATCGGTAAAGGTGAAATCCGGTACAATCATGCCCGGATCGAACCCCTCCGAAGCCATCTCGGGCTGCAAGACAATATGCGGACGGCGCTGCTCCATATAGGACGTAAGCCCGTAAGCCAAAGCAGCCAACGCGATAAACACCAGAACATTAACCTTGTTAAACGGCACGCGCGGCTCCCTTCTTACGCAAAAGAATGACCAAAACCATAAAACCGATCACCGCGAATTCGGCGATGCAGAAAATCCCCAGCCCCAAAGCCAGCCCACTGGTAAAACCATAGGAATGCAAACCGACATTCAAAAGATTAACCCCGAACCATGCCAACGCCACAACCACGTTCAAAAGCGCTAGCGTTACAGCAAAACCAAGCTGCGTGAGCTGCCCGCTATAACGCCCGTGCAAAACCCAGATCAACCACAGAACAATCAACAACGCCCCGTTTTCCTTCGGGTCCCATCCCCAAAAACGCCCCCAGGACTGATCGGCCCAGATCCCGCCCAGCACGGTCCCCACCGCCGTAAACAACAAAGCCGCCAACGATATACGGTACATGAGTTCCTGCAAACGCAGCCCCAGAGAATCCTGGCGGAACGCCCGCATAAACAAATCCGTATGCGCCACACCCGCCGCCAGCAAACACACGCCATAGCCCATCGAAATACACAACACATGCGTCGCCAGCCAGAAATCGGTATTCAGCACCGCCACCAGAACCTGCAAATCATCGCCCTGAGGCGCCACCAGCGGAGCCAGAAACAAAAGCGCCATCGCCGCCGCGCTACCGGCCATTAACCCGAAACCGTCACGCCGTTTAAGCGAAAGCAAAAGTCCCAGCCCCAAACTGATCAGACTAACAAACAACACCGACTCATACAGCGTCCCCACAGGCGGACGCCCGAGAATATAAATCCGCCCCAAAAGGCTCAGCCCGTGAACCGCCGCCCCGAATACCCCGAAACCGATCGAGCCTTGCAAATAGCGCACCTGCGGGCGCACCGCATAGAAAAACGCCAGTAAAAAACTCAAACCGTAAAGCCCCATAACCCAGCGAAACGGTTTATAAATACGGTAAAAATTCTCTGCCGCGAACCGCTGCGCATTCACCGCGGTCTCCCCTGCATAACCCGCCTTCAAAGCGGCCAGAGCCTCATCCCAGCCCTGTACGTCTCCGCTGCGATACGCCTCGGATAAGCGCTCCCAGGCCTTCAAACGCTCATCAACCTGATCCCTGAACGGACCTAAAACGCTGTGCCAGGGCGACAGCCACTCATGTTGCCCGTCCTCCCGCAACACAGGCAAAACAGCAAACGCATTGTTAGCTTCTCCGGCCATACGCATCTGCATCAGCAAAAACCCAGCCGCGGCCAATCTTTGCTCGTCCTCGCTATAGACCGAAGGATCGGTGCCTTTTTCATCAATAATTTTTTTGAGAGAAAGCTGGATGAAATTTTCCTGCAAAAACAGATCATAAAATCGCTCGGCCGGCCGAAACCCTTCGGGCAAACGCACGTTCAAAGGCAGGAAAACCGAAAAACTGTGAATAAGGTTCGTATAATCGCGCACATTTTTATACAAATCGAGCAAAGCCTTCTGATCCGCATTCAAATCCTTCGCGGGCCTATCCAAAAGCGGCTTGATTTGATCTTCTAGATTGGAAATCGCGCCTTGCAACGTACCAAGAGAAACACGTACACCCGCATCATTATCAAGTCCGAGTTGCGCCCGCAAATTTTTATTGCGCACACTAAACAGCTTCAAATCCGAGGCCCGCGCCGGATCAAACAAACTCAGCGCCAGCCATTCTTCCGGGCTCATCCCTTCAAACGTATCCTGCCCGGAAAAAGCCTCCAGCTTCAGCGCCGCAAAACTTTGCAACGGCTTCAAACGCCCGCCATCCATAACCGGCAAAAGATTAAATTCGCCGTAATTGAAATGAACGGCCTGCGTCTGAGGCGAAGCACTCTGCTCGTCTGTGGCCCAAGAACTCTGGACAGACGCCCCTGCACACAGCGCAATGATAAAAACAAAAAACAAACGACCTAAAATACGTCCCTTCATCATCTCCTACGAACGCCTCCAGCCCAACAGCACCGAAATCAAATGCAGAATCAGCCCCGCCCCGATCACAAACGTCCCGATATACGGCACCAGCCAGCCTTTATTTTCAACAACGGCAAAAATACTCATCTCGGCATCAGGCGTGCGCTGGAATGAAGATTGAAACAGCGTATAACCCCGATAGCGCAAAGGTTCGTTCATGCCGATACGTACAGGCCAGACCAGATCACCGTCGCGAATAATCACATCCGAATGGTAATCACGGGCCATCTCCATCCCGCTATAACTGTCCTTAACAAAATCCTTCAGCGTCACACTAAATGGCAATTGCGATTGACGCTTTCCAAAGACAATCTGGTAATTTTTATTTTGGCTATTTATGGCTATAACCTTGGGCATACTATCAAAAGCAACGTAATAACCATCCTGTACGTCTCCGTTTTCACTTTTGCCAGCGCCTTCGATAACAAAGCTCAAACCCGGCATATCTTCTTCCGGCTCCTTGCCCTGCGGCTCGGGAACAAGAGCCGCCCCCTTGGCCATAGAATGATAAACAAGCCCCTCTTCAAACCCTTCTTCGGTTTCCGCGCGGCTAACAATTTTACAATTAGCGCAGATATTTTTCAGCTTGATTGCAAATGGCAATCCGGCTGTACGTGCCCGCGCATCCAGATGCTCCAGATCCTGAAACGGCACGCGCAAAATTTCCCGCTGATCTTCATAAACCACAAAATCACGCTGGGTGTAATCATACACAAAACGGCTCTCCGCCCCTTCCGGCAAGATCATAAACGACTCATGCGCCGCCAAAGCCGTCACCAGCCCGCCGACCAGCAAAATCAAAGCCCCCAGATGCGCCAGTATCACACCAGCCTTGCGCCACGCCCAGCGGCTCTTAAGAAAGAACTTTAAAGACAAGCCCAACGACAAAAGCCCGAGCAAAATATACCCGCCCGGCAAGGGAAGCGGACCAATCCACAAAACAAAGCTGGAGAAGAACATCTTATGCGCGCCGTAAAGACCGATCCAGTGCTGGGACACTGTTCCCGCCACCAAAAGCGCCATCAAAGCCGGCATCAGCCAGAATACCAACCGCGCACTCATCAGAAATTTTAAAACGCCGGAAAAGGCATTCGCCGGATCAATCTTCATGTCTTGAGGTTCTAGACAAACCCGCCCCCCGTTTCAATAGGCCCCGAAAATAAAAACTGAAATAAAAAAACAGCTAAAACCTTGCGTCTCAAAAACAAGAGCAAAGAGCGTTTTATTTTGGCTAGGCACGCGGCGCGCAGCGTATAAAAATACGTAAGCAGCGCCGTAACAACGCCAAAATAAAACGATAGACGCTCTAAGCCGCTTTTTTCTGCTCCTGCGCTTTGGCAACTTCGAACGCCCAATCCAGCCAGGGACATAAAGCCTCGACGTCGCCCGCCTGCACGGTCGCACCGCACCAGATCCGCAAACCCGCCGGTGCATCGCGGTAACCCGCAATATCATACGCCGCCCCTTCCTCATCCAAAAGCTTGGTCATGGACTTGATAAACGGCGCTTTATCTTCATCCGCCAGTCCGGCAAACCACGGATCAACGATTTTCAGACACACAGAGGTCGTCGAGCGGATATCCGGCGTTTCGGCCAGAAAATCAACCCAGCCCGTACGCGCCACCCAGTTTTCAAGAGCTTTGGAGTTTTCCTCGCTGCGGGCAATCGTCGTGCGCAACCCGCCGATATTCTCGACCCAGCGCAAAGCATCCAGAGCATCCGCCACCGCCAGCATAGACGGTGTATTGATGGTAGCGCCTTCAAAAATATCGCCGTTCAACTTCCCTTTTTTGGTCATGCGGAAAATCTTCGGGATCGGACGTTCCGGCGTATAGCTCTCCAGACGTTCGATTGCTCGCGGCGACAAGACAATCATTCCGTGTGCCGCTTCGCCGCCCAGAACCTTCTGCCAGCTCCACGTCACCACATCCAGCTTGTCCCACGGCAGATCATAAGCAAACACCGCCGAAGTCGCATCACACAGCGTCAAGCCTTCGCGCTCAGCGCTAATCCACTCGCCATTCGGAACGCGTACACCTGATGTCGTGCCGTTCCACACAAAAACGCTATCGCGCGCCGGATCGGCTTGGGAAAGATCAGGCAAAGCCCCGTATTCGGCTTTGTATGTCTTCACATCCTCAAGCTTCAGCTCGTTTGTAATATCTTTCAGCCAGTCCGATGAGAAACTTTCCCACGCGAACACATCCACACCGCGCGGCCCCAGCATACTCCACATCGCCGCTTCAAACGCACCCGTATCCGAGGCCGGCAGTATCCCGGCCACATAGCCTTCAGGAATACCCAAAATGTCCTTTTGCTTGTCGATCGCTTCTTTAAGCTGCTTCTTCAAAGGCCCGGCGCGGTGAGAGCGCCCCAGCTTCGCCCCGCTCAGACATTCAAAAGACCATCCCGGACGTTTCGAACACGGACCGGATGAAAAACAGGGGTTTTTGGGTTTTGTACTGGGCTTTTGCATGATCTTGGACCTTTGCTTGAATTCGTTTAAAACAGCCTTGAAGAGGCTGCGTTTTAGCGATAGAAAATTCTATCACGTCTGTCCAGCTTTTTTATGCCGCGCAAACCAACAAAAAGAGCCCCCTATGCCCCATATTTTGACCCTTGTATCTTCATCCCCCGAAAAACCGCTCACCGCCGAACATATCGAGCACGCCGCCGTCGTGACGCAGGACATCACAAACCATGACAGCGCCGCACCGCACTGGATCGAAGAACAAAAGGCCGCCGAAATCTCGCTGATCGCACCGCCCGAAGATCAAAAAATGCCCTTCCTGAACATTTTAAGAGAAAAGCTTGCCACAGATAAAATCGATGTCTTCCTGACCCCAAAAGCCGGTAGGATCAAGAAACTCCTGCTCGCCGATATGGACTCCACCATCGTCACTGGCGAAACGCTGGACGATCTCGCCGAATTTGCAGGCATCAAGGACGAAGTCGCCGCCATCACCGCCCGCGCCATGAACGGCGAACTGGACTTCCACGCCGCCATCCGCGAACGTGTCGGCCTGCTCAAAGGACTCTCCACGCAAGCCATGAACAAAACACTCGACGCCATAGCCTTAAGCCCCGGCGCCAAGGAATTTATAACCACCATGCGAAACAATGGCGTGACCTGCGTACTGGTATCCGGCGGCTTCACCTTTTTCACCGCCGCCATCGCCGAAAAAGTCGGTTTCCACCACAATCACGGCAATACGCTCGGCATTGATGAAAAAGCACAATCCCTGACCGGCGAAGTCATCCCCCCGATTCTCGACAAGCATGCGAAAGTCGACTTCCTCAAACTCTACATGGAAAAACTAAACCTACAGCCTGAACATTGTCTGACGATCGGCGACGGTGCCAACGACATTCCAATGCTGGATATGGCCCAAAAAGGAAATGGCCTGGGCATCGGCTACCACCCGAAACCCGCTGTAACCAATACAATTTTGAACCAGATCGTCCACGGAGATCTAAGCGCCGCGCTCTATGCCCAAGGGCTAAAACCCGCGTAAAATTACCATAACATAAAAACGCTTTTTTAACGTATCCCCTCTATTCTAAAGGAAACGCATTTGCGTTATACTGCGTAAAGCCGCGCTCGCGGACACTACAAAATCTAAGACCCGCCTGAAAAAAATCTACGGAAATACACATGTCTACACAATGGTCATACGCCGTCACAAACGAGGAACTTGAAGAGCTTTTCCGCCTGTATTGCACGGATTTTACAACACTTGCCAAACAAGGACGCTACGGCCCCATCACAGGACGCGACAAAGAAGTTGAAGAAACCATCCTCATCCTGCTGCAAAAAGGCCGTAAAAACGCCGTTCTTCTCGCCCCCGCCGGGGTTGGTAAAACCGCGATGGTCGTCGCGCTCGCCCAAAGAATTGCCAATGACGAAGTCCCCGATTACCTGAGAGATGCCCGCCTGATCGAAGTCGAACTCGCGCGCATGGCCGCCGGAACGTCCGGCCCGGCCGAATTCCAGGAACGCTTTATTCCCCTATGTAAAGGAATTGCCGAACGCTATCACAATCCGGAAAACCCGCGCATAATCTTATTTCTGGACGAAATTCACCAAATCATGCCGGGCTGCGTCGGCTCGTCCTACGCGGGCTTATCCGATGTCATGAAGCCTTATATGACCGCCGGCGACCTCATGGTGATCGGCGCCACAACACTGGATGAATTCCGCACCTACGTAGCGGAAGATCCGGCCATGGAGCGACGCTTCCAGAAAGTTTTCTTGAGCATCCCCAATACAGTCGAGACATACAGCATCCTGAAATCCCTGCGCCCCAGCCACGAAAAACACCACGGCGTCACAATTTCCAACAACAATCTCATGACCATTGTGCAGCTCACCGACGAACATATGCGCAAAAGAAATCAGCCGGACAAATCCATCATCACACTAGATTCCGCCATGGCCTATCACGTTAAAATGCACGGCAAAGGCACGGAAGTCTCCCTCGAATCCATTTACTACATGATCGGCCGCGAAACCGGACTAAACAAACAAGCTCTGCATGACGAAAAGAAAATCCAGCGTATTATAAAACAGGTTCGGGAAATCGAAGGCGAAGGCTATATGTATTTCATATAGATTGCAGCATTACTTCACCGCACAAAAAACCTTAAAGCCTTCTCCTTCGAACAATTTATCGACCTTGGAAAAACCCGAATGCAAAACATCCTCGTACGCAAGCTGGCGGTTAGCCACCATATACAAACGCCCGCCTTTTTTAAGCGCATCCGCAGCACTTAAAATAAAAGCTTTTCCAATAGATAAGTCGGTATTTTTACCTTCATGAAACGGAGGGTTCATCACTATAAAATCAAACTGCCCCGACAAGTCTTTTTGTACATGCGTTAAATCACGCCACAAATATTTTTGCTGCACAGAGTCAAACCCGGAAAGGTTTTTTTCGCACGCCTCCAAAGCCCGAAAATCCGCATCAAGACACGTCATTCTTTCGATATCATAATTCTGCAAAACATGCGCAGATAAATAACCATAGCCACACCCGAAATCAGCCCCCGCACCACACAAATCATCCGGTAAATGTTGCACCAGTTTTTGCGAACCCTTATCAATCTTATTCCAGCCATAAACACCGGGCCGCGCATAAAAAGAGGTTGCCACCACCTCCTGCAAAGAACCGAGAACCAAAGCCCGTTCAACCTCTTCTGCGTTCACACATTCTTTACGCGCACAACAAACCTTGCTTTTATACTTGGACTCACAAAGAACATCCCCTAGACCAAAATGCGCAAACATCTTTTCAATGCGCCCGCCCCCGGCATCATTCGCCGCAGCGGCGACAACCAAACCGCCATCTTTCAAACACTGTAAAGCGCAGGAAACCATATACCGAGCTTCATCTAAAGATTTAGGCAGCGCTATAAAAACCACATCATATGCAGTGCCAAAACACGGAAATTCAGACGCAACATCATAACCGGATACTTTCAATTGCTCCACATAAGGATAAAAAAATTGCTGCAAAAAAACATCCCGCCCGCGCAGTATATCAAGCCCGGGACACACTTGAGCATTCAAAAAAGCCACGCGCTCTTCAGGCAAAGCCCAAACACCCCGCTCAAACGGATAAAAAAGACACTGTAAAGCCGACACGCACATTTCACTCATACGCGCCAGCCTACAAATTCTAAAGAAAAAACGATAGCCCTAAAAACGCAAGTAACGATCTAAGCAATCAGGTTGCCGTCATTCACCAAATCGGTCAAAGTCTCGGAAATACCGCCTTCAAAAATAACAGCCGTGATGTAAGCCCCTTGCTGCCCATCTGCATTGACCTTTAAACACGTATCCCCGTTACTGTCCACCAACTGAACAAAATCGCTCAAAAGATCGGTCAACGCATCATAGCCCTGCAAAATACTACTGATATCCAGAACATCCCCGCCGACCCCGGTTGTAAAGTCGTGAATGTGATCCGCACCCGCATCCATAACATCCATCAAGAACGTATCGGAACCGTCTCCACCGTAAAGTTGATCGATACCGTCACCAAATATCAGCGTATCATCGCCGCCACGGCCAAACATCTTGTCATTCCCGGCATCTCCAATCAAAACATCGTTGCCGCTGGCCCCGTCAAGATGGTCGTTCCCCGTACCGCCTTCAATATGGTCATTCCCCGCATTCCCCCACAACACGTCATTACCGCCATCGCCGTAAATACTGACATCGCCGTACAAAAATTGCTTGGACGTCAAATCAACAATATCATGCCCGTCGCCGGCGCGGATAATCTCGACATCGCGAATACGCGCCGTATTAAAACCAAACGGGTTATCGCTATAACGATCATCCAAAAACAGCGCATCCGATGCATCGCCCATTTGAATGGTATCTATACCGCTCCCGCCGTCAAACCCGTCAAAGTTCCGGTCACGAGGGTTCACAACAATACGGTCCCCGTTAATAATATCCGTCGGATCCCCGACATTCCAGGCAACGAAACCGCCCGGCCACGTCGCATCTGCACTGTAATGCAAAACATCACTACCGGAACCGCCGGACAAAAGATCAGACCCGTCCCCACCGTAAATAATATCGCTATTACCTTCACCATACAGCAAATCATTGCCGGGTCCGCCTTCTAGAGTATCATTACCACCATCAGCATAAATCGTATCATCCCCGGCATTCCCAAAAATAAGATCGTCTCCGGAATCCCCGTAAATCAGAATATCGCCGTATATGATTGAATTGGAAGCAAGGTTAATCACATCCCCGCCCGAACCCCCGCGAATAACTTCGATACTAATTAAAATCTGATTGCCGACTTCGTTACTGGCAATATTATCGGTCAAAGACACGTATTCGCCAAGCGGAGTCATAAAAAGCGTATCATTCCCCGCGCCGCCGTCATACACTGCCGAGCTGACATAAAAATCATCATCAATATAATAAGATCGGCCACTGTACGGATTAACCAGCGTCAAAGTCACGTGCTGCTGTGTACCGAAATAAAAGAGAGTATCGTCCCCAGGTGTACCCATTTTTTCCCCCAAATACCGCGCTATTTAAAGCATCATTTGTTTATTTGAACCAACGCCCCGGAAAACCACACGCTTCCAATAATTCAGGCAATGAATTCAACCCACATTCTCTCAGAATAAAAAAATATGGTTAATTTTATGTAAATTTATAATACTTTTGAATAGTATTTTTCAAAAATCGCCGCACACAAACAAATACCGAAAGCGCCTTTACAAAAACCGCCGGGATCATGCTATATTAAGTAACCTTGATTGCAATTATTCGAGTAAACCCGTGTCCCTTAGAATTTTCAAGACGATAGGTCTTACCCTTGCCATGGTCTGCGCCGCATCCTCGCAAAGCTCCGCCTTGCAAGTAGAGGGGCTGCGTTTCGGCCTGCACGAAGACAAAACCAGACTCGTTTTGGAACTTGATGAACAAACCGATTTCAGAATTTTCACTCTCGACAATCCTTACCGCATGGTGATCGACCTGCCAAGCTTCACCTGGAAGGCATCAAAAAGCGATCAGCCTAAAACCACAGGCATCTTGGCCATGCGCCATGGTGAACTAAAACCCGGCATTTCGCGCATTGTCTTTGACATCAATCGCCCCATCAGCCTACAAAACGCTTTTATTCTCCCCTCTAAAGATAAAAACCCGCATCGCCTCGTCGTAGATTTCTCCAATATCTCTCCGAGCCTGTTTCAAACGACAAAAAACAAAGTTTTAGGAACATTAAATGACAAACAGCAACCTCCGGCATCACAAAACCGGACAACAGACATAGCAACACCTGGCGCACCACCAAAACCACAGGCAAAGCCGTCACAAAACAAAGGCTATGCAAAGAACACGCATAAACCCGTCATCATCATCGATCCCGGCCATGGAGGCGTTGATCCGGGCGCCCTCGGCGCAAATTTAAAAGAAAAAAACATCGTCTTGGGACTAGCCAAAGCCCTCAAACAGGATTTGGAGAGCACCGGCCGCTACAACGTCAAAATGACCCGCGAAGATGACCGCTTTATCAAGCTCTATAACCGCGTTAAATTCGCCCGCCAGCACGAAGGCGATCTATTTGTCTCCATCCACGCTGATTCCATAGGCGATAAAAAAGTCAGCGGCACGTCAATTTACACGCTCTCGGACAAAGCTTCGGACGCCCAAACGGCCAAACTAGCCGCAAAAGAAAACAAAGCCGATCTCATCGCCGGAATTGATCTAAGCACCGAAGACAAGGATGTCGCCAATATTTTAGTAGATCTAGCTATGCGCGACACCATGAACCAGTCCCGCTTTTTTGCTGGAAAATTGGTCTCTAACATGCCAAGCAACGGCATTAACTTGCTTGAAAAACCGCACCGCTACGCCGGATTTGCCGTCCTAAAGGCCCCGGACATCCCCTCAATCCTCATCGAAGCCGGTTTTATCTCAAATCCTTCAGAAGCCCGGCGCCTCAATTCACCCGAATTTCGCAAAAAATTTGCGGGCGCCCTCAGAAAAAGCATCGATCTTTACTTTGAACAGGTTGAGAAAAATCAAAGACAATAACCCGCATCAACGCAAAGACAACACAAACCCCACCCACCCAACAACCATTTCCGTAACGAAACAAGTGTTGCATTTTTATCAAAAAAAAATGCAAAAATACAAAAAATCTATTGAAAAACAGTGTTCAATGGGTTTGGCTTTGTGTATAAGAAAAAGAATTGAAGTTTTGCCCTCTTTGATACAGCACTCCAAAAAGGGACTTCATTTTTTAATTAACTCGAAAAAAGTTTAAGAGGTCGAAATGAAAAAACTAGCAGTTACTCTTTGCATCGCCGGCACAGCCATGACTTTGGCGGCTTGCTCTTCTACAGATATGGGTTACCAAGATACAGCGCCTCCGTACGCTTCTGAGCGCACAGCTTCCCACGGAAGCGTAGCCACACCGGCTCCGGTTCAACCGGCTCCTGCAGAGCGCGTATTCAAAGAATACCAAACAAAATAATAGTCTGAATTTTAGATCAAATCTCAAAAAGCCGTTCTTTAAAAGAACGGCTTTTTCTATTCTGTAAACGAAGCATTCAGAAAAAACGGCGGCCCTAAAAAACATCACCGCATCTGGTAACGAAGCGTCTGATTCAAAGCCTCAAAATTTTGCTTTTCGTTGTACAAAAACTGTATGACATTCACCGAAGAACGCTCCTGAGCGTTCAATTTCTCAATGACAAGACGGTATGCAAGATTGCTTTCTATGTCATCACAGCCCTTATAATCCGGCAGAGTAAGAGACTGGTACACCTGCGTTAAACGCCATAAATCATCAAGCAACACTCCAACAGTATCTCGATACTGCGTCTGTATGTTTTGCAAAATAATGCCCTTGGAAGATTCATAATGTCTTTCCGCAGAAACAGCCTCGCAGTCCGGCAAAACGCCCCGCTCCTCTTGATCCAAAGTTTGCACAGACGGAGACGGGTCAATCACGACCGTAGATATCTCATCTTTCGAAGCATCTTCCGCCGCTACAATATCAAGATCCGGCAAAGAGTGCTGTTCGACAAGGCTGCTCACCGCCGCAACGTCATCCGGCTTCGTTAAGAGCACATCCTCTTGTACGACATCCTCTTCGGGTAAACGGTCCGGCTGATCTTTCTCCACTGTCCCCGACTCCGCAGCCGGATCCTGAGCATCAGCCATCGCCGCACTGTCTTCTTTATTTTCCTGTATTTCGAGAGGCTTTTCATCAAGAACCAGCGGCGTAAATTCATCCAGATACGAACCATCGGCAGAACCCTCCGCCTCGGCATCCCCACCGAGACTTGAAATTCGATCCTTCAAAACTTTGTTTTCCGACTTCAAATCCTCAATTTTTTTTTCCAGATAGCGAAGATTTCGTCCATCTTTTTGAGTTTGAGCAATCGGTTTGGGGGTAACCTGAGGCCCCTTATTAGCCCCGCAAGCCACTAATTCTGAGCGCAAAGACTCTTTTTCCTTTTCCAAAAGATTGAATTTCTCATTGAACTGCCGAAAAACATCCTGCGAAACACAATCCGCACCGGCTTCCTGGGCATACACAAACCGCCCCCCGTCCATTACACCCAAAACGGCTATCGCAAAAACACAACAATTTAATATAGAGCGTCGAAAAAACATAACGGCAGTCTGCGCAAGACTAAAACAAGAGAATCATACGGATTCCATTGGAACAAATTTAAAGGGATTTGTATTTAGCAAGTTTGACAAAAAGCATTTTTATCCAAAGAACCGATCTGCTGTAAGAGCTTAAAACTATTGACAACAAGATCATTTTCAAGACCGTGCAGCTTGTTTTGAGAAGCAAAAAGACGCTCTTCCCCTTCAATCATTCTGATAATATCCCCCTCGCCCAAAGTAAACTGATCGGCATATAAAGCTTGCAAATCCTTATTAGCGTCAACCTCGTCCATCACAATCATATACTCGTTTTCAAGCGCTTTAAGCTGGTTATACGATAACTTTATTTTACGCATAACATCACGTTCAGTGCGCTCACGGCGATATTCAATCTCCTTGATTTGACTGCGAATTTTATTTTCCGACGCTTCACGGCCATAACCGTCAAAAATTTTATAACTCATTTGCAACATAGCCGAACCCGTACGCTCACGCCCGACTTCTCCACCGACATCATGAGTCTCATCAAACGACAAAAGCATATTGATCGCCGGAAGATACTGCCCTTTCGCGCCGGCAAGCTGGTGCTTCAAAGCATCATGATCGGATTGATTAAGCTGAAGATGAACGTTATGGACATCCGCATATTTATAATAATCAGGCAAACCAATCTGGATTAAATCCTTAACATCAGGAAGCTTAGGCCTAAAAACCGGAAGTTTGCCCGTCAAAAACTCCAGATCCGCGACGCTATCCTTAAGAGCAGCCTTCGTATTTTCATAGTCAGATTGCGCGGCCGAAAGACGAGCAGATGCATATTTCAATTTAGCCTGATTTTCAGCCCCCGCCTCAACCATAAGAGCAATTTTATCGACAAGATCACGCAAAGATTTTATAAAAACATCCGCATCCGCCAGACTCTTCTGATAACGATACACATCCGTATACGCCTGAACAGTGTCCATAATAATCTTTTCCTGAATCAAATTTCTTTGATGCCCGGTCGATTCATAAAGTTTTTCACGGCGCTTCATCTCTTCCGTACTTGAAGAACCGTCATAAATCATCTGGTTAACGGTAAGATTAAACTCCGATGACGGATTGGTATTACGCCCACTCCCCTCATTATTGCTGGAAAAACTGGCCGGGTCATTATACTCATCACCGGCTGTGATCGTCGCATTCACTTGAGGATAAAAAACAGATTTCGCCTCATCAATTGAAAACCCGGCCTGATTTTCCTGTTCTTTGGCAATATTAATTTCTGGATTATTATTCAATGCAAAAAGAACAGCGCTCTCAAGCGAAAGATTTATGGCCCCCGCCTCGGCGGCAAACGAAGAAATGGCTTTTAAAGCCAAAAGCAGCACAAACGCAAAAAAAACCAAAGCAAAATGCACGGTCCGGTCACAAAAACAACGATGAATAGAGCACAATTTATTCATCGGATTTTTCCAAAATAATTTTAATCCAGTTATAGCTCTCATCAATCTGCTCGGGCTTGATGTACTCTATATCAATATCACTGGCCTCAACCCCGTTTTTCAAAAAAACGTTACGGGCATTAAGCGAACGCGCCAAACTAATTTCTCTGGAAACGGAAATAGTCGGCGCATTCGGATTATCACTCGATTGTAAACGGACCTTAACCTTCTTGACTTTATTTTTATCCATAAACTCCTTGACGTGAGTCTCAATGAGTTTTTCGGTATCTTCCGACAAAGTAATGTCGTTTTTACTGTACATAATAACAAGATTTTCATTCTTAACCGTCGTGCTCTGATCATTAGATTGAGACATATCAGCCTTAATCTGATCAATAACATCATGAAGCTCTTCGACCTCATAAGACAAATCAGTATTCTCTTTCTCCAGCTTCTGACGTTGCTGATCAAGCTCATTAATTTTGACCTCATATTCAAACTTTTCTTTTAACTCATCAATCGAAACATCTCCGCTCAAAACCTCCTGCATTTGCGCTTTAAACTGGCTATCCACCATTTCGGAAACTTTTTGCTGGTTCTCAGACTCCAGTTTCTTTTTGAACTCGATACTCAAAACATACATCACGATCGCCGTAATCATGACGAAGAAAACAAACATAATAATCACGGCGGAAAGAATATCCACAAAGCCGGGCCACGCTATCGCACCGGCATCGTCATCGCGGCGATCACCTCCCATAAGCGTCTACCCTCCTACGCTTGAGAAGATGAATCATCACCACTCGCATCCACATCATCGTCGGACGGTTCATTGTCAAAAATACCCATATACGCGTCCTTGTTTTGCTGCCTGATATCTTCAAGGATCGTATTAAGCTGCCAAACCAAATTAGAGAACTCGGCCGCATTGTCTTCTTTCTTGAATTTGTCCTGAAGCTTCTCAATCTCCGTAACAAGGCTGGACTGCACACTGCTCAACATCGTAAACGCCGAATGAACTTCGTGCATCTGACTGGTCAGCTTCCCGGTCTGCTCAAGCTGCTGAGCAGCAATAGCATCATTGGAAACCTTGCTGCTATCCATCAACGTTCTGATTTGAACAAGATTATCCCGGATAGACGAATTCACATGCATGGAAGGATCGATATTCTGGGCCAAAGTTTGCATCGTGTCCTTAACCATAACCATGGTTGACCCGAGATTTTCCAAAGATGTGTAGATACCGCGCTGATAATCATACACCTTCTTGGTCTGAGCCGCGCTTTTCATCATCGCATCCGTGGATTTGGACAAAGACAACACAAGCTGCCCCATTTTTTGATTAGCTTTACCGGACAAATAAACAAACCCAGCCAACCACGCCTTAAGATCATCGGCTTGTGGTACCTTTTTACCCGCAGCTTTGTCTTTTAAGGCCGGATTTAACTTGGGAATACGATGATCAATCCAGCGGCTAATTTCTTCAATCGCCTGGTTTTGCGCCTGCCCGCAGAAAAAGTTCAAAAACCCGAGAAACAAAGAGCCGGAAAGCCCGAAAAGCGAGGAACTGAAAGCAACCCCCATCCCTTGCAACGGCTTACTGATACTGCCAATAAACTCGCCGATATTGGCCTCACCGCCGGAATTAGAAAAACTCTCTGACACGGCCCCCATTGCATCCCCAACGGAATTGATCGTCCCCAAAAGCCCCCAAAACGTCCCGATCAACCCCAACATAACCAAAATACCGGCAAAATAACTCACCACACCCCGGTCATGGCGAACCCTCGCTCCGAACTTCGATTTAATCAAACGTGCATCATTATCCGTAAAATTCAAATGACCGTACACAGACAAATTTTCGAGCACGCTGTACATGTTCTGGATATTCAGCAAAGAACCCTGAGTCTCAAGCTTCCGGCCTAAATCCCGTATTTCCTCCTCGGCAATATCATCAGGACTCTCCTCAAGCCTTTCAATTCGCCTTAAAAAACGCGCTGTATTATAAAATCTGTAGTTATTATGAAAGGCTTTGAAAATGGCATACACAATAACCAGAACAATGACCGAGTTAAGCTGCACACTGGTCTGAAAACTGGAAACCAAACGCTCCCTCAACGTAAAAACGAGAAAAAACAGAACACCGACAGTAATAAACATCGATGGCGTCACATAGGAAAAAAAGCCTTTTTGAACCTTGATTGACAATTCTACAGGAGTCTCACTGCGCATATTCTGAACTCTTTACCTTATTACATTTAAGCAAGCGGTCTGACCGGAAAAGATTGGTTATACCGGATTCACAGGATAGGAATCTTCTGATAGTATATTGACGTGTTGGGGAAAAACTAAGGAAAGATTAATGACCTGCGGTTTAGCCTGTGGATACTCTTTTTTACATTCCATAAAATTAAAGAAAAATTTAAACCTTCCATATACAATATTATGGTAACAGTCTGGCTGGGAATAGGGTCTGGGGAAACAAGATGGAAGAACAAAATATCATTAAGGCCGTTATGCCGGAAAACGGTGACCAAACGTCCTTTCACGTCCGCCCCAAAGACGTCATCCAATTTTCCGGCCTGAATCTGGATAATATATCCATAGACATCCTGGGACCGGATATCGTCATCACAGACCTCTCGACCTCTTCAAGATTGGTTTTTCCGGGGCTCGGGCTGATTCTATTCTCGGAAGACGAAGCGCCGCAGATCATATGGGATGGCAAAGAACTCAGCGCCAACGAGCTCCTGAGCTTTGTTGGACGCATTCAAAACATCACACAAAAAGACTACCTGAGCTTCACCAGTTTCGACCTGAACCCGAATCAGGGCGCAGAAGAAAAAATGGGGGCCAAGCAAGACCCGCAAGAACAACAGCAAGACACAAAAGATACGGTAGATTTACAAGAATATCTGGCAGTCCTCCAACAAGCCAGCGAAGCGCAAAAAAACCAGCAAACACCGCAAAAAGAAGCAGAAAGCGAACAGGAAATTCAATCCTTATTGGATGAACGCTCAAGCTTCACCCGCGAAAGCGCAGGCGTGCCGCAACTGGCGATTCCCAAAAAATCCAGTTCATCTTCACAGGCGCAAAGCCAGGAAGACAACACGCAAACAAACACGGCAACCCCGTCTGATACGGCGCAAGCCACTTTTGCTGTGGATACACGAATTCTGCAACTCTCGGCTCTGGAAAGCACAGGAGGAGGCAACGACGTCGAAGGCGGTGGCGGATCATCTCTGTCGGTATTCGATCCGTCCAATGCCACTCAATTCTCATCCCAGGAAGTTATAGATAAATCCACAGACCATTCCGGCCTGACCATCTACGCAGATAACCCCGATTTCTTCAGCTCCACTCAAGGTGCACGAAGTGTCCAGTATTCGCCGAGCCTGCCGGACGGCTTTGACGTGACAAAAGTAACCATAACAGTTACACCAACTGCCGGAGCGCTCGTGCCTTCGGATATTCAGATCTATGCCGTCAACTTAACCGGAAGCCCTGCCTCCTCTTATAATGAGGTCGCCGCAACATTCGACGGCGTCGACACATTCACAATCAATCAAGCCGACATCGTCCGGGACTCCCGCGGCGATATCAACCTGATCATTGTCTACAACCAGACCAAAACGGGATCGACTTTTGACTTAACGCTCTCAGCCGATGCCGTATTCGATCCAGCTTCGGGGTATAGTACACCGGCGGACACCGAACAATCCGACTCCGAAACCAAACACGTCACGCTGGATACACCGGCCAACGTCGCAGCCGCCTTGGGCGGCGCTGGCGCAGACGACTGGTTCTTGGAATCCGTACCCAACGACACGGTCGTTTCAACCGGAAATGGTAATGATACGATCTATGGCGGACAAGGCTCTGATAACATTTCCACCGCCGGAGGCGACGATACAATTTATGCAGACTTTGGAGACGGCGGCGCCAACGACACGATCGACGGCGGCGACACGGCAGAAACCGCAGGAGTGGGAGACACTGTCAACTACGCCTCACGAACAGAAAATATCACAGCCAATTTAGGAGCCGGCGGTGCTAACGTCAGCTTCGATGTCGCCAGCGTCGCCACAGGCGAACAAGACACGCTGATCAACATTGAAAACATCACAGCCGGCGCCGGTGACGACAATCTGACAGGAAGCACAGATATCAACACATTGCGTGGCGGCGATGGCGATGATGTCCTGATTGGCGGCGATGGTGCAGACCTGTTATATGGCGACGGCAACACAGCCGTAAGCGGCGGAGGTGGGGATACTGTGGATTACAGCGCCGCAGTCGGCGGACAGGATATCACCGTAAACCTGAATGGCGGCACGGCCATCGATGAATTTGGAAATACCGACCAGCTCTTTGGCATTGAAAATGCCGTAACCGGCGCCGGAGATGACACATTCATCGGCGATTCCGGTGATAATAATTTTGATGGCGGAGCCGGAACAAACTTGGTTGATTACTCAACCACCGCGACAAATACCATAACGGTCGATCTTCTGACGTTAAGCAACGCAACGGGCGTAGATATAGGCACCGATACGTTCACCAACATCCAAAATATCACCGGAGGAACGGGTGACGACACGATAACCGGTAACGCATCAGCCAACACCCTGCGCGGAGACGGCGGCGCGGACACAATTGACGGCGGCGCGGGCAACGATGTCATCTATGGCGGTCTAGGCGCGGACACGCTTCTTGATGGTGGCTCCGGCGGAGAATCCGGCGAAGGGGACCAACTTCGCTTTGACGATTTAAACGCCGGATATATCACGCTGGATCTGGTCAACACACAAGCCACGCACAGCACGACCGCCGATATTGACCAGTTTCAGAACTTCGAAAGCTACTATCTGACAAACCAAAATGATCAGATCATCGGTTCAAACGCCGCCGATGCCATTGTCTACGGTCTGCTCGGCGATGACACCTTCTACGCCAGCGACGGTGCGGACGCCTTTGATGGCGGCGGCAATACTGCGGCCGGCGACACCTACGACTTCAGCGCCGTGGCCGGAATCGTGCAGGTTGACCTGTCCCTCAACGGCAATGAAGTCACACAGGACGGCTTCGGGGCAAACGTTGAAACCATCACCAATGTCGAAAACATCATCGGCGGCAGTGCTGATGACATCATCACGGGCGACGATGCCGACAACTATCTCGAAGGCCGCGGCGGAGACGATACGCTAGCCGGAGGCCAGGGAGACGACACCTTGGATGGCGGGGCGGACGGCGCAAGCGGCGACTGGGCGGATTACAGCGCCGCCACCGCTGCACAGTCCGTAACGGTCAATCTGGCCGGAGCTACAACCGACCAATACGGCGACACCGACACCCTTCTAAACATTGAAAACGTCATCGGCGGCTCTGGAAACGATACCATCACAGGCAATGCATCCGACAACATCCTTCAAGGCGGCGCAGGCAACGGTAACGACTACTTCTATGCCAGTCAGGGTGATGATGATTATCAAGGCGGCAGCGACGGCGGCAGTTTCCTGAGTTTAGCCGTTGATATCCTGCGCTACGATTTATTCGGCGGGACGATTTCTATCGACTGGAATACATCAACCATCTCAAAAACCCTTGATGCCAGCACAGATACCTACAACGGCATCGAATGGATATTCGGAACAGCCGGCGTTGACACCGTCTCATTTACGAATGCGGCCACCGTAACGCTTTTCGGTAACGTTTCCATCGTTAACACCACAAGTTACCTGATATATATTGAAAATTACGAAGGCTCGAACTTCAATGACACACTCTCGGCACCACTAATTACAAATAGCACGATAAACGGTAACGGTGGCGACGATGCAATTTATGCAGGCATAAGCAACGGATACACCTACACCTTGAATGGCGGAACGCAAACCACCAAAGACACACTCTATCTTACCTCTATCTCGCAAAACCTGACATTCTCGTTAACAAACGCAACGGACGGCACCGCAACATCTACGGGCGGAGAAACTAACAATTTCACGGGCTTCGAAGAATTCCGCCTCGGCGCCGGTGCCGACAAAATCTACGGCTCGGCCCAATCCGACAGCAAAGTCTACGGCGGCGGCGGTAACGACACCTTCTACGCCAGCGCCGGTGCCGACGATTTTGACGGTGAAGGCGGCACCGGAGACATTTACGATTTCAGAGCCGCCACAGGAACAACGCAACGTGTCGTTATTGATCTGGGTGCAGGACAAGTCACAGAAGACGGCTTCGGCGTCACAACGGAAAATATCGCCGGAATAGAACATGTCTACGGCACCAATTTCAACGACCAGATCACGGGCAATACGTCCAATAACACCTTGAACGGATATAACGGCGACGACACCATTTATGGTGGAGATGGAAACGACACGTTAAACGGCGGCACAGACAATGACACACTATACGGCGAGAACGGCGATGACACCCTGCGCGGCGGCGCAGGAAACGATACGCTTGACGGCGGCGCAAACACGGCCGTCGGTGCCTCCAGCGGCGGCGATATCGCCGATTACAGCACCGAAGCCTCGAAAGTCACAGTCGATTTAAGCGCCGGAACAGCCACCGGAACCAGTATCGGCAGCGATACGATTGTTCTGGGAACGGTTGAAAACGTCTACGGCAGTTCAACAGGCGACGATATCACAGGCGACAATAATGCTAACCGCCTCGAAGGCCGCAGCGGTGACGACACCCTTATTGGCCTGGGCGGAGCCGACTTCCTGAATGGAGGAAACGGCGTGGACACAGCCGATTACTCCGATGGAACACAAAAAATAGACATCAACATGCAAACGGGCGTCGTCAGCAATGACGGCTTCGGAAATGCCGGAGAACAAATTTCCTTCATCGAAAACATCATCGGTACCGACTACGACGATATCGTACGCGGCACAAGCACAGCAACCGCCGTCAACGACACAATCAACAACGATATCAGCACGGGACAAGGTGATGATACGGTCTATGGAAGCTTCGGCAGCGATCAGCTTTTCGGCGGCGAGGGGCTGGAAGACGGCGCAGGCGACACACTGACATATAGCGGCCTCGCCTACGGCAGCGGCTTTACCGTAAATTTCGTCTCCGAAGACACCGCCTCAATCACCAAAAGCGACGGCGCGGATTTCGCACAAGACTTCGAAAACTTCGTCTTCACATCCAATAATGACACGATCAACTTGAACTGGGCCACACTCTCCAATCTGGATACGGACGGCACAACCGTAGACGGTAACGGCGGAACAGATACGGTGCGGCTGACAGGCAACCCGGATCTCAGCAGCCAAAACGGTGATTATTTGGCAAACGTGTTCAGCGACATTGATGAACTCGACCTCAGCGGCGCCACAACGACCGGCGGCGTCGATGCCGATTACAACAGCACAAACGATGCCGACGATTTTGATCTCACACAAGCCAATGTCGAAGCAATGGTGGGTGCAGGCGGAACGTTAACAATCACAATCGACTCCGGATTTGACTTACATCTTGTCGGCGCTGCCGGATCGGGCACCACCTACAATTGGGGCGCCACGACTGTCGAGGTACAGGTCAATTAACGACTAGACTAATCGCTGTGAGTTGAGAGCTCTGTGCTTTTCTGCTAGTCTTTGAAGTGCTTTAACCTTTTTGGTATGTCTATGGCCCGCCCAAAAAAAGATCAGTCACAACAAACCGCCGTGCAAAGCTCTACCAATCCTTCCGATCCGCTTTTGGAGTGCTTCGGCTACATCCTTTCGCTCTACGGGCTACAGCCGGATTTACAAGCCATGCTCTCCGCGCTTCCACGGGCACAAAACAGCATGATCCAGCCCCACGATCTGGAAATGCTAGCCAAAGAGCTTTCTATAAATATACAAATCCGTCGTATGGGCTTTTCCGGCCTGCCCTCTTTAAACACACCCGCTATCCTCTTGCTGCGCGGCCAAAAAGCACAAGTCATGCTGCCGTCCGAAACGCACAAAGGAGAGGTCTTCGTCCCAGGCCAAGGCTTGGTAAAACAAAATTCTGAAACGCTACGTGATGAATACTACGGACACATCATAACAATCGCTCCGCCCGGCGCAAAAACCAGACACATCGAACACATGTGGCAGCCCAAAGCGATAGACTGGTTTTGGAAACCGGTCTTATCCTATTGGCCGCAATATGCGGAAATCATCCTGTGCTCGTTTTTCATCAACCTGTTCGCCGTAGCGATGCCGCTCTTTACAATGAACGTGTATGACCGGGTCGTACCGAACTTCGCCACCGACACGCTTTACGTTCTGGCCATCGGCATTGTCATCGCATTTACATTCGATTTTCTGTTCAAAACAGTGCGCGCCTACATTCTCGAAAAAGTTGCCGCACAAGTTAGCGCCCGTTTCGACCGGGACTTAATGGCAAAATTTATGGATCTTGCCTATGAGGACATCGGCCTGTCCGTGGGCGCAAAAACAAACATATTCAGAGAACTTCATTCTATCCGTGATTTTTATTCGACGCGGTTAGTCCCTGCAATCGTTGACGTCCCGTTTTTTATATTCTTCCTCCTGATTATCGACCTTATTGCGCCGACTGTCGTATGGGTTCCCGCTCTCGGCGCGGCCGTAATCGTCGCGCTCACAATCTTCGTGCAAGTCCCTATCAACCGTTTGACCCGAAAGTATTTCAGCGACATGCAAGCCAAATCCGGACATATGGTCGAAACGCTGGCCGGACTGGAAACCACCCGCCTGTTCGGCGCACAAGGCAACGCGCTATTTCGCTGGCAAGATAAAACATCCCGCGCCGCCCAGTCCGCCCGTCAAAACCAGTTCCTCCTGAGCGTTGCCGGAAATTTCTCGACCACAGTGATGATGTTGGTCAATGTCTTTGTCGTCTTTACCGGAGTCTTCGCCATCCACGCCGGAGAACTCAGCATCGGCGGCCTGATCGCAGTCACAATCCTCTCCAGCCGCGCCATGGCCCCGATCATGAATATTGCCGGTGTCGTATCGAAAATGAAGCAATCGCGCGATGCCCTGCAAATGGTCGATAAACTCTTCCAGATTCCGGTCCCCGGACAAGACGGAAAACCCAAAGGCGCTAAAGGCCCCTTCACCGGAAATATTCAACTCAAAAACGTATCGTATCACTACAAAGACCAAAGCCTGCCGGCTCTCGACACTGTAAGTTTATCCATCAAGGCCGGAGAAAAAATCGGCCTGATCGGTCAAACCGGCGCCGGAAAAAGCACACTGGCAAAAATCATCGCCGGGCTTTTACAGCCCGAAACCGGGAACCTTCTTTATGACGGATTTTCCCATGATACAATCCACCCCGATGAACTGCGCCGCTATATCGGCGTAGTCCCCCAACAATCCTTCTTCTTTAACAGCTCCATCCGGGACAACATCATGCTGGGAGCCCACGATATAAGCGATGAAAATTTTCGGCAAGCTACGGAGTTATCGGGCCTGAATATGTACATCGAACAGACAGGACAAGGCTTCGACAGCGAAGTTGGCGAAGACGGGCGCTTTCTCTCCGGCGGTCAGAAACAGGCAATCGCCTTGGCCCGTGCAATCGTGCGAAACCCGCAAATCCTTATTTTCGATGAGCCGACCACAGGCATGGACCAGGCGCTCGAACAATGGGTCCGCAGCAAACTCACCCCATATTTAGAGGACAAAACTTTTATCATGGTCACCCACCGCACAGGTCTCTTATCCCTGATCAACCGGCTGGTTTTGCTGAACAAAGGACAGATTGCCGCCGACGGACAGCGCGATAAAGTTCTTGAGCAACTGGGGGGAGCCAAACCGGAAAGCACAACGAATGCCCGAATTTGATATCCACAACGAACACAAAGAATGGGCCTACCGCCCCCTCCTGGGTCTGATAGTGAGCCTATTACTCATCTTCTTCGCCTGGGCATACTTTTCGCACATCGACCAGCAAGTAAAGGCTCACGGAAATATAATCCCTTCCGGACAATCGAAACTGGTTCAACATTTGGAAGGCGGTATCGTTGACCAAATTCTTGTCGCCGAAGGCCAGCGCGTCGAAAAAAACCAACCCCTCTTCCAAATCCGCAACCAGCGCGCGGCATCCGATCTGCAAGGCGGAAAGATTGCCCTGAAATCCCTAAAAATAAAGCTCGCACGCTTACAAGCCGAATATGATGGCGCAGAAGATTTTATTTATAAAGCATCAACAGACGAAGAATCGGACGAAGGCCTAAGCAACATTATAAACAACGAAGAACGGCTTTTTCGCTCCCGGCAACAAGAATTTTTAGGACGCCTGCAAGGCCTCAAAGAACAGGAAAAACAAAAATCCCTCAAACTCTCGGATCTGGGACTGCAAAATGCCAACGTGACCAAAGAGCGTGAAATCGCCCTCGATCAATTCAAAATCAACGAACGCCTGCGGAAAAGCGGTGCGATCTCCGAAAGTAAATATCTGGAATCAAAAGGCCGGGTCAGCGACTTCAACACCCAACTCGGAAAAATCAGCAAGGCCATCCCGATCGTGCGCGCCGAATTACAGGAAGTCCGGCAAAATATCAGTGAACAATCGGAAAAACGCCGCACGGAAATCCTGGATGAAATCAACAAAGTCGAAGTCGATCGTCAGCGCCTCGAAGAAAACCTCAAGGCCGACTACGACGAAGTCCAGCGCCGAGCTCTCCTTTCGCCTGTAACCGGTATGATTAATAAAATCTATGTCAACACGATCGGCGGTGTCGTCCGTCCGGGCGAACCCTTGGCAGAAATAGTACCCTTGAACGAAAATCTGATCGTCGAAGCGCGCATAGCCACAAAAGACCGGGGCTTAATCTGGGTCGGTCTGCCGGCCAGCATCAATGTCACAGCATACGATCCATCCATCTACGGCAATCTGAAAGGAAAAATCACCGACATCAGCGCCGATAGTTTCGTAGAGGAAGGCGTCGGACAATTCTACCGGGTACGCATTGCTCTGGATGCGGATTCAGTTAAGGGTTTTGAGCCAATCTACCCGGGCATGACCGTTCAAGCGAACATCCTGTCGGGGAAAGTTTCAATTCTACAAGCCATTCTCAAACCAATCCTGAAACTGCAAAAAAATGCCCTGCGTGAACCTTGAAAACCACATTTTCTGAAGCTATGTCCTTTTATCAAGACATTCTTCGGAAAGAAAAACGATATGCTACCCCGGCAAATACAAATCAAAGAACTCTCCGAACAAGGACCGATCCAGGCCTTGGATAAAGCGCTAATCAAAGCGGTATCCTTCGCAAAAGGCTCCCCGCATACCGACATTTTTCTCTCCAAAATTCAAAACACAGACAAAGGCTGGCAAGCCCATCTACATGTGATTTCCAGCTCTAAACACAAAAAAAGCCCCTTAAACGACGAAATAATGGCTGAAACGATTAAAAATCGTAAAGAAAAAGAGGAAAAAGAACAAAAAGAAAGGCAGCGACACTACAAACACGAACGTGAAGAAGCCGACCACGAGCAACAAATGCAAAAAATGGAATATGACCGCACACTGCTTGACGAGGAAGAAGAGATTGTCATCCTGTACGCCGAACTGCTTTACGAAGAAATCGTTTTAGGGGTTCCTTCAAGATATGATTTAACCGCCATCCACTTTGAACCCGAAGGCACAGCGCTTTTAGAAGCCGCAAAAACCCGCTATCCGGACCTGGAATTCTACGACGCGGCGTCCGAACCTTTAACCGGAGAACAAAGAGATACAGGGGAGAAAAAAAGAAAACCCAAGCTGGCCCTCAAAGAGGACAGAACATTATCGCCCGAAGCAACAGCTGAATAAGACTAGGGGTTTAAATGCCCGAACGAAATAGATGATGACGGCGCCCCATCGGCCATCACATCACCGTTGCCTTCAGATTGGTCTTCGCTCCCCCCATAAATTTCATCCAAAGGCGTTCCTTTCTCGGCAGGGTTTTCTTGCGGCTCATCCGCGGCCGCAGGTTTTTCCGGCTTCTCGGAAACATCCTGAACCGCCACATCTTTCTTCTGAGTCTCTTGAGCAGACTCGTCAGCCACGCTCTCCGCTTCAAAAGGCCCCATCTTTTCTTCATCCGCCATACTAACACCCGAACGTCGCGCGATCTCGACCGGATACCCTGCCCGTTCCTTCACCGCCATACGAATAGCAGGCCAGCGCAAACGATCTTCGGCGTCTCCGGCAATCTCGATCAGTTTTTTCATCTCGGCATCGCTCAGCTTTTCTTCCTCGGCCACACCGCGCTCCTCATAGGCAATGGCCTGCGCAACGGACGGATGCGCTTCCATGTAGAGAACATCGTCGATCCAAGCCAGTTTAATCGGCTGGTTCACAACCTGCACCGGCGTACCGACCGGAATCATATCGAACAATTTCACAATCGCCTCCGGATACATCCGGATACACCCGCTGCTCACCCGTCGCCCGATCCCGAAAGGCCGGTTTGTCCCGTGAATAGCATATTGCGGCCAGCCCAAATACAAAGCATGCGTCCCCATCGGATTATCCGGCCCCGGCCCGTATGCTTCTTGCAACTCCGGATGCTCTTGGCGCATCCGCGGCGTCGGCCTCCATGTCGGTCCGTCAACCTTGCGTACAACCGACGTCTTTCCCACCGGCGTATCCAAACCCTCGCGGCCAATCCCGATCGGATAGGTCACCGGCGCCTTGTCCGGATCGACAAAAGCATACAAACGCATTTCCGCCAAATTAATCACAATGCCTTTATGCGCCGCATCGGGCAACAAATGGCGCGTCGGCAAAATCAGCTTCGTCCCCGCACCGGGCAGCCACGGATCAACATACGGATTAGCCGCACGCATCTCGGTAAAGCCCAGATTAAAATCCCGCGCCAGATACACAAAAGTATCTTCATACTTGGCACGGTATTTCACCATATCCCCGACATAGGGCTTATCATAGGCCGCATGCCCCAAGATCGGCATAAGCGCCACACAAACAAAAGATAGAACAAAAAGCGAAAACCGTTTAAACATATATAAAAAGCCCCTTTTAAGCCTTTGCCATTGCTGTTTCCAGCCCTTCAACAACCTGATCGAGATATCCTTGCGTCGTCAGCCATTTTTGATCTCCCCCGACCAAAAGCGCTAGATCCTTAGTCATGTGCCCGGCCTCAACTGTTTCCACGCAAACCCGCTCCAGCGTCTCGGCAAAATCCACTAACGCCGCATTCCCGTCAAAAGTGCCGCGATACTTCAACCCGCGTGTCCAGGCAAAAATAGAGGCAATCGGGTTCGTCGAAGTCGGATTACCCTTTTGATGCTCGCGGTAATGCCGGGTCACGGTCCCATGTGCCGCCTCGGCCTCGATGCATTTCCCGTCCGGCGTCAACAATACCGAAGTCATCAGGCCCAGCGAGCCAAACCCCTGCGCCACAATATCGCTCTGCACATCGCCGTCATAATTCTTACACGCCCAGACAAACCCGCCCTTGGATTTGATCGCTTGCGCCACCATATCGTCGATCAAGCGGTGCTCGTACCACAAACCGAGCTTCTCGAAATCGGCCCGGAACTCCTCATCGTAAATCCGCTGGAAAATCTCGATAAATTTGCCGTCATATTGCTTCAAAATCGTGTTTTTCGTCGACATATAGACCGGATATTTTCGGCTCAGCCCGTAATTAAAGCTCGAACGGGCAAAGCCTTCGATGCTCTCGTCCAGATTATACATCGCCATCCCGACCCCGGCAGCTGGAAAGTCAAAAACTTCATGCACTTCCGGTTCACCGCCCTCCGGCGTATAAACCAACTCCAGCTTACCCGGTCCCGGAATTTTTATATCTGTGGCCTTATACTGATCGCCAAAGGCATGACGGCCAATCACGATCGGCTCGACCCAGCCCGGCACATATTTAGGCACATTCTGCGTCGTAATCGGCTCGCGAAACACCGTCCCGTTCAGGATATTCCGGATCGTTCCGTTCGGCGATTTCCACATTTTTTTCAAACCGAATTCTTCGACCCGCGCCTCATCCGGCGTAATCGTCGCGCATTTAACGCCAACCCCGTGCTTTTTAATCGCCTGCGCCGCCTCAATCGTCACTTGATCATCCGTCGCATCGCGGTTTTGGATCGACAGATCGAAATATTTCAAATCGATATCCAGATAGGGCAAAATCAGACGCTCTTTAATAAACGCCCAGATAATCCGGGTCATCTCGTCCCCGTCAATTTCCACCACCGGATTATCGACTTTGATTTTGCTCATAATATTCCCTTTTGAACTGTAAAAGCACACGCAAGACAAACACGCATAAGCTAATCTATAAAACCATGCGTGTCCATTGGCGTTTGTATGGAGTTAGGATAGAGCGTCGATTTCTTCTTTCAAGCGCTCATAGACCTTTTCGAAAACCCCGCTTTTAAGAATGCGCCCCCGCTCTTGCGCATACAGCTCGTACATCGTCGCGCGCGGCCCGACGCGGCGAATAACAAACTGCAAAGACGGGCTGAAATGCTCTGACCTGTAATAGGTATAACTGGCAATCCCCTCATCAAAATCACATTCAACGCTGCGGTATGTAAGGGTTTTTGCTGCCGACGCCTGCAAATAAAGCCCGTCCAGTTTTTTAAACTGGGCATTTGTAAAACCCGAAGGGTGACTCTGTGCGGAAAAAGGGATAACCTCAGACATCGTTCGATCATTATACACAAGAAATAAACAAGGGAAAAGAACCATGGCCCTGATGCACACACCCCAAAAAGATGAAACCTTCAACGCCGCGCCCTTTGCGCTGAAAAATATAGACGGCCGCACTTTGTCTTTTGACGACATCAAAGGCGAAAAAGGCACCGTCCTGGCCTTTATCTGCAATCATTGCCCTTACGTACAAGCCATTATAGAACGCATGGTCGAAGACTTTAAAACCTTGCAAGACCTAGGCATAGGCTGCGCCGCCATTATGCCCAACGACACGAATAACTACCCCGAAGATTCCTTCGAAAATATGAAAAAATTCGCCGAAAAACACGGTTTCAGCTTCCCTTATCTGATCGATGACAGCCAAGAAACCGCTCGCGCCTACGACGCGATCTGTACCCCCGATATTTTCGGCTTTGACGCCCAAGACCGGCTGCAATATCGCGGACGCCTCGATAGTGCCGGCCCTAATGCAGCCGACACGTCCACCACTAAAGAACTGGTCAATGCTATGAAAGAAATCGCCCAAAGCGGATATTCATCCGCTCCGCAATTTTCTTCTATGGGCTGCTCAATCAAGTGGAAATAAAACAATCCGGTAAATTCAGGCTTGCTGGCGCCGAACAGCTTCGCTAGGCTCTGAAAGAACAAAAATATAAGGAAGAAAACCGATGTCCGATCTATTGGCCGAAGTCGATGAAATCATGCGCCGCGAGCGCATAGAGAAAATCTGGAAAGAACACAGCTCTATGATTCTGAGCCTCGTCATCGGCATTATTGTCTTCACCGCCGCCATTTCCGGCTACAAAAGCTGGAACACCGCGCAGCAGGAAAAACAAACCGCCGCGCTAATCGCCCTTCAGGATGCGGAAAACTATCCGGACAACATCCTAAAAGCTGAAAAGCTAAACCTGCGCCCCAGCCTGCAAGCCATCGCCTTGCTCAACGCGGCAGGCATTTACATGCAACAAGACAAAAAAGACGAAGCCTTGAGCCTTTACCAACGGATCGAAAGCAACGGAAAAATCCCCGCGGAGATGCGAAATCTGGCCGATCTTATGGTTATCCGTCTATCAATCGACAAGGAAAATGCCGACGCCGAAAGCCTGCAGGCCCGGCTCAAACCCATCTGGGGTAACCCAAAATCCCCATGGGCCGCTCAGGCCCGGATCGAAGCCGCCGTCATAGCATCCAACCTGCAAAATGACAAAGCGGCGGCCCGCAATCATCTCAAAACCGTTTTAGAAACCGAAAACCTGCCCGAAAGCCTGTATGCAAAAGCCCGCGCATTGGATCACGTCTATAGCCTGGAAGAAAACAAACCATGAAAACATATTCACCCCTGATCCTCTCAGGCCTTTTGGCCGGACTTCTGCTTCTCGGTGCCTGTGGAACCGGATTGTTTGAAGACAAAGACAAAAAAAAGCTTGAAGGAGAGCGCATCTCGGTCCTTGAAATGCAAAAATCCCTCGAACCCGATGACAAAGTACTGGATGCCCAAGGCCTCATTACGCCCGAAGCCTGGAGCAATGAATTCTGGCCGCAAGCCGGGGGATATCCCAATCACTCCATGCAAAATCTCGCACTGGCCGAAAGCACGCTCAAAAAAGTCTGGAGCGCCGATATCGGAGACGGGGCAACAAATGAACTCCCGTTGAATGCCGCGCCCGTACTGGCCGCCGGAAAAATCTTCGCCCTTGATACCGAAGGCCGGCTTTCGGCATTTGATGCCCAATCCGGAAAAAAACTCTGGGATAACGACGTCAGCGACAAAAGCGAAGATGACCCGGTCATTACCGGCGGACTAGCCTACTCCGACAACAAAGTTTTTGTCACAAATGGCTATAATGAAGTTTTAGCCGTCAATCCGGCCAACGGCATCATCCTCTGGCGCAAACCCTTGCCGGCGCCTTCACGCGCAGCCCCGACAATTCTCGAAAACCGTCTGTTCGTCACCACGCTCGACGGCCGCGTGCAGGCCCGGGATACGGATGACGGCGCAATGCTATGGGAATATAACGGCATCAGCGAAAATGCAGGCCTGATCGGCGCCGCCAGCCCGGCCGCTAATAACGATATTGTCGTTCCCGTCTTTTCTTCCGGTGAAATCACAGCCCTGCGCGTTGAAAACGGCTCCGTCGCCTGGTCGGACAGCCTGGCCAACATTCGCGGTCTGAGCGGCCTTGAAAATATCGCCGATATCAAGGCGCTGCCCATCATCGATAAGGGCCTGATCATCGCCATCAGCTTTTCCGGTCGCCTCATGGCCATTGACGAGCGCACCGGTACGCGCATCTGGCAACGCGAAATCGGCGGTACGCAAACACCATGGATGGCGGGCAACCACCTCTTCCTCGTCTCATCGGACAACAAACTTATCGCTTTGGGCCGCGAAACAGGCTCCATCCGCTGGATCACGCAGCTTCCGCGCTTCGACAGTAATAAACCCGTTATCCTGAATGGGCCCCTGCTCGCTGGCGGACGCTTGATCGTCACAGACAATGAAGGCATGATCTATGAATTCAGCCCCGAAACCGGTGATAAAATCCGTGAATGGGACGCCGGATCGAAAATATCGCTACCGCCTATCATCGCCGGAAAAACAATGTACATCCTGTTTGATAACGGCACGCTCAGCGCTTACCGCTAGACACTGACGCGCTTTCAGTTTAAAGCTATCCGCTACTTTAGGAGCGCAGCAACGCTGTAAAAAAAAGAAAAGGAAGCGACGGATATGTTCACGCTTGCCCTAGTCGGCCGCCCGAACGTCGGCAAATCCACACTTTTCAACCGTCTGGCTGGAAAAAAGCTGGCGATTGTTGACGACACGCCGGGCATCACCCGCGACTGGCGTAGCGCCGAAGGCTGGCTCTTCGATGCACAGATGCGCATTATCGACACCGCCGGACTGGAAGAAAGCTTTGATGAATCCATTCAAGGCCGCATGCGCCAGCAAACCGAACAAGCCCTCACCCACGCCGACGCGGTCGTCTTCATCATCGACGGGCGCGCTGGGCTTACCCCACTTGATGAGCACTTCGCCCAGTGGCTCAGAAAACAAAAGAAAAGCGTCATCCTTGCCGTCAACAAAGGCGAAAACGAACGCGCCATTGCCGCTTGCCTCGGCGAAGCCTATAGCCTCGGGTTGGGAGAACCCATCGCCATTTCCGCCGAACACGGCACAGGCATGGAAGAACTCTACCACGCCATTGCCCCGCTCTTACCCGCAGAAGAAGAGGACAGCGAACAGGAAAACGAAGAAAAAGAAAATCTGGATGATACAATCGACGATCTTGAAGGACAGGAAAACTATGAATTCCAGCAAGACGACATCGACCCGGACAAACCGTTAAAAATCGCCATCGTTGGCCGCCCGAACGTCGGCAAATCCACACTCTTGAACGCCATTGTAAAAGAACACCGCGTCATGACCGGCCCCGAAGCCGGCATCACCCGCGATGCCGTGTCCGTCGACTGGAACTATGAGGAACGTAAATTCCGTCTGGTCGATACCGCAGGCATGCGCCGCCGCGCCAAAGTCACGGACAATATCGAAAAAATGAGCGTCGACGACGCCCTGCGCGCCATCCGCCTCGCCCAGATTGTTATTCTTGTCATTGATGCAAACCAGATCCTCGATAAGCAGGATCTGCAAATCGCCGAGCACATCATTAACGAAGGCCGCGCCCTCATTCTCGCCGTCAATAAATGGGACAGCATCAAAAACCGCGATGAAAAACTCGAGGAACTCGCCTATAAATGCGAAACCTCTCTGGCCCAGCTCAAAGACATCCCCTACCAGACCATTTCAGCCCTGAACGGTAAAAACATCACCAAGCTGCTCGACCGCGCCTTAAATGTCTATGAAGTCTGGAACAAACGCATAAAAACCGCCGGACTAAACCGCTGGCTGGCAAAGATGGAAAGCCAGAACCCTGCGCCGCTGATCTCCGGCCGCTCGAACCGCTTGAAATACATTACCCAGATCAAAACCCGCCCGCCGACTTTTGCTCTATGGGTATCCCGGCCGGATAAACTGCCGGATTCCCACAAACGCTTTATCATAAACGGCCTGCGCCGTGACTACGACATCCCCGGCGTGCCTGTACGTCTCTTGGTCCGCAAAAGCAAAAACCCGTTTACAGACTAACAACTTACCGCGCTTGTCTTTCCTCTATAGCTCCAGTATAAATCACCCCTATGAAACCCAACACCTTCAAATCCGGACCAGATGAGCGCGGCCATTTCGGCCCCTATGGCGGCCGTTATGTCGCCGAAACCTTGATGCCGCTGATCCTCAGCGTCGAAGACGCCTGGAACAAAGCCAAAAACGACCCCTCCTTCTGGGCTGAATTTGAAGATCTGGCCAAGCATTACATTGGCCGCCCCTCGCCGCTCTATTTCGCCGAACGCGCCACAGAGTATAGCGGCGGCGCAAAGATATATTTCAAACGCGACGAGCTTAACCACACCGGCGCCCATAAAATCAATCACTGCATCGGCCAGGTTTTACTCGCCCGGCGTATGGGCAAAACCCGTATTATCGCCGAAACCGGCGCCGGACAGCACGGCGTGGCTACCGCCACCGTCTGCGCCCTCTTCGATATCCCGTGCGTCATCTACATGGGCGAAGAAGACATCAAGCGCCAAGCACCCAACGTCTTCCGCATGAAACTCCTCGGCGCGGAAGTCCGCCCGGCCAAATCCGGATCAAAAACCCTCAAAGACGCAATGAACGAAGCCATGCGCGACTGGGTGACCAACGTCCATGATACATACTACCTGATCGGCACCGTTGCCGGGCCGCACCCCTTCCCAGCCATGGTCCGCGATTTTCAGTCGGTCATCGGCCGCGAACTACGCGAACAGATCATGGAACGCGAAGGCCGCTTGCCCGATACGCTCGTGGCCTGCATCGGCGGCGGATCAAACGCCATGGGCCTCTTCCATCCTTTCCTTGACGACGAAGACGTCCGCCTCATCGGCGTCGAAGCCGGAGGACTAGGCACCGACACCGACAAACACGCCGCCAGCCTCACCGGAGGCTCCCCCGGTGTCCTGCATGGCATGCAAAGCTATTTCCTGCAAAATGAAGACGGCCAGATCACCGAAGCCCACTCCATCTCCGCAGGACTGGATTATCCGGGCATCGGCCCGGAGCACGCTTGGCTGTTCGATCAAAAACGCGTGAATTACGTCTCCGTCACTGATGCCGAAGCGCTGGACGCCTTCCAGAAATGCACCCGCCTTGAAGGCATCATCCCCGCACTGGAGCCATCCCACGCCTTTGCTCACGTTCTCAAAATCGCTCCCACCCTGCCCAAAGACCATATCATTGTGATGAACCTCTGTGGGCGCGGTGATAAAGACATTTTCACAGTCGCTGAAAAACTCGGCGTTAAAATTTAAAAACCAAACACCAAGCGGATAAAACATGACCGACACACGCCGCACGATTTTCGCTTTTTGCCTGCTCTCGGCGCTGGTTCCGCTGATTTCGGTCGACACCCCCAGAGGCTTGGCCTTTGCCCCGGGCATCATCGCCTTGCTATGCTACATCCCTTATTATCTGAGCGCGCCCGTCAAACCGGTTATATCGAAACAAACCGTTGGTCTGGTCTTGATCATATTTTCGATGGCATCCCTCAGCCTGCTTTGGGCCCTGCATTTTGAAACCTCGCTCAGACAAATCCCCAAGCTCGCGGGCCTGCTCCCCCCGCAAATTCTGCTGATCAGCCTTGCCATATCCTTCAAAAAAGAAGAACTCCGGCCCTATATCCATTATTTCGCCTATGGCCTGATCGCAGCCGTCTTGCTGCTATGCTTTGAAATCATCACCCACGGCTTTTTCTTCAACGTCGCAAGAGGACTACCAACAGATAACATTGCCGATCCGGACGAATTCAACCGCTCCACCGTCGCCTTGTCACTCTACAGCTTCAGCGCCCTCACATTCCTGAAGACAAAACTTAAAAACCCGCTCTGGGGCCTGTTAATTATGGCCCCGCTCGCCGTCGCCATTTACATGACCGAGAGCCAATCCGCACAACTGGCTTTCTTCGCTGGCCTATTCTTCCTCTTCGCGTTTCCCTACCGCCAGAAATGGGCATGGAAAACCCTGATCGCCCTCATCCTGATATGTACGTTCGCCGCACCTTTTGTCGTCACCTATATCTACAGAAACTTCGCCCAGGACATCCAGGATATCCAGTTTATGGCACAAGCCTCGGCCGGTCACCGCCTGGAAATCTGGGACTATATCAGCCGCTACGCCCTACAAAGCCCGATCCTGGGCTACGGCATAGAAATGACGCGCGACACCACCTTTGACTCGCGCCAGATTTTTATCTGCAACAACTCTGTCCTACATCCACACAACTACGCCATTCAAGTCTGGGCCGAATTCGGCCTCATCGGCATTTTGATCACCATAGCGCTGCTTTATAAACTCTTCACGACCATCGAAACACGTCTCAGCGTTGCGCAGCAAAAAATCATCCTGCCCACGCTCATGGCCACCATGATGCCCGCATCCTTTGCCTACGGCATGTGGCAAAGCTGGTGGATAGGACTGCTCTTCCACACCGCCTCCCTGTGCCTGATCGCCGTCAAATTCACTGATGAAGACAAAAAAGAAGAAACAGCCGTCTAGGATTTCATGAGCGCATAGCTCAAAATCTTGTAAGCCAGCTTCGCCGCCAGAAAATCACACGCATGCAGCCCCTCGCGCGGCGCCAGTTCGACGATATCCGCCCCGACAATCCGGGATCTTTCGGCCACAGCCGCTAAAATCTCCATCGTCTCGGCCCAGAACAAACCGCCCGGCTCCGGCGTCCCCGTCGCGGGCATCATGGAACTGTCAAACCCGTCCAGATCAAATGTCACATACACGGGCCCGTCGCCCACTGCTTCGGCAATCGCCTGCGCGCTCCAGGCTGCTTTATCCTTGGCCCAGAAAATCGAAATGCGATCTTTCTCGGCCTCAAGATAGGGAATTTCACTGGCAGAAATATTGCGAATGCCCACAGACACCAGCCGTATATTCTCGTGATCTAGACAGCGCCGCATCGCCGACGCATGCGAATAATGCTCCCCGTCATACCCGTCGCGCAAATCCGCATGCGCATCGAACTGCAAAATCGTCAGCGTCTCATGGCGCCGCGCAAACGGACGGATCGCGCCGGCGGTCAAAGAATGCTCCCCGCCCAGAACCAGAGGAAATTTCCCTTCCTGCAAAACTTGCGCAACAATGTCCTCAATCTGCGACAATCCGTCTTCTAAAACAGGCGCAATCTCGGGCTCCTGCAAAGTCGCGATTCCGTATTCATAGCGTGGCTCGCACCAGAACACCTCGTCGAAATGCTCAAGCTCCGTTGCCGCCTGCAAAACCGCTTGCGGCCCCTTGGCCGTTCCCCCCTCGTAACTCACGCTTTTTTCCAGACCAAAGGGAACAATCACCGCCAACGCATCCTGCGGCGACGGCCCGTCATGTTCAGGCGGCATAAAAGCGTTTTCAGGCGGTAAATATTTCAACATAGCCGCGTTTATACTTGCTTTTTCCAGGATGCGAAAGATATATATTCGAGAAATAAAGAAGGAGATTGGCCCATGAACGTATTGATTATAGGTGCAGGTGCTGCCGGTTCAGTTGTCGCAAAAAAATGTGCAATGAACCCAAGTATTTTTGAAAAAATACATCTGGCCAGCCGCTCCGTCGGCAAATGCGAAGCCAATCAAAAATGGATTAAAGACAAGCTCGGCATAGATATCGGCATTTCCGCACTAGACGCCGATAACGTCGCCGAAACCGTAGCCCTGATCAACAAAATCAAGCCGGATCTGGTCATAAACATGGCCCTGCCCTATCAGGATCTGGCCATCATGGATGCCTGTCTTGAAACCAAAACCAATTATATGGACACCGCCAATTACGAACCCATCGACGAAGCCAAATTCGAATATAAATGGCAATGGGCATATCAGGACAAATTCAAAAACGCCGGAATCACGGCCGTTCTGGGCTGCGGCTTCGACCCCGGCCAAACCAACATTTACTGCGCCTACGCCCAGAAAAACCTCTTTGACGAAATTCACGAAATCGACATTGTCGATTGCAATGCGGGTGATCACGGCAAAGCCTTCGCCACCAACTTCAACCCCGAAATCAACCTGCGCGAGGTCACCCAAGCCGGCAAATATTGGGAAAATGGCCGCTGGGTCGAAACCCACCCGTTGGAATTCCGCAAAATGATCAACTTCCCGCAAGTCGGGGAAAAAGCCGCCTATCTGCTCTATCACGAAGAGCTGGAATCCCTGTGCCGGAATATCAAGGGCCTCAAGCGCATCCGCTTTTGGATGACCTTCGGCGATGAATACATCAAACACATGGAAGTCCTGCAAAATGTCGGCATGACCCGCATTGATCCGGTGCTGCATAACGGCGTCGAAATTGTCCCGATCCAGTTCCTCAAAACCCTGCTGCCAGAACCCTCATCGCTGGCCGAAGGCTACACAGGCAAAACCTCGATCGGCTGCATTATGACCGGCCTGAAAAACGGTGAAAAACAAACCCGCTTTATTTATAACGTCTGCGACCACGCCAAAACCCACGAGGAAGTCGCCGCTCAGGCCGTCTCCTACACCACGGGCGTACCGGCCGTCACAGGCGCGATCATGCTGGCCAAGGGCTTGTGGAATCCCGGTCCCGGCGTCTTTAACGTCGAACAGCTCGATCCCGACCCGTTCATGGATGAAGTGGCCAAACAAGGCCTGCCCTGGCATGAAAAATCCCTCGAAAACGGCCTCGGCGAACTGACAGAACGCAGACAAAAATATGCTGCCTAGCCCTGCCCTGCAAAACATCCCCACCCCCGCCTATGTCGCCGATATCGCCGCCATAAAGCGCAATATGGAGATCGCCGCGCATATTAAGGCCGAAACAGGCTGCAAAATCCTGCTCGCCACCAAAGCCTTCGCCATGCCCGCCGTTTTCCCCTATATGCAAGGCGCGCTCGACGGCACCACAGCCAGCGGCCTGTACGAAGCCCGCCTCGGGGCAAAGCATTTCGGCAAGGAAGTCCACACCTATTCCCCCGCCTACCGCGAGGAAGACCTTCTGGCCACCCTCGAATATAGCGATCACATCTATTTCAACGCCGCCGCCCAGCTCAAACGCTTTGCCCCGCTGGTTCGCGCGAAAAAGCCGCAAGCCAAAATCGGCCTGCGCGTCAATCCGCAACTTTCGCTGGTCAAAAACAGCGCCCTTTACGATCCGTCCTCGCAGACCTCGCGCTTCGGCGTTCTGGCCTCCGAACTCACAGACGAAGCGCTAAAGCAGATCGACATCCTGCACTTTCATAATCTGTGCGAGAACATGGCCGAGGAGTCCGCGCGGCTTATCACCCATATCAGCGAGAAATTCGAAACCGCGCTACGCCGCATGTCCAGAGTCAATCTGGGCGGCGGCCACTACATCACCCATCCCGATTATAAGACGGATATCCTGATCAAAGCGCTCAAAGATTTTCAGGCCCGCTTTGATCTCTCCGTTACGCTGGAACCCGGCGGCGCGCTGGTCTATAACGCAGGCTACCTGATCGGCGAAGTGATCGACATCATTCAAAGGCCCGGGCAAAACTTGGCGATCTTGGACGCTTCGGCCTCCACCCACATGCCAGACGTGCTCGAAGTCCCTTACCGCCCGAACATCATAGGCAGCGCAGAAGATGGCGAAAAACCACACACCTACCTTCTGGGCGGCAATACCTGCATGACCGGCGATATTATCGGCACGTACAGCTTTGATACACCGCTGGAAATCGGCCAAAAACTGGCTTTTACCGATATGATGCAATACAGCTTCGTAAAAAACACGACCTTCAACGGCGTACCCCTACCCGATCTGGGAATCTTGCATGAAGACGGACGCTATGAAGTGATCAAGCGCTTCGGCTACGACGATTTCGCGGCCCGCCTCGGCGCTTAGGCGCTTCGGCAGCAGGCGGCAAACACACCACCTCGGCATAGCCAAACCCGTTGAAATCACTACGCAAGCACTGGCTGTACGCCCCGGCATTGTCAAAGACAACCCAATCGCCGATCCCTATATCTTCAGGCAACATAAACGGCCCGTCCATCATATCCAGAGAATCGCAGGTCGGCCCGGCCAGCTTGAAGGCCCGCACAGGCCCATCGAACGAGCGATCACAAGAAACCGCCGACACCGGATAATGCGTCCCGACCCATTTCGCCGCATCGAACAACCCGCCGTAAACACCGTCATTGATGTATAACAAATCACCTTTACGCAGCTCCACGCGGGCCACAAGCTTGCCACCCTCGGCCACCAGAACGCGCCCCGGTTCGGCCAGCAAGGAAAGATGGGACAAACCGTTATCTCGCAGAGCCGTCGCAATCGCTTCAAAACAATCTTCAACGCTGCAAAGCCCTTCATCGCCTTGATAGGCCACCGGAAAGCCGCCACCGACATTCAAGCTGTCTACATCGACGTCTGCTGCGCAAATAACCTCCGCGCAATAAGCAATGGCCTTGGCATATTTGCCCGGATCGCTCGTTTGCGTTCCCACATGAAAACTCAGCCCCAATGATTTGGAGACCGGACGGCATTTTTTCAAAAGCTCCAGAGCCTCATCAAAAGATGCTCCGAACTTGCTTGAGAAATCGATCAAAGCCGAATCGTTCTTCGGCAACGCCACGCGCACCGTCAAATTCAAATCCTGCGCCAGATCTGTCTCACGCATAATCTTGAACAACTCTTCCTCATGGTCGAGCACAAAATCGCGCACGCCATAATCAAAATACGCCGCGCGGATATCCTCCGGCATTTTCACCGGATGCATAAAATGCAACTCCGCAGAAGGCATAATCGATTTCACAAGCTGGATCTCGGCCAAAGACGCCACATCGAAAGCGCTCACACCGCCTTCGATCAAAGCCTGAATCGCCACCGGATCAGGATTAGTCTTCACCGCAAACAAAGGCTTTCCGGGAAAGCCGGCCACAAAAGCCGCTGCCCGGCGAGACATAACACCCGCATCCAGAACATACAAAGGCTTGGCAGGCCGACGAGAGCGAATAAGCTCTTCAAGCCTAACAGACCGTTCGTAAACAGGGATAACACCAACAGGCAGAGCCTTGCTCTGCAATTCACATTTGTCCATCTTTTTGCGCCCCTATTTCAAACTTAAAGTCTGAAAAGAAGCGCTAGAGACACTTAAGGGACACACATGGCCCCAAGCGACAGCAACATTACGTTTCATAACGCAAACCCTTTCAAAGCTCGGCGGTTGGGACCTAAAAAGTCCGCCCCGGTTTCAAAAAAATTCACGCCGTTGCATAACCATAATCTGAAATAGGATCAGGGGCCAGAGACACGTGCGCAACCCATTTTTACACCCCTTGACCCAAAAAGGAAATAAAAAAATGCGCCCTGCAAACAAACTTTTTAAAGACCTTAAGACAGCCAGTAATTACGGTTAAAAATCACAAAAACCGTCATAATCTCGAGGCGCCCGAGCAACATCCCCGCACAGAGTAACAATTTTGCCGCATCGGGCAAACTCGCAAAATTCCCGGCCGGTCCAATCACATCGCCGATCCCCGGACCCACGTTCGCTAAAGCCGTCGCACTCCCGCTAATCGCTGTCGCAAAATCAAGCCCCAACAAGCTCAACAAAATCGTTAAAAGAGTATTGGAGACCACAAACAGCCCCAAAAACCCCAAAGTTCCCATCGCAATATCATTGGAAATAAACTTTCCCTGATACGGCATAGCAAAAACCCCGCGCGGATAACACAAAGCCTTAAGCTGACGATTGACAACCTTCATCAAAACAATAAGACGGGAAACTTTTAATCCGCCGGCGGTAGAGCCGGTGCACGCCCCCAAAAATGTAATAAAGAAGAAAAACAAAACAGCAAAAGCGCCCCAAAGCGTATAATCCGTTGTTGCAAACCCGGTTGTTGTAATCACTGAAATAATATTGAAAGTACTCAAGCGCATCGCTTCGAAAAACCCGTATTCCCCGCGCCCCCAAAGCCAAAAGGTCAAGAATGCGATAAACACAAACAACATCATCATCAAAACCTTAAACTGACTATCTTGAAAAAAATCAGCCCGGCCCCTAAACAAAAATTTAACGTAGAGAATAAACGGCACCCCCCCCGCGAGCATAAACAACGCCCCGGCATATTGCAGCGCCGGGCTTTTATAATACCCGAACGATGCATCATGCGTTGAATATCCGCCCGTCGGAATCGTTGTCAAAGCATGATTAATCGCATCAAAAACGCTCATCCCCAACAAATAATAAGTTAAAGCACAAAGCGCTGTCAGCAGCACATAAACCTGCATCAACAAAATTACGAAAACAACGGTGCGCGGCGTCACCTTATCCGAACGGTCCGACGATTCCGTTTGAAACAAGTTCATGGACCCCATATGCAAAAACGGCAAAATAATGATCGCAAATGCAATAATTCCGATGCCTCCGATCCACTGAATAATAGAACGCCAGAGCAAAACGCCCCGCGACATACCATCAAGCCCGGATAAAATCGTCGACCCGGTCGTCGTTACACCAGATATGGATTCAAAAAACGCATCGACAAAACTGATTTTTAAATCAGAAAAATAAAGCGGAAAACTGGCAAAAATACTAATGCTAAGCCAGCTCAAAGTCGTCAACAAAAAGGTCTGACGCACACTCACGGCTGCGCTACCCGCCTCTATGTTCGACAAAATCAGTAATCCGCCAAAAAAAACAGAAACAACGGAACAATACAGAAAGCTCTCATAATTCAAATGCCCGTCATACCAATCCAAAGCCGCCGGAATCAAATCTGCCACGCCGATAATCAGCAGCAAAATTCCGATCGTAAAACCAACAATACTGTTATTCAATGTGAAGCACTTTAAACGAGAGTTCCAACAGCCCCACAATCTGGCAATCCAGAGGAGCTTCCAACAAAGAGGCAGCTTACATCAAAAGTTCGGAAGAATAAATGGCTGGGGTGGGAGGATTCGAACCTCCGCATGGCGATACCAAAAACCGCTGCCTTACCGCTTGGCTACACCCCAATATGCAATGTTTAACCATCCTAAAGTCGGTTAAGACCTCATAGAGCAAAATTCACAGGCGATTTCAACCATAAACCTTGCCAAATGCATGTCTTAACCAAGTTTACGCAGGTTAAACCTTTAGAAATGGTGCCGCAACACGGACTCGAACCGCGGACCTGATGATTACAAATCAACTGCTCTACCAACTGAGCTATTGCGGCATCAGATCAAGTTTCTCCCCCCTCTTCAGGAGGCCGAGCATGCTCTTTAACAAAAATTACGGCATTTGCAAATACATTTTCGTAGCCACAACACGGTTTTTTCTCCATGATCCATGGTTTGAAACGTTTTTTTTTGCTATATTAAAACTGTTAAAAGTTTTTTATTTGGACATTTGGTGAGTTTCCTTGGCAGGCGGCGGACAACAGGCTGAAAATACGCTACATGAAAATGCAATTGGCTGGGCCATTTTGCTGGCCGTTTTTGCAGTCATCATCTGGCTTTTCTGGTACTACAAGGCCGAAGAAGTCCGCAACGTTGTTCGCTGGCTGCGCTACGGAGAGATGTGGCTGGTGTCCTGGGCCCTGGAAGCCGGAAATTTTGTCGTATCCCTGTTCGGCGACGAAGACAGCCGCTATCAGGTCCTCTACCACGGAAAACTCGTCGATTGGCATAAATATTTCGTCCAGACGCCGGAATGGGACAAAGCCCAACTCACCTACAACCACCTCAGCCTCTTCAACTCTTTGGCCATGCAACCGCTGCGCATACCGTTCTTCATCCTGTGCATGCTGGGAGGATTGTGGTGCATGTTCCGTGGACCACAGACACATTACCGCACACGTCTGGGACTGGAAGGCCTCATCCACAGACAAGCCGAAAACTTTTCAGTCATCGCGCCGTTCGTCGATTTCAACCCGGCCAACCAGCCCCCGCGCCCGCCCGGCTCACCGGTTCCCGCCGAACTCCCGCTCTTTGCCGAAGCGCTGGGACCGGAAGAATGGCTATCCTATTATCAAATCCCTGTGCCCGACGGAAAAATCGACGAAGCCGCCGCCGCAAAAGCCTTCCAAAAACAACTCATGGGCCGCTGGAAAGGAGCCATGGTTCTTAAGCCCTATCAACAAATCCTGCTCGCCGCCTTCTGCCTCAAAGCCGCGCGCAAGCGCGGAGAATCCGACGAACTCCTCGGACGGCTCT